>CALMYW010000272.1 GCA_937873665.1 uncultured Sphingorhabdus sp.
CGCCTCGGGGGTAAATTGCTCAAGAAGCGTCAATGCATTGTCAAGCGACTTCATGAGGGCGCCCTTTGCCTGGCCCTTGCTGTCCTGTTCCATATGCTTGTCCCATCATCTGATCCGTGAGGATTAAGCGAATTTGTCGAAGCGAATCTGGGATCGCTTAACCCGTGACTTGAGCAGCAAACGTACCATGGCATCAATCATGGCGGGCGGCCCCCCCATATAGACCTGGCGCGCAGAAAGGTCTCCCGCACTGCGGGCGACCACCTCATGTACATAGCCGCGTTCGCCTTTCCAATCCGCGAACTCGCCCGCTTCCGAAATGGCCCAGGTAACTCGCACCGCCCCTCCAGCCGCCTCAATGAGCTCTTGGAGGGACGCGGTCGCGAAAATGTCGGCGGGCGTCCTTACTCCGATAAAAATATCCAGACGCTGCTTGCGAAGCAGGCCGCGGGATAGCGCATCGCGCGCAATCGACAGGATAGGCGCGAGGCCGGTACCGCCGGCGACGCAGAGTATATCGCGCTGTGCGGTCGCATCGATGAATGCGTGACCCACCGGCACCACCAGGCGCAAGGGGATGTCGCGCGCCCCGAGCAGAATTGGCGATGACACGCCACCCGGGACGCGGCGGATATAGAACTCGAGAGTGGAGGTCAGCGTATTGCCGGTGTTTGCCATCGAGTAGGCGCGATATCCTGTGACGCCGGGCACTTCAAACAATGCGTATTGGCCGGCGAGGAAAGTAATCGGCTCGTCGAGTTGAACCATCACGCGTGCGATATCGCTCGTCTCAGTTTCCGCGCTTGCCCGGCCCTTCACGATGCGGACCGGGGGTAGACTCGCGTCCCGCGATTTACATAACGCGTCCGGCAATCTACAGTCACTCTGTGGTAATGCCTGGCACAGGAGCACATGGCCCTCTTGGCGCTTTGTCTCGGGCAGCCCGGGCGCATCCGGCCAGCGGACGACGACAGCACCTTCAATGATCTGGGTACGGCATGAGCCACAAGTTCCTGTCGCGCATTCATACGGAAGCGCATAGCCTGCCCGCAGGCCTGAAATCAGGAGCGGTTCGTCCGTTGCAGCGTCGAAGCCGTTGGCGGCGTCAAAATGGATTCGATGAGGCATGGTCATTAGTCGAGAGTCCGGCAGTTGGTGATGAGGATTCCACTAGTGCGGAAAGAAATGGGCGATATCCGCCTTTATTGCCTGGTCTTGCTGGTTCTATCCGGCAAGACCAGGCAATTACTCGGCCGCTTCCGGGAGTTCGACGAACACCTCGTCGCCGATGACGCTCACAGGATACTGTTGCAGTTTTGCGTCCTCGGGTTCAATCCCGGCGCCCGTCTGTGCGTCGAACTGCCAAAGATGTTCTGTACAAGTGATTACTTCACCATCAAAGGCGCCTTGGCAAAGCGGGATGTCCATATGTGGACACTTGTTCTGGAAGGCACGGATTGCTCCTTTGGTAGAGACCAAGAGCAGGCTGTTGTCAGTGCCCGGGACGGACATTTCGATCATCTCACCCTCCGGAATGTCGGTCCTGGCACATAGCTTGATCGGTTGCGTATTCATCAGTTATCTCGTTAAAGCGGCAAGGGGGTTGGCACTGTGAACATGCGCGTATGGAGCCGTACTGTCCGGCTGTCGATGAGCCAGGTGTCTCCGTTTTTCACGAGCCGATCCTCATAGTGGCCCACGGCGAACAGGTCGCTCTGTCCCTTCATGTCAGTACGGAACACTGAAAAGGTCGACCGCGCCAATGCCTCGCCTTTTTCGAGGCTGATTTGATCCACAGTGATCTGATGCGTCCGGTCGGCCAGGTCATGCACATGTTCCGCCGACTCCTTCAACAGGCGTAGAAGCTCGGCGCGTTTAACCGACATCCAAATCATTTCCTTGCCAATCTCGGGACTGTATGCGCGCAACACATAGCTCCCCGGTTCTGCAAAGGAAGCGATGACGGCAGCAAAATCCTTAGTGTCAAGCAGCCGCCCCACGCGCGCAATCAGCTCGCGTATCGCTTCACGCTCGAAGAGTTGGCTTGCGACGTCAGACATTGGTGATCTCCTTTATTGAATGAGAAACATCGGTATCCACATTACCGTGCCTGAACGGATCATTCGGCGCGCGTCCAAGGCACCGACCCCATTCCTGATAGAAGGCGCGGAGGTTGGCATCGTCCTGCGGTTTCAGCCCTTCTTCCCTGGCAAAGAGGCTGTATCGCGATCCACCCTGGACCATGGTCTCCCACTGCGTTTCGACGGCGGCGATATCCTCTGGGAGATTGCGACCGGCCGGTCCCCATACCTCATTGTGGTGCTGGATCCGCATTGCGCGGACGTCCGGTGTATCGGACTTGAGCCCTACGCCGCGCCATTCGACGAGGGTCTTGCCGGGTGCGAGTGGCGTCATTGTGTCTATACGCATCACGGTCGCGCGAATATTGAGCATCACGTCAGGAAACAGCAGCATGACGACCATGCCGTTCGGCTGCATTCCCGGCAATGCGCCCTCGCTCCGCTCCCCCAGCCCGTAACTGTCGTAGTGAATTACACCCTGCTGAATGATGTTGTGGGAATTCTGGTAAAGCAACCAATTGCGTTCGTGATAGCTCTTGTGTGCGACGGCGGTGCGCCGGTTCAGCACATGCAGGAATTCATGATAGAGCTCGGAGTTGTTGTCTACGAAGAGCTTCCAGTTCGTATTGATGATCGCGCGATGGTAATGGAATACCTCAAGCTCTTCCTGGCCAAGGTGGGTCTTCATATGGTCCGCCATACCACCCAAGAATTGCTCGAGTGGTGGCACGTCGTCCTTCAGGCAAACGAACACCATGCCGCAGAAGATTTCCGTTCGGACAGAGCGCAGTCCAACGTCGTCTTTTTTCAGACTGCAGCCGTCATATCCCTTGCTTCGGGTGATGCTTGTGCACTTACCGTCGAGCGCAAACGTCCATAGATGATAAAGGCACTGCAGGCCCTTCTTCGCATTTCCACGCTCGTCGCGCACTAGGCGCGCGCCCCGGTGTGGGCAAACGTTAAAGAACGCCATAATCGACCGGTCCTCGCTGCGCAGGATGACAACCGGTACCCCGGCGATTTCCTTCGCCCGGTAGTCGCCGGGTTCTGGCAGTTCCGATTCGTGACAGACAAGCCGCCACGTTGCAGCCAGGATTTTCTCTCGCTCTTCCTCGAAAATCACCGGATCCGTATAGATTCGGTTATCTACATAGTGCGTAGACGGAAGCTTAGGGGCAGTAGCCCAGGGACTGACATGATCCATTGCGTTCTCCACATGATCCATTGCGTTCTCCGTTTAGGTATAATAAACATCATTTATTTATAATAAATGATGGCATGTGTACCTCAAGCTGTCAACCACCACACGACGGTTGTGGTGCAAATAGCGGCATCGGTTAGAATCGGTCGATTTGACTGACATGGCCAAGCGCAAGACCATCGAAGAGCTGTTCAAGGGCAGACACTTTGAGCGGGAGATCATCATTCTGTGTGTGCGCTGGTACTTGCGCTTCAAGCTTTCATCGCGCGATCTGGTGGAAATGATGGCCGAGCGCGGTTTGACTGTCGCGCATACAACCATCCTGCGTTGGGTGCAGCGCTTCGTTCCCGAGTTCGAGAAACGCTGGAACCGGTATGCCACTGCAGCCGGCTCCGCTTGGCGCGTCGACGAGACATATGTGAAGGGCCTTGTCAACTTAACGCCGTATTGGCGAAGTGAGAGCTGGTGAAATGGTGCTCAGACTGCGGTAGACGGATTTTGGGTAACGCCAGTGACGAGATGCCAGATAGCGAAGCGTCTGGCGAGTTGATTACGATAGCGCACAGCGCCGAGTTGGTGGCGCTTGATGGCGAAATGCTGTCGGATCGGTCCGAAGCTGGACAGGAATGTTTGCGTTCGTCCTGGCGAGCGAAAGCCTTTCATGCGCCGTTCGCGTTCGCGTGTTGGCTGATGACTATTCTCGGCCCGGTTGTTGACCCGGGCTGCAGCTTTGACGAACACATGCTTGACGTCAGCCAGTTCGGGAATCTCGACTTTCGCCGCCGGATAGCTGCGTAGCTGGTCGGTGACGATCTTACGCGGGCCATTTGGATATTGGGCCAGCAGACGCTGGAAGAAGCGCTTGGCTGCCGCCTTGTCGCGGCGTTTCTGCAGCAGGATATCGAGCTCAGCACCATGCTGGTCGATGGCGCGCCACAGCAGATAAGGCTCACCGCCGACATTGACGAAGACCTCGTCGAGATGCCACGTTGCGCCGGGAGCAGGCCTGGCCTGCTTTACCCGATGGGTAAAGTGCGCGCCGAACTTGTCACACCACCGCCGGATCGTTTCGTAGCTGACGACCACGCCGCGCTCGAAGAGCAGCTCTTCGATATCCCTCAAGCTCAACTGAAATCGGAAATACCAGCGCACCGCGCGACTGATGACGGCGTCTGGAAAACGATGGCGGTGGTAAAGGGGCTTGGATGTCTGCATCGATCGACTTTACCAGCTTCAATCGTTACCGTGACAATGCCCCTGGCAGACATCCCCGATCTCATCTTGCGCCGCTACGCGCGCCGACTTGTCTCC
>CALMYW010000273.1 GCA_937873665.1 uncultured Sphingorhabdus sp.
CGCGCTGATCCAATTCACCTCGGAGGGGACCGAGAAATTGACCCGACAGGAACGAACATGAATGCACATCCCCAACCTGCCGAGGACGGCGCAAACGCAGAACATGCAACGCCATCTGGCCCCCCGCCGGCCAGGCTTTTGCGGCTGCCTGAAGTCATCGACCGTGTCGGTCTGCGTCGTTCGGCTATCTATCAGCGGATGAGCGAAGGGCGCTTTCCGAAATCCCGCTCGCTCGGGCCCAAATGCACGGTGTGGGTCGAGGAGGAAATCGACGCGTGGATCAGATCAATTGCGAACAAGCCGCATCGAGGCGCTCCGTAAACTATCGCGAAAGAAATCATCGCGCTAAGCTCTGCCCATGGTTTATCGATATCCGGCAGGCAATCCTCTCCATCCCGAAGCATTGAAAGAGAAGCAGCGCGCGCTTCGCGACGGCTTTTCAACACCGTTGACGCTTCGCGTGCATCGCGCGCTTTCCTGGCTTCGCCGTGCCGAAGCAGAAGAGGAAGACCAGGACGTTCGTTTCATCCTGCTCTGGATCGGTTTCAATGCTGCCTACGCCGGCGACGTGGAAGCCTCCGCCAGCAATTCAGCACCGGAAGGCGAGCGCGGGCTGTTTCAGTCGTTTTTCTCGACATTGGTGAAGTTCGATGCGCGTCACCGTGTCTACGATGCCGTCTGGCAGCGGTTCAGTCAGGAGATCCGCCTCCTTCTGGACAATCGCTATGTCTACCACCCCTTCTGGCAGCATCAGAACGGTGTTTCAGGTTACGAGGACTGGGAGCACAAACTCGAGCGCGGTCGCATAGCCATCAATCATGCCTTGCGCGAACACGATACGGTGCGGATCCTGTCGATCCTGTTCGATCGACTCTACGTCCTGCGAAATCAGCTGGTGCACGGCGGCGCGACCTGGAACAGCGATGTCAACCGCGACCAGGTGAGGGACGGAGCGTCGCTCCTTGGCTGCCTTCTACCGATCTTCGTCGATCTGATGATGGACAACCCGCAGCATGAATGGCCGATGCCGAACTATCCGGTGGTGGACTGAGCCTACACGCTGCAATTGCGGCCGAATTCACTCCGCAGCTTTCAGGAGTAGAATCGGCTCATTCTGCTCCTCTCGCGCTGCCTTCAACCACTCTCGCGGAGTAACGCCGTCGTGCTTAAGTTGGGCAAGCGGCGCCGCGCGGGTAGCAGCGATTGCTTCGCGCTGGCGCCAGCGCTGAGCGATAGGTGCCGCTTCGTCAACAGCAGCGGCGAGGGCGCCTGCCCATTCCAGCGAAGCCCGGTCGATGGAAGATGGAATTCGTGCCATCACCAGATCGGCCTTACCTACGGTTCCGGTCAACCCCTCGATCTGGCGAGCATTCTCACTTGCCGCCGAGCTTGCTGCCTCGCTTTCGTTGCAGGCCATTAGACAGGCAACCCGCAGGCCTCCAGCTAGTGCGAGTGCATCGATAATGGGATCCGCCAGATCAAATTCGGGCGGCATGGCGAAGAGCAATTCCCGCGCGCGTCCCTCAAACCTGTCCTGATGCGGCCGCGTCGCCTGTGCGACGTCAAGCCAGACCTGGGTAGCGCGCTCCTGGTTCGACATTAGCCAGGCTTCCTCAAACAGCTTGACCTGAGATCGCAATGCCGAGAATTCGCTGGCCAGCTGGTCCTGTCGAATGCGTTCCACCGCAGCGAGTATCCGGTCTGTACTTTCTGTAAGCGCAGCCAGAGTTTGCTCTACCCGCGACAGGCGTGCATTCATGATCCCGAACCCGACCAGCGATACACCTATTCCCGTTGCGCTGAGCGCCAAATTGGCAACACCGAGGTTTTCCAGCGTCTGCATGCCACTTGCTAGCGCGTCGACCTTACTTTCGACCCTTTTCACTCCGCGGCGGATAATCTCATTCTGGACATTCCCGCCGAGCGAGCTTGCCAACTGTGTGCTAGCGACCGCAGCTCCGGCGATCGGGTTGCCTGTCGTCATGCTCGTTTTGGCGAATGTGCTGCCAGCTCCCGACACAGACTCAAGTAAAGCTCCGGCGGCTCCGGTCTCCTGAAGATATGAATGAATCTTGCCCTTGAGCGGGCCAGCAGCATGGCGGACGACGGAACCTACGATCCTGAGCTTCCCGGCCTTGATCCCCGTTGCTGCATCGAGTGATGCGATGAACAGTCCTCCGACATCGCTCATAGGGCCATGCTCCGCGCCTCGTTGCCTACGCTTTCCACCACTGCAATGAGTTGTCCCATCAGTGGGAGTGGATCGCCTGCTGGAGCCATCCACGCCGTCTCGATCCGTGCCTGTGCGGAACGGCGGAGACGATCATGGAGACCCGCGCCGCTCTGCAATTTCTGACTCGCAGCCTCGCTTGCCTCCCCGACCACTGAAAGCGCCCAGCTGCCCCATTCCTTCGCACTCTTCACCAGATCTTGATTGGAGATGGTCTCCATCATTGTGGCTAGTCTGCCGGTGGAGGTTGCGACGGATTCCTTAGGTGCATCCACTTTGGGTTGAACTTCGACCTCAGGTTCAAGCGATGGCATTTGGAGCATGGTCAGGCTTTCCAGCAGCGCATCTGCGAGCGCGTTGTATCCGGGGTCGATCGTACGCAACTGTTCAGCAGCGCCCTCGATCAGCTTCTCAAGCTCGCTGACGATCATCTCGCGCATTACAACGTCGACCCTTTCGCGTGTAAAACTGGCAGGATCCCAGAGCGTCTCAACGATGCCGGCTTCGGCAAGGCGCTCTTCCACCCCGCGCTTGGCTTCTATTCCAGCACGATTGACGATGCCCCAGATGGCCATGATCAGGTCGTCGCGCCACGACAGGGTAGCCTGGCGTCTTTCCAGCAAATCGAGAT
Source organism: uncultured Sphingorhabdus sp. (assembly GCA_937873665.1). Next base: position 2,862 of record CALMYW010000273.1, read on the forward strand.
CCATCAATTCCCCCTTCTCAAGGGCTAGATTGCGGAAATGTTTGCTGAACACCAATCAAAATTCGCTGGATCACTGCCGGTGCGACCACTTTTGACGTAAGAGCAATTGAATGTCGTATGGAAGGGATACCGTGCGATGATAAGTGTTGCGAGCTTTTGCTTACTTGCAGTTGTACTTGCGCTTGCCGTTTGGCTCGCGATCGCTTTGCTGGAACTCATTGTAAGAGCGGTGCTGACCGTTGGGATGGCGTTTTCTTTCGCCATCGCTATTGGGATTTTTTCCTCGTCAGACGCCGATAGCGGTGTCGCATGCGGTATATTGGCCTTTGGCCTCGCTCTTGCCCCGTGCTTCTACGTCGTAAGCCGGGTGCGTGCCGCGCAATCCGCACGAAAGACCAAGCAAAGCCAGGCGGGCTCATCACGTTCCAGAGTTTCGTTGCCCAACGAGTACGTCGAGCCCGTATCAACCTTTGCGGAAAAGGCTCTTAGCAAAGCGTGGGACGAAGCGATGCGTCTCGCACCATGTGAAGAACTGGCGGTGGCTCGCGAGGCCTGCGCTCAATTTATGGCTGTTAGCGAAAAAGAGGGCTCATGTGATTTGAATTTGATCGGCTTTTCCGTATTCGTCCGCCGCCATGTTCCTGAACTCGTTAAGGAAACGGGCGAATTGCTTGAGCTGGTGGAAAAATCCGAGCGCGTGACAGCGATTGAACGTCTGACCGCCGACCTGATTACGGTAGGAAAGGGAGCGCGTGACCGGCTCGATGCGATTTCCCAGCGTTTGCGCGATAAGCTTGCAGCGCGTCGGCAGCGGGTGGCTTCCGAATTAGGGAATGGGTGGGAGCCGTTCCAATCGAATCCATAGCGTGGGTTACGGTGCAGATCTGGGGTTAGGTCTGTTGATCGCGATGCAATCTGGCAGCCTCCTAAGCATGCGCATCCCATGTCAAATTCAGGTTTATCTCCGTCGCAGTTATTCTGCGTCCGTTCTTCATGCTGCCCATTGTTCCTTAGCTTTCATCCGCGCGGATCCTTCATCCATTTTCGGAACGTGAAAACCCATGATGCCCCGGCTGTGATCACCGCGCGCATCAATTTCCTCGCGTAGCCAGCGCAGCAGAACAGCCGGCTCGCGCTCTGCCAGCAAGCGAGCACGGTGCGCGACGACGGCAAAGTCACCCGGTGTTTGTCCCTCATGGACTGGCCACTCCGCCGGCCAGACCTGGCCAAAGTGTGCCTGAAAGAGCTTGCGGGCCTGGTCGGTCGTCATCGACCTGAAGGTGGCGCGCATGGTGAAGCGCCGCTGCGTCGCCGCATCCAGCTTGTCGGCGAGGTTCGTCGTTGCGACGAACGGTGTCCGCAAATGTTCGAGTTGCACGAGCATCTCGTTAACCTGGCTCACTTCCCAGCTCCTCTGTCCCGCTTCGCGCCTGTAGAGGAAACTGTCTGCTTCATCGATGAGCAGCATGGCGCCGCGTTCCGCGGCCCTTGCGAATGCCTCGGCGATGTTCTGCTCGGTCTCGCCGACAAATGGGCTCATCAGGTCCGAGCACCGTCGCTCTTCGATTTCGATGCCCATGACCTCGGCGAGATGCCTTGCGAACGCAGACTTCCCCGTCCCGGATGGACCTGACAGCAGCAGGCTCCAACCACGGTCCGGCGAATTTGCCAGCTGCTCTGAAAGTCGAGCAAGATCGGTGTCCGCTCGCGACAACTGCGGGTCATAGACGGAACTTCCAGGACTATCGGGTGCGCAAGACTGACCGAGAATGCGCATCACGCTGTGAATGGCAGTCTTCGCAACATCGGCTCCACCGCTGGCGAGCTGAGCCGCCTTCAAGCCTGACGCGACGACTGCTGGCGGCGCTTTCAAGCTCGCAATATCGCGCAGCTCTGTTGGGCTTAGCGAAACCGATGCAGCTTCTGCCGATCTCTTTACGACACGCTCGCGCACAGAGAAGCGCGGTCGGTCGAAACCAATGGCAAGGGTCATCCGCCGCAAGATTGCCGGGTCAAGCCGAGAACGCTGATTGACGATCCAGATCGTAGTCACTTGCGGGTTTTCGACCAGGCGATTAATCCACTGCTTCGAGCTGCCTTTGCGTTCGCTCATCATGAGCACGTCATCCGCTTCATCGACAACAATGACGCGATTCCGGCGATGTCGGCACATCGCGCGCAGCACCATCAGATGATCAAGGCGTTCGGAGCGATCGGGTTCATTGCCGAAGTCGTCGGCAAGACCTGCGAAGATAGCGCCGCTCCCGGCTTCCGCGGCGAGCGTGCGAGCAAATTCGGTTTTTCCCGTGCCCGGCTCGCCAAACAGCAGAATGCTGACCGGCTCCTTGGTGGCCAGAACCTTGAGTGCCACGCCGCGCAGCGGATCAATGTGCTCAAAATCGTCCCAGAGCAATGTGCCTGCTTCCGGGTCGGGCATGAGCCAGCGCAGCATCTCTTCTTGTGTCTCGGCATTCACGCGGATCAGGCGCTTGAGCAGCGGACTCAGACTATACTCACCATCACGATCGTCATGCAGCAGCCGACAGGAAAAGAGCGGAGCGCCAGGCATCAACTTCTGCTCTACGAGGTTGCTTTCCAGTCCGGAGAGACGCGCGACCACGGTCGGAGTGAGGTTGCTGCAGGAGAAGGGGGCTCGGCGCACAAGGTCGCGCCAGCATTCCAGCTTTCCCCAGCGGGCAAAGATAGTGAGGATCGTGATTTCGGTATCGTCGAGACCAAACAGCTCTCCGACCCAGCCAAAGATGCAGTCAAGGTCGGTAGTTTCAGGACGCTTGAGCGCCAATTGCCTTGCGACCGTTCGCATCTCCGTCGAAGATGGCCTCTCGCGATTGGCCACCTTGCGCAAGGCATCAACCGGCACTTCCTGCTCGATCAGTTCGATCAGGTCTTCGCCGCAGCGCTTCAGCTGATGAGAAGTCAATGCGCGCAGTACTCTCGCCGCAGCGTTTGCAAAGTGCGCTACTTCGCCCTTTGAGTGCGGTCCGAATTCGGTTTGTGCAGTCAGACGACGTCCCATTTCCTTCGCGATCTCCCTGAGTGCCGGTTTCATTCCCGGTCATAAACCACATCGATGCGACAAAAATGGTCGTAAAAAGTGTGGATCGATGTCGAACTCACTTGCTCTTGCCGATCAGGCAGTTAGCAATGGCCACTGATGACCAAGCGCCTCAGTAATCTCGACCGCACATTGAAGCTTGTGCACGCGCT
>CALMYW010000274.1 GCA_937873665.1 uncultured Sphingorhabdus sp.
TCCCAACAATTCGGCATTAGGATGCCGACGTGATCCCCCTTTCTGACGCCCAGGCCCACCAAACTGCGGGCGGAGTTGGTCACTTGACGGGCCAACTCCGCAAAACTCGCTTCGTGTTTTTCTAGGACCAAAGCTGTGCGGTCCGGCCACCTCAGTGCGGCATCAATGATTGCATAGCCAATGGTTCTTGGCACAGGCGTGAGGCCAGCTGTATTTTTCATTCCGCAATTATTCCTTGGCGGCAAAAATGGTGTCACGGAGGCCAATCTTCCATTCGCCGTTTTCGACAACGAATTGATCGACGTATTTGGCGATTGCGTAAGGGGCCTCGAGCTTGGGCTGGCCAGCATGATTTTCCCGGTAGCTGCGATAGACCGTGACATATGAGACGGCTTCCGCCGTTTCTGGGCCGGTGACGGTCACCAGCAGATTGCTGGCGGCGTGGACAAGCGGGTCGGTCGTCAAGACATCGAAGAATGCCTTGATCGCCTCGCGTCCCTTGATCTCACCGGTGTCTGGCCGGCTGAGGATGCCGTCCTTCACAAAGAGGTTCACCAACCGTTCGAACTGACGGGTGTCCACGCACTCGCAGTATTCCAGCATTAACCTCTTGCAGTCATGCTCGGCAATGAGTGTAGCAAGGTCGGTCACGGCTATCTCCTTTTCACATTTCGAGTTTCGCGCAGCGCGGCTTACAATGACAGGCCGCCATCGGCTATCAGCGTCTGCCCGGTAATGAACCCGGCCTCCGATGAGCATAGAAACGCGACGGCCCCGGCAATGTCTTCGCCATTTCCGAAGCGTTGCAACGGGGTGCTGCGGCGGCTGTTTTCCCAGATCTCCGAGTTATAGATCGTGTCCATGAGTTGGCCGCCGATGCCAACCTGCATGATCCCTGGCGCCACAGTGTTGATCCGCACGCCAAAACGCCCTTCCTCCTTGGCAACGGCCCTGCACATGGCTTCGGTACCTGCTTTTGGCACACTTGACAGCGCGTCACCGATAACGAACCGGTGAGGGGCCACGGAGCCGACATTCACGATACTTCCACGCGTTTCCCGAAGAATCGGCAGGGCACGCCGGACCAGGGCTATGAAGCCCATCAATTCGGTCTGCACCGCTTCGCGCCGCTGATCGTGCCGCAGCTTGGAAACGTAGGTCTGTGGAATATGCATTCCGGTTGAAAACACGATCGCGCGCAGCGCGCCGCTGCGCGCATGTGCCGCTTGAAGGACTTCTTCAAGTTGGGCTTCGTCGGAAATGTCGAGCTGGTGAGCTGCCAAGGAGCTCACGCTGGACAGCTCCTCCTTGAGGTTCCGCGCGGCCTCCGAATTCTTGCGGTAAGTCAGGTCAACATGTTGCCAATCCTGCGCCAGGCGTCGGACTATCGCGCTGCCCAGGCCACCAGACCCTCCGAGGACGATTGCACCTCCTGTTTCCTTTTTCATCTGCTTTTTCCCGCAACAATGGCTCGCCGAGCCAGTCCGCCGCAGCTCATTCATCGCGGCACGGAAATCATGGCACCTATCCAAAGACGTGCCATTGAGTGTCATCCACCCTTCGGCCTGCTGGCCCATCAATTGGCCCGATATGAAGTCTCTCGTGATCCGGCCTAGAGATAGGTGACGGCAAGGGCATCTTGCCTTTTATCGCGTAAACGTAGCTGACCATCGTCAGCGCGATCAGCCGTCAGATGTTGTCGGGAGGAACGGCAGTTGAACAAGATTTTCCAGCAGCAATGCTATATCGGCGGGCAGTGGTGCGACGCGCAGGATAAAAGGACGCTCAACGTTCTTGATCCTGGTCGAGGGACCATTCTCGGAACCGTTCCTAATATGGGAATGGCCCAGACAAGGCGGGCCATCGAGGCGGCAGAACAAGCGCTTCCGGCTTGGCGATCGCGCACAGCCGCTGATCGGGCGGGGATTCTGCGTCGCCTCTATGACCTGATGATGGCTAATCAGGATGATCTGGCAGAACTTTTGAGCCGTGAGCAGGGCAAGCCGTTCGCTGAGGCGCGCGGCGAGATTGCCTATGGTGCGGGATACGTTGAATGGTTCGCGGAAGAGGGTAGGCGCGCCTATGGCGAGGTCATCCCCAGCCACGCCACGGACCGCAGGATCGTAACTTTACGGCAGGGCGGCGGCGTTGTTGGCGCAATCCCGCCATGGAATTTCCCCAGCGCTCTCGCCGCGCGCAAGCTTGCGCCAGCATTGGCAGCCGGTTGTACGGTGGTGCTCAAACCAGCTTCGGCCACTCCTTACTCGGCTCTAGCTCTGGCTGCGCTGGCCGAGCAAGCCGGCGTCCCTGCGGGCGTTTTCAACGTCGTTACGGGTAGCGCGCGGGAGATTGGCGGCGAACTCACGCGCAACTCAGCTGTCCGCAAGATCAGCTTCACCGGTTCTACCGAGATCGGCGTGGAATTGCTTCGCGATTGCGCGGAGACCGTCAAGAAGGTCTCTATGGAATTAGGTGGGAATGCTCCGTTCATCGTATTCGACGATGCCGATGTGGATGCTGCGGTGGAAGGAGCTATTGCTTCGAAGTTCCGCAATTCCGGTCAGACCTGTGTGTGTACCAATCGCTTTTACGTGCAGGAAGGCGTCTACGATGCGTTCGTGACGAAGCTGGCAGCAAGGGTGGGGCAGCTGCGGGTAGGCTATGGAATGGACGAGGGCGTCACTGTCGGCCCCTTGATCGACGAGGCTGCGGTTGCCAAGGTTGAAGAACATCTCGACGATGCGATCTCGGGCGGCGCCACTGTTCTTACCGGTGGTCGGCGCAACGCGCTGGGTGCCAATTACTATGAGCCCACCGTCGTCGCCCACGTCAAACCTCACATGAAGCTGGCCCGGGAGGAGACATTCGGCCCGCTCGCCGGCGTGATCTGCTTCACTTCCGAGGAGGAAGTGATCCGACTGGCCAACGACACGGAATTCGGTTTGGCGAGCTATTTCTATTCGCGCGATCTGTCGCGCGTCTGGCGCGTCGCCGAGGCCTTGGAAACCGGCATGGTCGGCATCAATACGGGGCTGATTTCGACTGAAGTTGCTCCGTTCGGAGGCGTGAAGAGCTCGGGTTTGGGACGCGAAGGCTCGCGGCATGGCCTCGAAGACTACATGGAAATCAAGTACCTCTGCATTGGGTTGTGACAGATTTAGGGTCCCCCTCTGGGAGAAACCCCTCCGACTTCAGTCGGATACAGGCTATGGGCTACAGCAAGGGTTGTCACACGACTTTTCATCATCGTTACCACATCGTCTGTGACGTACTCCCCTGAAATGTGACCGCTTTTAGGTAGAGTCCGACGCCAACATAAGCGATATCGGCGGTTTGCCAGGCCGGGAGAAGTCGAGCGTCACACCTTTCATGTAAGCCCACAAGTCGAGCTCGCGGGAGATAAATTCGCTGCCATGGTCGGCCCTGATCGACGCGGGATGACCAACCTGCGCGCAGACCCGTTCCAGTAGCTCGATAGCGTCTGGTGCCCGGAACCGGAACCGCGGAACCACAGCCGGCGAGAACCGGCTGAAGGTATCGACCACGGTTAGGATACGCAGCTTCGATCCCGTCGCCAGCTGGTCATGGACAAAGTCCATGGCCCATACATC
>CALMYW010000275.1 GCA_937873665.1 uncultured Sphingorhabdus sp.
GATCTTCACCTCGACAGTCCATTACTTGGATTGGCGGGTAAATCTGCAGAATATGCCGCGCGCGTCGAGGCGGCGTCGCGTGAAGCCTTCGATAACCTGGTTGCCCTTGCGATCGATGAGGGCTGCCGGTTCATGCTGTTGGCCGGTGACATTTTCGATGGCGATCTGCGTAACTTCCAGACGGGTCTTTACTTCATGGAAGGAATGCGCCGGTTGGACGAAGCCGGCATCTCGGTGTTCATGGTGCTTGGCAACCATGACTCCGCCAATCGTTTTGCCGACAAGCTGTCCTTATGGGGCAATGTCCATGTCTTTCCGAAGACCAAGGCTGCAACACATCGGCTCGATGATGTCGGGGTCGCGATCCATGGGCGGAGCTTCCCCCGCCCGGACGTTTCCGAAGATCTGGCGCGCGAATATCCGGCGGCAGCCAAGGCAATGTTCAATATCGGCGTTCTCCATACCGCCTGTGCGGGCAGCGAAGGTCATCACGCCCGCTATGCTCCCTGCACGCCCGAGCAGCTAACTAATCATGGCTATGACTATTGGGCACTAGGCCACGTCCACGCCCATGCCGTGCTCGGGGAGCACCCGCACATCGTCTATCCCGGCAATCTTCAGGGCCGGCACCCACGAGAGATGGGTCCAAAGGGAGCCGTCCTGGTCAAAGTCAATGACGGCAGAGTCATCAGCCTCGAGCATCGCGCGCTGGATGTGGTGCGCTGGGCATCGATCACAGTGGATGTGTCGGGAACGAGCGAACACCCCGAATTACTGGATCTCATTCGCGGCCATATCGCCCAAGGCGCTGAGCAAGCCGATGGACGGCCCCTCGCCCTGCGCCTGACGGTGACTGGAACGACACCGCTCCATTCCAGATTGATCCTCGAGCGCACCGCTTTCCGGGAGGACGTGGAAACACTGCTGACAACGCTCTCGGATGACGTGTGGCTCGAAAAGCTGAGGTTGGAGACGGCCCATCCTGAAACCCCGGACGCCGTCGATCCGACGGTGGCTGGAAAGCTTGATCAGGAAGTGACCCGCCTCAGCCAGGACAGCGCGATCGCGCAAGTTCTCGAAGCGCGGCTTGCCGAGATTCGGACGAAACTGCCCGCTGGCGCACATGCCGATGCATTCATTGAGCAGATGCGCGCCGAGATACCCGAACGCGCCGCAGCCCTTGCACGCAGTCTAGTCAGCGAGGCCGGTCATGCGCCTGACTGACCTTAGCCTTGAGAACTATGGCGGCTGCGCCAGTCGCCAGCTCACCATTCCGGAAACCGCAGGTCTGACGGTCGTGTACGGTGCCAATGAGGCGGGCAAAAGCACCTGCCTCGAGGCGATCAGCGACTTTTTGTTCTCGATCCCCAAGAATACCCAGCGCGGCAGCTTGTTCGGATATGATGGCATGCGCATCGGAGCTTCGATGCTGATGGCTGATGGCAGCACACTGACGCTCAAGCGTCGCAAGGGCAACGGCAAGACACTGACAGACCTGTTGTCTGGAACGGCGCTCGATGACACCGTCCTTGCGCCGGCGCTGGGTGCCATCACACGAGAGCGGTTCGAAACGCTCTTCGGTCTGAACCACGAAACCTTGCGCAACGGCGGGGAGCGATTGCTTCATGCCGATGGCGACATCGGGCGTCTGATCATCGAAGCAGGCGGCGGCTTGCGCACGCTGGTATCTCGCCTCGAAGTTATCGATGGCGAAGCGGACAAGCTCTTCGATACGAGGCGGTCGGCAAATCGTGTTTTCTACCAGCAGCTGACGGCGTTCGAGACAGCCGAAAAGACGGCACGCGGCGCGCAGCTGACCCGGGAAACCTTTGAGCAGACGCGCAAGGCATCGCTCGCAGCCGCGGAAAAGCTCGAGGCCCTACGATCAGAGAGGCGCAGCCTTGGTGCATCGACATCCCGGCTGGAGCGCGTCCTGCGCGTCGCTCCTCACTTGCGTCAGCTGGCCAACTTTACACTGAATCTGGTCGACTACGACGATGTCGCGTCCTTCCCGGATGATTTTGCGGCCAAGATGCGGACTGCCCTGGACCAGCGCAACAAGGCTGAAACACGGCTCGAGGGCGCGATCGAGCGGCGGAACCGCCTGAAGGCACGGCTTGATGCCCTGGTGGTGAACCCGGGTCTCAAAGCCGCCGAACAGCGGGTGCGTGATCTGGCTGAACGCGCCATTCACGTCAGCAAGGCGCGGTCCGATCGTGCCAATCGTCAGCGCGAGATTGACGAGGGCGAGGCTCAACTGGCGGCGCTGCGCCGGATGCTTGGTCTACCAGCCGATGCGGACCTTGCACCACTGATCCCGGACCAGTCTGCCCTCAATCTTGTGCGCTCGGCTGCCGACGAGATGGTGGAGCGCCGTCCAAGTCTGGCTTCTGCCCGAAAGCGACTTGGCGAACTGGCGGCTTCGCTTACGGCAATTGACGATCGTCTGGAAGCGGCGCGCCTGGCGGGGCATGATGCTCCGCCCGAGGCGTCGTCATCGGCTTTTGCCAGCCTTGCGGCCCAGAAGTCGGCGCACCAGGCACGTCAGCAGGCGCTGGATACTGACAGCGCCACATTGACCGGACGGCTCCAGGCGCTTGGCTTCGATACCATCGATGCGCTTGCCACTCTGCGATGCCCCAGCGTTGACGATACTCGCGGTGAGCAGGCCGCGCGCGAGTCGTTGACTTTGCAAATCGAGGATCAGGCCAAGCTGAAGCGACAAGCCGAGCTCGAGATTTCAGCCGGTGAGGCTGAGATTGGCGCGCTTCAGGCATCCGGGACCATTGCAAGTGACGCGTCACTTGCCGAGGCGCGCACGCTGCGCGCCGATGCCTGGAAGCCAATAAAATTGGCATATGTCGCGGGACATTTGCCCGATGATACCACCGCTCGCCTTGCCGCTGCCGATGGTCTGGAAACGGCAATCGTGTCTGCGGACGAACTTGCCGATCGCCGAGCCGAAGAGGCAGAACGCGCTGCATCGCTCGCACTCGCGTTGCGGCGCGTCGCAGAGGCAAGGACTGCGGTCACGGCGGCAGAGGCCGAGACGGCTGCACTTGCCGCGCAGACGGAAGTGCGCATCGCCCAATGGGGAAAGAGTTTCCCGCAAGTTCAAGCCAAACATCCAGAACTGGCCTCACTGCTCCAATTTTCCCAGGCACGGCAACTGGTGCTGGACGAATCGGAACGGCTACGCACTTCATCAAATGCGCTCGCAATTGACGAAGCCCAACTTGCGCCGACCGTCGAGCTGTTCGAACGGGTGGAACAAAGCCGCAAGCTCGATTCAAGTCAGACATTCGCAGCGCGAGTCAGCGCGGTGCAGAATGCCATCTCCCGGCACGAACAGGCCCATGCCGAATATGTCCGGGACACGCGGGACCGGGAGGACTTGGCGCGGCAGCACCAGCTGGTTGAGGCGGAAGTGCAACAATTGTCGGACGCACAGGCTGCCTGGGATGCGGCATGGCCTGGGGCAACAGGTGCGCTGGGGCTCAAACCCGACATTTCGCCGGCAGATGCCATCAGTGCGGTGACAGAATGGGTTGGAGCACGCGGTGTTCTTTCGGCAATAGGGCAGACCCGCCAGCGCCTCAAGCGCATGGAGGAAGACGAAACGAAACTTACAAATGACGTCCGTAGCCTCGCTACCGAACTCGCCATCGAATTCGGCGAAGACTGTGTCATTGCAGCGCAGATGCTGCTGGGCCGGTTTACCGACAACGCCACAGCGCAGACCCAATATGATGGGATTCTGCCAGACTTTGAGGAGGCGAAGGTCGAGGCTGATCAGGCGCAAGAGGCTCTCGGCAACGCCCGGGAAGAGGTGGTTAGGCTCGCTACGACAGTAAAACTCGATGCCGGCGATGATGTGGCGCTTCTGGACGCAGCATCACGGTGTGAAGCGCGCATGGCTTTGTGCGATGAGATCGCTCTGGCGGAACGCACCGCGACGGACGTGGGCGACAAGCTGGATCTCGCTGCCTTGCGGGCGGAATGGGATGAACGCGACCTTGATGAGGTTCGCGCAGAACTGACCGAGCAGACATCGCGTGCTACCGAGATCGAGAGCGAAATCGAGGCAG
>CALMYW010000276.1 GCA_937873665.1 uncultured Sphingorhabdus sp.
GTGGTGATGCAATTCTGACGCCTCACCAGTCTGAGCCACTGCCATGACCGCTGAAGAACTCTTAGCTGCCCTTAGGGCTGCCGCCGCCCAAGGCGACGAAAAGGCCGCTTGGATGCTGAGGATGCTAATTGCCATGGACTAGCTTGCGTCGTTGACCGAACGCCAGAACGCTGCAACCTGGGAACTCCAAAACCACGAGGAGTCGCAATGTGCATCTTTCTGGCTAGCTATGTGATTGCTGTTCGGCAGGCTGACGGCGGGGAGGACCAACTGTTTATGGACGCTTGGCTCAGTTGGGATTTAAGTCAGCCGGGCGGGCTACGCGAGCACGGAAGGGAATACTTCGACATGTCGAACCGTCGTGTCGACTCGCCCGCAGCGTCTTCCGTACTGTGGTGCGCGCAATTTGGATGAGGCGTCACCTCAGGAGTGGGCGGGTTACGCCCACTCCCTCCAGAATGCATCGCCAGCCAAACGTGCGTGCGACCTGCGATTGCGGGCCCGATGTCAGCATCGATGCTGGTAATTCTCATCCGGGCCATCTAACAGGTCGCACGCGGTAGGTCTGCCATCCGGGTTGTGTAGCAGGGCGATAGCTGGCGTTGGCGCATCCCCCACTCGGGCCGCTCTTGCCAGCCAGTCGCCGCGAACCCGATGGAGCCGCGCCCGAAGCGTCGATTGATCCGGTCTAGGGTGTCCATCATCTTCGCGTTGCCGACAACGGCAGGGTTGAACAGGTCGCCTTGCCGGTTCTCGGGGCGTGCCAGGTCTTGCAGGAACACGCCAGCACGCTTGTAGGCGTAGCCATCGCGCAGGAAGCCCCTTAGCAGGCCACGAATCACGCTCAGGACGATCCCGGTATCGGCAGTGGCGCAGGGCAGCGTGGTGCCCCGTGTCGGGTGGTGCTGGGGCAAGTCGGGGCGGAATGCGTCCGTCTGGGCAAGGATGCCCACTGCCGCCGTGGTCAGGCCGCGCTTACGCAGCTTTTCGCATGCCCGACTGCCAAAGGTCGCCAAGGCTTGGGCCAGGGCCTCGTGGTTCTCGACCCGCTCCCCGAAGGATCGGCTCACCACGATTTGCTGGCGGTCTGGCTCAACTTCCTCTAGCCCCATGCACGGGTGCCCGGCCAATTCCTGCTGGGTGCGCCTCAGCACCACGCCGAACCGCTCTAGCACCAGGTCAGGGGGTGCGTCGCGCAGTTGCGCCGCTGTCAGGATGCCCATGCCCTCCAGTTTGGCCGCCCACTTCCGGCCAACGCCCCAAAGGTCTTCCACGGGGTAGTCCTGCAATGCGACTTCACGTGCGTGCCGTTCGCTGAGGTCAACCACGCCGGCACCATTCTTGGCGAGTTTGTTCGCAGCCTTCGCAAGCGTCTTTGTAGGGCCGACGCCAATGCAGTTCGGGATGCCTACCCATGTCCGCACGCGATCCCGCAGGGCATGGCAAAACGTCATGCGGTCGCGGACGCGGGACAGGTCCAGAAAGGACTCATCGATACTGTAGACCTCGACCCTTGGCACGGCGTCGGTCAGCACCTCGACAACGCGCGCTGAAATATCCCCGTACAGGGTGAAGTTCGCCGACCGCATCAGCAGCCCATGCCGGCGCACCATGTGGCCTAGCTCATGGGCGGGGTGGCCCATCTTGATCCCTAGCGCCTTGGCCTCGGCGGAACGGGCAATGGCGCATCCGTCGTTGTTGGACAGCACCACAAGCGGCTTGCGCCTCAGCGACACGTCGAACAGTTGTTCGCAGGACGCATAGAAGTTGTTGCCGTCAACCAAAGCGAACACGGCGGCCCTCGCGCACGATCTTTCGGCAGATGCCCACGACTGCGAATGCTTCAACCTCGGTGCCTGCCGCCAACACGATTGGGGCGAAGTGCGGATTGCGGCTGTGTAGCTCGATATGGTCGCTAGCGATCTTGATTCGCTTGCAAACCGGAGCCTGTCCATCCCACATGGCGATGACTAGATCGCCGTCCTGCACATGCACGGATCGATCGACAACCAAAGTGTCGCCGTTGCAGATGCCATCCAGCACCATGGACCAGCCGGATGCCTGGTAGTAGAACGTCGCGGGCGGATTGGTTACCAGCCATTCGTGGAGGTCTATCCGATCCTCCATGAAGTCCTCAGCAGGACTCGGGAAGCCGGCCTCAACGCGAACACCGCCAAGCGGCAGGCGCAAGGGTGGCGGGTCTACCAGCGCGAGCCCAAGCGGTATGGCATAGGTGTGGTCTTGCATTGAGCGTCCCCGTAATACCGGCACAGGCTGGCCGGCGTGGATCGCTCAGGCTGAGACTGGCAGGGACGCGGAATCCTACGCCCGCGGATTCTCAGGGTGCTTCACGTTTCGACTAACGCTAGTCGGGCGTGAGCATCCCCATTACGTCGGCTTCGGTGATGAGGTCGTGGTAACGCTCATCCAGCGCGCGCTGGTCGTCGTCGGTCTCGACTGCCGCCGTGATCGGCTCCATTTCACCATCCACGATCCGCCAGAAGTCGGCAGGCTCGGGATGGGATCGGGCAATGGCCGGTAGCCGGGCTATCAGGGCATCCAGTTGTTCCAGCGTAGTCATGCAGCCTTCCGGTGTTCGTAATAGGGATGCCGCTTGTCATCAAAGATCGCTTGCATGGCCGCAGTGTCGCCCTGCGGGTTGAGCCAGGCGTCCACGTGTTCCGGCTTGATATTGATGATCGTGCGGTCGTGGCCTGCTGCCGCTACCTCTGGCTCCGGCTCGTCGGTGATCGCGGCGAAGCTGTACAGGTCTGGCAATGCGCCCTTGGGGTCAGTCCAGTGCGACCACAGGCAGGCTATCAGCATGGGGTCGCCCGTCCTGGGCGTGAACTGAATCTCCATGCTCCCGCCGCTGCCATCGTCTACGTTCTCATAGAACACATCGGCCACCATTAGCGCCTGCGTGTCGCCGAACTGGTGACGCCAGAAGCGTGTCAGGTTGTCGCGCCGTGCGTTGTACGTGCCCGAGACTTGCCCGGTCTTAGTACGGTCTATGGACGGGTCCATGCCTGCCGGGCGGCAGTGGTAGCGCATCGGGCGGATGATCCGCTCGCCGTTCTCTTCTATCAGGACGGGCGCGTACCAGTCGGGAAATATGCGGTCGTCGCGCGCTGGGTCGTGTTCCGTGCGCTTGGCGTCGGCAATCCACCGCTTTAGTTGTTTGATCTTGTTCCCGGCTATGCGCTGGTCGTTGAGCGCCTTCTTTGTCTCTTTGGTCTGCAATGCCCGTTCGGCATCGGCCAGGCGCTTGACCTGTTTGAATAGCTCAGGCTCGCTCGCGGCGATGGTGTCCGCGTTGTAGGCGTCGATTAGGTCTTTGATCCGTCGCTCGTCTGCCGACTTGGGATCGAGAAAGGCCAGGTCTACGCCCTTGGGAATCTTGACCTTGCGATCCTCCGCGCGCGTCTCATACAGGCGAACGAACTCTTTGATATCGAGCGTGCCGCCAAAAGCTCGGAGGTACTTCTTATAGCAGGCCCAGACTTGCGCGGAGTAGCACATTGATATGCCGACTAAGGTGTGCATTTTTCACATCGTAGCAGTCGGTCATGCGTCGAAGTATCTTCGCCGCATGTCAGTCTGCACGCCTGACGAGGGGGATAGGTGGCGAAGTGTTCGATATGCCTGCGCGACAAAAGACCGAAATTCAAGACATCTCGCCTTACCGTCTGCACCCGCTGCGTCAATCTGCTCAACAGCACCTCTATCTCTCCGCGCAGTGCTGAATCTCAACTCAAGCAGAAGCTTCGAGCGGATGTCGTTCACAGGCACGGCGACGACGGCGGTGTCGATGCTTGGGTGAATCGAAGGTTTCCGGACATCCTGGATGACTGGTGTCGGGACCCGGAACGCATGGGTGTTCCGATCAAAGTCATTAGAGCTTATCGCCGTCAACTCATTTGCCTGGACCGCCGGTTCCTTGACTACCCGAACGACTGGCGGATGCGCGCCTACCGGCACAAGCATCGAGACGATTACACATGCAACGTCTGCGGCAAACGATACGAAAGCTGTGGAGACCTGCAGGCGCACCACATCATCTTTCGGAGTCGCAGCGGCACCAACTACGCGGCCAATATCGTCGTCTTATGCTTAGAACATCATCAGGCGCAGCACCCGAATCTCGTCATATCTGTGCTTGGTGGCGAGGGGCCAGGCTCTGACCAGGATGACTCTAGTGAAGGCCCCGCGGGGGAAGAGATAACTGAATCGCCAATCCCGGCACCACCGTCGTTGTGGATACCGCAAACCCCGACGATGCAGCCTAGGTGCAAATTCAAAGATGGTGAAGTTCGCGCTCATCCATTCGATAGGAGCGTGATGCCAGCGGCTACGGCACGTAATCAAGAGGCCCAGATCTGCACCCCGCTATCCACCCCAATTGCATCACCCCAGCATCAAGAGAACCAAAGAGCCCCCTCGAATCAACCTGAGGAGAAAGATGCTGACAGGCCAGTGGTTCCCTCCGAGTCTTTGACTGCCGACACGCTATGGACTGTCTTAGGAATTTGCGTTCTCGTTGCGTTGTTTTTCATGGCAAGTTCTTGACCTGCGCAGCCTCGTAAACCACTTACCGATATTCGCGTTCTTCCTGCGTCACGTTGCCGGAGTGAACGACCAGGCACCGTTCTCGCAGCCAAGCGAATCACGCCGACCGATGTTTGCGGTATTCATCGTGGCGGTCTGCCCGTGCTTGTTGGTGTAGGTCTTGGGGGCCGGCTCACTGGTGGAATCCACCAGTGACATCCGAATCTTCCCGACCGTCGTGTGGTCAACCGCGCAACGCCGCCCGATTTCTCGGTCGCTCCACTGCGACCACTCCTCATCCTTGAGCAGCAGCAGGACGTGGTGGCGCTTATGGCATTGGTGCGCGGCAGGCCGTGGTCGGCGTTGGAGTAAGATGATCTCGGCTGTGAGGCAGCCAAGCCCAGCAATCGCCGCTTGGAACGAGCTGCCTTGCAGTCCCCCCCGCCGCCGGGGCTGATTCCTCCGGTCCCGCAGGGGGTTCTTGCCTACGCCAGCAGGCCAGAGCGAGCCTCGGCCCTTGTGACCGCAGCGCCAATCGTCGTGCGATCGGGCTGGCACCCCTAAGGATCAAACCTCCTGGCTGAGGAAGCACCATGCCTACGAAGACATTGGAAGGCGGGCTGGAACCCCAGCAGAGCGAGTTGCAGCAGGCTAACGACTCCAGCAGTCCATCCGGGCATTTGTCCGAGGTGCTGGCGAATCGGCGTGCTTTAGGGCTGTCCAACAGGATTCCCTGCCTGACGCCCTACGTCGAGCCATTGCCGGAATCAGGGCCTGCAGGCGAATCGTTGCCCGGAGATGGTTGGAGCGGGCGCACTTGAAGACAACTTTCACCGACGCGCAGAAGAAGGCGATCGCGGTCGCGGCGTTGAACCGCGCGAAGAAGTTGAACCCGCTTCGGGAATCTTCCGAGGTGAAGGCCAGTCCTCAACCAAAGCGCCCCGGTGGCCGGGAGGGGGTAATCCCCAATCCGCCACGGTGATCGCGCGATTGACAGTGCGAGTGCCGACTCCGGCCTTGGCAGCCAACTTCTCTGCTGTGCGCCCGCTGTCTTGGATCGGGTGATGCCGGTCGGCACTACCCGATTTCTTGTCGCCTCCACCAGCAGCCATCCGCTCCCTCGCCTTCCGCTCCTCGTAGGGCTTCATGGTGGCGACGGCGTGCGCGAGCTGGGATGTAGTGAGGTGCCGGCACGCGGCGTTCCGCTGGTGACGTAGGCCACCGGGTCCTCTCCCGTGTACTCGGTGAAGCGTGGCTCGACGCCGCCATCGACGCATGCGCGATAGCGGTAGCGGCCGTCGAGGATCGCGCCCTCGTAGAGCACGATGACGTGGTGGAGGCCATTGGCCTTGACATCCGCAGCCAGCCGCGCGAACTGGTCGGGCGGCATGTCCGGGAACGCCAGACTCAGTTCGTGCGACACATACATCAGCGCACCTCCGGCAACGCTTCGTTGCTGCGCGGCGAGATTGCAGCCGTGGTCTTTGCGAGCTTGCCGCCGCGCACCAAGTTCCACGCCTTGAAGCAGCAGTGGACTTGGTCGTGCCGGCTCGGGTTCCCGCCGGTCATGCGCTCGCCGATCATCTTCTGGCGGCAGGGGCAGTTCGGGCTGGTGCAAGACAATCTGTGTGGGGAAACGCCCTAGTCCTGCCCTGCAACGTCTGGCTAGGTTCCGGCCATCCTCTCGCAACGATTGGTCTTGTCGTTCGAGTAGTTGGGGTAGGCGCATTGCACAACGCCGTTGTCGATATCGCACTTAGTCCGTACGGCTGGGAATGAAGCTTCGTTACCCATTTCGTCGACTCGATCTAGGACGCACTCTGCTGAATTGCGAACACTCTTGTGTAGGGTCCGATCGAACGTTCGCCCACATGCCCAATATGCAATCCGAACAAGCTTCTGTGTCTTCGCCTTTGGGGCGTACTCAGCCTGACACTCTTCAACGGTAGACGGTCCGAAGAGCCATCCAGCGTGAACCATCCCAGCGCAGCAGAGTAGCGCAAACCCTACTGATAACTTATGCGCAGTTGTCATTCGCCCCTCGCCAAGGATTACGCCTAACGTCTGTCAACGAAGATTGGCGAAGACGACGGACACCCACTGGCGTGCTTTTCCAGGCGCTTGACGGAGAATGGATTGATCGAGGGTAATGGCCAGGACGTACGAAACTGACCGTGCCCAGCGGGCGGCGACGATCGCTCGGCGCAAGGAGGTGAGGGAGGCGTTTCATCCAGATGGTGCGCGGAAAGCGCGCACCCTTGGCGGGAAGCAGGAGGTCGGGTTCGCATCGGACACCTCGCGCGTCACTGGCGAGTCTAAGCGCCGCCTCCACGAGCACGTTGCCCGCGCCGCCGCCCTCAGCCCCAAGCCGGCACCAGCTTGGACAAGGCCAGCGAACTGGATGC
>CALMYW010000277.1 GCA_937873665.1 uncultured Sphingorhabdus sp.
AAATCAGCCAGCCGGGTGGGGGCGAAGATTGTTGCTCCCACACCACGGGTCTGGGGGGCCGAGAACCAGGCCGACCCCGTGTATGCCCGAAAGTCCATGCTTTTCCCGCCTCAAGGTTTGCGGGCGGGCGACTCGTTTTTCGCCATTGAACGTACGGACATCCCCGGAAGACTATATGTCGGTGTGCTTGCGAGCGCACTGCCGTCTCATATCACGGCTCAGGTCTTGACGCTGTCCTCAATCCCCTGCATTCCTGAAGCCGCCGTTTTCGGCGACGGATGAAGCCAATTGCGACCCCTATTGGACGGTGATGGCGTACTTCAACTCGCTTCGGGAACTCGGACGCGCAGCCACCTTGATCCGAGCCGACATTCCCGAACACCTGAATGCCGAATGGTTCCGGATGGGCCTTATGAAGGACCTTCTGCCTGAAGGAGCGATGGACCTGCGTCGCTTCATCAATCGGGGCGAGGAGCTGACAAGTCGATTGCGCAGTGGCGAAATCCCGTGAACACTTCAAAAGCTGTTCACCTCCTTACCGTCCCCCGAAACTGTCGATCTTTGCCTTGCCACCAACATGATCCAGGTCGGTCTCGATGTTCCGAGGCTTAGTCTGATGCTTATCGTGGGGCAGCCCAAGACCGCGTCGGAATACATCCAGGCCTCGAGCCGAGTTGGCCGTGATCGAGACAAGCCCGGGCTTGTCGTAACCAACTTCAACCCATTCAAACCGCGAGATCGCTCGCATTTCGAGAGCTTCAGGGCCTTTCACGAAAATGCCTACCGGCACGTCGAGCCGACGAGTGTGACTCCGTTTGCCGTTCCGGTAGTCGATCGAGCCATTCATGCGTTGGCCGTCGTCTTGGCTCGTTACAAGGACGCAGCTCTGCTGAATTCTCCGAGCTCAGGCATATCCGACCAGACCCGTCATCAGATCGTGGACGTGATTTCGAGAAGGACAAGGAAAGCAACCGACCTAGAGAAGGAGGGTGCAATGAAGCGCCTTAAGGCGTTCCTGGATCGTTGGGATGAGTGGCGCCCTCAATCGTATGGTGAGTTTGGATCGGAAGACCCTAATGAACCGCTCCTCTGGCCGGCCGGGCGGCCGATCCCCCATGAAGACTGGAATTCAATGAAGCCGACGCTTTCATCCATGCGCAGCGTCGATGGGGAAGGCGAGGCCTTCTTGCTGAGAACATATCCGGGAGCAGAAGAGGAATGAGGCGCCCAGGTAAACCGCGGCGCGGCGGCGGAATGATCATTCGCAATCGTCCCATCAGGCGGGGCCAGTTGATATCCCCATTTGGCGTGGGAGCGATCACTGATTTCAGAAACGATGAAGCCCTTATGTGCGCCGGCATAGACAGCTGGTTCCAAGGAGAACCTCCTGCAGAGCTTCGAATTTCCGAGGAACGACTGCAAGTGTCGCTTGGCTGCGAATACTTCGTCCTTCCTCCGGAGTACGCAGACAGCGTCGATGGAACCAAGCGTCGCGTGCCTTATGTAAGGTTCCCGGGCTGGCATTATTGCCCCCGCTGTTATCGGATGGAGCGAACAACGCCCTTTGGTGACCAACCTTTCTGTCAATCCGAAGGTTGCGGCAAGGGTAAAGGTCGTCGGATGATCCCAATCAGGATCGTTTCCGTTTGCGAGCAGGGGCATATCGAGGAGTTTCCATTTGCCCAATGGATAGGATGCGAATGCGGAGCGCGCGCGCAGCTGTATTTCAAGTCGGGACGCAGCTCTGCCAGTATCCAGGGCACCAAGGTTGAATGCAAATCATGCGGCAAAGCGAATTCGCTGGCGGCAGCATTCCAGCCCCAAGCTGTCGCAAACAAGGGTGCGATCTGCAACGGAGCTCGACCATGGCTCGGCGACGTGAAGGGGGACGGCGGTTGTCACCACCCACTGCACACACTGCTCAGAGGTGCTTCCAATATCTACTTCCCGGCAGTGGAGAGTGCCATCTACGTGCCGAGGGGGCAGCGCGAATTCGACCCGCGTATCCAGAACCTGGTGGACGACCCCGCAAAGTGGGCGGGGCTGACAGCGCAGATCGTCGATGGCCAAGTTCCCGAAGCTATGTTGAGCATGTTTGCTACTATGTTCAAGGTGGACGCCTTGGAACTTGTTGCTGCAGTTCGAGAGAAGCTTGGCGAAAAGCAACAAGCCAAGCAAGTGTCCGGTACGCCGGAGGCCTTGCGGCGGGGCGAGGTAGAAGCGGGTCCGGGAGGAAACAAAAATGACGGGGGCGGAGTGCTTTTCGTGGAAATCGGAGGCAGCCTCCTTGATGCGCTGTAGCGATCTGCTTTGCGAGATCATCGAAGGCATTCAATTCGATCGGCTGAGCGAATTTGTCCAGCGCGTCGGTCTGGTTCGAAAGCTTCGTGAGACTCGGGTGATGACCGGCTTCACCCGGATCAACCCTCCTTCGGGAAAGGGTGATGATCTTCAGGAAATGCAGCGGAACGGCAAACCTCGTTGGCTTCCTGCCATCGTTGTGCGCGGCGAAGGAATATTCCTTGAATTCAAGGCGGAAAGGTTTGCCGCGCCCGCACCTGCTCTTGCGGAACGTGTCGCGCTGCTAACGAAGAATCTCGAAAAGCAAAGGGCCGAACGTGGTCAGGACCCACGGCCAATCGATGCGGGCTTTCTGACAATACATGCTCTTGCCCACGCGTTGATACGAGAGCTGACCTTCCTTTGCGGCTATGGCTCGTCTGCTCTCCGAGAGCGGATATACCACGGGAAGGATGCCGATGGCAAAAGCATGCTCGGCCTCTTGATCTATACTGCCTCGGGAGATTCGGAAGGAACGTTAGGCGGCTTGGTCAGCCAAGGAGAGCCGGATAAGCTTGAGGCATTGTTCGGCTCTGCGATGCGGCGTTCCGGATGGTGTTCGAACGACCCGGTCTGCATCGAGAGCCCGGCGCGAGGCCCGAAATCGCTGAACATGGCTGCCTGCCACGGGTGTATGCTTTTGCCCGAAACGAGCTGTGAGGAAGGTAATCGCCTTCTGGACCGGGCGCTTTTGATCGGAACTCCGTCGAGCCCCAGCATTGGGTTCTTCTCGAAGCTTGCAACCGATTGAACGCATCAGGCGTCCTCGAACTCTTTGGTGTTCATAGGATGCTGCAGTTTGGTGAGTAGCGACAGCAAGGCCTGAGCAATCTGCCTTGCCATGAGCGGCGGGACGGCATTGCCGACTTGCACGAATTGCTCGGTTCGGTTGCCTTCGAAAAGATAATTGTCGGGGAACGTCTGAAGCCTTGCTGCTTCGCGCACGGTCAGGCTGCGACACTGCTTCAGGTCTGGATGGATGAAATAGTGGCCGTCCTTGGAAATGTGGCTGGTGACAGTCGTCGATGCGCGTTTCCAGAGCTGTACACGGAATCGATCAGCAAATTTGCCGGTCTTCCAGTTGTCGTGGCGAGGCGCGAGGGCGTCTGGGAA
The DNA here is from genome assembly GCA_937873665.1 of uncultured Sphingorhabdus sp. The sequence goes on from CALMYW010000277.1 coordinate 3,454, forward strand.
CTCACTGGCCTTGGGAGAGCGTTCGAATACCTCGGCGAACGCAGCGGCAAAGGCATAGCGCGCAAGGTCTTCCCGCATGTGACCGCGGGTTTCATGGTTCGGCAATGTGGTCAATTCAGGGTCGCTCAGCCACGCGGCAAGTACATTGTTTCGGGGAGCAGTCAGCTCTGCGCTCTTTCGTGCCGGAAGCCGCTTTCTTGTGCCAACCTCTTGGGCTGCGATTCCAAGTACTGAAGCGACTGCAGGCATGTCACCATCATTGCAGGCCTCCGCCGCAGCAAGCATCGCTGCCGTGGCCACGCGACGCCACTGTTCCGGCGTATCGATCTCGCGACTGAGACCACTGCGAAGCTCCGGCATGCCCTCCAGTACGCCCTGAACGGTCGCTTCAGCTTGCGAAATGGAGAGCAATCCAGCCTTGTCTCCTTCGCCAAGAGCGCAAGCGAGATCGTGCCTGATTCCCACGATGATCACGCGATGCCGCGCTTGCGGGATTCCGAACTGCTCACATCGGACGATGAAGCTGCTCACCTCATCCTCGATCGGTCGAACGACGGGAATCAGGTGATAACTGCCGGTCGATCCGCCTGCTGCGCGCAAGTCGGCAAGAACCTGGTTGAAGATCGCCTTCTGCCCGACTTTCGACGATAGAATGCCTTTGACGTTCTCCATCACGAAAGCAGCAGGCTGCAGCTTTCCGATTATTCTGATGTATTCCTGATAGAGAAAATGGCGGTTGTCCTTTTCGGGGTCATAGCCCTCGATACCCTTGTTTCTCGCGCGCCCAACAAGGGAATAAGCCTGACACGGAGGCCCCCCAATCAGAATCGTAGGTTCATCACCGTTGCGGAGTCTTTCGAGGATTGGGTCCAGTTCACGCTGAGCCTGTTCGGAGCCGAGTTCGAGCAGACGTGTCTCGGCAACAGCAGCCGCCCATTCGCGACGGTATTTGCCGGTCAGGGCTGTGTGGCTAACCTTTCCGGCCACATAGTCATAGTACTCGGTTGGCGGGGCGGCGAACTGGCGCACGAAACTCCTCAAGCGAAGGGTTCGGTGGGCTGATGCCTCTTTTTCCACCGAAAGAGCTATTTCAAAAATTCGCTGGCCGTCCCGGTTCCGAACCGAGGAAAAGCCTTCGGCAAGGCCGCCCGGTCCTGCGAATAGATCAACAACCTTGAACTTGGCAGCCATACGCTCGACATTCTCCAACGAATGGCACTGATACCAGGCAATCCAGATATGGCAATGTGATGGCCGATATTGTTGATCCTCCGACGCGGTCGCGGATGATGGCGAACATCAAGGGCGTCAACACGAAGCCTGAAATATCGTTGCGAAAGGCCATGCACGCACTGGGGTTGCGGTTTCGACTGCATGCAAAGGGGATGCCCGGGCGACCGGATATCGTCCTTCCTCGCTGGAAGGCTGTGATTTTCGTTCATGGCTGCTTCTGGCACCGACATGAAGGGTGCCGATATGCTACTGTTCCAGCAACACGGCCTGAATTCTGGAACGAGAAGTTCGCGGCGAACGTCGCCCGGGATAAGCGCAATCTCGAAAGTCTCAGTGAAGCAGGATGGCGCACTCGCATAGTCTGGGAGTGTGATCTCAAGGGCCGTGGCGTTTCGGTAATCGCGAATGACGTAATGCGCTGGCTCCGTTCAGGAGCGTAACGCGACGAAGCCGGCCTTGGAGCCTGTGATCAAAAGACCCGCCCAGTGTGCATGTCATGGTCGACAGAGGCCGGGCGGGTGCGATTGCAGATCACCTAAAGGTAAAAGCCAGGCCGATCAATTCGGAAGGCTGGCTTACGGTCGTCCACCTCCGACGAGTGCATAGCTGGTGCTACGTCCACCGGCAGGCTCCTTCTCCAGGATTTCCAGCGCGATCAACGCCTCGATGTCGCGCAGAGCCGTGTCCTGCGAACACTTGGCGATCAGAGCCCACTTCGACGAGGACAGCTTTCCTTCGAACCTATCTATCAGCTTGTTGAGCATCAGCCGTTGGCGATCGTTGAGCGGCGTATTGCTATGTTTCTCCCAAAACCGGGCCTTCGCCAGCACGTGCTGCAATTCGTTTTCCGACCGGGTGATGGCGCCATCAAGGCAATCGAGGAACCAGACCAGCCAGTCGGTCACATCGAGGTCGCCTTTCTGGGTCTTCTCGAGAATGTCGTAGTACCCTTTGCGCCGCTGCCGGATCTCGGCGGACATCGAGTAGAACCGCTGCGGGCTGCCTTCCGAGCGCGCGAGACCCATGTCGGCGATGGTACGGGCGATGCGGCCGTTGCCGTCGTCGAATGGGTGGATGGTGACATACCACAGGTGTGCCAGGGCTGCCTTGATCACTGCGTCGCAGTCAGTTGGGCTTTCGAACCAAGCAAGAAACACATCCATTTCGCCAGCCAACCGGTCGGCAGCGGGCGCTTGGTAATGCACCTTCTCGCGACCGTATGGGCCAGAGACGACCTGCATCGGGCCTTCCTCATCCAGTCGCCAGGCGCCGACCGTGATGCGCGTCATTCCGCTGCGACCGGTCGGAAACAGGGCCGCGTGCCAGTCGAACAGGCGCGTTGCGGTCAGCGGCCTCGCAAAGTTCTGGGTGGCGTCGAGCATCATCTCGACAACACCTTCGACGTTGCGGTCCGAGTTAACGGCACCCGCGATATCCATTCCGAGGCGGCGAGCGATCGATGAGCGGACCTGTTCCCGGTCGAGATCCTCGCCTTCGATTTCGCTGGATTTGATTACATCGTCGGTGAGTGTCGCAAGCATGGCTTCGCTGCGCAGTTCGAAGCCAAGACTCTCCATCCGACCGATCAGTCTACCTTGCCGGTGTCGAACGGCAGCCAACTGCGTAGCGAATTCCGTCTCACGCCAGTGAAAGTTGGGCCATTCCGGTCGCAGGTGAATGTAACGCATAATCTCCGCACTCCTTGCGTTGAATATGGCGAATTTTCTCCGCAACTCAAGTGGTGTTCACCGCAAAAATGCGGAGAAAAGGATGCGCAATCTCCGCGTCTGCTTATCTGCACGGAAAAAATTTAAGACAGAAAGCGGCCTAAGACGGTGCGATCTCGCTCAAGAATTAAGAGCTAAGCTTCTGTAACAAAGTCTATAAATCGTTTCTGCAAATGCCGAAAATTTGAAGCAGCTAAGTTAAAAATGCAGGAAGGCCAGTGTGGTCGGAAGCTACCCAGCACTGTCGTGCCGAGGACCAAAAACGAAGGAGAGAGAAGAGGGCGATGGTTTGATCGAGTTTGGAAACTCGAGAAGGAACCTTCGAATGCCCTCAAAACCGCCGAAGATTTCAGACGGATTGCGCGCCAAGTTCAGATCCGTGGCTCGCGAGGCCGGGGAACTGGTACCGGCTGCCGCCTATGCGAACTATGTGATAATCGACCCCACGTTTTCCGATTGCGATGAGATATTGCCAGGGGTGCCGATCTATATCGGTCAGACGGCTCGGATCGTTCCGCGCATTCAGGAGCACTTGCGGC
>CALMYW010000278.1 GCA_937873665.1 uncultured Sphingorhabdus sp.
GACCAGAAACGAACGTCAGTACTTGACGTGAAATTCGATCTTGCCCCACTATAGGTATCAAGATATGACGGTTTAGCGAACCGGATAATCGCCACGTTGCCGGGACGCTGCACGGTTACGCCAATGAGGTAAGAGGGTATGCCGGCACTACCCTCGACGGGAACCGTCGTTGGCATGAAGGGAAACGCCAACCGCTTCTCAAATTTAGTATACGACTGCTCGAGCGCCACCCTGCCAAATTGCAGCAAGTCAATCAAGTCTGGAGGGGGTACTTCACCGTAATTGACATCGCCCTTCAGGGTAGATGGGCAATCTACTTGAATCCCGGTTAGGGCATCAAACGCCTCAATCTTGGGAAGGGCCGCTTTGTTAAGAGAAGTGATGTCCGGGCCAAAGGGCGGGATACCTGGATTATCTATGGATTTCTTGTTTAGTGAATTGGCCCGATAGGCAATGAACGTAGAAAATCCATTCGGGATATCAAGCACATTCCTTGGATCGTAATCAATTCCTTCAGGTACGGGTACGCCCTCCGGTACTGCAAAGACAGTGAATGAGCGATCGGCCGATGCGAGCGGATTTCCATCTCGGAAAGGATGAACTCCGCCTTCGTCGTCTAGCTCAATCTCATGATCCGCCAGATCGTCGACGTCCACAAGTGATTCCTGTTCAAAAACGCCCAGCCCCAGAAGACTATCAATCACCACAGAACTTTCGAGGCTCATGTAACGTGCGAGTGGGAAGTTTCCCTTGAAACGGTAAATATAAGAACCAGGGTTAGCGATTGTAAAGTATGCGTACGCATTATTTGTATCTCCCCAATATGTTTTCGTTGCGTAGGGTCCTGTTGCTAAAGAAATCTGACCGCCCTCTAATTGCCAATTGCAAACCTGCCCTGCATATGCAGGGACAATCGACAAGGCCAAGACGGCTGTGCAAACCAGCTTGCGGATCATGGAGCATCTCCGATTGTTGCAGTAGAATTGAAAAGGCATCGGTCATCTAAGAAGGCAGAGGCTAATGTGGTGAATTGACCGAATAGTTGGTTATGAAGAGTTAGAGCGAGATCAACACCTCTCGGCAGCTTACATCGGCGCATGCTTCAACTTTCGATGTAAGCTAGAAAACACCTCTCTGTTGCCGCTATTCTTTTATCAGATATGGAGATGCAGTCTCGCAGTGCTTAGCCATTTTAAGGAAATAGAATTAAGGACGGAATCGGATTAAAATATATATTTGTTAAGGAATGGCACGCAATTGGATGACAGGTACTATTCATAGACCCATCACTCAACAGGTCGCTTAAATTGCTTGCTGGAGACCCATATCGGAACAGTCTTGACACAAACCCGATCCTTAAATTATTTTCCTTGGCATGACGGCATGTATCATGAATAGAATCACTCTTCTCGGTTAAACACTAAATGTTTTTACCCAATCACGCAGCCGAAATGATCTATTATCTTTACTGATTCGACTTGGATATTACTCGAATGGCTTCATAATTTCCACCTTACCAGGGGCGTCAGTCGCAAGTTGCTCCAAAAGTTCGGCGGCTCGCGCTGTACCTCCCGCGCGTTCGAAGGACGTGCGAATGCGACTTGCCGCCTGCCGAAATCCAGGCTCGGTCAGGACCCGATAAACGGCTTCACGAATATCCCCCGGCTTAGACCGCGCGAAAGACAGACGCAGCCCACAGCCCGCCTCAACCACCTGCTGCGCGATAATTGGCTGGTCGTCTGTGATGGGCAGAACTACCAAGGGCAGGCCATAGGAGAGCGCCTCATACACAGCGTTACTGCCGGCGTGTGATATCAACAGGTTCACCTGGGGGAGGAGTTTCAATTGAGGGACCCAAGTTCGCACCAGGAAGTTGTCGGGATATGGTCCGAAACCCTCCGGCGCTACCAGAATCACCTGTACCTGTAAATCTCCCAGCGCATCCACTAGACGTCGGAAGAACTGGCCGCCGCGCTCACCGTTCAGAGTACCTAGAGACGCCAGGACGCGAGGCAACTGACCGAGTTGCTCCCAAGGGAATGGTGTCGGGTCTGGTCGGTGGCCTATGGCCGGCCCTACAAACCGGTACTGGGGGTTAAAAACCGAGTCGGGGCCGGCTAGCTCTTTTGTGACGAATGAAAGCACCAGGTAAGGCGAATCCTCGGGCACCCTGACTGGTTCGAGCCCCAGATCCCGCTGCAATGAATCAAGCTGAGCCTCGATCCATTGCGATACCTTAGGCAGCCATTTCAAGGCGCTGACTCGGTCGGCCGGCGTCGTCGCGGAAGTCGCCCACCGAAGACCCAGCTTGCGGGCCGCGAGTGCACCAGCTAGGGTCTGTTGATCGCTAATCAGGACATCAGGTTGAAAGCGCTGCGCCGCATCTACCACCTCCGGAAACATGGCCCGGGCAAGTGGACATAACACCTCTTCCCACATGAGTTTAAGATTTGCGAAACCGCGAACCGCCTGAAAGCGTTTCATCAGACGTTCCGAATCTACGCTGTCGTCGCGGAGCGTCAATCCGATTCGAGGCGCCGCTGGCGGTAATAGACGTTTCAGGGCGTCGTGAGGACCCACCCAGATTACTTCATGGCTTCTAGCCATCAACTCTTGGCCAACCATGACCGTTGGGTAGATATGCCCGACGAATGGGGGAACAACAAAAAGGAAACGGGCCATCAGTGCTCCATGGCGAGTCGGAATTCCCCCGCCGGTTGCAAGGTCTCTCCGCAGTAATTTAGATTATCTAAAATCAAGACTTGCAGTCACGCAGATGGCTCAGAACCGCTTCCTATACCCTGAGCGGGTATTAAAGACGAGACATAACTGAATTTTGGCCATCGAGAAGTTTTCGCAGTCGTTTGAGGGCTATGTGATAGCCCTGACTTACCGGGAAGCTTTCAGACGGTAACCAGGGAGGCCAACTGCAGGGATTAATCTTCAGCTTGAGAGGACAGGCTTTGTTCGATAAAGTCGACTAAATCCCCGACTCGCAGCTTAATGATTTCGTCAAGGTCTTTTTGAGACAACCAGTCAATAAAATTAATTTGTTCGCCATAGCGCGACTGAATTTTTTCGGCCAATGAAACCAGCTCGATACTTTCGAACTCAAGATCATCGTCGAATGAAGTATGACGGTCGATCGGGATCAGGGGCTGCTCTCCGAGAACCTCAGTGATCATCACGATCAACTCAGCAATTACATTGGCCAATGGCAGTCCTCTATAGTTTGAAAATCCGAGTTGCGCTAAGTCGGTCACAGCAAGTCTTCAATACTAAAGCTGTCTGATTTCATGGCTACTTTTGACTAGCAGGCACCAAGGACTTAATGTGGATGACTTACTATATCAGGGTTAAATAGCCCTATGAGCCATGACTCTACATGAGGTCGCGAGCGCAGAAAACTTGAGCTCAGCTCAGAGGGCCAGATGTTATTACCCTAAAGAAAAATAGATAATATGCTTTTCTTTTAAGATTACACTCATAACAAGTATCGTGTCAACTTGGTCCTCAAGTCGAGAGATTTGCGCTGTAGCGGTTTTCGCCCACCCAGGGTCCGCTACCCCCTCGATGCCCAGCCGGCTCAGGCACACCAAAATTCCATCTGAACCGCCCCGGGTTTCGAGGAGGCTCCCCCGTTTGAGAAGATGGAGCCATGAAGAACACACCGAATTTCTCCCCCGAGGTGCGCGAGCGCGCCGTGCGCATGGTGTCGGAGCATCAAGGCGAGCATGAATCGCAGGGGCGGCGATCTGCTCGATTTCAGCCAAGATCGGCTGTACGGCCGAAACGCTGCGACGCTGGGTCCGCCAACACGAGCGTGACAATGGACAGCGCGCCGGTCCGACCAGTGACGAGCAGCAGCGCATCAAGGCGCTCGAGCGCGAAGTGAAGGAGTTGCGCCGTGCCAACGAGACCCTCAAGCTGGCCAGCGCTTTTTTCGCGCAGGCGGAGCTCGACCGCCGCTTGAAGTCGTGAGGGCCTTCATCGATCAGCACCGTCAGGCCTATGGGGTCGAGCCGATCTGCAAGCGGTTGCAGGTCGCCCCGTCGGCGTACCGACGCCAGGCGGCAGCGCAGCGCGACCCCACCCGACGCTGCGCCCGGGCCCAACGTGACGAGCGGCTGAGGGCTCACATCGCGCGGGTCTGGCACGGCAACCTGCAGGTCTATGGCGCTGACAAGGTCTGGCGCCAGCTGCAGCGCGAAGGCGTGACGGTGGCCCGGTGCACGGTCGAGCGGCTCATGCGTGACCTGGGGCTGCGCGGTGCCGTGCGGGGCAAGGCCGTGCGCACCACGGTGCCCGACGCGAAGGCACCGTGTCCGCTGGACCGGGTCCATCGGCAGTTCACGGCCGATCGCCCCAACCCGCTCTGGGTGTCGGACTTCACCTATGTCTCGACCTGGCAGGGCTGGGTCTA
>CALMYW010000279.1 GCA_937873665.1 uncultured Sphingorhabdus sp.
CGGACGGCCAGAACTTCCGCACCGGCAGCAAGGCCGAGAGCACCGGCCACATCAATCCGAAATACGGCAGCAGCCCAGGGCGGACGTTCTACACCCATATCTCCGACCAGTACGCGCCGTTCCACACCAAGGTCGTGAACGTCGGCGTGCGCGACTCGACCTACGTGCTCGACGGCCTGCTGTATCACGAATCCGACCTGCGGATCGAGGAGCACTACACCGACACGGCAGGGTTCACGGACCACGTCTTCGCGTTGATGCACCTGCTGGGCTTCCGCTTCGCCCCGCGCATTCGTGACCTGGGCGACACCAAGCTCTACATCCCGAAGGGCGATGCCACCTACGAGGCGTTGAAACCGATGATCGGCGGCACGCTCAACATCAAGCACGTCCGCGCCCATTGGGATGAAATCCTGCGGATGGCCACCTCGATCAAGCAGGGCACGGCGACGGCCTCGCTGATGCTCAGGAAGCTTGGCAGCTACCCGCGCCAGAACGGCCTGGCCGTCGCCCTGCGCGAGCTGGGACGCATCGAGCGCACACTGTTCATCCTGGACTGGCTGCAAAGCGTCGAGCTGCGCCGCCGCGTGCATGCCGGGCTGAACAAAGGCGAGGCGCGCAACGCGCTGGCCCGCGCCGTGTTCTTCAACCGCCTGGGGGAAATCCGCGACCGCAGCTTCGAGCAGCAGCGCTACCGGGCCAGCGGCCTCAACCTGGTGACGGCGGCCATCGTGCTATGGAACACGGTCTATCTGGAGCGGGCCGCGAACGCCTTGCGTGGCCACGGTCAAGCCGTCGATGACGGCCTGTTGCAGTACCTGTCGCCGCTCGGCTGGGAGCACATCAACCTGACCGGCGATTACCTCTGGCGCAGCAGCGCCAAGATCGGCGCGGGCAAGTTCAGGCCGCTACGGCCGCTGCAACCGGCTTAGCGTGCTTTATTTTCCGTTTTCTGAGACGACCCCTGGCTGCGCGCCTACGACTTCACGACTGACCGCGGCGCCATGGCGCTCAATGACTACGCCCGCTCCAACGACCCCTTTACACGGGTCGGCCGGCAGCAGGTCGCTGTCGACGTCTCCAGCGTCATCCGCGCGTCCCCGGACAGCTTCCGCGTCGCCTGGGTCGAGCGCCGATACGAAAATGGCCAGCTCGCCGAGACCACGCGCTGGACCGCGATCCTGACGATCGTCGTGCAGATCCCCCGAAACGCCGACCGGCTCAGGGCGAACCCGCTCGGCATCTACGTCAACGCCATCAACTGGTCACGGGAGCTTGGGCAATGAAGCCGTCTTTCCGTAAAGCCGGAAATCCGGCTTCACACACGCACGTACTCCCGGCTCTCCGTCGAGCCGCAGTCCCCTTTGTCCTGTTGGCGACGACTGCGCTCGCCGGCTGCGCGACCACCAATCCGCCGCCGGAAATCTCCTACGACAATGCGGCTCCCGCCGTGCAGACGGTCGACCCACCTGCGCCGGTCACCGTGGTCGAACTGCCCCGACCGCTACCGCTGCCTGGCCAATTGCAGCGTGTGGAGGAGACGCGGCGTGCCCCGGAGCCTTCTAATCCGACCGCTCGCGTCAACCAGGCAAACGAGGCGGCACGAGTCCAGCCGGTGCGCGACGGCTTCATTAACTCGATGCAGGTCTACCCGTGGACTCAAGGGGCGCTTTATCAAGTCTATACCGCCGTCGGGCAGATCACCGACATCGCGCTCCAACCCGGGGAGCAGCTTGTCGGCGCAGGCCCGGTGGCCGCCGGCGACACAGTGCGCTGGATCATCGGCGACACCGAGAGCGGATCGGGGGCAACGCGCCAGATCCACATCCTAGTAAAGCCCACCCGCGCCGACCTGATGACAAACCTCGTCATCAACACCAACATGCGCACCTATCACATGGAGCTGCGCTCGACAGAGCGCACCTATATGGCGTCGGTCTCATGGCAGTATCCGCAAGACCAGCTCATTGCGCTGCGCCGTCAGAACGCCGAGGCGCAGGCGGCCCAGCCGGTGGCGAGCGGCGTCGATCTCGCGAACGTCAACTTCCGCTATGCGATCGAGGGCGACCGTGCGCCGTGGCGGCCGCTGCGCGCCTTCGACGACGGACGCCAGGTCTTTATCGAGTTTCCGCGCGGCATCGGTCAGGGCGAGATGCCGCCACTCTTCGTCGTCGGCCCCGAGGGCAACACCTCTGAGCTCGTGAACTATCGCGTTCGCGGCCACCACATGATCGTTGATCGTCTGTTCGCGGCTGCCGAACTTCGCTTCGGCTCCGGCCGCGAGCAGAAGCGCGTCAGGATCGTCCGCACAGACGGGAGGCCGACCTCGTGAGCGAGAACCCGCCCCGGATTGAGGAAGTGCCGGACGACGATGCGCAGCCCCTGACCGGCGAGCCGGTCGGGCCTGCGCCGATGCGACTGCGGGCCGAACCGCCCCGCGTCACCCGGTTGTCGCGGAAGGTTCTCGCCGGCCTCGGTCTTGTCGCCAGCGTCGGGCTCGGAGGTGCGCTGATCTACGCGCTTCAGACCCGCGACGCCGGTCGGCCGAACGACGAACTCTATTCGACCGAGAACCGCTCGACCGCTGACGGACTGGCCGGCCTGCCGCGAGATTACAGTGGCGTGCCACAGCTCGGTCCCCCTCTTCCCGGTGACCTCGGCCGGCCGATCCTTAGTACCCAGGATCGCGGACAGCCGGTGCCCACACCCGGGACGGCCACGCCCAATCCCGGCATCAGCCCGGAAGAGCAGCGCCGCCTTCAGGAAATCGAGACCGCGCGCACCAGCCGTCTCTTCTCCGGATCGGAAAGCCGGGGCACACCCGCTGCTGCGGGAGCTGCCCCAGCGCTCGCGCCGGTGCCGGATTTGGCGAGCATTGGCCTCGCTCCGCCGCCCGCCACGCCCTCGGCGCAGGACCGGCAGAACGCGTTTCTGAACGCCGCGGCCGATCGCAGGACGGTTGCGCCCGATCGCGTCGCTGCGCCAGTATCGCCGAACGTCCTTCAGGCGGGAGCAGTGATATCCGCGGCGCTGATCACCGGCATCCGATCCGATCTACCCGGCCAGATCACCGCGCAGGTCACCGAAAACATCTACGACAGCCCAACCGGCCGTATCTTGCTTGTGCCGCAAGGCACTCGTGTGGTCGGGCAGTACGACAACAACGTGCAGTTCGGCCAGAGCCGAGTCCTGCTCGTCTGGACTCGGCTCGTCTTCCCGAACGGGCGCTCGATCGTTCTCGAGCGCCAGCCTGGTGCTGACGCTGAAGGGTTCGCCGGGCTTCAGGATGGCGTCGATTACCATTGGTGGGATCTGGCCAAGGCTGCGGGATTGTCGACACTGCTGAGCGTCGGCGCCGAACTCGCGGTCGACAACGACGATCAGCTCGTTCAGGCGATCCGGAACGGTGGGCAGGACACCATCAACGACGCAGGGCAGCAGATTGTGAGGCGTCAGCTCAACGTCGCGCCCACGATCACTATTCGGCCCGGATTTCCCGTGCGCGTTCTCGTGACGCGAGACTTGGTACTGGAGCCATATGGAGGGTGATGATGTCGAAGCTTAAGCTAGGCCCCATCGCGGACGACAAGCCGCTTAAGGTACAGGTCGAGCTACCTGCAGCTCTCCACCAGGACCTTGTTGACTACGCCCACCTATTGGGCCGAGAGCAAGGTCAGTCCGCTGTTGACCCAGCTCGGTTAATCGTCCCGATGTTACAACGGTTCATCGCGACAGACCGTGGCTTCGCCAAAGCCAGGCGAACGTTGACGCCGGGGAGCGCCGATTAATCCGTGGTCCCCGCTCTAGAGGGGGTGTCGAAACACTTCAGCAGCAGCGGCAGAGTCGGGTTGTCGTTGTCACTGGAAGAAATTATAGCGGCCGTCGGCGCCCGCGCCGATGGGAGCGGGATCAACGCGATATCCGGCCGGTAGATCACGCTGGTGATGGTCAAGCCGAAGCCCTGTTCGACCATCGTCAGCAGGGTTTCTCGGCTGACTTGTTGGATCGAGAGTTGAACCGCTCCGTCTCCGGCGCCCACCATGCGCCGGAGTATGCCAGCGAGCTCACGCCCAGCGCCATCCGAGCGAACGAGGAAGACTTCGTCACAAACGTCCTCCCACGACAGCTGTGGCCGTGCTGCCAACTCGTGAAGCGGGGACAATGCCACGAACAGATCTGGTTCGCAGAGACGTCGAACTTGGAACTGAGGGCTCTTGCTCGCACTCAGGCTGATTGCTGCGTCCAGTAATCCGCGCTTCACCCCCAAAGTGTTTTCTTCTGAAGTGCCTTCCTCAAGCTTTACCTCGATCGTCGGATGTCTATTTCTGAATGCCGAGAGAATGTTGATGATCGGGCACGCCGGGAACGCTTCAAGCATTCCAAACCTCACGAGCCCGGTCTTGAGTTTCCGCGCGGAGCGGATCTCCGTTGCGGCGTTACGAAGGTAGCGCGCTCCCACCACCGCTTGTTGAAGGAAGCGCTCACCTTCTGGAGTCAGCCCTGCCCCCGCTCGCGTACGCTTGAAGAGAGAAAAGCCAAGTTGGCGCTCAAACAGCTGCACACGTCGGCTGACGGTGGATTGCGATATCGATAGGCGCTCCGCCGCTCGGCGGAAGCTGCCGGCCTCGGCGACCTGAACGGCGTACTTCAGGTATCGGAGATCAAGAGTCAGGTCGGGCATGAGACCCGTCCGATCATACCGGCGGTCTCATCGGCGAACCGCCTGCGCCCGGTGAGCGGCACCCATGCACGTCCACTTTCATCGAGCCCACCCCCGCTAGCGCCTGGGGAACGAGCACGTCCGTTGATCTCAGATGTGGAATCCGAGCTGAGCCCCTCAATGAGCATGACCATGTCCGAATCTGTCATAGATGCATGCGGCGGTCATACATTTTCACACGCTTGAAGTCTATGCGCGAAGCATATATTCTTGCGGTATGGAGCCTGAGGTCGCCAAGTACCATTTAGGTGCACTCGCGTTGGCCGTTGCAGACAGCATCGCCAGTGTCTCGGCCTCGTTTTCACCAAGCGGCCCGGGGACCGCCGTGATGGTGTTACTCAGCATGGAGCCCGGACTGCCGATCAGCGTTTTGGCTACCTCGATCGGGCTTTCTCATGCCGGGACGGTGCGATTGATCGATAGGCTCGAGCGCGAACAGTTGGTGGAACGACGAAGACAAATCACCGACAGGCGGGCGCGCTTCATTCACCTCACCAATTCGGGGAAGAAGATAACGGACGCCTTGCTCAAGGCACGGGAGCAGGTGATCTCCGAATGTATTTCGCCCCTGTCGCCCAATGACCTCGACATTCTAGGCATGCTGTCGGAGCGGCTCCTTGTGGCAAACGGCTTCGACAAAGATGGCTCGGTCAGCCTTTGCCATCTGTGCGGCTACAGCAGGATCGCGCCTTCCCGTGGTAAAGCTAAGCCGGGGCGCTCGCCACGCTGGAACGTCGCATCAGAAGGCTGACGATATGATCAGGCAGGCTTGAAATAATGGGATCGTTTGCGCTCGAACTTCTTCTATGCGTACTTGCCTTCGGGTTCGGATATGCGGCGAACCAAGGCGGAACCTGTTTAGTGGTGGCCGCTCATGAGTTACACAGAAGACAGCCGCCGAAAATGTTCGTCGGATTTCTCGCAGCGTCGGCAGCGGCAGGCCTGGTTGCGGTCCCGATAGTCTGGACGGGAACACTGGGCGCAACACTCGCACCCTCGACCAGCATCAATTTCCTCCTGCTCATCGGCGCCATCGCCTTCGGCCTCGGCGCACTCATTAATGACACATGCCTGCTCGGATCGCTGGCGCGGCTTGGGGATGGGGAGATGCGACTTCTAGCTCTACCCTTGGGATTAACGATTGGTATCTTGGCTGCCGACCATGGCAGGTTCGGCTACGATTCAACATGGCCAAGCTTAATCTCCAAACCGAGCGCAACAGGCCTCGTTACTCTCCTAGCCTTCCTAGTTGTGCTCGTGCTGGCACTCGTTTTCGTTTCCACGAAGAGCGTTCTGCGAACAAAGCCGGGTTGGTCGTTCGGCGCTTCGATGATTGGACTCGGTATCACTGGCGGACTTCTATATGCACTCTCGCCGGCCTGGACCTTCGCAGACGTGATTCAACGCGCCCTTCCTCTCAGAATGTCCCCGGCCGGCGAGGTCGCGCTCACTGCGGTGATCTCTTCGATCGCAGGCGCCCTAACCGCCTCCTTTCGCCAAGGCAATCTGCGTCTCCAACTGCCGACAGCCAATGGCATTCTGCGATCTGTCGTCGGCGGCACATTGATGGGTATCGGCATCGCGCTCATACCCGGCGGGAATGATGGGTTGATCCTCGCAGCGGTTCCGACTCTTTCACCTGGTGGGATAGTCGCCTACCTTCTGATGACGACGACAATCGTCTTCGGATTTGCAGCGCGTGGTAAGTTATTCCGGCGCTGCCTTTCACGGCCATGATAAGGGCAACAGAGGACTTGCCCTCCTGACATGAGCATTTATCCCGACCGGGAATATCGGCTGACTAGCTCGTATGCCTTTGCAGGCCCTTGGACCATGATGACCACTTCAAAGGCCGCCGGCCCCAGAATCCTGTAGGTTGCATGGTAGGTGTCGTCTCCGCAGGCATAGACGCCACTCGCTTCCAACCCGGTATCCGTCCGCGAGAAACTCAAGCTGAGGAACTGCGTCCCGATATGAGGTCCGTCTGCGAACTCGACGACAACACTGTCCTCGCTCAAGCGATAGCGATACTGCCGGCACGCGGAGAATACTCTGCCATCTGCCAGTGAGAGAATGCCGCTCTCTCGATAAGCGAGCGCGCCTTCGCCGATCGCTGCTACGATTTCGGTGGGCATGGTTATCTCGTCCAGGGCCGCGTCCATCCGTACAGGCTGGACGTTTGCCAACGGGCTATAGGCCCACCCGGAGCGCCAGCCCCATCAAGTCAAAATCCCGCAAGGTCGCGCGTTTGCTGGGTAAAGGCATCGCCGATGAGGATGGCTTCGTGAGGCAGCGAAGCGCGAGCCAGCCGCTCGACATATCTCGCTTATTAGTATATGCGTCGCGCATATACTGCAACGCCTGCCCGAAGCACGTAGACGACGTTCGTGACGTTCCCACGGGACCACTGTTGAGGAATTTTAGATGAGCATTTTCGACCGTTATGAATTTCTTGTCCCCGAGCACGGTCGGAGGGATCTTGGCCTGCTTAGATGGGCTCTCGTGATCGTATTTCTGTGGTTCGGCGCGATGAAGTTCACAGCGTACGAGGCCTATGGTATCGCCCCGTTTATCGAACACAGCCCGATCATGAATTGGCTCGGCATGTTCGGGACGCAGGGGCAAAGCTATTTCATCGGCGTTATCGAGTTATCGACCGGTCTCGTTCTGATCCTTGGTGCATTTCGTCCACTCTTCTCTGCGCTAGGCGCACTAATGTCAGCAGCGACCTATCTGATCACGCTGACCTTTTTCATCACCACTCCAGGTGTCGCGGAGCAGACTGCCGGCGGCTTTCCTGCGATTTCGGCTGCACCAGGGCAGTTTCTACTGAAGGACGCAGTTCTGCTAGCGGCGTCCCTCGTGCTGCTGCGTGCTTCGGTCCGCCACAGAGGGGCGCTTGTGCTCTCGTGACTGTGGTCCTCTCGTGACGGCGGGCGTGCAAATCCTGCAGAACCTCCGCGGGGCATGGATGCTCCGTCGCGATATCGAGCCCGGAGGCGCTCAGCTGCATGGCGACGCGGTCTTCGCCCGTTTCGCCGCAATCCCCGACGTCGTGGAGCACGGACTGTTCCTCAATGGGATTGATACAATCGTGATCGCGCGCGGTGACACGATGGAAGTGCGACGCCGGGGGCAAGCGAGGTCTCGCTGATCTGCACCTGCGCGGCCTGGATGACAGCGCTGACGCGGAGTGATTCTCAGGCGCGACCTACGGCGATTCCGAGCGAAAAGGCTTGCCCTATAGCCGCCAGGTATCAACGGTTCCGCGGCCTTAACGAGCCGGACCCGTTTTTTTCGGCGCGCTCGATCAGTCGAAATCCTCCGAAACCCTTCTAAAACAGGACATTTTCCACAAGCCGCGCGGAGGAAGAGGACCACGGTATGGCTTGCTGTCTATGCTCCGCGCACATATAGATGTGGCAATGGATGGACCTCGAGATCGAAACATTTTCGGGGCGTTCGCACTCATGATCAGCGACGACATCGTTCGCGCTAGTTCATCGCGGGCGCCGGAAGCTGGACCCGCCGCCTCAGCGCTGGCGTTGCTCGCGCACAAGCCCGGGCTCTCGATCCGTATGCTTGCGATCGGGGTGGGCCTTTCACATGCTGGAACTGTTCGCCTGGTGGATAGATTGGTAAGCGAGGGATTGATCGAGCGTAGGGAGCATTCGACAGACGGGCGCGCGCGATCCCTCTATCTTACTCCAACTGGCAAGGTCGCGAGCGACGAGGTCCTGGCCTCGCGCGATCAAGTGATTGCCGAAGGGCTATCGATCCTTAATCCAGACGAACTGAAAACCTTATCGGACATCGCTGAACGCGTTCTCCGAAATCGCTTGGAAAACCTCGAGCAGTCATACCGCATCTGCCGCTTGTGCTGCTACGAGGGCTGCACGAACTGCCCCGTCGATGCCGAATTGCATGAGCGAGGTGTGGACCGCGAGAAGAACGACGACGCGTAGGAGACTCGCAATTGCGGCAGCTCAACGCTGCTCAGATGGCGGGGCTTCATAATGTCAGCGAGCCTACCATCAGCCGCATTCTTTTGGCTACGCGTCAAGCCGGCCGATCGGGCATGGCGGTCTCATTCTAATATGTCGGTGATCGCCCCACTTTTAGCCGCTCAATTGATCGGAACGCGGTTTCGGAAGCGGCCGTTCAAACCACTCGCTGCATTCCCATTTCTCTATGTCCGATAGGTAGTTTCGGGGAAAAGCAGTCGGGAACAGGTTTCGGGAACGCATGCTCCGGCAGGAGCGCAGCGCGCGTCCCAAACGCGTTTTCCCGGTAGAGCTTCCCAATCGGCAAAGTGCGGGCCACCTCAGACTGCGAACGCGAAAAACCGCCTGGCTGGTCACTCAAGGCAGGGTAACGACGATTTTCGCTGCGGATACACCCGCCTTCAGGGCTTCCAAGGCAGCCTGGAGCATTTCAAGGCCCTGGCCCACGATCTTCGCCGGAGGGGCGGGGACGAACGTGCGCGCCGCGAGAGCCTGCGGCAGGAATTCGCGGTAGATCATTGGACCAACCTCGTCATCCTTGAGGCTCGTCCCGGAGATGTGCGTCGCCTCGACTCCAAATGAACGCTCGTCGGGCGGGGCCAGCGTCGCTGCCACCCGGCGCGAGCCCTCGCATCTCGCAACTACGGCAAAACAGTCTTTCATGTGACCGGTCGCGTGAAGCGTTCCAGCGAGACTGCGCCCGCGCATTGCCTCAATCACGTCTTCCACGATGGCTGGACTCGAGTGGTCAAGAACCTCGCTTGCACCCAGCTCCTTCAACAGGCCGACGTTGCGCGCCGAAGCGGTGGCGACGCACCTGTAGCCCGACGCCACCGCGAGCTGGATGGCGTTGCAGCCAACGCTCGACGATCCACCCCAGACCAGAACGACCTCTGGACGCGCGGTCGGCGAGTGTAACGGTGGCGCGAGAGCCAACTGTGTCCGTCCGTAGAGCCCGCTTGCGGCGGTGCCAAGGCCAAGCGGGAGGACTGCCGCATCAGCGAAGGCCATGTTGTTGGGGATCGGCGCCGCCATGTGGTCCAGCACGATCGTGTGGTGCTGGAACGCACCCTGCGCAGGTTGATTTACGGTTGTCCCGACCGCCTGTCCGATGACTCGATCGCCGACCTTGAACCGCTCGACCGCGCCACCGACCGCCGCGACCTCACCGGAGACGTCGCTGCCGAGAATCGCGGGATAGTCGAGCCATGGCAAAAGCGCGACGTCCTGCAGAATCCAGTCGAGTGGGTTGATCGCGATGGCCGCGTTGCGGATCAATATCTCGTTCGCCGCCAGATGCGGCAGAGCGGTGACACCGATCCTCAGTGGCTGCCCCGGCGCTTTCTGCCAGGCGGCCTGATTAGTCACGGTTTCGGTCATCATCAACTCTTTCTGTCAAGTATTACAGCTGGGCGTTCGTCTGAGCGGTCCAACCGCCAGGTCGGGCGCACGAAGTGGCAGCTATAGCCCCCAGGATAGCGCACCAGGTATTCTTGGTGCTCTGGCTCCGCCTCCCAAAAGGGTTCTTCTGGGTTGATCTCCGACACGACCGGGCCTGGCCAGCTTCCTGATGCCTCGATTTCCGCGATGGTTGTGAGGGCGACTTCCTTCTGCACTTCGGTGGTGTAGAAAATCGCCGATCGATAGCTCGGACCGACATCGCTGCCTTGTTGCTCGTAGGTCGTGGGGTCATGTATCTGGAAGAAGAGTTCCAAGAGCGAGCGATAGGCGAGAACGGAAGGGTCGAAGGTCACTTCCACTGCTTCCGCATGGCCGTAATGTCTCGCGTAGGTCGGATCAGGCATTTCTCCGCCTGTGTAACCGACACGCGTCGAAATGACTCCCCTGGCTCGGCGCAGCAAATCCTCCATGCCCCAGAAGCAGCCGCCTGCGAGAATTGCTCGCTCTGTCGCGGCCGCCCTATTGCCGGTAGGCGATTGGCTCACAGTCCGTTCGCCCTCCTCCGTGTGCGCCACGGTCAAGCCAGCCTCGCGGGATCCGCAGCCTGACTGGCGCTCAAGAGCTCGGTCTGCACGTCCGAACCCCGGATGAGACTCAGATCGACGGGACATCGATCAGCGATCGCGAGGATCCGAGCGCGCTGATCATCACTCAGCGGCCCATCGAGGACAATGGTGCGGGTGAACCGGTCGGGTGGCATCATGTCCGGCACCTTCTCGTGCTGCACGGTCGTGCTCGCCCGTTCGAGCGGAAAGCCCTTGCGGTTCGCATAGAGACGCATCGTCATCACCGTGCAGGCTGCGAGGCCGGCAGATACGAGTTCGTAGGGAGATAGTCCGGTCCCGAGGCCACCGACCGATGCTGGCTCGTCGGCGAACAGAGTGTGCTCGCCGCTGCGGACCTTGAGCTGGAACGTCCCTGCAAGAGTTTCGGTGGAGACGACGCCCTCCGCAACCTCGACCTGCGGAAGATCCGCGCTGAGTGGTGGGAGAAAGCGGCTCGCCCAAACCGCCACCATGGCCGCGGCGTAGTTCGCGTCCGCGACGTCGGTGAGAAGGTGATCCGCGTTGTCGAGCGAGATGAAGCTTTTAGGGTGCCTGGACGCGACGAAGATGCGCGACGCGTGGTCGATGCCGACCACCTGATCCAGCGGAGAGTGCATGACCAGCACCGGCCGTCGCAGGGAGGCAATGGCCTTCTCGACGTCGATCCCCTCAACCGCCTCAAGGAACCCTCGGCGAATGAGGAAGGGCCTACCGGCAATCTCCACCGAGGCCTCGCCCTCGCTCGCGATGGTGTCCAGATCATTCGGTCCGAAGAGGCGCAAGATATGCTGAAGGTCGGCCGGCGCACCAATCGTCGCTACCGCCGCAATATCAGGCATGTCGGCGGCGGCTACGATCGCAGCGGTGCCACCCAGGCTGTGCCCGACGAGGAGGGACGGTGACATGCCCGCCGCCGCCATCGCATTTGCGGCGGCCCGAAGGTCCTCGACGTCCGACGCGAAGTTCACAGGTTCTCCCGTCCCACCGCCGATCCCGGTCCCGGCGAAATCGAACCTCAAGACCCCGATGCCCGCACGCGACAGCGCGCGCGAGATGTGAACAGCGGCGCGACTGTCTTTCCCGCACGTGAAGCAGTGGGCGAAGATCGCCCAGCCCCGCGGCGTCCCTTCCGGCGGTTCGAGGTGCCCGGACAGCGGAGAGCCAGCCCCACTGACAAACGTAAATGATCTTCCTGCCATGTCCATCAAACCTCCAGCACGCGGCTTGGCGGTTGCGCTCTCAGAACCTTCGACGGAGCTGAGCGGAGCGCACCGCCAACCGGTAATCGTCATCTCAGGCTATCATTTATATGTCTGGCGCATATAGACAAGCCCCTATACCATGATTATATGCGCCAAGCATACTTCTGCGACCTGCTTTCCAAAGGCGGTCTCACGGAAGAGGTATCAGTCAGGCGCGTGGGCCAAAGGACTATGGAACTCAATCAAGTCAGCTATTTCATCAACTTGGCCGAGACGCTGAATTTCACAGCGGCCGCTCGCTTGAGCGGTGTGTCACAGCCAAGTCTGACCCGCGCGATCCGCCGCTTGGAAGATGAGCTTGGCGGGCCGCTGATCTATCGCGACGGGAAGAACAGCCGCCTGACTGGCCTTGGCCATGACGTCGAGGCAGAATTCCGGCGCATGGTGGTCGCGATGAAGAGCGTTCGCAATCACTCGGAGCACTGGGCGATGGGGGGGCACCGCGTGCTGGATGTCGCCGTCGCGCCCACCGTCGGACCAAAGGAATTTACGGCATTCTTCGAGAGCGCATTGGCGGAGATGCCATCCATCGAAATCAAGCTGCACTCGCTCCAGTCGAACGAGGACACATCGGAGGTGCTTTCAGGAAAATACCACGCGTGCATCATGCCGCGTGAAACAAGACCGGAACGCAAGCTGGATGTGCATCCTCTATTTCGGGAGCGCTTCGTGCTCGGCTGTTCTGCAAACCATCCCTTGGCTGCCAACGAGATCGTGCGCGGCGAAGACCTGCTCGAGTTTCCTTTCGTCGATCGCCTGAAATGCGAGTTTCGCGATCGGATCCTCGATCACTTCGCGCGACGGGACTTGCTCATGCGACCTCGCTTTCGATCAGATCGCGAGGACTGGGTGCAACGGGTCGTCGCTGACGGCCACGCCATATGCATTCTTCCGGAACGATCGCCGACCGTGCAAGGCCTCGTCACTCGGCCGATCGACGGATTTGTCTTGGAGCGCGAAGTCGTGATCGCGACAGTATCCGGCTCCACGGCAACGGTCGAGATACGGAACATCGCGCAGCTGGCAGCCCGGTATGAGTGGAACTGAATCACGACGTGAAGAGCTTCGGCGCTATGGAAACTATACGCGCAGCGTATTGGATAAATCTGGGGCGCACTGCGATAGTCGGCGCAATGACTGCAAAGATAAATGACAGTGTGTCGAGCTCTCTAGATTAATTATTGGAGACTATCATGAAGTTTGAGAAGTCACAGGCAGCAGTTGACCGCCTGACCCCCGAGCAACGCCGGATTACCCAGGATTCGGGGACCGAAAGGCCCTTCACGGGTGAGCACAACGACAACAAGGAGCCTGGCATCTACGTCGACATAGTGTCGGGAGAGCCGCTGTTCGCTTCAACGGACAAGTTCGATTCGGGTACTGGCTGGCCCAGCTTCACCAAGCCGATCGTTCCGGCAAACGTGAACGAGGTGCGGGACAGTGCACACGGCATGGTCCGGACGGAGGTCAGGTCGGTACACGCCGACAGCCATCTGGGCCACGTTTTCCCGGACGGTCCTTCCGACCGCGGCGGTCTGCGCTACTGCATCAACTCTGCGTCCCTTCGCTTCATCCCGCGCGACGAGATGGAGTCCGAGGGATACGGTGAATATCTCGATCAAGTAGAGGAGGCTTAACATGCATCAGCGCGCTGTTCTCGCAGGAGGATGTTTCTGGGGCATGCAGGATCTGATCCGCAAGCGGCCCGGCATCATCTCGACCCGTGTGGGTTACACGGGCGGCGATATTCCGAACGCCACGTATCGTAATCACGGCACGCATGCCGAGGGGATCGAGATTGTCTTCGACCCGACAGTGACGAGCTACCGGCACATCCTGGAATTCTTCTTCCAGATCCACGATCCGACGACGCTGAACCGCCAGGGCAATGATCGTGGGCTCTCCTACCGGTCGGGCATCTATTATGTCGACGAGGAGCAGAAGCGCGTCGCCGAGGATACGATCGCCGATGTGGATGCCTCGGGGCTGTGGGATGGCAAAGTGGTGACCGAGGTCCAGCCGGTCGGCGAGTTCTGGGAGGCCGAGCCCGATCACCAGGATTATCTGGAGAAGCGGCCGGGCGGCTACACCTGCCACTTCGTCCGTCCCGACTGGGTTCTTCCAAAGCGGCATGAGGCCGGCGATGTGAGCCCTGCGGCCGGGGCTGCAGCGGAATAGGCTTCGCTGCCGTTAGTGCCGCGCCGATCCGGTTCGCAACCTCCGACGACCGCGTCAATCGACGCGGTCGTCGAACCCGGCCTTGAAGCAGATCATTCCATTCAGCCGCCGTCGCAGTGCCAGGATCCAGATATGACAGACCTCTCCTCCTTTCCCATCACGCAGCGCTGGCCAGCATCTTATCCGGATCGCTTGCAACTATACGCGGCCCCCACGCCCAACGGCGTCAAGGTCTCGATGATGCTGGAGGAGACTGGCCTGCCGTATGAGCCCCACTTCGTCGACATCTCGAACAACGAGTCGAAGGATCCAGCGTTCGTGTCGTTGAATCCCAACGGCCGCATACCCGCGATCATCGATCCGGCTGGCCCTGACGGCCAGCCCATTGGCATATGGGAAACCGGTGCGATCCTCATCTATCTGGCCGACAAGACGGGGCAGCTCATCTCAACAACACCCGCCCAGCGGTACGAGACTCTGGCCTGGGTGTTCTTTCAGGTGTCGGGCGTTGGGCCGACCTTCGGACAGCTAGGCTTTTTCCTGCGATTTGCCGGCAAGGACTATGAGGACAAGCGACCTCGGCAGCGCTTTGTTGATGAATCCAGGCGTCTTCTCGGGGTCCTGGATCACCGGCTGGAGGGCCGCGAATGGATTGTCGATGATTACTCGATCGCGGACATTGCGACGTTTGGCTGGGTGAATGCGCTGGTCGAATTCTACGCAGCGGGCGACATCCTCGGCCTAAGCAGCTATTCGAACGTGCAGGCATGGCTCGAACGCGGGCTGGCGCGACCGGCTGTACAGCGTGGCCTGCGAATTCCTGCGAGGCCTGCATGACCATTATCGCCGCATATTATTACAACGAAGGTAAGCGAGTCCGTGAAATCAGGCTCGATGAGCACGTCGAACTAAACGAGAATCGCTCGGGCTTCTGCTGGATCGCGCTTAGCGAGCCCACCGCAGACGAACTCAGCGCGATCCAGACGACGTATAACCTCCATCCTTTGGCGATCGACAACGCCATGCACCCGCTGTGCCCGCCCAAGCTCGAGGTCTACAACGATGAGTTGTACGTCG
>CALMYW010000280.1 GCA_937873665.1 uncultured Sphingorhabdus sp.
GCTGAGGCTTATGCTTTAGCAGCCTAACCTGTGCAAGAACCGCTGGGTCAATACAGCGGGTGATCGGCCGATTCGAACGAGCTCGACCATCTGCTGACGGAATTCCGCCGGGTACGGCGGTCGAACTTTGGACATTTGCGACTCCTTGAACACAAAGAATGATGTGTCCACGGAAACGGGTCAACTCCAACTCCAGTCTGTCGCATGATGGGCATCAGCGAGGCGACCTTCTACGTCTGGAAGAAGCGTTACGGCGGTGTCGGCCCGTCCGAGTTGCGCCGCTTCGAACACTTCGGCGGCGCTCCGCGCGAGATCCTGTATGACCGCATGAAGACCGCAGTCCTGGGCGAGCCCGAGCAGGACAAGGCCATCACTGACTATCAATATCCGTTCGGGTTCAACTGCTGCCATCGCCAGGCGTCCCGCATCATCTCAGGCAGGCAGCGCTTGGCCTTCCAACCCAGCTCGCGCTCAGCCTTGCTCGGATCTGAATAGCAAGTGGCAATGTCGCCCGGACGGCGTGGGGAAATCCGGTAGGGCACGGGCCTGCCACTTGCAGCCTCAAAGGCGCGGACCATATCCAACACGCTGTAGCCTTGGCCTGTACCCAGGTTCCAAACATGCGCGCCTGTGCGCATTTCCAAGGCGTCAAGGGCGAGGAGGTGCCCTTCGGCCAAATCCACCACATGAATGTAGTCGCGAACACCGGTGCCGTCGTGAGTGGAGTAGTCGTTGCCAAAAACCGCCAACTCGGGCAGTTTGCCAACCGCCACCTGGGCGATGTAAGGCAACAGGTTATTGGGAATGCCATTCGGGTCTTCGCCGATCAGGCCGCTCTCATGCGCGCCCACCGGGTTGAAGTAGCGCAGGATGGCGATACGCCAACGTGGGTCAGACGCCGCCAAGTCGCGCAACATGTCTTCCACCATCAGCTTGCTGCGGCCATAGGGGTTGGTAGGTTCGCCGACTGGGCAAGTCTCAGATATCGGCATCTGAGCAGGATCGCCGTAGACGGTTGCCGATGAACTGAACACGAAGCTAAAGACGCCCGCATCTGCCATGGCCTGCAGCAGCACTTGGCTGCCATGCACGTTGTTGTCGTAATAGCGGAGCGCCTGGGTCACGCTTTCACCCACGGCTTTCAAGCCAGCAAAGTGCAGAACGGCATCAATTGCATGCTCGGCAAACAAGAAATCCAGTAATGCACGGTCGCGAATGTCGCCTTGTATAAAAGTAGTAGAACGCCCGGCGATCTTCGCAACCCGAGACAACGACTCAGCTGAACTGTTGCTAAGGTTGTCGAGGATCACTACGTCCAACCCAGACTGCAAAAGGGCTACCGCGGTGTGCGATCCAATGTAGCCTGCACCGCCTGTCACTAAAATCATTTGCTAGATCGATCTGTTTATAGACGGATAAAAATTTTGGATTCAGATAACTTCAACTCATTACCCCGCAAAAATCTAATGCACCACGCTCGAGGAGCGCAGATTTAACTGAAGCCTCGAAAAATCCCTTGTGTTTCACCAGCACAGCAAAAACATCTGCTGTATCCAAGGCAGCTTCTATTGTCACTAGTGGGAATCGGTCATGAGACTCGATGTTGGGCTCCACTGCAACAACGTCATAGCCTTGCGCCAACAGAGCTTCGGCGATTTGGACGGCTGGAGACTCGCGTAGGTCATCGATGTCGGGTTTAAATGCCAACCCCAGACAGGCTATCTTGGGTTTACGGCCGGTTCTTGCGGACACGTCTGCAACCTTATTCTTGATCTGGTCGATCGCCCAGACGGTTTTGTAGTTGTTTACCTCTCGTGCCGTTCGAATTAGGCGTGAGTTTTCAACGTCGCGCGCCACGATGAACCAAGGGTCGACAGCAATGCAGTGACCACCCACACCGGCGCCGGGCTGCAGAATGTTGACGCGCGGGTGGCGGTTGGCCAGTTGAATAAGGTTCCAGACGTTGATGCCTTCCTTGGCACAAATCAACGACAGCTCGTTGGCAAAAGCAATGTTGACGTCGCGGAAGCTATTTTCTGTAAGCTTACACATTTCGGCAGTTTTTGCATCGGTTTCCAGCACCTCGCCGCGCACAAAAGTTCGGTAAAAGCCCGCCACAGCTGTGGTTGCTTCAGGGGTCAGACCACCGACGACACGGTCGTTTTCAACCAACTCGGTCATGATCTTGCCAGGCAAGACGCGCTCCGGGCAGTAGGCCATGTGGATTTGGCTGATGTCTACGCCCTCCGTCTTCAATACGTCCGACATCTGCTGGGTTGTACCCACTGGTGAGGTTGACTCCAAAATCACCAAGTCTCCGGGTTTGACAAACCCGGCAATGCTGCGTGTGGCGGCCAGAACGTAATCAATGTTCGGCTGCGGAATGCCTTTACCCTCGTGAAAAGGCGTCGGCACACAAATCATGTAAACGTCGCCAGCCTGCGGCGTAGTAAACGCTTTAAGGCGTCCGGCGGACACTGCAGACCTCACAAACGCATCCAGATCAGGCTCGACGATGTGAATACGCCCTTGGTTGATGGTCTCAACCGCGTGGGTATTCAGATCAACCCCCACCACCTGATAGCCGTTGCTCGCTAGCAGTGCAGCCGTGGGTAAGCCTATATATCCCAAACCGACCACACAAATCGTCTTTTTAATCAATTAAATTCCCCTAAGTACATCAATGATTCGTTCGCAGGCTTTTCCATCACCATAAGGGTTGTGGGCTCGCGACATGCGTTTGTAGGTAGCTTCGTTTTCCAGCAGCTCAGACACATTGGCCACAATTCGCTCGCGGTTGGCTCCCACTAAGATCACCGTTCCGGCGTCGACCGCTTCCGGCCGCTCGGTCACATCGCGCATCACCAGCACTGGCTTGCCCAAGCTGGGAGCCTCTTCCTGAATGCCGCCACTGTCTGTCAGCACAACATGACTGTGCTTCAGCAGGTAAACAAATGGCTCGTAATCCAGTGGCTCAATCAGGTGTACGTTTGGCAGGTCTGCCAAGAGCGACTTCACCGGTTGCTGCACGTTCGGGTTCAAATGCACCGGGTATACGAAATGAACATTTTGGTAACGTGCAGCCAAATCTTTCAGCGCCTCGCAAATCTGCGAAAATCCGTCGCCAAAATTCTCCCTACGGTGACCGGTAATCAGTACGAAGCGCTCACTCTGCCATGCAAACGGCAATCGGTCATCCAAAAAACGGGTGAGTTCGGCCTGACGCCCGGCATCCGAATCAATACGAGCCAGCACCCATAGCAACGCGTCAATGACCGTGTTACCGGTGACCGAAATCTGATCTTCATCGACGCGCTCATTCAGCAAATTCTGTTGGCTGAACTCCGTCGGCGCAAAGTGCCAGCGTGTCACCTTGCTGGCTACCTGCCGGTTGAACTCCTCAGGGAACGGCGCGTACACGTCATGGGTTCGCAAGCCGGCTTCCACATGACCCACCGGCACACCCGCATAAAAGCCGGCCATAGCTGCGGC
Source organism: uncultured Sphingorhabdus sp. (assembly GCA_937873665.1). The sequence goes on from CALMYW010000280.1 coordinate 3,493, forward strand.
CAATGAGGTGGTGGTGTCGCCATGCACCAGCAAGGCGTCTGGCTTGTGCTGTCGCAACACATCGCGCATGCCCAGTAGCACTGACGCGGTCACGTCATACAAATCTTGTCCGGCCTTCATCAGATTCAGGTCAATGTCCGGGGTGATTTCAAAAACCCGCAACACCTGATCAAGCATCTGGCGGTGCTGCGCTGTCACACAAACCTGCGTTTCAAACTGCTCCGGGCAGGCCTTCAAGGCATGGTACAGCGGCGCCATCTTGATGGCTTCGGGCCTGGTACCAAACACCAGCATGATTTTTTTTGTCACTTTGCAATCACTCCCTGCAAAATCTTGTGCATGTTTGCCGCCAATTGTTTACGGTCGTACCGCTTTGCAGCGGACAACCCGTTGGCTTTATAGCTTTTGAAGCGTGTTTCATCCGCACGTAACCTTAGCAGCGCGTCAACCAGCTGCTGGGCGTTGTCAGACTCAAACACTTCACCCATTTGTTCAGTCTGGACGATGACCGCAGACTCACCCGTCACACCGTGCAACACCGGTATGCCCATGCCCATACACTCAAACAGCTTCGACGGAATCACCGATGTAAATAGCTCCGTCTTGCGCAAATGAATGATCGACACATCCAAAAGTGACCAATACCGCGGCACCTGATCCTTCGGCACCGATGCAACGAACACCACATTCCGCAGGCCCCGTGTCTTGGCGCTTTCAATCAGTTCAGCCTTTTTGGCACCGTCCCCCAAGAATAATATGCGAATGTTCTCCGCCCTCGGCACCTGTTGTAGGCTTTGTGCCGCATCCAACAACGTTTCAAGACCGTGAGCTAAACCATGCGTACCGATGTAGCCAGCCACAAAGCAGCTATTCAGCCCAAGCTCGGCGCCCAAGTCAGCATCCTTTGGCAGTGGCGAAAAGTTGCTTAGATCCACGCCGTTGGTAATGACGTCAATCTTGCTCCCATCAATACCTCGACCCATCAACGTATGCTTGAACGCATGCGTTACAGCCACAATGCGACTGGCGTGACGGTATAAGAACAACTCAATCCGTTCCAACACTCTGATGGCCAGCGAATCTTGCATCGCCCCCACAGCCTTGATCGATTCGGGCCAGATATCTCGCAGTTCAAACACCCAAGGCACACGCTTGAGCCCACCCACCATCCAGGCTGCGCAAGCCGTGAAAAACTGGGGCGACGTACCGACCACCACATCCACCTTGCGTACAAACAAGGCAGCCAGGGTGCCGGTCAGCATAAAGCTCACATAGTCCAGCACTCGTTTGGCAAAACCTTCATTCGCCGTGATGTACGTCCATACCCGTATGACCCGAATGCCGTCCATCACCTCGCTTTGCCAAAGGCGGTTCTTGTAACCGTTAAACACCTGTCCCTTTGGAAAGTTAGGCGCACAGGTGATTACCGTCACTTTTGTACCCCGCGCTACCCACTCACGGCAATGCTCAAAAGTGCGGCTGGCTGGCGCATTCACCTCCGGCGGAAAGTTGTCCGTTAAAAAAAGAATATGCAAATCAACTCCAAGTCAATCGAACCTGTGCTTTTCCGTCATGCAAGTCCACCGCAATGCATTGGGTTGGCAAAACTTTCCCAAACTCAGGGGCAAAGCCTGCACGCTCAAGCCGGCCAGAGCCGTTGTCTATCTTTACCAAGACACGCCTGCCATTAGCCAGCTTCAGATCAAACACATCCGGGGCAACCCGCTCGACACTGACATCGGGATGCAAGATGTAGCGCGCCACAGCAGGCCAGCACCCCCCTGAAACCGAATCGGCCACCACCATATGACTCGGGCTGAATTGCCAGCTGCGCCTGTGAACAGGTTTGCCTGGCAATCGCTTGTACCCATCGTGCGAGCAAGCCACCGAGAGAACATCCGGGTATTCCGAAACTACCAGATCAAAAGGATAAGCTCGCCGGGCCACCCGAAACCCACCCCAGACCTCAGAGCTGCTTTCGCCATCAACTTCCACCGTGCTGTGGCTTACAGTTTGCCGCTCACGCAGCCGCTCCGGTCCCAACCCATAGCGTGAAGTACCCCCGTTCACGATCACGCGTCGGCCAAACACCGAAAACTCAAATGACAAGGTGTCCGCATGGGCGTGGCCAGGCAGGTAATCCGGGCCAATCGGCGCAACATCCAGCAAGGCCACAGCGTCGGCGCATTCCAAACGGATGTACCCACTATCCGCCCATTGGGTCAAGTGCAGACCACCTCCGTCATTGCATGGCGCGCAGCGTCGTGGCAATCCGGATAACACCGCAGCGGTACCCAGCACCCTGCCAGCATAGGCAGCCAACTCATCTGCAGTTGCTGCAATCCCGAACGCAGCATCGTTAAATAGCGCAATTTGTCCGTCCGGATGTTTCATTCCCTGCAACCAATCTAACATCCGCAATGAAGCATCGCGCCACCGCGCCACCAAGGTTGTGGGCACTTGGTTGGCATACGCACCGGCAACGTTCAACAGATCCAGCACGTCTTCCAGAAAGATCGCGTGGTACATCGGGCTGCGTTCAAAGTTGCCGCCGTCCGGTAACACCTGTTCAGGCAGCTCCCGCGCCAGAATGTCCAAGCCCTTCGCCAACCACTGCCCTGCCTCAGGGCCTTCAAAATACAGGCCTGCAAACACCAAAGCTTTGGCGTTTGCAAACAAGTGATTTCCTAACAAGTGCACTTCCAGCCGTTTGCACAGCCACCGTGCTTGGGTTGCCAGACTTTGCACGCAACCAGCCGGCAATGTGTTGCCTGCCAGCGCCCACTTCACCCAATTCACGATTCTCACTGACGAGGGATACGGCTCCCACCCATTTCCAGATGAGGGGGGATTTTCGGCAACCCAGCGCTGCATCAGCGCCAAATGCCAAACGGTTCGGTCGTGCGCACCTTCCGCGTTCAAATCCTCAAAATAGTGCAGGTTGTAAAGCCAGAGCTTTTCTAAGACACTGTCGTTCCAGCCCCCCTTGGCGGGCAAATCGTGTTCAACGCCCAAAAACTTGAAGCGGCACGGCCCCAGCATCGTGCGCTTGTGTGCAACCGGGGCTTGCCACTGGCCTTTCCGTTCCCGCAAAGAGGGCGCTTCGGCGACTGCGTTAACTTTTGGCTGTCGCAACTTGAACCACAAGCGCCCATAAAACTGCACGGGCTTTAGATGGCGCAAGGTGTGCCAGTAACGCACGCTCTTTGCTGCCAAAGTCAACGTGCTGTCTCCGCAATCTCAATGCTAACGCGCGCCACTTCAGCGACCTCTTCAAAAGGTATTGGCGCACTTGTACCCTTAGCCAGTGCCTGCACAAAAGCGGCTGCGCACGCTTTCTGGCCCTTGTCTTGCCGCCATAGATTCATCTTGGTAAAACCGGGCCATCCAAAACCGGTCAACTTCCGGTAGTTGTCCAGTTGCAGCACGCGCCCTGCGGCGAATACCTCCAAACGCTCTTTCGGGAAGGCCTTGCTGCCATTGGCAAAGTAATGCACCGTGCCAACCGACCCGTCGGCAAAACTCAATTGAATGCTCACGGTGTCGGGCGTGGGTGCATCCATACCCATGCGCTGCCATCCGGTAATCGGCGCAGCAGCCAAGAAACGTAGCAAATCGATAAAGTGGCACGCCTCGCCAATGATGCGCCCACCACCGGCCTCGGGGTCCTGCGTCCAGTGGTCTGCCGGAATCGCGCCGGCATTCACTGTTATGATGAATGCCTTGGGCCCTGCAACACCGTTGAGCAGCTGCTTCATCTTCTGAACTTGCGGAGCAAATCGGCGGTTAAAGCCCACCATCACCATTGGCACTGACGAGCGCTGCGCGCTGGCGTCTGCATAAGCCGACTGTATTTCAGCCAATTCATCCAGCTTCAAACACAAAGGCTTCTCAACAAAAACGTGCTTGCCCGCGGCCAGCGCCTGCAACACAAAGCGCGCATGGCTGTCATGCTGGGTCGTGATCACCACCGCATTCGTCGCTATGTCTGAAAAAAGCCGGTTTGTATCGGTTGTCGTCTCGTCAAAACCAAACTTGCGTCCGGCATGTACGCCACTCACCCCGGCACTTGAGGCCACACTGCGCAGGTGCGCCTTCGCCGCCTTGAAGGCAGGGATCAGCACCGCAGTCGCATAATTCCCCGATCCGATGAAGCTCACGCCAACCTTCTGGGCTGCCGTGTCGCCAACGTCTGTACGCAATGATGTTCCAGCTGTTTGCGCACCCTCACGCAGCGAAACCGTCCTGGCCGCCGGCGTGATCTCCAATCCCGGATAACGCAGCAAAATTCCTAGAGAAGGCCCAGCCCCCCCCACCAGTTCATACGCTTTCTCCGCCTCGGTAATATCGAAATGATGCGAAATTAGCGGCTTCACATTTAGCCGACCATCGGCCATCATGTCCAGAACTGCCTCGAAGTTGCGCTGTTCCGTCCAGCGCACGAAGCCAACCGGATAGTCCTGGCCCCTTTCCTCATAGTTCGGGTCATAACGGCCTGGACCGTAAGATGCCGACACTTGGAAAGTCAATTCTTTCTTGAAGAAGTCATCCCGCGACAACTCCAAGCCTGTGACCCCCACCAGAACGATACGACCGCGCTTGCGACACATCAGCGCAGCCTGGTGTATCGGTTCGCTGCTCTTGGTGGCTGCAGTCACAATCACTGCATCCACGCCGCGTCCACGAGAATAGATCTCAGCAGCCTTGACCGGGTCCTGTCCCGCTGCCAAGTCAACCACCTCCGCGCCAAACTGCCGAGCAAGATTCAACTTGTCCCTGTCGAAGTCCAGGCCGAGAACACGGCAACCGTGTGCACGCAATAGCTGAACAGTAACCAAGCCGATCAGACCTAGCCCGGTCACTACCACTGTCTCACCCAGGGTCGGCTGCACCAAACGGATACCCTGTAACGCAATGGCCCCCAGCACTGTGAAGGCTGCCTCCTCGTCAGATACAGTATCGGGCACCCTCGCGCAGAGATTGATAGGCACACTCACCACCTCGGCATGCTTGCCGTTGCTGATGACCCGCTCACCCGCCTCGAATCCAACTACCCCGGCCCCCACGACGGCCACACGCCCCACGTTGCAATACCCCAACGGCAAGGGCTGGTCGAGCTTGTTGAAGACCGCCTCGATGGTCGGCTGCAGGCCATCGGTCTTGATCTTGTCCAGCACCATGCGAACCTTGTCGGGCTGCTGGCGGGCCTTATCGATCCATCCAGCTTTGCCAAACTCGACCAGCATCCGTTCTGTCCCAGCAGACACAAGTGTGTTCGTAGTCTGGATAAGTAGCTGACCACGCTTTACATTAGGTACTGGAATCTCAGCGATTTCCGTAGCTCCAGTCTTTAACGATTGAAGAACTTGTTTCAAAGCCTTTTCCCTTTGAGAAATTTATTGCACTGTAGCTGGCTGATCAATAAATCGGCGGCACCATAATTCGATGCATAAAAGCGAGAGCAGTGTGTAGCTCGCATCTACCTCGCCCGCACCCACGTTGCAGTAGCCCAGGGGTAGCGGTTGGGCCAGCTTGGATTGAACCGCCTCAATAGTGGTCATCAATCCATCCGTGGCCACCTTCTCCAGCACCATCTTCACCTTGTCGGGTTGCTGGCGGGCTTTATCCAGGTAGGACGCCTTGCCAAAGCCAACCAGCATGCGTTCGGTGCCGGCAGAAATAAGAGATACCTTGGTGTGAATGGCTAGGCAACTTCTACTGGCTTGGGGCGCTGGCGCATTGACCAGTAGGGTGGAGCCTTTGGCCATATCTTGTAGTACTTGAATCATCGGTTTCGAAAGCTAAGGAAGGTCTGCACAACCCCGTTTCCGAAGCGGCAATTGGGTGAATGTTTCAGTTGATCTCATGATGCGGCATCAGGTGCGTTCAGACGGTCAGATTTGGGCGGATTCGGGCTTGTTTGGCGCCCCATTCGGGCCCTTGCGCCCACTTCGGACGCACCTATGCCCTGCACGGCATGGGCGTGCGCTGAAGAACGACCCTAAGAATGGATTTAAGTAAATCTCTCGTCTGCTGGATGTCGTCCAACGAGGTCAGGTGAACGCCTGTTGGCCTTGAGCACACGTCGGTTGCGATGACCTCTGCTCCAAAATCGAGTGCTTCACGAACACTCACTGAATCGCCATCTGTTCGTGTAAGGCGCAAAAGAACTATCGTATTTTTGAGCAATGGCCACTGAGGAATTCCGCCGCATAGGAAATGAAAATTTTGAAATTCTTGTGATAGCTGCAGGGCAGTCTTCGTGGCCGAAGTACACAGCTGACTTGAGTCAGTTTCGCCAATCAGAAACACAAACTGAATCTCGGGGTGTGACGGAGCCAGTTCTTTATAAATTTCGAGTGTATCAATGATGCCGTAGAGATCCTTTCCATCTTCATGAATCGTTGGTTTCCAGGCGCTACTGAGAACAATGTTTCTGCCATTGTTTGACACTAGTTTGCTTAACGATTGTCGATGGGTTAGGTGGGCGGCTTCTATTTCTTCATCTGTAGGTCGGATATATGGGGAAAAAACAGAGAAATTTTTGAAATCTCGAACGCCGGCATCTTGATAGTTTTTTATAAGATCTGAGTTGACTAGCTTTATCTGTTTGCAGAAACGTGCGAGATTTAGAAGTTGTGCTTCCTTGTGTTTTCCCTTGAATCTTCTTGAGCTGTTGTGATCAACAAATATTGAGTTAGGCAGCAGTCCTAAGATATTTAGTAAAAATATTGCGATCGGGTTGGATGTGTTGATTTCAATTGTAAAAGGCCTGTTTGTCAGGCGATATAGTATTGAAAAATACCAAAGCTTGAGGATTGAAAGGGTTGATTTGGTATCAAACAAAACACACTTGGTTCTTGTTGTTGCGAGTTGGTTGATTCTGCGCAAACAATAAACGGAGACTCCCCCCATAGGCGGGGGGAGGGTGCCAAGCAAGAAAATGGTGGTTTGGGATGCTGAGCACTTACTCATGCTTAACATTCCGAAGTATCCAGAGGGAATAAAAAGCCTCTGCGAAGTAAACGGCAAGCATCGACGCGAAGAAGAAAATGGAATATTGGAAGAAGTTCCATTCGAGCAATATTATTAAAAATGATCCTAAGATGTAGACTGAAACAAAGCGAGCAAGCTCAAGCGCAAAAAGCGCCTTGGATGCGCCCCAATGGGGCAAAAGCGTGGTGATGGGTTGCAAAACTGCATCAAACGTAAAGTACACGATCATGGGGAGAAGGAAGTGCGCTGATCCGAGCCACTTTTCACCAATAACCATATGTATGAGTTTTGCTCCGTGTAGCGCAACTACTATGACAAGCGCGGCAGATCCGATCGTTAGTATGCTGATCGACAAAAAAATTAACTTTCGGTTATTCTTTAGACTAGCTTTAGCCAAAACAGGGTGGCTGAATGCTGCATTGAAGTAGTTGATCAGGGCTCTCCGGAACAACGAAAACGGCGCGGCAACCATTTGGCTGAACAAAAAATATGCACCGACTTCGGTTTGGTCGGCGAATCCTGCGCCAAGTATGACCGGCGCAAAAGGAGTTGAATATTGCAGCAGTGTGGTGCCAGTGTTGCCAATAGCTGCTCGCCACTTGGAAGCGATCAGGGGGGGTATCGTTCTTCTCGGCTGAGGTGTTTGTACATTGGGCAACTTCAACTTGGCGGTTAAAGCAGCCATGATGCCAAACATCCTCAGCCACCTCGACCGGTTGGTCTTTATTGCACTTCGTACTTGAATCCGCCTTTTCAAATACGATCTCGATTGAATAGTTAGCCAACGCATGCTCTCGGGCACGACGTCCCATCGCTAAGCGCAAATCAGGATTCGAGCAAAGAGCTTCAAGCGCCGCGGTCAAACTAGACACATTTCGGGGCTCGACCATTAGGCCACAGTCGTCCGCCAGCATTTCCGGGATGGCGCCAACAGCAGTCGTAAGAATGGCCCTCCCGAGAGCCATTGCCTCTAAAACTGCGTTTGGAAACCCCTCGGTATAACTCGGCAAAACGAAAAGGTCGCAATTGGACATACGAGTCTTTGCCTGTGCGTGCGATAACTCGCCAATGAATTCCAGATTTACTGGTTCGAATTTGCGAAGCAATTCTGCTTGGTAGTTTGTATCGCCTGGCCCCACTATTTCTAGGCGCCAACCTGGAGGCCTGAGTATCGACCACGCCTCAACCAATTCGGTTATGCCCTTGGTAGGAATCACCCATCCAACGAACAGGGCAGTCTTGACATCGCTAGATATTCCAACAGGAGCGGGGAGCTCAGCAAAATTTACGCAATTCGGTATCAACACAGCCTTCGCATCCGGAGCGAACCGCTGCACAGCAGAAAACGTTGCTTTGTCTATCAATATGACGGTTGAAGCACGATGCATAACTCGCAGAATAATCCGCCACTCGAGTGTATTTTCTTGGCTAATCGCAGGGATACGGCCAAAACGTACGTGGTAAACCAAGCGTATGCCAAAAAATCTAGTCAAATAGGATACAACAATGTCGCGCACAGCGGATACCTGACCAGATGTTGTCAGGTGTACCGCATCATACCTCTTTTTGTTTAAAACGCGGCACAAGCGGAAGATATCTCGAAGTAATTGAAAGCCACCTCCTACAACCCGCAGCAAAAATCCGTTACTTTGGATTGCGCGCCATCGTGGAGATGTATTTACGACCACTAAATCGACATCACCAATATCTGATGCATAACCTACCATCATGGATGTCCAGTGAGAAATCCCACCATAAGGTGGAGGAAGTGGCGCAACCAAACAGACACTAATTGAATGGATTGCTGGCGCTTGAAGGTCTTTGTTGAAAATATTGGCCATTAATGGATGTGCGCACAAAAATCAATACATATATTATTTTCTTTTGCGCAGATGGGACTACCGCTCATTGTTTAACAACGCCTCATAATCAGAAACCATCCGATCGATGGTCAAATACTGTTTTGCATAGGCTCTGGCATTGCGCCCCATCTGCAGCCGCTCTTCTACTGCCAGCGAGACAAACCGTCCGATTGCTTCGCAAATCGACTCTGATGAAAGTGGGTCGCACAAAAACCCTCGAACGCCATCCTGTATGAGCATGGGGTGGTCGCAGACATTAGACGCAATTACAGGTCGAGCCGCCACAAATGCTTCGCATACAACATTGGGCAGGCCTTCATACAGGCTCACATGAATCAGGGCATCAGCCTGTTGCAGTAAATCTGAAACATCTCGGCGCTCCCCCAAGAAATGCCAATGGCGGGCGATGACTGGGTGTTGCGACAGGAGTTCTTCCATCTGTTGGCGCTCCCGAAGTGAATCAGCGTCTTGTGCCTGTCGGCCAGCCCATAACACTGTGGGGCAATCACCATTTTTTTGATAAAACTGCTTAACACCGTGCATGAGTCTGAGTCCGTTCTTGCCGGTGTCAATTCGCCCGATAGCTAACAGTGATAAGTTACCAAGCGTTTCTTTAAACACCGAAACGTCGGCCGCATCTCCAACAAAATACCCATTATAAATAGTTTTCGTTTTTTTTCTAAGCCAAGAATATTCACATAACCAGTTGGCGTGGCTATGTGAATTTGCAACAACGACATCCGCTAGCAAATGGAGCCGACGCTTAAGCTTATTATATATTGACTTGCGTTCGTTAATGAAACTTGAGCGCTCTGAAACAATAAGTTTGACCCTCGATAGCGCAAAAAGCTTGGCTAATTCAGCATAAGTATTTGGTGCATCCAGAAAAGATATAACACCATCAAGCTGCCCGATACGATATAACTGCATTAGCCTCCAGAGAGCCTTAAGTGAAAATCCCCTACCTTTGTGGATCTCGTGAACCAATATACCTGCTGCATCGATTTCAGCACGAAAAAATCTAAAATCTGGGAAGTACACCAATAGCTCAACCGCGTGCCCTTTAGACTTAAGACCGCAGGCAAGATTCACCATCTGTCGCTGAGCACCACCTGAGCCAAGGGAGTCGATGACGCAGAGAATTTTCATCACAGTAGTTTTAGTATTATCCAGGCAAGGTGCACGACAATCACGCCCGAAAAAACGAAAAACAGATATTGTTTGTACTGCAATCGTACATTTCCATCACGCAGATCAGGAATCGAGGCCAGAACAAAGACAGGGATTAAGAAAGCGCCGAAATGCCGATTTTCAAGGCTAGTTCCCGCAATCGCGAATGTGAAGCCCAAAGTAAGAAACAGCATGAACAGCACATAAACGGAACGGGCCTGCTTGTGCCGGATTAGTTTCAGTAATGAAATTGCAAGCAGCGGTGAGACAAAATAAAAAAAGACAGCGTTGGCAGACTTGAAGAGGGCATAAACGCTTTCAAATTGGAGCCCGCTCCAGAATGGAACCGGAAAGAAATAAAGGTAAATACTGCCGAGAACGAGCCGAATCGGCAGAGGTTGATTCACAATCAACGTCATGCCCAACGAATCCGCCGCATGCTGATCCCCAGTGAGTTCCGCATAGCCCTCACGACCTCGATCCAGTACCGCGATCATATCTTGCAGGTAGATCATTGCAAAAATAACTATCGCAGCACTACCGAGAAACAGCACACCCAATAGCACCAGACGGCGGTGCCCGGCATGTTTTGTGCTCAAAATTAGTGCCGCTAAGGCTGCGATCATCATAGCGACCGGCACGAAAGCAAACTCGCCCCGCAGAAAACCTAAAAAGGTGAGGGCTAGCAGTGACCACACAACGATTTGACCTAAACGCCAACTCAGATCGGGTTTAGCCAAAAAATGTACCCACGCATAGGCCAAAGCAGTTATTCCCAGCAACACCACTGCATCACGGATATGAATACCGGCAAACAACCAAAGCAATCCACATGCCGAAACCAGGACGGTTAGACGTCGAAAGCGGTAGTCGTCGTTACCAAACATCTTGCGCAGGATCTTGATACCGATCACGCCACTTAACGCAACGGCAAGGACATTGAAGCTCACGCCGATATAGCGGCCTTTTTCAAAGCCAAGTTCTGCGAAAAGATCGTACGTCATTTCCCAGAGGGCAATAGCGAGGGCTCCTTCATGGATGATCTGTATCTCAATTAGCGACAAACCACTAGACTTTCCCGTGGCCATATCAAAAAACCCGCCGGCATCGCTAAACAGTTGAGATGCGTCCTGAAGTTGGTTGGCATAAAACGCTGCCACCCCGGCCATCACGAACCCAAACGCGAAGACTCGGTTGAACATACGCTGCTCCGCATGCCCACCTAAAGGGGTCATGATCAAAAGCAATTGAACGGCTGTGAAAAAAATGGATGCTACAACGACCGGCGCTATGGAACCGTAGGAAGCTGCATTGATCAGAGCACCAAGTGCGAACAAGCCCAAGTTGACCTGGCTTACCTTCAGAGCAGCATGTGGTTTCGTCATGGGTATCAAGGGGTTATGCATCATTTTTTTTCGTGCTCCAACCAGGCCTGCCACATCAATACCACCCAACTGCCTGGCATCAGTTTGCGAATGTCTTTGTAGATACTCCAGGGTGCAGGTATGTAACCGTGCCTCAGATACAAGGGCAGCACATCACGATCAATTTCACCCTGAAAGCTCGGATGAACCCTCAATGATTTTAACTCGGAACCAAACAACAGCACCCCACTTTGCCAGCCGTAGTAGAGCGGTTTTTTGTATTGACCCAGCGGTTCTTGCACAGGTTAGGCTGCTAAAGCATAAGCCTCAG
>CALMYW010000281.1 GCA_937873665.1 uncultured Sphingorhabdus sp.
GTCGCCGCGAATTCCTTGGCCGACAGGCCGCTTGGCGCGTAAACCTGTCCTGCAGGTTGACTTTGCCGCCTCGCGGTTGATTTGCGTCTCTGATGTCTCGGCACTCCAGACCCTCGGAAGATGAGGACGCATGCAGCGCGGGAGAAGGATCTCGCGGCCACGGTCAGTCACCGCGGCCATAATTAATCAGTGCACCATGCGCGCCAGGCCTGGACAGCCATCAACATCGCGAGGGTGTCCAACTCGCAGTACCGCAGCAACCCTTTCTTGACGGCCTCCCGCTCCCAAGCGGGCACCGATTCGAACTGCAGCCGGACATAAGCGGTCATCGCTGCACCACCATCCCGCAGCGACTGCAGGAGCGATCCAGGTTCAGCGTGATCTGCGATGGGGGGTAGGAGCTTGTAGGGATCGAGGACCTTGCCACCTGTCTCCTGCCACCAACAAAGAGGCTGCTCGAAGTTGAGACTGCTGATGCTCTGGCCCTTTCCGTACACAGGCTGAGCGTATATCCTCTTAAGTTCACGCGAGCATTGCAACAAAGCGGGCAGCACCTTCTTCAGCGACGGACTACCATTGGTACGCGGGTGGAAGAAGTATCTCTGCGACAGCGCGCAAAGGTCGACCATGACCCGCGCGCCGATGCGACGGTTCCCGGCGGATTCGCGCTCGACCAAGGTCAACGCAAACGCGATGAGATCATCCCCATCGGGCACCGCCCCGCGTTGTTCTTCGAGCATGTCGATGATTTGATTCAAGACAGTATTTTCATGGCTATGCCACCGGAACACGGTCCCTTCATCCTTCGACAGGGCGTGCTTGAGGGCCCTCAGAAAATGGAAGTTCGGATTCTCGCCAGGCTCGACGTGAAGGAACTGATCCTGGTGCCGCTTTTTTCCGCCCGCCACAAGCACAGGGGGGGAGAACGGGAAGGCGATTGTTTCATACGGGCGACTGCCGGCGTGGAAAGGGATGGCGACCGTCGCTGTCTCAAAGTCGATGAAGTGCAGTGGGAACCGCCATGAAGCCATAACACGCTTCAGGCCTGGATGAAGGTAGAACTCTCCGCCGCCAGGCCACTTCTGGCTCGCCTGGAACCAGTGCAACTGCGCAAGCGTGATTCCCTCGTCATCGGGCATCGAGCTCTCATGGCCGAGATCATCGGCGGTGAGCTGCGACATCAGGTACTTGCCGTCACGCACGAACCGACTCACTCGACGTGAGTTCCAGAGGTCAAGGACCAGGGGTTGTTCCAGATTCTCATTGGTAAGACCCGTCTGCTCGCGCCAACACTGATGAAACCCACTTCGCTTCGGCCCAGCGTCGCCGTCGACCTTGAACTGGCACTTGCGGCAGCATGCGCTGATCTTCGGCGGGAGCGCGCGATCCCGATTGCGAGCCTCGGCGAGGATAGGGACTGCTGCGCGAAGCGGCAGGACCCCGGTGGGACCCAGGTCTACGTCTGAGTCGAGCACTTCGTCAACGATGCTGTCCAGAGGTACCCGCGTCAGCAGTGGGCTTCCCAATGCCTGCGCCGTCACCCCGGCTCGGGGAGTTACCTTGATCTTCGCCCCCATCACTCCGATGGGAAACATCTGGTTGATACCCGTGACGCTCGCGCGGGCCGACTTGTCGGCAAACAGAAGGGAGCAGGTACTTTTCAGATGGGGAAATGCAAGGTCGAAAACGTGGCGTTGGAAGGCAACGTCTTGGAGGTAGGGGAGAACCTCCGCGCGGAAGCCGCCCTTCTTCCCACGGAAGACCGCATCCTGCAATGGGTCGAAAGCTTTTGCCTTCACCTCGATGATCTCCACCGAGCCGTTCTGTTTGCGGAGGATGTCAACGCGGGCGAATAAGCCTTCCGACTCGATGGCGGCTTCGAAAATGACCACGGAGTCGCGCTGCAGCAGCTCGCGCGTGAGTCGAAGTTGTTCCGTCTGGTCCAACTGGGAGAGATCGATACCGTCGGGAAACATCAGCTTGGCCAACTCGCCCACCTGGTAGCCGCCCTCCGCCAGTTTCGCCAAGAAGGCGTCCTGGCTACTCGAGTCGAAATACTCGTGCGGCTTGCTTGCGTAGTCCAACTTGCGCGGGCATTCCAGGGCCAGCTTGAAGAGGGATTTGGTCAGGGGGCGATGTTCTCTGCTCATGAAATTCATCCTATGAGGCTTCGCTCTTGCGTCAAGGTGCCTCGCCAAAAGAATAAGGGGGCCGCACTAAGCGGCCCCTTCTTGGGTCAGGCGAACAGTTCAGCCTGGGTTTCGTTCAACGAACAGCAGCGAGGTCGCAAGCTCTCAGCTGTCTGGTGTCCGTGCAAACCATGGCGCTGCAACCATTGAGAGCGCCTGATCATGCTGTCGATTGAGCTGCTCTGTCCGGTGGCCAAAGACACCGTGCCGTATTGCAGATACTCCATGGCCCCCGCGGTCCAATCGAGAGCTTCCTTTCGGTGGTAGCGCTCGATCTTCTCTTCGGCAACGAACTGAAGAAAGTCCCATGCCGCTTCTTCATCCACATCCAGCTCAGGCGTCTCCTCCAGCTGAAGGAATACCTTCCCTGCCTTGTTGGTGCGCAGCGATGGGCCACAGCTATCGACGAACAACTCCCAGACGGGGTGTCTCAGGCCCGAAGGAAAGAGGTCGCTCACGTTGTCGTCCCAGTCTCCTCCGGCATAGATCTCTCCAAGTACGGGGGCAGGGGAGGGGTTGTGCGGTCGCTCCATCTTCGGCGCATAGCGCCTGTTGAGGCTTTCGCCCGCGGGGCTCTAGGCGATCCAAGGACTCCGCCCGTTTGCGTTTCCAGTGATTTTTTTTTGACTGCGGAGGCAGGCAAGCTGACGATTGTTCTTTGCTGGTTGATCCGACATACTGCAATAGAACTGAATAACGAATACGTTCCAGCGCCTGCGGCCAGGAACGGGAGGCCTTATGTACCTGGCGCAGCTCTCTATTTCCAACTTCCGGCGAATCGAAAATGTCGTTCTCGAATTTCAGCCTGGGCTGAACGTCATCGTTGGCCCCAACAACGTTGGCAAGACGGCCGTGGTCGACGCCTTGAGGGCACTGCTGGCCGGGTACGACGAAGCACATCTTCGGCTCGATTCGGACGACATTCACCGCCCGAAAGGTCACAAGGCGGGCAGTGGGCCGATCGAGTTCAACTACATCTTTCGTGAACTCTCGAAGTCTGACGAGGCTGACTTGATGCCGGCTGTGCGCCCGGGACCTGGCGGAGCACTGGAGGCGGCCTTCACCGTCAGGTATTCCGATCCAGACACCACAACCGGGCGCCTCAGACCGCGACGCTGGTGCGGCGAATTCGAAGAGATCGCCATCCCGGTCGATTTGCTCGAACAGCTCCGGGGGGTCTACCTTCCACCCCTGCGAGATGCCGCGCAAGGCCTAAAACCCAGCCGCGCGAGCCAGCTGGCACGGTTGATCCAGTTGCTCAGCGAAAGATCAGGATGCTATTGACAAAGTCATGTTGGACTTGGATAATCTTTGGAAAGCGGAGAAACCGATCCCCAAGCCCCAAGATGCGATCAGCACACGCCATTCCGCCATGTTGGGGGAACAACTCTCACAGCCACTGGAGGTAGGGCTGTCTGCCAACGACTTCAAGCGGCTTTCGGCCAGGCTGTCCCTGATGGTCGACAACCTCGAGATCGAGCTGAACG
>CALMYW010000282.1 GCA_937873665.1 uncultured Sphingorhabdus sp.
GGGGCTTAACTTACCGCTTTGACATTGTTCTGCGGGGCCGAAACGGGAACTATTTCGAGGAAACTCATGCGCATTGAAGCCCCGATGACGATCACACCATCTCAGACAGTCGGTCCCTTCTATGCCTACTGCCTGACGCCAGACGACTATCAAACGATCCCTCCTATTTTTGGAAGGAACCTCGCCACCGACGATGCTGTGGGACAGCACATTTCAATCTCCGGAACGGTGATCGACGGAGATGATCATGTTGTTCCTGATGGTATGATCGAGCTCTGGCAGCCTGATGGGAATGGCCATTTTGTAGGTGCCCAAATCAACCCACGAAAGTCATCATTCAAGGGGTTTGGCCGCACCCACTGCAATGAGTCTGGCTCCTTCACATTCCACACCGTGAAACCTGGTCGTGTTCCAACATCCGCAGGAATCCTGCAGGCGCCTCACGTTGCGCTTTCCATCTTTGGAAAAGGATTGAACCGCAGATTATACACGAGAATCTATTTCGCAGATGAAGTCTCTAATGATGAAGACCCGATCTTGGCTCTCCTGTCGAGTGATGAGCGTGCTACGCTTATCGCAGAAAAGATCGATGATGCCGCCTTTCACATCACAATCCGCCTTCAAGGACAGAGGGAGACGGTTTTCTTCGAAGTGTGAGATCACAAACATAGCACTCGCCTGCGAAGGCTGCCTTTGCAGCGCAAGGTAATTCTGACGCCAATCGCGTGGCCGCATGTGTTGAGAAAGACCGGACTACGTAAGTTTAGCAACATCAAGCCAAGGAGGAATATGATGTTCTCGAAAATGTTGGTTTCCGCAGTGACCGCGACAGCGTGTTGATTTCCGCTGGGAGCTGACCCGGGATTTTCGCCGAGAAGTGACCCGCCTTCATGTATGGTTTGGGTCTCAGGTCTTGGTCAAGGGTGCGGCTTTCTCCTTCTTTGTTACGGCGGTCTGGGCTGAACTGTTCTTGAAACGGAAGCTGTCGTTTCCGGTCTCCAGGATGTGGCAGTGATGGGTGAGGCGATCGAGCAGCGCCGTCGTCATCTTGGCATCGCCGAAGACGGTCGCCCATTCGCTGAAGCTGAGGTTGGTGGTGATGACGACGCTGGTGCGCTCGTAAAGCGTGCTCAGCAGATGGAACAGCAGCGCCCCGCCTGACGCACTGAAGGGCAGGTAACCGAGCTCGTCCAGGATGACGAGATCGGAATGGGCGAGCCGGTTGGCAATCTGGCCGGCCTTGCCCTGGGCCTTCTCCTGCTCGAGCGTGTTGACGAGTTCGACGGTGGAGAAGAAGCGCACGCGCTTGCGATGATGCTCGACCGCCTGCACGCCGAGGGCGGTGGCAATATGGGTCTTACCGGTGCCCGGGCCGCCGACAAGCACGATGTTATTGGCATCGCCTATGAACTCGCATCGATGGAGCTGGCGCACGAGGGCTTCGTTGACCTCGCTGCTGGCAAAGTCGAAGCCAGTCAGATCGCGATAGACCGGGAAGCGTGCACTCTTGAGCTGATAGGCCACGGACCTGACCTCCCGCTCGGCCGTCTCGGCCTTCAACAGTTGCGACAGGATGGGGATGGCGCCCTCGAAGGCGGGTGAGGCCTGTTCGGTGAGCTCGGCGACGGCCTGCGCCATGCCATGCATCTTCAGGCTCCTGAGCATGATGACGATGGCGCCGCTGGCTGGATCATGACGCATGGCGCACCTCCCGGGTTTGGCGCAGCGCATCGTAGCGCTCGACATTGGCCTGCGGTTCCTTGGCCAGGCTCAGCGCCTGCGGTGCATCCACGATAGGTGCTGCGATCGGCTTGCCGTCGACCAGCCTGTGCAGGAGATTGAGGATGTGGACCTTGGTCGGCACGCCGGCCTGCAGCGCCATCTCCACTGCCGTCAGCACGACCTGCTCATCATGTTGCAGGACGAGCGACAGAATCTCGACCATCTCCCGGTCGCCGCCCGGCTTTCTGAGCAGATGCTGCTGCAGCCGTTTGAAGGCTTCGGGCAGTTCGGTGAAGGGCGCGCCGTTGCGCAAGGCTCCGGGCTTGCGCTGGATGACCGCCAGATAGTGGCGCCAGTCGTAGATTGTCTGGCCAAGCCGATCATGCGACCGCTCGATGATGCGGCGGTGCTCGCACACGATCTGCCCCTCCGCGGCAACCACGATGCGTTCCGGATAGACCCGAAGGCTGACCGGCCGGTTGGCGAAGGACGCCGGCACGCTGTAGCGGTTGCGCTCCAGATGGACGAGGCAGGTCGGAGAGACCCGCTTGGTGTATTCGACGAAGCCGTCAAAGGCTCGCGGCACCGGCATCAGGAACCGCGCTTCCTCGACCCGGATGTCCTCGATCGTTCCCGGCCTGAGGCCATGGGGGATCTGTTGCCACAGCTCCCGGCAGCGCTGCTCCAGCCAGTCGTTCAAGGCCTCCAGCGATGGAAAGCGCGGCATCGGCTGCCATAGCCGGTGGCGCGCATCCTGGACATTCTTCTCGACCTGTCCCTTCTCCCAGCCTGAAGCCGGATTGCAGAACTCTGCCTCGAACAGATAATGGCTGGCCATGGCCGAGAAGCGGGCATTGACCTGACGATCCTTGCCACGGCCGATCCTGTCGACCGCTGTGCGCATGTTGTCGTAGATCCCGCGCCGGGGAACACCGCCCAGAACCCCGAAGGCGTGGTTATGGGCATCGAACAGCATCTCGTGCGTTTGCAGCGGATAGGCCCGCACGATGAAGGCCCGACTGTAGCTGAGCTTGGTATGGGCCACCTGTAGCTTGGTGCGCTCGCCGCCGATGACCGCCCAGTCCTCCGACCAGTCGAACTGGAACGCCTCCCCGGGCTCGAACGCCAACGGCACGAAGGTGCCGCGCCCGCTCGTTTGCATCTGTCGCTGGCGATCCGCTTTCCAGTCCCGCGCAAAGGCGGCGACACGGCCATAGGAACCGTCATAACCGAGGCTCATCAGATCGGCATGCAACTGCTTGATCGTGCGCTTCTGCTTGCGCGGCCTGTTCGCTTCCGTCCTCAGCCAGGCCGCCAGCCGTTCCGCATAGGCATCAAGCTTGCTCGGCCGATCTGGAACCTTGAAGCGAGGCTCGACCTCACCTGATCGCAGATATTTGCGGATCGTGTTCCGCGACAATCCCGTGCGCCGTGCAATCTCCCGGATCGAATGTCCGTCCCGCAGATGCCAGCGTCGGATAACGCTCAGTAACGCCATGTCTATCACTCCAAAATCCCCTGCGCTCATCAAGCAGGGGTGGGTTCAAACATGGGTCACTTCTCAATGGAAAAACTGCCCAATCCCGGGTCAGTTCTCGGCGGAAATCAACACACATCATCCTGTCGATCATTACCGGGCTGTTGTGGTTGCCGGTGTATCTGCTGATGTATTGGTTTCGGAACAAGCGGTACTATTATTGATCA
>CALMYW010000283.1 GCA_937873665.1 uncultured Sphingorhabdus sp.
GGCGGGCGTAAAAGCAGGACCCGCGGGGATCGCCTTGCGCCAGGCCCTCCGCCCGGGTCGCCGACTCATGGAGAAAGGACCACTCGGGGGGCTGGAGGAAGGCGAAGTGGCTCATGGCATACCCGCGAAGTGATTCGCTTCTTTCCGGCTCAATGGTTGAAAGTCAGATACCCCCAAGGGGTGATTAATCCAGTGAGCAAGTGACGATTCCGCCAAGGTTTTGGGCTTGGCCTCCTCACACGAGGTCTGCTGAACGAGAAACTTGGCAAAATCGAGAACTTCCGCTTGCTTATGTTCGGGGAGTTTTTCCAAGGTTTGAATCAGCTCGGCATAGCCCATCGCAATGTCCTCAATCAATACAACTCATAATCATGGCAACCATTTCTGGCACCCCTATCAGCGCTCATATCGCCAGGGCCTCATCGATCACTTGCTGGCGCCATTTCTCGGGCAATGCGCGAGGTGTTAAGACATCTACCTCCAGGCATAAGAGTTCCTTCAGCTCGAAGCTTATCGCGCCAATGTCAAACAGCGTCGTCTCCGCCGTCGGCTCTACCAAAATATCCAGATCGCTGACTTCTGTATCCTCCCCGTACAGCACCGAGCCAAACACCCGCGGGTTGGTGACGCGATGGCTCAGGGCGATCTCGCGGATACGGTCACGGTACCGATTCAGGGCTTCAGAGGGGCGCATCAGAGTTCACCTCTAAAAGCGCGGTGTTGAAGGGAGGTGAAAAGTTCATCCAACTCAGCAAGCGAATCTAGTTGCTTCAATAAGTGATTATTAAGCTCGGAAATATAATAAGTGAATTTCGCTTGAAGTGTTTTTGGGGGAACTGGTATCGGTAATGCTCTAATTTCACCAAGTGCAAGAAACTTCTGTGTTCCACCTTTGTTCTTCATTGCAACGATTTTTCTGAAGTGGTCGCTCTTTAAGAAACAAAGAATAAAATTCCTGTCGGGCGAAGAAGGGTGAAACTTAATTAATGCCATATTTTTAATTGCAAATTTAGGCTTGATGTCGACGAGAACTGGATTGCCAATGGTCCCGATCATTGGCATCAAAATATCCCCTTCATCAACCTTTGATCGTCTATTGATGGCGATATAGTCTTTCTCGGAAATTAGGCCAGCTTCACTAAGATCAATTTTCCCATTTCGTAGATTCTTTGTGGTAACTAATGGGAATCCATCGGAAAGGAACTTCGGCGAGTCGTGGGTCCCATCTCGCACGTCGCATAAACTACCAAGCTGGCTTATGCCCCAACCCATAGGATTTATTGCCGGGTCCCCAAATATATCGAGGAAAATCGACTGTGTAAGGTTGTCGAGTAGCGACAAGCCTTCCCGGCGCTTGGCGCGGAGGGCATCGGCTTGGTCGAGGATGGCGGCGATACGGCGTTGTTCGGGGAGAGGAGGAACGGGTATAGGAATTTCAGAAGCGCCGGCTTTAGTCAGCTTTCCCCGTGTTGTGCCGGTTACAAATGGAGTGACATCGTAATTCTCTAATACCCGACACAGGAACGCCAGGTCAATATTTGGCTTAGCTCGCAAAACATGGGCATGATTATTCACCCATGTTTTTCCAGACACTCGGTAGGCAATACCCCGGTTCGGATTATCGAAGTGGCCACCATCTTCAGCCAGAAGGACCAAAGGTTCATCGAACAAGTAGTTATCAATCGTGCCTTGCAGGCCATTCGCGCCGTAGTACGGGAAGGGACCCGCATTACGATCGGACTCAGTAACTGGCCGTCGCAAGTGATCCAGAAACTCAGCTACATCACCTAGTTTCCTGATTGGATAACTTCCGCCAAGCAAATTACGGGAAATCAACTCACTATTCCCCCCAGCCCGCTCATCATTATCACTACCTCATTAATCCAACACCCACTTACCATGGGCGGCAATTGCGGCGTGCATGGCATCCGGCGCTAAATCGAGTTCGCCAGGCCAAGTCAGCACGCCATCCTCAATTCGCGCTAGCCGGAAGGCATCTGGCTCACGTAACCCCGCAAATACACCGCGAAAGGCAGTCGGCAGAAACTGAACGACACCTTCCACACCATCCTGGAAACGAACCCAGATCGAGGTGTCGTTCTGCACTTTTATTTCGGTGATATCCCAGTACATCGCCATCGGTTTCTCTCCATAGGGCATATCAGAAATAGGTTCACTCTAGTGGCGCGATCGGTTCTGGATTTTGCATAGCCTGGCAAAGTGCCCAGTCTTTCATCAATTCCGCTTGGTGCAGTTCTGCCCAGTCTAAAACCAGATTCAAGGCACGTCGGGGCAATTTCCCCTCTATCACTTCAAGAAGCTGAATATCGACCATCGCCTTGTAATCGCCATATTTGACATGAAAGTGGGGTGGTGCGTGTTCACGGAAGAACATCTGAATGACGAGGCCATAAAAAACGCTGATGGTTGGCATGCTTGATCTCCCAGCCAGTCTGCCGATTATTGAGACAACATCCCCTCCAACTCCTTAATCCCTGCCTGAATCTCCTCCTCCAGTCTGGCCAGGCTGGCCAGGATTTCCTGTGGGGGCCGATGTTCCACCGCCTCGTGCACCACCTCCTTGTAGCGGTTGATCGACAGGTCATAGCCCTGGGCGGCGATGTCGGCCTTGGGCACGCAGAAGCTCTGGGCGGTGCGTGGGCGCTGGCGCTCGGCGCCGTCGCGCTCCCGCCAGCGGGCCAGTACGTCCGGCAGGTTGTTCCTGGCGTGCTCGGCCTCGGTCAGGGGGGTGGCGGGGGTGACGCCGAGCTTGTCCTCCGCCAGCAGCGGCTGGCGCCTGTCGTCCAGGCTCCAGCCATCGGCCTGCATGTCGTAGAACCACACCGTATCGGTGCCGCCGGCGTTGGTCTTGGTGAACACCAGGATGGCGGTGGAGACCCCGGCATAGGGCTTGAAGCAGCCCGCGGGCAGGGAGATGACCGCGTCCAGCTTGTGGTCCTCCACCAGCAGGCGCCGCAGCTCCTTGTGCGCCCGCGAGGAGCCGAACAAGACCCCGTCGGGGACGATGACGGCGGCCCGCCCGCCGGGCTTGAGCAGGCGCAGGAAGAGGGCGAGGAACAGCAGTTCGGTCTTGCGGGTCTTGACCAGGGCCAGCAGGTCCTTGGCGATGTTGGCGTAGTCCAGGGAGCCGGCGAAGGGGGGATTGGCCAGGATCAGGGTGTAGCGCTCGGTGTCCCCCGCGTGGTCCTGGGCCAGGGAGTCGCGGTAGCGGATGTCGGGGTTCTCCACCCCATGCAGGGCCAGGTTCATGCTGCCGATGCGCAGCATGGTGTGGTCGAAGTCGTAGCCGTGGAACAGGCCCCGGTGGAAGTGAATCCGGGTCTGGGTGTCGTTGAACAACTGGGGGTGAAATTCGCGCAGGTACTCGCCGACGGCGACCGGAAAGCCGCAGGTGCCCACGGCGGGGTGGCAGAAGATGTCCCGCGGGGTGGGCGCGGTAATCATCACCATCAGGCGGATGATGTGGCGCGGGGTGCGAAACTGGCCGTTCTGCCCGGCGGTGGCGATCTTGCTGAGCATGTACTCGTAGAGATCGCCCTTGGTGTCCCGGTCCTGCATCGGCACCCGGTCGAGCATGTCCACCACCTTGGCCAGCAGGGCCGGGGTGGGGATGGTGAAGCGGGCGTCCCTCATGTGGTGGCTGTAGGTGGAGCCGTTGCCCCCACGGGTGCGCAGGAAGGGGAAGACGTGCTCGCCGAGGATGGCGAACATCTCGGCGGGGGCGAAGTGCTTGAAGCGTGACCAGCGCAGGTCCTGGTAGTCGCGCCCTCGTGGGTCCTGGCCCGTGGGGAAGATGCGGTGCTCCAGGGGCTGGTTGAGGATCAGGGCGCGGCTCTCCTCCAGGCTCTGGGCCTCATCCAGACGGCGGATGAACAGCAGGTAGGTGAGCTGTT
>CALMYW010000284.1 GCA_937873665.1 uncultured Sphingorhabdus sp.
AGGCATAAGAATGGCCACATCTGAAATGGAAAGGGCGGAGTAACCCAACTCTCGTGCATTTGCCCCGTCTTTCCGCCTCGCAGTCCGAGCATCGTGTTGCTCGTGCGTCCCCTGCCCATAAGGCGGGTCAGTGATGATATGATCTACCTTCGGCAGCAAAGGCAGCACCTCACGGCAGTCGGCCTGAATAAGCACCGCCCGCCCGATGACTTCCACGCGGTCGGCGGCGGCTTTGATTGCGTCGAGGTTCATCATGCCACCACCTTGAAGCCGCGGCGGCTCAGTTCGGAGATGAGGGCATCGGTCGGGAGCTTGGAAAGCCCGCTATCCACCAGTTCGATCGCGCGATGGCGATAGCGCGAGCGCTTGATATGGCCGCGCTCCTCCAGCGCATCCATCAGCCGGTGAATGCTAGACTTTGACGACAGCCCCAGCGCGCGCTGCATTTCCTCGAACGAAGGCGCAACGCCGCTGTTCTGGCACACGTATTCCCTGATGAAGGTCAGCAGTTCGTACTGCTTGCGGGTGAGGGACACGCTCATGCCGCGATCCCCGGCACGGCCATCCGCATTTCGATGTCGGTGTCATCCCACGGCCCGAGCGTCGGGCGCGGCGGGAAGCCGTTCTCGATCAGCCAGGCAAAGCGCGCCTGCGAGGGCGTCCAGCGAAAGCGGGACACGTCCAGCATCCGCGTCTCACCACCGCGCACGGCGTAGTAGTCGAGGTAGCTGAAGCCGTCGCCGTCATAGTTTGGCGCTTCCATCAGCGCCCACCCGTCGACGGGCTCGATATGGGCAACCGGGACCATGTGGGTCCGGGTGACAAGGGGGTGTTCCGTCTGGCTCATGCAGACGGAGATATTGGACCACTCCTATGTGGTCAAGGGTAAAATTAGGATTGGTCCTATTTTCTGTCCTGCCACGGCGTTTTTACATCGCTGCGGCATGAAGGAAGATTGGATAGAGAGGCGTTGACCATAGGGCACATCCTCTTTATAGGATGCGTCCATTATGAAGCTCCTCGAAAAGATCGAAGCCTTCCTGAAGGCCCACGACATGAGCGCCACGGCGTTCGGGATCAAGGCACTGAACGACCCGCCGTTCGTGCAGCAACTCCGCAATGGACGCGATCCGAAGCTCTCCACGGCTGAGCGCTGCGAGGTCTTCATGGCCTCGTATGTCTCCGAACCGGCAGACGCCCGATGACCCTCACCATCGACACCGAAAGCGACCCCGGCTCGTGGGCTGAGGCCCTGCGCTTCCCGCCCTACGTCCAGATCGCGGACGACACCTTCACCAATGGTTTCGTTGCCCGGCCCGATGAGGTTTCCGCCCCGCGTCCGGTCGCTGTTGTTCGCTCCTTTCATGCTCGGGAAAATACGGATGGCTGACAAGCATGTCCGCCCGAACTCGCGTCGTCTCACGGACAGCGATGCCCGCCCCCGGCTGGCCGCGGGCCTGATCCGGGCTTGTCCCGCGCAAGGCCCCGGGAAGGTCGCTCTGGCCGCCGGATGCGACGAGAAACCCATCCGCCGCTCGCGTGACGAGGAATCGACACTGCGGCTCGACTACGTGCTCAACGCGCTAGACGCCGACCCGCATGTGCTTGATGCCGTGCTCGCGGCGAAGGGCTTTATCCTGGTCCCGATGATGCAGGTGAACGCCGCCGACATCATCCCGGCGGCCGGCGCGGCGATCCATCGGATTGGCATGAACCGGGCGGAGCATACCCCCGGAGGTTTCAGTGAAACAGACATCGAACTCATCGGCACCGAAGCGGAAAACGACGCGCTGCTCGCTGCCTGTCTGGAGCGTCGATCCCAGATCAACGCCGCCAAGCTCCGTCTCAGCGGCAAAGCGGCCTGATCCTTTCAAGGGAGAATGCAGAATGGCGATTGACCCCTACCTGATCGCAACCGCGATCCTGACCCCCGCCACCGCTGTCTGCGCGCTTGGCTGGCTCGGCGCCGCGAACGTCGCGCGGGCGACCAGCGAAACGCTCGACAGCATCCAGCGCAATGCTCAGATGCTTTCGAACGAATACCTCGCCTGCAAGTCCAAGCTCGTGAAGCTGGAGCGGCTGGAGGAACAGCGCCATGCGCACCTCAAGGCCATCTCGCGCAAGGGCAATGCCGCCTCGAACGAGGCGAAGCGCGCCAAGCGCAAGGGCGCGACCGACAAGACGATGGCTGAGCTGGTGTCGACCAACTTTCGCTCGCGTCCGCAGGTTGTCGCGCCTGTGAAGGCCAAGCGCACCCGCGCGAAGAACGCGGCGGTCAACACCTGATTTCCGGCGGCGGGGAGCGGCGCCGAAAAAGGCGGGGATGTGGGGCCTGGCGGCACCATGCGCGGATCGGCCGGACGTGGGGATGCCTCTCCCTCCCCTGCGATCCAATCCCCGCTCCGCCGAATTTCTCAACAGTGAAGGACGAAAGACATGGCCAAGGAAGAACAGGATTCGGGCGAGTACCAGCGCCCCGATGCCGCGAAGGCGTTCGACATCTACGACAAGCAGATTGCGCCGAAGCTCACCCACCTCTCGACTCTCAAGGGCGACCTCTCGCAGCCCTATGACGACATCAAGCAGCACGCCAATTTCCCGCGCAAGGTGCTGAACTTCATCATCGGCCTCGAAAACGAGGAAGACGATGCGAAGCGCGACCACCTCCTGCTCGCGCTCGCCGAGGGCCTGCGCCACCGCAAGCTGTTCATCCCCCGCGATCTGGTGACGATGGCCGAAGGTGTCGACGAAGACGACATCGTTCCGGCTGGCGAGCGCGAAGACGATGACCTCCTGATCGACGAAGACGATGATGGTGATGATGAAGGCTTCGAAGCCAGCGAGGTCGAACTGGCAGCGCAGGCCGGGCGCGGCGGCAAGAAGGCCGCGGCGGCTGAACTGACCCACTGATTCCAGACGTGACCGGACGGCGGCTTTCGGGCCGCCGCGAGGATCACATCTGGGGGCAGAATGTCTTACCTCGCACTTGACCTATCGAAGACCTGTACCGGCTGGGCGCTCTGGAACGGGAGCAGCCGCTTGCCGATCTACGGCCACTGGAGGCTTGGCTCCGAATACGCGACCGATGGACAGGTTTATGCGAAGCTGCATCGCAACCTCTCCGACCTCTACAAGGTCGAGAAGTTCGAGAAGCTGTATTTCGAGGAGCCGATCAATCCGGCCCACCTCACCGGAAGCACCTCGATCCAGACGATCTGGCTGCTCTCCGGCCTCGCCTCGCACGCGCAGAGCTTTGGAGCGATCAAGCGGCTGCGCATGGTCAAACCAGTGAATGTCGAGCGGTGGCGCCGCGATTTTATAGGCGACATGGTGGTGCGCGAGGTCAAGGCCGGCGTCCGCCGTCGCCGCAAGGAAGGCGATAGCCGGGCCAGTTCGACCGACCAGTTGAAGCGCCTGACGATTGAGCGCTGCCGCCAACTCGGCCTCAGTCCCCACAAGAACGACGAAGCCGATGCGCTGGGCGTCCTGACCTATTCGATCCTGCTCGACGGCGTGACGCCCCCCTGGCTCGCCAACGAAACCCTCCGCACCCCTCTGGAGATTACCAAGTGAACAACGCCTGCGAGACGTGCCGATTCTACTCGGCCAACTGGAATAAGCCCAGCATCGGGCAATGCCGCCGCCGCGCTCCGACCTATGACGAGTTCGCCGATCACGCGCGAACCGTCTGGCCGGTCGTGAAGTCGAACAATTGGTGCGGCGAGCATCAGGAGCGCGCGGCATGACGCGGGCTATCGCTGAAGGTGTGTTCGCCGAAGTCGAGCGCGCAACCGGGATCACCGCCGACAAGATCAGGGAGCGGAACCGCAAGCGCCGTGTCGCGATGGCCCGCCAGTCGATCATGTATGTGCTGCGCAAGCGTACCAAGTGGTCGACACCGCAGATCGCGCGCTTCGTCGGTCTGACCGATCATTCGACGGTGATCCACGGGATCGCGCGGATTGAGCGGGACCAGCACACCAATCCCGACATCGCGGATCTGGTGAAGCGCCTGATGGAGGCCGATCCGGTTGCCCCGTTCTCGATCGGGCGGGTGAGCAAGCCGAAGCCCAGGCCATTCAAGGCGAAGCCTCCGATCGTTGCTCTGGTGATGGTCGAGAAGCCTCCCAAGCCAGCGCTTGAGCGCGTCGCCTACGAGTCAGACCGCTTCATGCTGCTCGACGAGCGCGGCGAATGCGATGTGCAGCGCTTCACCCGCAACAACATGCTGATCGGTTCGGAGAAGCTCGCCAAGGCCATTATCGCAGCGAGGGACAGCGCATGAGCATCCGCGGATCACGCTCGCCCGACATCTCGGCAATCGATGGTCGCATCATTTCCCAGAGTGAACGTGCGGCCAGGTTGCGCGCAGAGGCCGCTCAGGAGGCGCTGGAGCGCGAAGACCGGCTCCGGAGGGCATCTGAGCTTGGAGGGACGGTGAATGCGTCTGACAGGGCGCTCCTGCCGCGCAGCCATGGCGGGAACTTCGCCGCCGAAGCAGAGCGCGTGGCGCGGCGCAAAAACATCGAAATCCT
>CALMYW010000285.1 GCA_937873665.1 uncultured Sphingorhabdus sp.
CACCTTCAATATCCAGCGCCACCTCGTCTCACGTAAAACCATGCGCGTCTTTCGCGGGGCAGCCATGGCCGAGTGGAGCGCTGCGTCTGCCGAGGCCGGCTGACCAAGCGAAAAACGGGGTGTTATCGGGTCTCTCTAGTTAACCTGACAACGCCCGCTCAAGACCTAATGCCTAAAGCTGTTGATCCCGCTGCCTTTGAGTCGTCGGACCTGGGCGTTGATCCAGAAGATCGCCCGCATCGCGGCGGGCTCGAAGCCCGAAATCTCCTTGCGTGCGTTTGGCCGTTTCATGCAGCGCTTGTGCCAATCGGCAAGGCGAGGATAGCGGCTGAGCGAATAGCGCATCAGGGTCAGGCGGTGGACGTTGACCAGCCAGGAGATGTCGGCCAGTCCGAAGCTGGGGCCGCTCAGCCAGAGAAAGTTCTGCAGTCGCGCTTCAAGCTGGGCGAAGGCGTGATCCATGGTCCGCACTGCCTCGGTGATCCGCTGCTGGCTGAAGCCCCGGCCTGCGGACAGTTCCTGATGGAAGGCAACCAGCTTCGGGTCGGTACCGGACGCCGCATAGGCTGCAAGCTCGTCCTCTCCCTTGATCGCCTTGATCTTGAACAGGAATTCGAACGACAACAGCTTGAGCGCACCCTGGACCGAGCCCGCCGCCGCCATCAGTTCCGCAGTCTGCTTGCGATCGGCTTCGCCGGCCGGTTTCAGCTGCGGGCCGGGAAAGGTCGCGTCCAGATAGGCGATGATGTCGTTCGATTCGAGATATGTCTTCCCGTCGTGAACCAGAACAGGAACAACCCCGTTGGGGTTCAGTGCCAGGAATTCAGGCGAGGTTTGCTCGTTCCGCGCCAGATCAACCGGGTGCCCTGTCCACTCGATCCGCTTTTCCGCCATGGCAAGCCGGACCCGCTGCGAGCAGTTTGACATCGGAGCATGCCACAGGTGCAGCCCATTGAGGGCGCGAACGTCCTCACGCTTGGTTTCGAATTCCGGCATTGGCACATCCATCGAGAGGTTCAGTCGATCTCAACTTTGCGAACCGGCTCGCCGTAATAGCTGCTCGCCTCGCGCCGACTGATCTCCGCGACATAGGCATCGGGGCGGATCAGGATGTGCGGGGCATTGCGGCGGATCAGCTGGGTGGCGCCGGTGTGGCGCAGATGATCGAACAGGCGCGAGCCATCGGGCAGGATCCGATCGGCAATCCGGTCGCCAGGGGCAAGGCCATCATGCGCTTCGCCGACGCACAGCGGGCTATCGCTGTAGCCCAGCGAGAGGTGGTTGGTCAGCTCGCCGCGCTGGCGCGAGGTGTTTACATGGAGCGTGCCGGTCAGATTGAGCATCGCTGCCGCGATCGGCAAGCGCTCCTGCTGGTAGCTGTCGAGCAGGGCATCTTCGCCATGCTTGATCGCTGCCGCGAGCTTCCAGCCGAGATTCCAGGCGTCCTGAGTGCTGGTGTTGAGGCCTTGTGCGCCCGAAGGCGGGTGCAAGTGCGCGGCATCACCGGCCAGGAACACCCGGCCCACCCGGTAGCGATCGACCATTCGGGTCTGGTGCTTGAATTCGGATTGCCAGGCGATCCTCGTCACCCGCTGGCCGGTGGTCTTGAGAACACCCTTTTCAATCCCGTCAACGACATGGCGCTTGGGTGATTGCAATTGGAACAGGTTGCCGAGCGGCAGAGGGCACAGCGATGGCGGACCGCCCAGATTGAGCGGCCAGACGTGCCAGAATTCGCGATCAAGGCCTTCGACCTCAAGATCAGCGACAACCATTGCCTTTTCATCAAGCGACTTGCCGAACAGCTCCCCCCCCAGCAGGCCGCGCACAGTACTGCGCCCGCCGTCGCTACCCACCAGATAGTCGGACGAAACGCTCTCTCCGGTTGCCAGCTCGGTCGTGACGCCCTTGTCGGTCTGGCTAACGGCTACCACGGCGCTATTGTATTCGACCTTGCCGCCCAGCGCTTCGAACCTTTCCTGCAGGATCTGGTTGGTGCGCCACTGCGGCACCATCAGCATGTTGGGATAGGGTCGCTCGATGCTGGGCGCATAGTGTGTGCCAAGTGGCGGCAGCCGCTTGCTGAACGGGCCCAGATGCAGCTTGAGATAGGGATAGAGCGTGCTCGAGGCGACGACCATGTCGGCCACGCCAAGCAGATCGAAGATCTCCAGCGTGCGCGGCTGGACGCCTTTGCCCCGCGCGCCTTCGAAAGGACCGGGCGCGGCATCGACCACGCGAACGGCAATACCGCGACGCAAGAGCTCGATCCCCATCATGAACCCTGTCGGGCCGGCGCCGGCAACAAGTACCTGAGTCATTGGATCGCTCCTTTCGGGTGGGTGGGAAGGACAAGATAGGCGATGATCGCAGGAACCAGCAGCCCAGCAGCTGCATAGAGCGCAAGGTCGTAGGATCCATAGATGTCGAAGAGCTGGCCGAAACCGACGATTCCGGCAGCCGTCCCGATAACCGAGATCCCGAACAGCAGGCCGTACATCGTGCTGAACGCCGTCGTCCCGAAATGGCGACCCACAAAGTAGGCCAGCACATCGGTTTCGGCTCCGGAGAGGAAGCCGATCAGAATGATCGCGAACGGGATGGCCAGGGCAGGAGAGCTCGAAACCAGCAGCAGGCTGCCGGTTATGCCTCCCAGGGTAACCAAGGCCGCTACGCGGCGTGCGTCAAACTTGTCGAACAGCCAGCCGATCGCGATCCGCCCGAACAGAACCGAAGCTGCGTAGAGCGTGAGGTAGAGCGTCGGATCGGAAATGCCATGTTCGCGAACCAATGGCTCAAACTGGGTAAGAACACCCGCCGCCGGCGCATTGGCGGCAAGGATTGCCACCGCCAGTGTCCAGAATGTCCGGCCCTTGGTCAGTTGGATCCAGTTCACCTCTGGCGAACTTCTGGCACCCACTATCCTGGATTCGGAGTGCTTCGGTTGAGTCTTCTTTTCGCGTAGCCAAAGCGATACGGTGGGCAAGGCAATCAGAAGCATCAAGCCGGTAAGAGTGAGATAACCACCGCTGGAGCCATACTTTGCGATCATCGCGCGAATGAGCGGCGAAAACAGCATGGCGCCGATCGACATTCCAGCCGCGGCAATACCAAGGGCGATACCCTTGCCCTGATCGAACCAACTGTTCACCGCCCGGCCGTAGATCAAGGTGGTGCAGCCGGGGGCCGCAACTCCGAGTACCGCCGAAATGAGCAGGAACTGCCAGTAGGCCCCGGTCATGTTCGAGAGGGCGAAATAGCACGCTGCCAAGGTGAGAATGCAGGCGATCGCGATGCGGCGGGAACCCAGCCGGTCGGCAAGCCGGCCGATCAGGGGAGCACTGAATACAGCTAGCAGCCCAAACGCTGAAGCGTTTGAAATATCGCCCCGAGACCAGCCGAACTCGGCCTCAAGCGAATAGATGAAAAGACTTGAGACATAATGGTAAAGTCCGGCCCCGGTTGCCATACCAACGGTTGCTACGGCAACCGCGGGCCAACCTTTGCGCCATTCCTCGCGTCCGGCGCTGATCGAATGGTCAGCCATTGGCCGCACTCCGATAGCGCTTGAGCAGCTCTTCACGTTGGGTGCTTGTCAGCTGGCAAAGCGGCGGGACAGTGTTGGCCAGTTCGGGATCGTTCGCAATCTCGGCGCAGAGCAGCTTTATGCCCGGAACTAGTGGCAGCCCGTCGAACACCTGGCGGATCGCGACGGCTTGGGCCAGAGCTGCCTCGTCGCCTTCATTGTACGCCTTGCCGCACAACACGGAATTGAGATTGGCGGTTGCTGAAATGCAGCCAGCAAATTCTCCCGCCCGGGCGCGTACCAGAGTGGCTTCATTCGAGGGGAAAACCTTGAGCGCGGGCGAGATTGCGGCGATCTGGCCTGCATAAGCCAGATCGCCCGAGGAATCCTTGAGCCCGGCGATCCGCGAGCCGAACCGAGCGACTAGCTCGCTCACCAGCTCGGGCGTGTAAGCGATCCCGCTGAGTGCAGGGAAGTTGTAGAGGTAGATCGGCAGCTGGGTTTCTGCCGTCGCGGTGACAATTGCATCGAGGTAGCGGGCTATGCCGTCATCCGGAACCGGCTTGTAGTAGAAAGGTGGGAGCACCAGGGCTCCGGCAAAGCCAAGCTCTGCCGCCGCGCAGGACAGGGCCTCGGCATCTCGCACCGCGGCCGCGCCCGTGCCGACCATGAAGCGATCCATCGGCAGGCCCGAGCTTGCGATCGCTTCCATGACTGCCCGGCGCTGTCCGGCCGTGAAGGAAGTTGCCTCGCCGGTGGTGCCGAGCAGGTTGAGGCCATTGCAGCCGTTCTCCAGCAGGAACCGCGCGCGCTCGATCAGCCTGGCGGTATCAGGTGTACCGTCCTTGCTGACAGGGGTGATGATCGCGGCAATGACGCCGCGCAGGTTATCCTGCATGAATGAATGCTCCGGATTGAGCACCCGCTTGGGTACTCTTGATGGCCTCGTCGAGGCGAATCGTCAGGCCGCGGCCTGGTCTTTCATATGCGAGCGCGTGCCGCTCAGATGCTCGAGCATGGCTTGCCGAGCGCCCTCGCCATCGCGGTTGGCGATCGCGGCAACAATCTGCTCGTGCTCCATGAACGAGTGATAGTCCACGTCCGGGCCGACCGGGCGCTTGATCAGATTGCCCCAGACCACATAACGCCGGACGCTGTTGACCAGCCGCTGCATCTCCACCAGCACCACATTGCCGGTCGCTTCGGCGAGCAGATTGTGAAAGTGCCAGTCGAGCTCGGCGTAGGCATCCCAGGTCTTGGCGCTGCGCATATCCGCACAGAGCCGCTCCATTTCCGCGATCTGGCGGGAATTGGCCCGCATGGCGGCAATCCGCGCGATCTCGGGTTCGATCATGCCGCGCGCCTGCATCGCATCGACCGGATTGGTCATCGCCGCGACCTCCTCGGCCTCGGGGATTTCGTCCTGTCCGGGCTGAGTCACAAAGGTGCCGCGCCCGACATGGCGATAGATCAGCCCCTCGCGCTCCAGTGCCGCCAGCGCCTTGCGCAGTTCGGCGCGGCTGACTGCGAACTTTTCCGCCAGCTTGCGTTCGGGCGGCAAGCGCCGTTCGCCACCAGATTGCACCTCGCCAAGCCAATGGCGGACAGCGGAAAGCAGCAATGGTGCGGACGTGGTCATGATCGTTCGACAACCTAGATTTGGACCCGATCATTGGCAAGCACCCCCGACAGCGACGCCGGAAGGGAGTGCGCCTTTGCAGGCGCACTCCCCGGCACGTCCGGCTGGACGTATCCAATGCCTCCCCAGGCATCGATTCACCGGCTTGTCACCGGGTGAATTTCAGCTGCACGGCTATCGTGCGAGGACGGTTGCGAGTGCCGAAATAGGCCGGATTGCCCTGGGCAAGCGGCGCTCCCGAAGCGAAGGTTGCGGTCCTGCGATCGAACAGGTTGTTACCCTGAACCGCGATTTCCCAACCCTGGTCGCTGGCAAGTGCCAGTCGAAGGTCCACATAGGCGCCTCCCTGGGTCTTCGGAGAGTCGGGGTTCTTGAAGCGCATCTGGAGGTCAGCATCCGATGCAAAGCGAACCACCGCATTGGCCTTCAAGGTAAGATTGTCGCTTAGCGGATTGGTGAAATCGGCCCCGACAGTGCCCTGCCAGCGCGGTGCGCGGGGAAGGGGCTGTCCATTGGGGATTTCGAGAGCGATCGGATCCCCATTTTCGTCAAGATTGAACAGATCCTGCACGAAGCGGGAGTTGGCGTAGGTGACGTTACCGGTTAGCTTCAGCTTGTCGCTGACCTTCCACTGGCTTGACAATTCGGCGCCGGTAGACCGGGCATCGACGTTGCTGATCTGCGTTTCGGGGAACTGGCCGCCCAGGTTGACAATGCGCGAAGCCTGGAAGTTCTTCACCCTGGTATCGAACACGGCAAGCTCAAGGAAGCTGCCGCCGCCAAAGTCGAACTTTGAACCAGCCTCCCAGCTATAGGCCGCTTCCGGACCATAGGCTGCGGTGGCGATAGAGTCCGGGGTGCTCTGATAGCCCCCGTTCTTGCTGCCACGGCCCCAGCTGGCGTAGATCATTACGTTATCGGCCGGACGGAACTCAATTCCGACATTGCCATCGGTTTCACGGTTCTTGCTGGTAGGCAGGACCGTTCCAGGCGCGATCGGGGCAGTAAGGAAACCGTCCACCGAATAGGTCGCGGTCTTGTTTTCCCAGGTCTGGCGAATACCGCCGCGAACCGCGAACTGATCGCTCAGTTCATAGCGTCCCGATGCGAAGACCGACCAGGACGAGGTCTTGACCGCGACTGTGCCGTCCAGTGCAGTCAGATTCATCAGAACCGGATTGCCATCCCCGTCGAAGTCCACGAATACATCGGCCACGCGGCGCAGGCTGTAGTTGTTCCAGTAGTAGAACCCGCCCAAGGACCACGATAGCTTACCATCGTTATTGCTTGCCAGGCGAAGCTCCTGCGAGAATACTTCGTTGCTTTCTGTGTCGAAAAGATCGAACAGACGCGCGCTCGTGAAATCGAGGTCGGCAACGCGCTCGGATTCCCAATCCACGTAACCCGATTGTGCGGTCAGCTTCATTCCATCGCCGAAGCCGTGTTCGAGGATCAGTGTCGCACGATCGCCGTCTTGGGTGTCGAATGGCAGAGGGCCGTCGTCGTTGCCGAAGATCCCCTTGCCGCCCGAGTGCACGACATCGTTAGGATTGCCTTCAAAGCCGCTGTCATCCAATTCACCGAAATCGATCAGTTGCTGGACGGCACCGCCCACATCACCACCATCGAGCAGCAGCTCAAGGCCCGTGCCCTTAACGCGGCGGCGATCGTGCTGGTAGATCGCGGTCAGACGGGTGGTTTCACCCAGATCGCCATCGAGAACGATCCGGCCCGATTGTTCGCTCAGATCGGGGCCATAGCCGCCCGAAAAGGCATTGCGAACGAAGCCGCGCTCGTCATTGACGAAGCCGGCCAAGCGTACCGCGAACCGTTCG
This sequence comes from uncultured Sphingorhabdus sp., assembly GCA_937873665.1. The sequence continues at coordinate 7,001 of CALMYW010000285.1, forward strand.
CCGAGCGGAACGTCAACTCCGCCTTCGAAGCGGAAGCCTTCGATTTCCGAAGTATAGGTTCCAGCCAGATCCACACCGAAATCGCGCCCGGGCCGCCGGGTCGCAATGCTGACCGCGCCAAGGCTGGTATTACGGCCCAGAACCGTCGACTGCGTCCCGGCGATGAATTCGATCTGCTTGGTGTCATAGAGCGGAATCACGAAGTCGCGCACGTGGCCAAGGTAGATCCCATCAACAAAGGTTCCCACCGAGGATTCGATCGTCGGGTCGGCCGAGCCGGATCCAAGCCCGCGGAATGAAGCAGACGAGGCGAATGTGCCCTTCATGGCAAAGTAGCCGGGAACAATTCCGCCCAATTGTTCGGCATTGGTGACGTTGGCGACTTCCAGTGCGGAGTCATCGATGACCTTCACCGTCGCGGGCGTATCGAGCAGCGCTTCGTTCTGCTTGAGTGCGTTGACGACGATGTTGACGCCGATGTCGTCTGGCGAAGCAGCTTTGGCGTCTACTTGCGCATGGGCTGGTGAGAATGCCGCAGCGGCGCCTATGGCGCAGGTGCCGAGGAGACCGCTTCGGATTGCTTGCTTGGAGATCATCACTTTAATTCCTCCCGATCGAATTTTCAACCATCTGCGTGATTGGTTGCCCATATAACGCCCATTGGTTGAGTGCGCAAGCCATTGGTCAGCATGTGTAGATTTTGGCATTAGTATATATCAACCAGCATTTTGCGCCTCTTTCGCACCAATCCATTTTTAAGATACCGATTGCTCGACGGAACCATAAACGAATCACTTGCGGGAATGGCATGATTGGTTGTATTGGTCTGGACGCTATCGAGCCAGGCCTGCCTGGCAACCAAGGGGAGTGATCGTGGGCGACAAGACAATGCAGGCATGGCAGCTCGATGCGCCCGGTGAACTGACCTTGCATGAACGCGACTTGCCCGAGCCTGGGAAGGCGGAAGTGCTGGTGCGCATCGATGCCGTCGCAATCTGCGCGACCGACCTCGACGTTATCGCCAACGGCCCCCCGGCCATGGTCAACGGCAAGCTGCCCTTCGGCCAAAACTTCACCCCGGGCCATGAATATATGGGCACAATTGCCAGGCTCGGGCCCGAGGTGGACGAATATGCCGTGGGCGATCGGGTTGCGGTCGAAATCCACGCCGGTTGCGGCCAGTGTCGGCGCTGCCGCTCGGGGATGTACACTTCGTGCCACAACTACGGCCGGAACTACCCCGGCAACGACAAGGGGCACCGCGCCAATGGCTTCACCACCAACGGCGGCTTCGCCCAGTATGCGGTGAACCATATCAATACGCTGGTGCGGGTGCCGCAGGGCATGTCCGATGCCGAAGCCGCGTTGGCGGTCACCGCCGGAACCTCGATGTACGGCTTCACCGAAATGGGCGGGCTGGTTGCGGGTGAAAGCGTTGCGGTGATCGGGCCCGGGCCAATCGGCCTGCTCGCCGCCGCCGTAGCCAAAGCACTGGGTGCCGATCCGGTGATCCTGATCGGCACGCGCGAGAACCGCTTACAGATCGGGGCGAAGCTGGGCGCGGACGTGCTGCTCAATGGGCGCGAGACCGATCCGGTCGAGGCGGTCCTGGCGGCCACTGGCGGCAAGGGCGTAGACTATGCAATGGAATGCGCTGGCACCGAACAGTCGATCAATCAGGCGATCCATATGTGCAACCGCGGCGGCAAGATCTGCCTCGCGGCCTTCCCGCATGGCCTCGCCAGCATCGATCTGGCCCATGCGGTGATGAACAACATCTACCTCTATGGCATTCGCGGCGAGGGCAAGAGCGCAGTGGCTCGCGCCATGGCCTTGATGAAGGCCGGCCGGTTCGACGCCACGCTGGTCCATACCCACAGCTTCGGCCTTGAAGACCTGCCCGAGGCGCTGCGCCATGCGCGTGAGCGGATCGACGGGGCGATCAAGGTCATCCTGACCCCCAATTCCAATCCCTGAAGCAGTGAGATCAGGCCATGGACCACAAGATTATCGTTCAGGCAAAGCCCGGACCGCCGGATAACCCGCGCGGCCACTGGCCGCAGCATCTGCAGGACGAGTTCGAAGCCAACCAGTTCAGCGGCGCGGTGGGCAGCCAACTGGCGTTCGAGAACGAGCGTTGCCGGGTCTGGCACCTGCACCTGCCGCCCGGCGGCTTCCTGACTTTTCACCGCCACGTGCTGGACTATTTCTGGTCCTCGCTCAGTGCCGGGGTGGCGCGTGGGTATTATGAGGACGGGCGCATCCAGGACGTAATCCATTATCCGGGCGAAACCCGGTTCTTCCGCCACGGTCCGGGCGAATACTTCGTCCACGCGGTCGAGAATGTCGGCGACACCGATCTGGGCTTCGTGACGGTGGAGTTCCTGCCCGGAGACAATCCGGTAATTCCCATCCCGGATCATTACCGGCTAGTCTCGCCGCACCCCGAAACCGATCATTGAGCGCCTAACCCATGTCCAGCCCCTATGCGATTCCAGTTCCGCCGGTTCCGGCAATTCCGATCGCCGGCTCCTCGCAACTTTTCCCGGTCCGGCGGATCTGGTGCGTAGGCCGCAACTATGCCGAGCACGCGCGCGAGATGGGCAGCGACCCCACGCGCGAGCCGCCGTTCTTCTTTGCGAAGCCGGGCGATGCGGTGGTGCCGTTTGGCGGCGTGCTGGCCTACCCGGCCGCGACACTGGACCTGCATCATGAGGTCGAGCTTGCGGTTGCGATCGGCAAGGGCGGGCGTGACATTGGCGCTGCTGATGCTGCAGGCCACATCTTCGGCTATGCCGTGGCACTCGACATGACCCGGCGCGATCTTCAGGCCGAAGCCAAGCGCACCGCGCGTCCGTGGGACATGGCCAAAGGCTTCGATCAATCTTGCCCGATCAGTGCGATCAGAACCGATATTGATGCGGCGAGCTTCGCTTCGGCGCGCATCTGCCTCTCGGTTGGTGGCGAAGTGCGTCAGACCGCACAACTTGGCGATATGATCTGGTCGGTCGAGGAATGTGTCGCCGCGCTGTCCCGCCTGGTCGAACTCCAGCCGGGCGATCTGCTGCTTACTGGAACCCCTGCCGGGGTCGGACCGGTTTCCGCCGGAGAACAACTCGAAGCCGTGTGCGAGGGTATTGGCGAACTTCAAGTGGAGTACCGGGCGTGACCGAGTTGACCATCGAGACCCGCGACTTCGTCGGCAAGCGTCTCGAAACCGAAGCGCTGATCGATTCGCTGCCGCCGCTGGCGCAGGCCGGCCTCAAGCAGTTCTCGCTTGAACGGATGACCGGGTACGGCGTGGATTATGCCGATGCGATCGAACTGCGGGCGCGGATAATCGGCGGGGCCGACTGGCAGGAAGCGGCCGGCGCGCTGGCCGAGGGACTGCTTGGACTGATCACTCCCGCATCACCTGCGCCCACCCGTGCCGACATACTGCTCCGCGCTTCCGCGGTTCTGCGGATGGGGCAAATGATGATGATCGACAACAGCCCCGAACGCAGCGCCTTGTTCTGCCACGCCGCAGGGCTCTATCAGCAGGCAGCGGAATGCGGCCTCAACCGTGAGCGTGTGACCATTGTCGGCCCGAACGGTACGCTGGTGGGCTGGGTTATCCGCTCGACCGCCTCGCAATCGGTTGGTTCGGCCATCGTCTTTGGCGGCGTCGAGGGCTGGGCGATGGATTTCGACAGCATGGGCGATGCGCTCGCGGCGCGCGGAATTGACGTGCTCATGCTCGATTGCCCGGGGCAGGGCGAAACCCGCTTTGCGCATGACCATTACCTGACCGCGGGCTGGCTCGGAGATCTGACTGCGGTGGTCGACTTTATCGCGGGCCGCTTTGATGGTCAGCCGATCGGCGTGGTCGGGAATAGCATGGGCGGGAGCCTTGCGATGACCGTGGCCGGTGCCGACACGCGCATTGCTGCCTGCTGCAACAATGGCGGCGTGATCAAACCGAGCATGGGCCGTGTCGTGGGCGGTGCCTTCTTTGCCAAGATGGTCGCTTTCTGCGGCACGAACGACGAAGACAAGGCAACCGAAATCTGGGACAGCGTCGCCCCGCTCGAGGCTCCGGCAAACCCCGGCTATCCGCTGCTGGTGATCCAGGGCGGCATGGACCCACTCGTCCCGACCGAACATGCCCAGATGCTGATGCAGATGGCGCCCACCCAGGACAAGCGGATGGTGCTGTTCTCTGACGGCAACCACTGCATCTACAATCACCTGCGGGATCGCGACAATCTGGTTGCCGACTGGATGTTCGAAAAGCTCGGCGCGGCAGGCTGACCACAAACAAACCCGATCCACTTTGCGAAAGGACCGTCCGGTGCCCATCGTTGATGCCCAAATCCACCTCTGGACTAGTGATGCCGCCCCGCCACACCACTGGCGCGCGCCGCACCTTATTGAAGATGCCCTGCGCGAGATGGATGCGGCCGGGATCGATCGCGTGGTCAATTGCCCGGCGGTCTGGGATCCATGCTCGAACGATTATGCGGTTGAAGCCGCACGCCTGCACCCTGATCGCTTCGCGACGCTTGGCTGGTTTCCGCTTGATGATCAGGCAAGTCCCGCCAGGGTTGACGAATGGCTGGCCAAGCCCGGCATGCTCGGCCTGCGCTTCATCATCGCCAGCCCTGAAGCCTGGGCCAAATTCGAGGCGGGTGAGCTCGACTGGCTGGTCGAGGCTGCCCATGACCGCGAGATCGCTCTTGGTCTGATGGCGCCTCCTGCCGGGTTCGGACGGCTGGGCGAATTGGCAGCTCGCTATCCCAAGGCGCGCCTGCTGATCGATCACCTTTCGGTCAGTCCCTTTGCCAAGCTGCCCGAAGCGGTCGAACATTTCGACGCCATGATCGCGCTGGCCGCGCACCCGAACATTGCGGTCAAGGCAACCGGCGCTCCCAGCATGTCGAACGATGCCTACCCCTTTGCGGATACCCATGCTCCGCTCAAACAGGTGTTCGATGCCTTCGGGTCGAAACGGTTCTTCTGGGGCACGGACTTCACCCGGATGCGCTGTTCGTGGAGCGAATGCCTGACCATGTTTTCGCGGGAGCTTCCCTGGCTTGCCGAAGCCGACAAGGAATGGGTCCTGGGCAGGGCGATCTGCGAATGGATCGGCTGGAAGTACTGACGAGCAAGTTTCAGGCATCAGGACCGGGAAGGCAATTCCGTGCGAAATCGCATCATCTGGCTGTGCATAGCCTTTTACGCCGCATTTGCTGCTGCAAAGCCCGTCTTGCACGGAACTCCTCTATTCACGCTGGTGCCGGCGATCTCGATCCTGGCTCCAGTGCTGATCGTCCTGTTGCATGGCCCACGCGAAATCGGATGGAAGCTGCTAGGCTTGTTCTTCCTGATCACCTTTGGCGTTTCGTGGTCCTATGAAACCGCTTCGATCCTGACAGGCTTCCCGTTCGGGAACTACCACTACACCGAGAAGCTCGGGCCCAAACTAGGTGTCGTTCCGCTGCTGATCATGCCCGCCTATTTCGGGATCTGCTACATCTCGTGGCTGATCGCGAAGTTGATCCTCCAGCGTGGATCGGATGATGGCAGGAGCGTAGACCTTATCCCCAGAGTCTTGGTCGGAAGCTTTGTCATGGTGATGTGGGACGTGGCCATGGATCCGTCGCGCGCCACAGTGTCCCAGTCTTGGATCTGGCATGATGGCGGCGGTTATTTCGGCGTACCACTCAAGAATTTTGCCGGGTGGTATCTCTGCGTTGCGACCATCTTCCTGATCTATGGCATGGTCGAAAGACGGATCGGCGCAAAGCAGCTCGTGCTTGAGCCGCAAGCCTATGCCCAGGCTCTCGGCCTATATGCCGCCACCTTTCTCGAATTCGTCGCTGCAGCCGCCCTTCCTCCGGTTGGAACGGTAACGGATGCCACCGGGGTGGTCTGGGACAAGGTTGCGCTGTACGAATCGCTGGGCTTGGTATCGGTCTTTACGATGGGTTTCGTAATCCTGCTGGGCGTGCTGATGCTTCGCAATTTGGAGCGGAAGTAGCACCTGTCTGCTTCCAGTGTCCGAGCCAAGCACACCGTATCGTACCCTGCGCCCCATGGTCGCGCTCGGTGAAAATGGAGCTGACAATGGGGGCAGGATCGGCATTTCTGATGATAGCTTGCGTGGCGCTTGGCGCCTTGTGGGCATATGCCGCCTGGAAATTGGCCGCCGCAGACCTTGCGACGCTAGATGGAGGTAGCCATCCCCCCCCCAGTCGATCTGCCGCTCAGTGCGGCCTACGACACCGCCTTTACTGCACTTATTGCGCAAATGGATGCAACCGGATCGTTCAAGGCGCGGCTTGCGCAGATTCGGGCGAAGATGGACCAGCTTGGGCGTGGCCGGGACGGGGCGAGATTTGACCGGCCCCCACTGAGTGGTCCGTGGTGATTGTTAGTGCAGAACCGTCTCTGGCGCCATGGCTGGCCGCAGGTGGAGCGAAGCGGAACCGGAGGGCAGCCATGGCGGCGTCGCCGCTTCCGGGGCCGGGGGCCGATACCCCAACGAGCTGTGTGGCCTGACGGTGTTGTAATGCTTGCGCCAGCACGATCTCCGCCTCACGCAGCTTGCCGATGATCTCCTCCGGCTTGTGCTTCCTTGCCATTCCATTCCTCCTTCGTGGCCAATTCTAAAATAGAAATTGGGCCACTCAGAAGGGGGCAGATCAAGCTCAGGCGGCCTTCTCAACGAATGGGTATGCTGCGACCGGCGTGCGGAAAATTGCCGGGGCGGCGGGCGTTAATATAGCTCTGGTCAATCGCTATTTCGGCTCGAAAGAAGCCTTGTTCGAGGAGGCATTCGGGGAGTTGCTTGATGTTCGGCGATTGACGGACCACCCCCGCGAACAATTTGGCGAATCACTGGTCGATTTCCTGACGGCCGATGATCCCGATCACCTCAATCCCTTGCCCATGCTCCTGCTGGCCAGCGCAGATCCCACATCACGGGAAATTGCCTATCGCTTGCTGGCGGGCAAGATCATCAAACCTTTGAAAACTTGGTTCGATGGCCCGCTTGCGGAGCAGCGCGCAATCCGGATCGTATTGATTGCGTCGGGATTCTTTCTCTATCGCCTCATCTATCCGATGCCCGCACCCGAGGGCAGGCTCGCTCCCGAAACCAGAAAGTGGCTCTCGCAGACCTTTCAGTCCACTTTGGATTCGAGCGAATAATCATCGAGGGACGGCTTCTGGGGCTTTTTTGACAACTAGTTGACATGAATGCACGCCGATGGCACACCTAGTGATACAAGTGCCGGAATCAGGCGCATCCGGCGACAAGCAGGGAGAGCATCATGCGGAAGCCAAAGGCGTTTGCGAAAAAGTCCAAGAGTCTTCGACTGGGTGGTTCGGCTGTCGGGGTAATGGCCCTGGCCCTGTTTTCTGTTCCAACCATGGCACAGGAAGCGGATGATGCAGGGCAACTGACAGAAATCCTGGTTACGGCACGAAAGGTTGCCGAAAATCAACAGGATGTTCCTGTGGCGATTTCAGCCTTTTCCGGCGAAGAGTTGACCGAACGCAGCCTTCAGCGTGTGCAGGATATCGGCCGGATTACGCCGGGGCTTTCGACCCGGTTCCACTCGGCCTCCCCCAGCGCGGTGCTGTTTGCTCTGCGCGGTCAGCTTCAGAACGACGCCCTGGCGACACTCGATCCGTCGGTTGGGGTCTATGTCGATGGGGTCAACTGGGCCCGTGCCTATGGCTTGAACGGCGAATTCCTGGATGTGGCGCAGGTTGAAGTGCTCAAGGGGCCACAAGGGACCTTGTTCGGCCGCAACACCACTGGTGGCGCCATATCGATTGTGACCAACAATCCCGATCTCGATGAAGTCACCGGACGGCTCTCGGTTACCTACGGTCGTTTCAACGAATTCCAGGCATCGGGCGTCCTTAACCTCCCGATTGTAAACGACCGCGTCGGTTTGCGCGTGGCAGTCCAGCGGCTCTCCAGAGACGGTTATGTTACAAATGTAGTTCCTGCCAGCGTCGGCACTGCCATCGCGGCAAACAATTCAAGCATATCGCGCCGCCCGCCAACGGGTTCGCTCAACGGGCTCAAGCTGGAAAACCGCGAACGTTGGAACGTGCGCGGCAAGCTGGACATCAAGCCGACAGAGAATCTCACTTTGCGGTTCTCGGGCGAATACTTCGAGATGGATGAGCTCTCGGCAGCGCGCTCGGTCAGCCTTGCGACAACCCCATTCACGGCAACAAATCCCACCTATTCGCTTGCTGGAAGCGCTGCCTTGTTCGTCGGGGCAACCAATGGCGGGCCTCCGCCGACGACACCGGCCAATGCCGGCGCCTCGATCGGAATCGGGCTTGGGCTTCTGAACAGTCAGATCGCCTTCCTGGATGCCAACCGCAATTCGGCATCGGTCAACGAAGTTCCCTATGCCTTTGCCAAGACACAGACCTATGGGCTGACGGGCATTCTCGACACCGGGTGGGGAGAAATCCAGCTGATCACCGGTTACCGCAAGGTTGAAAGCTCGGCGATTGTCGACCTCGATGGCTCGCAATATGCAATTCACGTCACAGACGGAAAGCAGGAGCTGGAACAGTGGTCGGGCGAGCTCCAGTTCACCGGTAAGGCCTTCGGCGATGCCCTGAATTTCGCAATGGGAACATTCGCGTTCCACGAGAAGGGTTTTGATCAATCGATCTCGATTGCCTTGCCAGCCCTAAACCCGCTGACCTCGCATTTCTACGGCCTAATCGATAACGACAGCCTGGGTGTATACGTTCAAGGGACGATGCACCTTTCCGACAGGCTGTCGATGACCGCCGGGCTGCGCTATTCGGTCGATGACAAGGGCCTGGAAACCCGCAACAACAACTATCATCGCGGGACAGGGGCAACGATCTGCGTGATCGCCCCGGTCGCCCCGGTCCTTCTGGGCACTGATGTTGTCGGTCCGACCCAGTGCGCGGTGCGCCGTCGCGACAGCTTTGGTGGCTGGTCGTACACTATTGGGCTTGAATACAAGCCAACCGACGACATCATGCTCTATGCCAAGACATCGCGGGGCTTCCGGTCTGGTGGACAAAACCTGCGCGCGTTGACCCCCGCAGCCTTTGTGCCGTTCCGCCCCGAAGTCGCCCAGTCCTATGAAATTGGTCTTAAGAGCGAATTCCTCGATCGCAGGGTCCGTCTGAATCTGGCTGCATATCACGTCGATTCGACCGATATCCAGCGTTCGACGATTGTCAGCGTGGGAGGCATTCCGGCAACGATCCTGGGCAATGCCGGCAAGGCACGATTCCGCGGCGTTGAAGGCGAACTGACGGTTGCGCCGGTTGCCGGGCTTCGCGTTTCAGCGACGGGAAGCCTGACTGACCCCAAGTACAAGGAATTCTCGGACTTTGGCGGCGATCGCACGCAGGAACGCTTCACTGGCGTTGCCGAGGAGTCGTTCACGCTGGCCGCCGACTATTCGACCGCAATCGGTTCGTCTGACCTCAAATTGCGGGTAGACTACAGCTGGCAGGGTGACACCCCGACCTGGCATTATAACTGGCCGGTCAACGGCGCGGTTGTGCCGCCCGGTTCGACCGCGGTGGCCAATGCCGTCAACACCCAGAATAATGCAGTTATCGCGGCAACCACTGCCCCGGCAGCCGGCTTTCTGGGAGCCAGAGCGTCGATTGCCTTTGCCGATGGGCAATATGAACTGGCGGTATTCGGGCGCAACATTACCAACAATCGTCCCAAGGTTAGCTCGATCATTGTCGAGCCGATCGGCTATGCCAACGCCTCCTGGGCCGAACCTGCCACCTACGGTGCGACAGCGACCGTCAAGTTCTGATCTGCGGGACCAGTCCTCCCCAAAGGGGGTTGCCGGGCTCGATGCAAATCGGGCCCGGCTTTTCTTTCAGGACAACAAGGGTCGTTGTGGTTGCGCCCGGCCAGTTCGCGAACCTCCAAAGGCTGTGGCTGCAGCCGACTATCCTTGTTAGCAGCTAGTGCATTCCGAACTTTGGTGTCAATTGATTGACACCAAGAGGCCCTGCCATAAGACTATCTTCGAACAGTAGCTGGCCAACAGGAATAACGTCTCATGCTATCCGTGCTCGAATCAAAATGTCACCTCGATGCGCTCGACCAATTGGCCCATGCGGATCGGCTTCTATCCGCAGTCGAAGATATCGGCGTTACCGCACCGTGCCGCATAGCGGACCTCTCGCTACCGGTGATGCAAGAACTTGTTGGCGATCCGCTGGGGCTGACCTTGTCAGCGATGAATACTGCCGATGCCCACGCCGGGATGACCGATCGTTGCCGTTGGACGCTTGAATGGAGCGGGGAGGGTGCTGAAAAGGCTCCTCGCGGGCTGTTTGCCAAGGCCACGCCGCCTTCCGCCGCTCACCGCGAAATGCTCGCGGTCCTGCACATGGACCAGGCTGAGGTGCGGTTTTACAACGAAGTGGCGCCGGAACTGGGCGATCTGGTTCCGCGTTGCTTTCATGCCAGCAGCTTTGGCGGAGGTCGCTCGCTTGTCTTGTTGGAAGACATCGAGCAGACCGGTTGTGTGCCCTATTGGCAAGGATATGACTGTACGCCTGAACATGCCCGGGCAGTCGCAGTAGCTCTCGCTCGAATTCATGCCCAATTCTGGCAGTCCGAACGATTAGGTACCGACCTGTCATGGATCAGACCCCGGCCAAGGCGTTATGGGGTGAATTGGCTGCTTTCGGCGCATGACGGTGTGCGGACTACTTTCCTGGGTAATCCGCCCCGTGAACATGTCAGCGCAACCGCGCTGGCCGCGCTTGAGGTGTGGCACGAATGTAGCCGTGCGGTTATCGACTATTGGCAGACCCTGCCGGCCACTGTGCTGCATGGCGATTCCCATTTGGGCAACACCTTCTCCCGGCCTGATGGCAGCGCCGGCTATTTCGATTGGCAGGTGACCTTTTCCGGACCAGGACTGCGCGATCTCTCTTACTTCCTGATGTCCGCTTTGACCAACGAGCAGCGTCAAGAACACGAACGTTCGATTTTCGAAACCTACGTCGATGTCCTCAAAGATCATGGCGTCGCGGTCGACCAGCAGCAGCTCTGGGATGAATACGTCCTGTTCGCATTCGATCGGTTCGATGCGACGATCATGGCCTGGGTGCACGGAACCTATAACCATGCGCCCGAAGGGCAGCTACGCATGTTCCGAACCATCTCCGGCGCGATCGAGGACAATGGCGTTCCGGATCGACTGAAGCGATTGAGATCCAGACTTTAGCGAATGGCCCCTATGAACATTCCATCAAGCATTCCCAAACTGGATATCGATCTCTTCTCGGACGAAGCGCTGGCCGATTCCTCAGATGTCTATGCCGCAGTTCGCGAAGCGGGACCGGTTGTATGGATTCCCCAGCCGGGCTTCTATGCTTGATCTGCCCCCTTCTGAGTGGCCCAATTTCCATTTTAGAATTGGCCACGAAGGAGGAATGGAATGGCGAGGAAGCACAAGCCGGAGGAGATCATCGCCAAGTTGCGTGAAGCGGAGATCGTGCTGGCGCAGGGCGGAACGGTGGCGGATGCGTGTCGCCGGATCGGCGTCACCGAACAAAGCTACTACCGCTGGCGCAAGGAATACGGGGGCCTGATGATGGATCAGGCCCGGCGCATGAAAGAGCTGGAGAAGGAGAACGCCCGGTTACGGCGGGCGGTATCGGACCTGACGCTCGACAAGCTGATCCTGCAGGAGGCTGCAAAGGGGAGCCGCAAGCGTGCGCCAGCACAAACTTCTGAGCCCCGCGCGCCGCAGGCGCTGTATCGATCATATCCGGGGCATGATGCCGGTGTCCGAGCGGCGGGTCTGCCGCGTGCTCGGGCAACATCGATCGACACAGCGCAAGACGCCGCG
>CALMYW010000286.1 GCA_937873665.1 uncultured Sphingorhabdus sp.
TACCCCGCCTCGTCGATCTTGAAGGCTTTGCTGCAGTGGGGGCAGATGATTTCGTGCATGGGGAGTGGCTCTTGTTGTGTTAGTTGTGCAGATTACGAAACTGCCTGTTGCATCGCTGTAGTGATTGGACTGCAACGGTCTTCAAATCAAATATGGCCATAGCCCTCGTGGAATATCCGCAAGAAGCTATTAAAAATGAGGCGACTGCCGACTAAAGAGATCACTACTGAGCTGCTGATCGCGCAATGATCCAAGCTTTACCCAATCGTCGCTCTTGAAGGGGGATAAACCTTTGTATGCCTTCTATCCAATCGGCCAGCTCTTGGGCGCAGGCCCCTCTCGGGATGCGGTAAGCCAACGCAACCAATCTATCTGCAGCCCAAAGAAAACTATCGTTTCGATTTTGACAGGCGCACGAAGCCATAACTAGAACCGCACCGCTCACCGCCGCGTCAATGGGCCGAGTTCTGTTTTCGACACCTTTGAGGATGCACGTCGCCAAGATGCCCGCGAGCTCCTCATCGCGCTGCAGAGCAGCGACCTCTGCGACGCAAGAAAGTATCGAGGCTTCTTCATCTGAAATAGACGATCCCTGGAGTTGAATATTGCTAGCGATCTCGCGCAGCCTTACAAGCAATTCGTTGCTAAAAGAAAATATTCGAGAACTGTGCTCGAGTGCATTCCATGCTTGATGCGAATTCAACGCAACTGCATTTGAGCCGTCTGGTGTGAATCCGTCCAAAAGTTCTAACCCAATGGTTTCCTCTAAACCATCATCGTTTCGAGACCGTCTTTGCGAAAATGCGCCCGGTAAGCCGAATGCCAACCTCAACTCTGGATAGAGTCCCTGAACCAGTTCTGCTTGTCTTTGGGATAACTGATTCAGGTAGTCATTGCTAATAGGATTCCACCTAAGTGCCGCTATCAATGCAGAAACGCTGAGGACTTTATCTGTTTGAATATCAGCCCGCCAGTAAGGATCACGGACTAAGTCAAGAATGCCTATCGCTGAAGTATCCATCGACTGCTGCGCGTCACACCACGAAGCCAGTTCGTGTTGATTCCAACCCTGAAAATCAAGCGATTCCAGCAAGCTTGTTGCGTGTGCAAAAGCGGCCAATCTGCGCCAATATGCTGGGGCCAGCGCGAACGCTTCGTTCATACTGATGGCATTCAAAGTCAGTCGTACTAGCGCTGGGAAAAGCTCAGATCGCTCATGCCCACTTGCATTTGGCGAAGCCAGCTCAATTAGCATGTTTAGCGCATTATCTGCAATTTCACCGAACCGCGCGTCACTTGCTGTACGTGCTCGAGCAATGAGAAACGTCGATAGCAGTGAAAACGGAGTATTCCCGGTCCCCAGGGTCTTCAACGCCGCTAGTAGGTCGTCATTTGCAATTGAACTTGTGATCGCAACCGAATCAAGATCCGTCCACACTGAAACTGCGCGAATGCTTCTCAGGCCCCACAGCACATCGGCACTACAAAACTTCGTTAGTTGGGGTATTAGTTCTTGGGCAACGTACTCATCGTTACTCACTGTACTTGCGATCCCGCCGATCAAAGATTGGTAATACGACGGGTCACTCGGGATCAAATCGGCAACTCCGAAGCTACCCTGCGAAACCGTGGCTGCAATACGCAAAATCTCTCGATCCGGAAGGTGCTGAAGTTCACCTATCAATATGCCAAACTCGCCATTCGAAAGTGGACGACTTACCAAAATTTTGTGCCAGTCGTCCCGTTTCGGCCACCATGGTTTTGCTCGCTTTGCGATTTCAGCATAGGCGTTCAGTCTTACATTTTCAGCAGGGTCGAGTAGACCCAATTCCGGCAGCTCAACTTCAGGCCCATCTCCCCGACGCAAGGAGTGCAATCCTGTCTTTGCTCGAACGATAGACGTGTTTTCTTCGCCACTGCGGCTTGGGACAGCGGTTGGGACCCCGAATTGACCGCTTAGCAATGTTGCCTTTATGTCCGAAAAATGTATGTTGCCGATTGCACCAACTTCTGCAGACCCCATTTCGGCAAGTGCAATAACGTCCTCGCGTTGTAGGACACGCTTTGCAATAGCATCGGGAAAACTGCGGAGTTGCAATCTAGCGATTTTGGCGTGCAAGTTCAATTGCAATCTCCTGGGTACGGCGGATAAGGGCATCAGCGGCTTGTGTGGCAATCTCATCCAGTACATCAGAATTTCCTGGGAGAAAACACGTTAGGCAGGATTCTTCAAACCACTGCGACTGTGCCTTTTGTCGCTCAGCCTTACTGCTAAGGCCAAGTAGATATGCGCCAGCCTTAGCTGCGGCAACCTGGCGGATTCGGGTAGAGCCATCTACCGCGAAACGCATGGCCAGCTCTACATCTGGAATGATGTTGGTGACGATCCAGTTCGCCCGAGCGACGGTTTCTGCAACTGGCATTGCTTCGTCTGCCCACAGTTTCGCAATTGCATACATTCCCGTGTTCCAAATGATGTCTTGATACCCCAAGTCACTTTGTGTGCACAGCACGTCTGTTGAATGCAGTCTTGCGAAGTTTTCACGTACACCTCTAAGTTCTGCTGTTTCTTGAACCTTTCCATCTTCGACGCGAGCTTCCGTGATCTGCATAAGCAAATCCTCAGGGGGCAATGGAATGCAGAAATAGCACCGCTCCCGAAGGATGTGCAGTGCATCTCGCTTTTCACTTGCACTCATCAATCCACGTATCACAAGCGTGTCTAGCAAATCCAAGCTTGAAAGCAAGGGAACGTTTATGCCTTTCGAGTCGGTCAGTGAAAAATTGTCGGCAAACATACGGTCATCGACTACAGCTGCCTCGACTGGTGAGATGTCCTCAAGCAAGTCCATCACGGGAAGTAACGCGATCTCATTGAGTTCTCCTCGTTGGCTCCTGCTTTGAGTGAGAAATTGCAGCTTGCCGGATACAAGTCCAGCTCTAAGCGTCAACCGAATGTCATTGAGCGCAGCTTTCATGGCATCTGCCTGTGGTTCTGTTGCCAAGAGTGCCTGCCATTCCTCGACCGTACTTTTATGAACCGAAATAGCGTGCCCAGAACTGATGAGTGGTTGAAGCAGCTTCGCTTGCTGCAAATACTGTAGGGCCAAACTATCGACAAATAGAGGTGCACTGATAGCAACATCGAGCCTCGAAACTGAACCTGAACGTTGAAGCACATCCACGCCGCTTCGATGTACGGTTTCCGTGATCCTGCTTTC
Source organism: uncultured Sphingorhabdus sp. (assembly GCA_937873665.1). The sequence goes on from CALMYW010000286.1 coordinate 3,222, forward strand.
TCGCAACAAAGCAATTGCTACATCGATTGGGTCAGTAACTAGTGTTACCAATGAACCGAGGTCTGCCTGTTCTTCCATGAAAGAAGCAACCTTAAACAGCGGGCCTGGGTGAACAAAATACCCGCTTTGAAGCTTTGCAGCCTTTAGTAGAGAAGCAGCCTCATCTCCCACCTCTTCCACAAGTGCTGCATCGCCGTCATCCTTAATTACATTGAGCTTTCCTGCACTTAGAAAACCCATCAGTGGCTTCACTTCAGAAATACGGGACGGCTGGTGAAAGACGACCTTTTGACGGTCCGAAAGCAACATCTCCATCACCCTGGGTGAAATGAAAACTTTGTCATACATCTCAAGAACATCTTGGAGCCGCCCAAGTTCGCTCAGAACGAAAATGGAGGTGATATCTAGTGCGATGCGGCGAAAGGTGTCTGCAGGCATCTTCTGCCGCCTCCCGCTCCGAATTGGAATTGGTTGTCGCCGCCGAACATCCGCCTCATCAGCGTTCCGTCGCGGCGCGCCTACGAGCATTTGCGTGAGCGGCGCATTGAACATTGATGCTGCCATGTGAATTGGCACTTGCCCTTTTCGATACATCTCATTTTTGTGTCGCCAGCTTTCAGCATTGCCGCGCATGAATTCAACGAGTTCTTTATGTGAGTACGATCGAATCAGCCCCGTATCCTTGTCCTTGGATAGTTCTGCAGCTTGGTGAACCCAAGGCATAGCAATATCGTCACGACGTGCAGCGATTGCAACCGCATGTGCGCCAAGCAGAACTGCTGGGTCCTCTCCATCCTGGGTAACTGCTTCTTGGGCGAGTGCAAGTGCACGTTCTGGATCAGTAAACCCCACAAGTTTTGCAAGCGACAACAGCATGTGGCTATTCAATTGCGAGCGCATTTCAAGGGCCTTGACGCTGATATCCCGGAATCGCTCCCAGTCGCCAGTGCGTACGGCGATGTTGATGTCCAGCGCAATATCTGTGCTATCACTGCGCTCGCCCAGCAACACATCGTTCAATGTTTTAGATGCCGCGTGATCGCCATCTTCGAACAGTGCCCATGCGCGTGCGGATCGAATTTCGGGGCGCTGCTGTACGAGGCTTGCTGTGCCTTTTAAGAACGAATTTACTTCCGCAGCTGATGCCTTCGTGCGACGCAAGCATCGCAAACGAAGCATAGCGGTGTCAAAGTTGGGTTCTCTCTTAAATAGTTTTTCCGCATAGGGTGCTAGGCGTTTCCATTGCTTTCCCTGTTCAAGTATTTGAACCAGATTGACTAAATCTTCAATGGCATTTGATGCATTAAACAGTTCAAGTGCTCGATCGCTCGCATCTTGCCCCCTTGCCCCCCGAAGCATTAGATCAAGTCGATCCGCTACAGGTTGTGAAATGTTGGCCTTGTGGCCTTCATAGAATGCTGTAGCGCCATCGAAATCCTTAACAAATGCGAGAGCTTGAACCATCATGATAGTCAAAGCCTCAGGACTGTTGTCTGGCAGAAGTGCATTCCATTCTTCACTAAGAAAGCGCACTAGTTCTGCGCTCTGCTCTGGTTTATTGAGTAGATACAACTCCGCCCGCAATTGGTCGGGTGTCAATCCACCCATCTTTCTGCAATGGGCCAGATATCTTTGAAGGGGGCCGGAGTCGAAAGGGATTTCATGCACCCGAACAAGCCAGATCAATTTGACCGCGGTCGCTCCGTCCTTCATTTGAGCGGAGATCGCAGCGGCTTCTTCTTCACGGGTAGTAGGGTCAAGCAGACGCAGGCTTCGAATGCCGTTTTCGCACCGCTCTGCGATCAAGTGATCATCGGCATTCTGTGCACAAGTCAGCGCTTTTTGTGCTGCCTCCAAGGCAGCACTTCTTGCCCGTTCTGCATCGGGGCTATCGAGTAAGTGCTCAACAACAGAGGAGAATCCTTGGTGCATTACGCTGTTGAATCGATCGCGTGGCACCATCGCTAGCAGGCGACTGATTGCATATTGATAGTAGAGATGAGTGCATTGTTCCAACTCGGCATGCGTAAGCATGTTCAGATACCCAACGGCATCGTCGAATCGACCCTCAGCGAATAGAGTTGCACAAACGTTATTCCATCCTGTTGGTGTGAAAGCTGACGAATCAGAAGGATGTAGTTCGTCTACGAATGCGAGAGCTTCCAATGCTCCGCCAAGCTTCAGCGCGATATGAAACATGACTGTTTGACTGTCCATTTCTTTTAGATCGCGTAGTCGCTGTAGTGCACGCTCCGGTTCTGACTTGCTCAGCTCAAGTAACCCCCATGCTGCTTCTGGAACCAAGAAACCCGCCGACATCAATTGTGTGAGCAAGGCCTCCGCAACTTCTGGATGGCCATTGGCAGCTTCAACGCGCGCAAGCCAGTATCGGACTTCTTTTTCAATAGATTTATCTGCTGAGGCTAGGCGGCGACCGTCTTCAAAGTCGGCAAGCAGATTCCTGAGTGCCCCACCTGTATCTTGATCGGGCGAAGCTCGGCGTCGGAGAATCTTGCCTAAATCGCGCCGCGCTTCTTCATTAAACCGTAGAGCGATATGCGGGTTTTTCTTCAAATTTGCAGCTTCTTTGATGGCTGCTATCCCTTCCTGCATTCTTTCATCTGTTCGGATAGCCGTCGCTTGAAGGATGGCCACACCTCCAGGGTCAAGCACTCTACTTTGAATGCTGGCTTGTAGGAAGGCGACCGCAATACTGATCGCGTTTTCCGCGTAGCTGCGATGTTCACCAGTGGAGTCGGCGGATATATAGGATTGGACTAGCCGGGCAACAATTACATCTGGGATTTTCTGCTGGGCGAGCTTTGCTCTTGTTGCGGCCTTCAAATCGTCTTTATTGGCCTGCACGCTGAGCCATTCACGTACCGCTGGTCTGCAGAAAATATTTGGTCGGAGAGCCACTCCTTCAACGTTGGCAACCGCAGACTTCCACCATGAATCAGTTGGCTCAATGGCCCCGAGGCGACGTAACGCACCATCCAACAATTTTTCGTCGACTGAACTTGGAACTGCCTCAGGCATTGCGCCCGCTTTGCGTTCTGCCAATCTCGGTTTGAAGAATTTTGTTGCCGCAGCGTACACACCAAACAAAGCCTTTGGTACCCAATCCCAGTTCATTGAATTCTCCACTCCGACGTAGGCGACTTAAGTAGTCGTGCAGCAAACCCTTGGCTCCCACCCACCCCCATCACTAACCTCTGCGTAGCTCTAGTTGCGGCCACATAAAACACCCGCGCCGCTTCCTTCTCGTCTTCCCCCGCCGCAGGCATATACCCGACACCGGGTAGCGCCACCACGGGGAATTCCAAGCCTTTGCTGACCTTCATGGTCATCACCTTGATCTTGTTGCTGGTAGGGTCAAAGTCGCCCGAGCCCAGCCGGTTCTCTACGGGCAACTTGCGCTGGGCCAGGGTGCGGGCGCACAGGTCGCGCGTCTTGGTGTCTGCGCACAGCACGGCCATGTCGCCCCATGCAAAGCCCTCCGTGTGGGCTTGGGCCAGGTGGTCGGCAATAGCTTCTGCTTCAGCCTGCAGGGTGGGCAGTTTGATGATGATTGGCTCTTGCCCTTCGCGCCCGCAGCTTACGGGTTTGAGCAAGGGGATGCCGTCGTCGTCTTTGTCGTCCGCGGTCAGCAGGTCCGCGGCCACCAGACTGGCGGTGTGCAATATCTGGCGGGTGTTGCGGTAGTTGATCTTCAGGATGGTGGTGCGCCCCTGCGCCTGGATGCCCACGCTCTTGAAGCTGAAGTTCT
>CALMYW010000287.1 GCA_937873665.1 uncultured Sphingorhabdus sp.
CACCGCCGGCGGAGAGGATCACGACGTCAACCCCCAGCGAGTGTCCCGCAAACGTGACGCCGCGCCCGCCCGCCATTGGAATGCTCTGGCGTCCCCAGACAACAAGCGGCATCTGCCTGATCAGCGCCCGCGGAAGCGTAACGCTGCCCGACCTAACCGTGACCCCCGCCCACAGCGAAATGGCCGCCTGCACGGCGAACACCGCCTCGGCCGCCCCCGCCAGTCCGACCATGCCGCGGTAGCGCGTGACGAAGAGCGCGACGCCCAGCGCCGCCAAGATGCCCCAGAGGCCGGCGGCGCGCAGATTATAAAATTGCGTATTGGGTGCCGGTGAGGGGGGAAGATCAAGATCAACCATGGGTTGTTGGTCCAGAATTGCGTGTAAAGCATATATTTACGTGGATCGTCTCTTGTATCCTGCTTTAGTGAGTTTGCGCAATACGCATAATATATTTCCAGACGATGTAAGAGATGCGTCAATTGCGCAGCTCAAGATTGTCGGCACCACGGGTCTGTACGCACTGATACAGTGGCGTCCGCGTCGCCTGCAGAGGCATCAATGGCGCGGGCCGCCGCCTTGCGCCGCGACAGTGCGCGTCGCTCGTAGCGGTCGAGGCGGCGCAGTTTGTCGGCCAGCGCCGGGGTGCTCGCCTCGAGCGACCACGGGCTCCCGTCAGGCTGCAGCCTCTTCCATCTTCTCCAGCGGGTGCCGCGCCTCGTCTTGGTCCCTGAAAAACTGAAGACGGGCCGGGCGAGCTGCAGGGTGTCGCTCCGGCGCGGGCCGCCTTTTCAAAGCGGACGTGAACGTGATGCTGCGCAGGAAAGCCGGCTTTAAGAGCAAGGTTAGCTGCGCAGCATGGGCCAGATGATGTTGATTGCCGGCACCGAGCGGTACTGGCGATGGAGCCGGGAAGTGGACAGCACCTGGTCCGTAGCTTCAGGATTTTACAATCACCGGGGCGACGATTTCCTTACGCGAGAAGACGTTTCTGGTGTCGATCACTAGCTTGGAGTGTTGCGCGAGCTGCCGGTAGTCGACCGCATCGTGATCAGTCGACACCACAACCGCATCGTAGCTCGCGAGAGTGTCAGGAGAGAGAACGACTGAACGGATGCCTGCGTATTCGCTGTGCTCGCGGGTCGGCGGTATAATCGGCACGTGCGGGTCGTGGTAGTCCACAGTGGCGCCCCGTTTCGCGAGAATGTCCATCAGGTGGAAGGTCGGACTCTCTCGAATGTCGGACACATTTTTTTTGTAGGCAATGCCTGCGATGAGGATTCGCGAGGAACTCAAAGACCTCTTCTGGCGTAGGTCGAGCTGCCTTTCGAGGTTGTCAATGACGTACTTCGGCATGGAGATGTTGATCTCGCCAGCGAGCTCGACGAACTTCGTTGCCAGTCCGAACTCGCGCGCCTTCCAGGTCAGGTAGAAGGGATCGATCGGGATACAGTGCCCGCCGAGGCCAGGTCCAGGATAGAAGGGCATGTAGCCGAAGGGTTTGGTTGCCGCGGCGTCTATGACCTCCCAGACGTCCATCCCCATTGCGCCGTAGATCACCTTCAGTTCGTTGACGAGCGCGATGTTGACCGCCCGGAACACATTCTCGGTGATCTTCACCGCTTCAGCGACTGCAGGGGAAGATACGGCCACCACACGCGCCACGACTGCGCCGTAGAAGGTCTCCATGAGACTGGATGCGATGACGCCATCGCCAGCGACGATCTTGGGGATGGACGCTGTCTGGAAGTTGGCGTTTCCGGGATCCTCGCGCTCGGGCGAGAACCCGAGGAAGAAATCGACGCCGCTGGTTAGGCCATTTTTTTCGAGGATCGGTTTCACGACGCCCTCGGTCGTGCCGGGAAAGGTGGTCGACTCGAGAATGACGAGCTGGCCGCGTCGCAGGTGCGCGGCAATGGTTTCAGCCGTGGTCATCACGTATTTGAGATCGGGATCGCGGTGGCGCGTGAGCGGCGTCGGCACGCAGATAACGACGATGTCGCACTCAGTCAGACGGGAAAAATCGGCCGTTGCCCCGAAGTGTCCGCTGGCCAGGAAGGTGGCGACCTCATCCGAGGCGACCGCGTCGATATATGAGTGGCCGCCGTTGAGCGCCTCTACCTTGGCGAGATCGACGTCGAAGCCGACCGTCCTGAACCCGCCGCGGGCGCAGGCGGCCGCGAGGGGAAGGCCGACATAACCGAGGCCGATGACGCCTACTATAGCCTCGCGCCGGCTCAGCCGGTCTCCGAGGACGTGGTCAGGTAACGTGTGGTCGTGTTCATTCATTCCACGGAATTCCTATGCTTTGGTTCTTGCAACCTATCATTCGGCATCGAAATGAGACTTCCGCTGAACGGCATTCTCCAGATGCCGAAGCATCTTCATTGCCAGTTCGCTTCGGTCATACCGCCGCGCCGCCGCTGGCCCGTTGGCGGCCAGCGTCTTCCGCAATGCCGGGTCCCTTTCAAGTTCGAGGAGCACCCGGCAGAGTTCCCGGGCATTCTCCGGTTCGAAGGCGATGCCAACCTGCTCGCGCTCCACGATGGCGGCCGACTCGCCCTCGACGCCGTGAATGACCGGAATCGCCATTCCCATGCACTCGAACATTTTCGAAGGAATGACGGAGCGAAAGAGATCCAACCTTTTCAGATGAATGATCGAGACATCGAGGAGCGACCAGTAGCGGACGACATCGTCCTTGGAAACAGTGTCGACGAAGACGACGTTGTCGAGCCCCTCGCGCTTGGCTCGTTCCACCAAGGCAGCCTTCGCGGCTCCGTCACCGAGAAGCAAAAGCCGGAACCGGTCGCCTTCGGGCTCGCGCTTCAACGCAGTGGCCGCGTCCAGGATCGTATCCAATCCATGGGCCATTCCATGCGTCCCGATGTAGCCTGCCACGAACTTGTCGTGCAGTCCGTGCTTTTCCAACAGCGCGTGGTCTTTCGGTCGCGGCTGGAAACGGCTTGCGTCGATGCCGTTCGTGACGATTGTGACTTTTGACGGGTTGATACCACGACGTTGCAGATCGTCGCGAAACGAGTTCGTCACCGACACGATGAGAGTTGCGCGGCGATAAAGAAAGAGCTCGACCTTCTCAAGCCAATCGAGTGCCGGGCTCTTCGCCATGGCTCCCAATGCTCGAATCGATTCCGGCCAGAGGTCCCGGAGCTCGAACACGAACGGAATCCGTTTCCCGCGACTCACAATGTATGCGGCCACCGCCGTGAAAAATTGAGGGGACGTGCCTACTACAACATCTGCCTTGCGGACGAACGGCGCGGCGAGAATCGCGCTGACCATATAGCTCACATAGTCAACTATGCGCCGGGTGAAGCCCTCGTTGGCGGTGATGTAGGACCAGACACGGATGACAGTGATGCCCGAGATTTGTTCCTTTTGCCACAGGCGGTTCACGGCCCCCGGCAAAGCCTCACCCCTTGGGGCAATCGCGCTGCAGGGGTTAAACGTCACCCCCTTCCCCCGCGGAACCCCCTCGCCGGGATGCC
>CALMYW010000288.1 GCA_937873665.1 uncultured Sphingorhabdus sp.
ACGCCGCAACTGCATCAAATTTGAGTCAGAGCCAAAATTGCACGCCGAAACACACCTTGCGCTCGGCGATCGGCTTTGAGCTGGAGATCCCGACGAGAGAGGGGGCTTGGCGAACCGATGATCGGCCGCAAGCGGGGGATGCCGATCTGGCCTGGCGCTTGGAGCAACCCACGAGCCTAGATGACGATCATTTGGTCGTGAGCGTCGGCGTGCTGCGTGACCCGTCGGCGGACTTGTCGGCGACGGCCGGCGCGTCGGCCGACACGATAATGAATGCCTATCTCTCGGAGCCGCTGACATCGGCGCGCGCAGCTCAGGCCAGCGCCGGCCTGGTGAAGCGCGCCGTCGACGCGGCAGCAGGGCGTCTGAAGCCGAGCGGGATCAAGCTGTTCATCGCGGGGCCGGCGGCCTTCGCTGTCGCTCTGGGGCACCGCTGGAACGCCATGCCGCCCACTCAAATGCATGAGTTCCTCGCTGCCGAGCGGCGGTACGTTCCCACGGTCCGGCTATAGGTCAGCCGCAGGATCAGGCTCTTGATCCAGCTCATCGTCCTCTGGATCGCCCAAGCGATCTGGCAGGCCGCGAGGGCGAGTGGCGGCTGGCTTCCGCGCTCGTGACCGTGCGGGTTCCGGACATGAACGAAGAACGCCTTAGCATCTCGCCTTCCCACGGCTCCAGGAACCCATCGTTCGGCTAGCTGAACAGGTTGTCGATGAACGCAGCTGCACCCCGGTCCTTGCCCTCGTCCCGCCCTGCTCGTCGCTGATGATCTTGATGGTGCGGCCGCCTTCAAGCGAGCCGTGCTGATGCGTTTTTGAGCTCGGCTAACAAAAGGGCATAGTCGTCACCGTCCGAGGAGCGGACAGGTGAGGTCATACGGCGATCCCAGAGCACGAAAAGCGTCAAGCTCCGCCAACAGGTCTCGGCGAGGCCTGGCCCCCTCGAGCAATCCGGTCACGGATGGGTCGCATCGCCTTCTCGATGTTCTCGCCCGCTTGGTATTCGCGCTGGATCATGTCATCAAGAGTGATCCCGTCGTCGCCCTGAATGTCGAGGCCGAGGGCCTTGAGCCTGGCGAGGTCGGCGGCCTGGTTGTCGCAGCGATCTTGATGCCTTGAAGCAACTTCAGCATTTCGGCGTCGGTCACGTTCGTCTCCGTAATTAACCTGAGGTGCGATCAGGTGTCTACCGTCCCAAAAACAGACCTACATACGTCAGCAAAGAGTCAGAAGCTGACGTTAAGGAGGGTTGCGGAGTGAGGAAGCTAGGCTAGCTTCCCTGACCACAATGGCTGGCGCGTAACGATCCCGTCAGATTGACAGTGCTTTAGCACGCTCTTCAAGTGTCCCACGGCACGCGAGTATGTCCAGCCATCCTGAAGGAATATTCGAAGCTCCATATATTGCGCCGGCAAGTTGGCCCGTAACGGCGCCAACAGTATCGGCGTCGCCAGCGAGGTTGACCGCCTTGATGAGAGCCTCATCGAAGCTATCCGAATTCCAAATGGCCCAGAGGGCCGCCTCGAGCGTGTCGAGGACGAAGCCAGTTGATCGGATTTCGTTCCGTTTCTTGACCCGGTACGAGCCCAGCGCGATTGCGGCGACATCATCGTGACCGAAGAGAACCGGACGGCGGCCGAGCACCTCCAGCTTCGGAGCGCCAGCAATCGCTTCGACGAGCAGTTCGGCGTAGAGGCCGCAGGCGTCAAGGCAAACCTGGGCACCGTGCGTGCATGCGCTTTGCCTGCGGGCCAGGTCGACAGCGAGATCGACGTCTCCGCCGGCGACCATCGCCACGGGAGCCAGACGCATCAGGGAGCCGTTGCCGGCTCGATTCGGGTCGGTATTGACGACGACCTCGCCGGTTTCTTCGAAGCGAGCCAGAGCCGCTTCCGTCGCCATGCCTATATCAAAGCAGATGCCATTGACGCTATTCTCGCCCTTGCGCCACCAACGAACGAACCGGCGCATCAACTCGCGTTCGTCGAGCTGCGGATTGGCGATGAGCGCGTCGGCAAGGCAAAGCGCCATGGACGTGTCGTCCGTCCACTCGCCCGGCCTGAGATCGAAGGGCCCGCCGCCGATCATCTCGGTGACGAGCGAATGGACATCGCGTTCCTCAAACTCCAGGGGAACGCCGAGGGCATCGCCGACGGCGAGGCCGAGCAGTGCGCCTTTGGCCCGATCTGCCGACTCACTCATGGTCTGAAGTTGCCTTTCCGTTTGACGAGGGCCGGTGAAGTAAGAAGATCTCTGAACCCTAGCATCCCTCCTTCGAGGTCATCGACGAGCTGGAGCAACCCCTGCCGTTCGTCGTTATTAGAAACGGTTGTGCCCTTGATTGCGCACCGAAGGCCATAAAGGCGGTCCTTGAGAACGTTGAATGCGTCGAGCCGGTCCAACTCTTGGGAGCCGAAGTGTCGTGGATTAAGAGGCTTCACGGGCTTCGAGCTTGGAGCGTCAGTCAAACATCGTGATTTGGTAAGGTGGGCGTCCGTCAAAGCGCCAGACCAGGTCACCCTTGTCGTCCCTACCCACCGCATAGTGGAATGTTTTTGTCCAGGCCGGGTCTCCATAGTCCCACGACATGGAGCAGAGCGTAAGGTTACCCTGCTGCCCTAGGGTGGTAGTCGAACGAATAGTCAAACGATAATCCTTGAATTGCTTGATGCTGTCGGTGAGGCCAGTTTGCTGGAAGCGCGCCATCATCTGGTCGTAGTGGCTCTTGTACCGGTCTTGGAATTCCGAAATCAGTTCGGGCGCGTTGCAGCGAGCCGAAGTTCCTTCAACCCCGATCCAAAGTCCCAAGAGCCCGAGCCCTATCAGGGCGCCTGCAGTGACCTTCGCCTTCCAGCTCGATGCCGAGATACGGCCTACCGCCACCTTGAACGACTCCATCGATGAACCTCCCAGTGATATATGATGTCTTTACACCGTGGTTTAATACACGACCAAATGGTCCCGTCCAGATATGGACGGGAAAGCCCTTGTGGCCTGGAATCTGCGGCGAATTAGGGTCGAGCGCGGCGTCTCGCAGGAGCAGCTTGCGGTCGACGCCGGCGTCGATCGGACCTATGTCGGGCGAATCGAACGAGGCATGGAGAATCCGACCGTCGCCAACCTCGACAAGCTCGCCGAGGCTTTGCACGTCCACATCTCTGCGCTGTTCACGAAACCCGCGCCGGGCGAGCGGCGGGCAAAACCTCTGCAGCCGGGCCGCAAGCCGTCACCTGACTAGGACTTCATCTGCATAGCCTCCATCGCCTGCATGAAATTCTTGTCCAAGGTGGACAAGTTCACACGACGAGTGGATTCTGCCATTCTGGCGATCTTAGCCGTTTGGGCCGCGCCTGGGAGAGGCGCTTTTGCTCTTTATGACCAGTCGACCGGAATGTATGTTTCGCCTCGACTGTAACCAAGGATCAACGTGGATGTCGGATTTTACGAGCGACTTTGAAACGTTCGTCGATGCTGAAGGACTCAGTTCGGCTGACTTTGAAAAGGTGATGGAACTCCACGAGATCGTATCAGGCGGCGACAGCCGAGGCACGTACAAAGTGGAACGGCAGTCCGACAAGTTGTTCGTGCGGAGTAAGGGGAACGGTCCTGATTTGAAGCTTACGTCGCCAGCAGCGATCGAAGGGTTCAAGTTGTACTTGCAGGGTCGATTCATGAAGGCTGCGCCAGATCCAGATAGTTGGTATGCGATGCAGATAGCTCAGAAGCGAGATCAGTGAGGCTCACGAGAAACGCAGCCGCTTCCGACGCCTTCGAGGCGGCCGTAAAGATCGCTCTTCGGTCGTCCCGCAGGACTTGAAGCCAGTTCGCGATGTATTGGGCATGGTCGGCGCGGGGAGCCGGCGTGATTCCGAGGTCACCGCAGAGAAAGGCCGCGCCGAGTTCGGCGACCAACTCCTCCATCGCGTATGCTTCCGAGCCGAACCTGTGAGCCAGGTCGCGGTTGCATCGTGTGGGGTGTCCGCTCCAGTGCGTGAGCTCGTGAAAGAGGACCGAGTGGTACGCTTCCGTCGCGCTCGAATGAGCCGTGTCACGAAACACGTCACGCGGCGGCATGTGGATGCTGTCTGTCGAAGGGCGATAGAAGGCCCGATGACCGCCATGATGAATGATGGCGCCGGTTGCGCGAACTAAGGCCTCGGCCGCCTCGAGAGTTGTCACCGGGTGCGACGCGGGGGGGTCTGGCGGATGAAAATTGTCGACCTGCTCGGCTGCGAAGACGACCGAAGCGCGGGCAATGAGTCTTCCAACGCGGAGGTCTGACTTGGCGCCCTCAGCGTCATCTTCGCTGGCCTGCTCGGCTGTGGACGAGCTCCCCGATTTGTAGAAGACGATGTAGGATCCCTTCTCGCCCTTGCGCACCTGCGCGCCCAGCGCCGCCCACTGCCGGTAGGTGGCCCACAGCCCGGACGAATATCCGGAGAGCTCCCCTGCAGCCCAGAGCGCCAGGATGTTGACACCCTGATATGCCTTGCCCGTTGCGGCGTTGGCCGGTCGTGTCAGGCCGCCCGGTACATGCCAGGGCAGCTGGAATTCGCCGAGCGGCCGATCGAGCATGGCGATGATCTGATCCGTGATGTGCTGGTGGATATCCATGAATTGAGGCTGTCCGTCGTGCGGGAGCGCGCCGACCTCGTCCATGACGAAGCGGATCGCTCTTCTCGGTTTCGGAAGCGCAAGGCGGCACCTTCGGAGCAGGGTCCGAAAGACCGCCTTGCAGGGATCGAGATTTCAGGCGCTTACAGGACGAGGAGTCCTTAGACAGATACCCGTTTTTTTTCGGGTCGTCTTCTCCAGTTCCGGAGTGTCGGCGCCGGTGGCAGCCTTGCGAACGATCGGCTTCGCGATTGATCCGAACGCCGGGGCGGCGAGTTCGATTTCGCCATCGACCAACCACCAGTCGCAGTAGCGCCGATGAAGGGCATCGGCATGGGCTGGGTCGCACAGTCGAATGACGGCGATCATCTGTTCAAGGGTGATGTTGAGGAAGCGAACCTTGCGCTCGTCCGGAGGCGCGAGAAGGGACTGGTAGGTCTCCGCCGCCTGCTGGACATGATGATTGAGCGCTGGCCCTAGGAGCAGGAAATACCCCTCCTGATATGGACCTTCTTCGAGCATACGATCGGCTAACATCGATTCGCGCCAAAGCTGATTCAGGCGGGGCGCGCGCAGCGCGGCGTCGGTTGGATCAGCAAACAGTCCACATGTGTCGGCTACTTCGTCGTACCTATTGCGATGCCGAGGAGTGGGTTCGCACATCGCCTCACTCAGCTTTGCCTCGATCGCGACGAAGCCGT
>CALMYW010000289.1 GCA_937873665.1 uncultured Sphingorhabdus sp.
ATCGCCGTGGCCACAACCGTCAAGTACATTGCGCGGCCCGCCAGAAGTCCGAGTCGTCGACATGTTGCAATAAAAAGGCCTATAAGCATCGTATGTCTTGAGCTTTAGCCCGTCACTTTCGGTGCGCTATCATCTACCGTGCGAATTTCAAGGTCACGCTGCGAAAACGGTGCGATTCCAGCGCTCTCCAGCTTCTTCAGCATCGCAACGCGCAATGCGTTCTGCGCCTGCACCCCTACGTCGACTGTCGCCACCCAGGCGAGCAAGGTGAAATTGAGCGAGTTCTCGCCGAAGCCCTTGAATACAACCCGTGGCTGGGGGGCCTTCAATATCTCCGGCACCTCCCCTGCCGCCTCGGCCAGTAAGCACATCACATGTTCCGGCTCGGAACCCAAGGCGACCCCGACATCAATGTCGTAGCGGCGCTGACGGTCCGAACGTGTCCAGTTCACCACCTCCTTCGACACCAGATCCCCGTTAGGCACGAGGATCTCCGCTCCTTGGCCAGTGCGCACGGTAGATGAGCGAATCCCGATGCGCGTGATGGTGCCCGACTGAGAGCCCCACTCGATCACGTCGCCGACGCCAATCGGTCGCTCGACGATGAGGATCAGGCCAGATACGAAGTTGTTGATGACATTCTGCAGCCCAAAACCGATACCCACGCTGAGCGCCCCGGCCAGCAGGGTGACCTTCGCCATGTCGATGCCGAGAGCGGCCAGCGTGAGCACCGCACCAGCGATGAACATAGACCAACGCGTGAAGGTCACGATGGCGTAACCGGCGCCGGGATGCAAATGCAGCCGCGGCAGAATTTCACGCTCGAGCAGGAAGCCGACGAGTCCGGCCAGAACCAACGTCACGAAAGCCACTGCGAGCGCCGTTGCGACCGACTCGAAGGCGATGGACACAGTACCCACCTCCAAGGTGGCGCCCATCAGCGACTTTATTGCTAACTGCACGGCAGGAACAAGGCCCAGGCTGCCAATGAAGACGATCATCACACTGATGATGGCAATTACAGTGATTACCAAGCGTAGCGTACGCAACAGCACGGCATCAGCGTTGCGCGCAGTGTGGAACCACTGTGCAATCGGGGTGGCAAGAAACGCAAGCACGGCGCCGTAGAGCACAACGGCAGCGGTGCCAAAGACCATTACGGCCCCCAGAAAACTCCCCATCCCTGCCCGCAACGAACCCGCCGGCCCGGAAAATCCGAAGACGGCATGGAACCCGGTTAGCGCTGCCGCGGCCAGCATCAAGAGTGCGACTGCGCGGACGATGCCCGGGCTGGCCCACCGGAAAGCCTGCTGCAATCGACCTCGGCGCAGGTCGATGGCGATCGGAAGTGCAACGCAGATCACCTGTAGTAGCAGCAATATCCGGTCGGCAATTGGGCTCGCCTCCAGTAAGCCGCGCAAGGAAAGTAGCATCATCGACAATGCGACACCGTAAAGTGTCAACGGCATCGGCACCTTGATCGCGCGCCGCGCCACCATCGCTGCAGGTATCGGGGCAAGCAGGAACAGCACCGCAAAGAAAAACCTCGGCGGGTTGGGGGCCAGCCATCCGAGCGATACCAGTGCAATGAGCAGCGATGCGGCGAACGGTCGCCCGTAGGCGCGCTGAATCGGTTCGGCGGCCACACCGGCGCGTCTTGTGAAGAGCCAGGCGGTCAGTACCAGAATGAAGAAAAACAGTCCGACAAGGCCGGCACCGTCCTGCGCCAGATAATCCCGCTGTATCTTCCAGGTCGAACTGAACTCCGTGCCGACGAGTTCGAATTGTGTGGACGCTGCGCCAAGGTGCCATATCGGGGATTGTTCCAGCAACAACCGTTGGGAGTCGATACGGGCCTGCCGCGCGGCGATCAGCGCCCGCGCGTCTTCAAGGCGCGCTTGCAGAACCAACGCGCGGTCCAGCGCGAGTAGTGCGCTGTCACGGAATTCCCGGACGCGGGCATTCGCCTGCTGAAGCTTCGTTCTGATCGCGCGCGCGCGCTCAAGCACTGTGGCGGGAACGGACTGACTTTCCAGAAACGATGCCCGCTCCTGCCAATTCCGGGCGTTCGACTCAAGCAGGTTGTCATCGTGCTCAAGTCGCCGGACGATTGCTGCAATATTGTCAGCGATGGTCGCAGCTTCGCGATGCAACCCCCTCAGGTGGCGATCAAGTTCAATCGAATTGATCAACTCCGGTTTGCTCATCGCACCTGCGGTGAGCGCATCGAATTCCGCCTCCAGCGCAGCAACCCTCTCCGACAGTCCTTTCCACTGCCCGGCCTGTTCGAGGCGTGCCAAGGCCGCGCGCTGCAAATCCTCGCTGGCAATGGCTTGGGTGACGGTGTCCGCTACCGAAGTTGGATTCGCGCTGACGGCAGGATGAGGTGCGTCGGTGCTTGTCTCCGCGCTGACGACTCCTGGCGTGAACACCAGTGTGGCCGCCAGAATCATCATCAGCGTCCGACTCATGGCTGGCCTACTCACCGACGGCTTTGCCGAAATTATTGATAGTCGGCGGACTGACGCAGCAACTCGCCCGCCACGTCGCGCAAACGGTCTACGTCTTCCGGCGGGAGGACGAAGCTGGTCGGCAGATTCATGAAATAAGCGCGCCCCTTCGGCTCCTTGATCCCATCGAAGCTGACATCGACAACTTCCAGCGTAACCTTCGGCACCTTTTTCTCTGCTTCTTCCTCAGTCGCACCGGCCAGCCTTGCCTGGGCGACCAGAAGCTCGCGGCGCCAGGCCATGATCTCGGCCCGGTCCTTCATCGTCTCGACGGTTTCGAACGAAAAGCGATCGATCGGCACCCCCGAAGCCTGCATCAGTTGTACGGCCATGCCGGGCGGCGTCTCCTCACGGTCCCAATCGGTCTTGGGCGACGAATGGGAATTCACGACCAGCAGGATGACCCGTTTGATGGCACCGAATCCCATCTGTCCCTGGAAGGCCGCGCTCGCTGCCGACTCTTCGAGGAATTCCAGGACGCCGCGCACGCCGATATTGTCGGAAACCCCGCCGTCGACGAGGTGGATGTACGGGCGATCCTTACTGTTCTGGAACGCATTCATCTCCAGGTAGCGCTGGTAGGCGCGCCCGGCGGGCCGGGCGCGGTTGTCGGGATTGGAGACGGACCGCACCCAGAGCGGATACTGGAAATTGCAGTTGCCGCCGTAATTGTTGAGGGTGACAGGCGAGAGCACCACTGGCACGGCAGACGACGTGGCGGCCGCGCGCGACAGGCGGACCTTGCTCAGATCCGAGCACAGCAGGTCGAAATCGTTCTGATAAAAGGCCAGCCGCGAGCCGGTTGACAGGTCGGTTCCCGTCGCCAGCGCAACCGGCCCGTTTTTGGTCATCAGATCGCCAAACGTTGCGCCCTCGAACAGGATCTCGTCGTAATACTCGGCGGCGAGTTCGGAACGTCCGGCCGTTCCGCCTATGTATTTCCCCCAGTTGAGCGGATTGGCGGCGCGCCCAACCAGGGTGCCCTGCACGTCGCGCTTGAGGAATCGCTCCTCGTATTCCGAGAACAGGCGGTCGCCATAGAGTGCATAGGAAAGTGCCGTGAAACTCCCCCCGGAGACACCGGTAATCACGTCGACCTCGTCGATCAGCCGGCGACGCTGGCCATCGATCATGATGTCGGTGCGGCGCAGTTCTTCCAGAACCCCGTACGAGAATGCCGCAGCCCGCGTGCCGCCGCCCGAGAAGGAGAGCACAAAGAGGGTGTGCGGATCGTTATTCTGGCGCTTGGGAATCAGAAGATAGGGACGGTAGCCGCTTTTCGGATCGACCTGGGTAATCGGCTCGTTGATCGGGCGACTGGCGCACCCCGCCAAAACCAATCCTGCGATGATCAACAGCAAGGTGCGACTGAGACGCATATATCTTCCTAATCCAGAACGGAGTACTGCGTCTTGAAGTTGCTGTAGGGTGCGCCTAGCCGTAGATGTAGGCTTCGGTAACGATCTTGACCGCCTCGATCGAACCGACGTCCCCGCGCGTGGCAAACGGAACTGCGACCGCGAACGCCAGGCACAGTGCGGTAATTGCCCGCTTTAGCGATCTCATTGGCTTCCTTCCGGCAAGAGAGACTAGCGGACGACGCGCCGCCGGTTGCCGGCCTCACCCGGTTGATTAATGTCGCGATCGCGGCCAATGCCGGGGGCGCCGACATTTCCTGCAGCTCCGGGCTGGTTGATCCCGGGATCGCGATGGACATTGCCCGCCACCCCCGGTTGGTTGATTCCGGGATCCAGCGCAACCGCGACGCCGGGCAACGCAGTGACGGCGATGCAAATGATCAACCCACAGGCCCACTTCGGCCCGAAGGTGTCCAACCGCCTGTTTTCCATGTCCGTTCCAGATATTGATGCCATTGTTTTCTCCATTGCAATGCTTGCGGAATAACAGTTCACAGCCCGTTAAGGATTTTCGTCTTTGCTGCCTGGTCTACAGTCGCGCAGCGAACCACCACGGTACTCACCTAGAACTGGAACGCCACGCCGATGAGCGCGCCACTCATACTCATGCTCTGCAGCGCATCGCCCGACTTGAAGTCATAGTCCAGGTAACGCCAGGTGGCGAACACCGAACCCCAGTCGTACGTGTAGCCCACGCCGGCGTTGATCTGCCAGGTGAGCTTGGACTGGCCGCTGCCGACATCGACGTAGTAAGGCAGGAACCACTTGCGCTCGGCGCCGAAGTAGTAGCGGCCCTTGAGGCCGACGATGGCGTCCCAGTTGGTGCCGTCGACACTGGCCTCGCCGCTGCGCGTCGGCAACTCGGGGACGCTGCTGGCCAGCGACCAGTTCAGCGTCTGCTTCATGTTCAGCATGCGGGCGCCGAACAGCAGGTCGGTCGTGTTCTCGGGCGTTGAGGTCAGGTTGTAGATGCCGGCCAGCGACCATACCGTCGACTTCACGTCCAGGCCGAGGTTGGCGGACGAGTTGACGGGATTGCCGCCCACGGTGAAGTTGCGCGAACCGTCCTTCGAGCCGCCTACGTCGGAATAGACCAGGTCGCTCCAGACGCCCCACCGGCCTTTGCGGGCTTCGATCTGGCCCATGAAGGCCATCTTCAGCGAGTCAATCACGTCGCGTGCGCTGACGTCGATGGTCGTGCTGGCGCCGCTCGGAAACGACGTGGTGGTCTCGATCGCCGGGAACCAGCCGTAGATGCCAAGTTCCCATTGCCACTTGTCGTTCGCGGCTTGCGCCTGGGCCGCGACGGGCGCGAGCCCGGACAGTCCGATGGCCAGCAGGCAGTTCGCGAACCGGGTGTTGATGCGTTGTCTCATGACTGAACCC
>CALMYW010000290.1 GCA_937873665.1 uncultured Sphingorhabdus sp.
GGTTTCCCGTGCAGCAGGTGCTCGCGATGTTCGGGCTGGCAAACGCTGGCATAGCGGTGTTTGCAATTGCCAGTACAGCGATCAGTTTGGCGTTCGCTGGGCTGTCATGGTTCTCGGTGGAGAAGCCTGCGCTTGCCCTTGGGAGGTCGAGTCACTGACAACCGAGCCGCTGTTATCGGACGTGTTCAACACTTTCTTTTGCCGTGTCTAGTCGCACAGTGCAGGCGGCGTCCACTTCATCCCCCCAAAGTACTTTCGTCCGATAGTGGCGATTCGGGTGGAACACGCTGCTATACAGAATCGCCTCGCGTGCTCGATTTAGGACGCAAAGAGTCGCACCATCAGGAATCTGTGCAATTAAGCGGTTAGTGGGTGCTATGAGGTTCGCTAGACTATCTCTCTCGGTTTTCAGGTAGGCCGCGCCGGTCATCGACACAACACTAACCAATGCAATGCCGACCACTCCGCAGGCCGCGAGACGGTGTGTTGGCTGCAAGGTACTTGCGAACAATGGGGCGTGAGCTAAAGCGAGAACCATGCTCACAAGCGTTAGCATCCAGAACGAGTAATAGCGGCTCTCAAAGGAGAGCGGTAGGCACGCGCAAAGTAGGGTAATGGCGGCGAACGTCATCAATACCAGACGACCCGGTTTCGTATTCCGCGCGCTCCAGATCAACACCATAACCATCGCAATGACGTACGCGACGAAGTATCCACCCATACGAAATGATGGGCTGCTTTGCAGCACGTCGCCCTGTCCGAGCATCCAAATCTGGGGTCTGCCTCGGAAGGCATCAAACTCCAGAACAGAAGCTAACCACCGGAGCGGTCCTGGCCAGTGAACAATCGCATCGGACATGGCGATACTCGAGAGCATCGGTTCTTGTCCCGGCAAGTGCAGCGGTCCAATTGCAAGCGTAATGGGATAGAACGGGTTGCCAAAGTCATACAGGTTCCATAACAACTTCGGCGTCAAGACAATGCTTCCTGCGAGTGCTAGCGCGATGAACAGTAGCACGCGCTGACGCGGACTGCGACTGGCAACCTGTATAGCAGCAAGTGCCGCAATGCAAATCCAGAAAAGGAGGGCAACTGTCGCCAACTGGAACTTGCTGTTTGCCGCGACAAAGAGTGCCGCTAGGGCTAATGCTATGTCGGCGCGATTTGAAGTCCCTCCATGAACGAGCATTCGAACCGCGACAAGAATCGCAAGCGTGAGCGCAGCATTCAGAGGTAGATCAATCATGGTCGACGTCAACTCGATCTGCGTCTCGGGAATCGCGAGAAAGCCAAGCCACGACCACGCTAGTGGCACTGCGAAGCGCGATTTGAGGTATCCGCATACAAGAGCACCCACCGCTCGGGCGAAACCGCGGGCGTGAGGGGGCGACCCTTTAACCCGCCACAAAATCCCTTGAAGCCAATGCCATAACTTCGGAAAACCTTCGTATCGGTACTCCGACGTTGTTGGCATGGTGAAGCAATCGGCGTTGCAGATGCCACCAAGGCGAGCCGCAAACGGCCAGTGGTAAGCCAGCGTATCCCAATACGGATCAGCGGTCATCACGGCGCGAACGCAGATCAGCGCAAACGTGATTACAGCAACCACGGTCACGACGCTGAAACGGGGCACGAATGGCGGGATGCGCGTAAGGGTGGCGTTCGGCGGCGTAACGTCACGCTTTGAGGATTCGACAGTCATTGGAATTTCCTGAAAACGATGTGGCGATAAAGGTGAAAACTCAATATAGTCTGGCAAGCGGTGGCAATAGTCACGGCAGCTACTGGCCAGACACCGTTGCTAGTCAAAACAAAATAGAAGATGTAGTTGAGTAAGGCCATTGCCGCTGCAACTATGGTATACCGTAAAGCCTCCCCAGCGGTGCGGCCCGTTTTGACGTCGTAAGTGAAGTGGCGGTTAGCAGCCCACGTATAGGCCATCGCGAGCGCAATCGCCGGTATGCGGGCTAGCCAAGGTGAAACGCCAAGCGCACTAAGAAGGTAAGTGATACCAGCATCAATTAGAAAGCCAGATCCACCGACCAGCAGAAAACGGAAAAACAAGGTCGATTTATTTCGATTTGTCACTATTTGCTATATACCACATCCGTTTTTGCTCTAAGCGCCCGCGTGCAACGCTATCTAGGATCAAGCCGCTCACCATGAAAACGCCACTCAACAAGACCAGTCCTGTGGACAAAATTGCGGTGGGAAAGCGAGGTACCAGTCCAGTTTCAAGGTAGGTAAGAAATATTGGAACAGATAGAGCAACAGCGAGTGCGGTTAGTGCGGCAGCAAGCACACCAAAAAACTGGGCCGGTCGGATTTCCTTGAACAGAATTAGGAACGTAAACATGATCCGCAAGCCATCACGTACCGTGCGAAGTTTGCTTACAGACCCTTCTTGCCGAGCACCATATTGCGTAGGAATTTCAGCGATTGGCATACGCAACTGACTAGCATGGACAGACATTTCAGTTTCGATTTCAAATCCGCTTGAAACAGCCGGAAAGCTCTTGACAAATCGTCGAGAGAATATGCGGTACCCTGAAAAAATATCTGTAAACAATTGGCCAAATAACCGACGATATAAGCCATTGAATAGTCGGTTTCCAAATCCATGCCCTGCTCGATGAGCATTTTGATAAACATCTTGTCGGATACCAACGACCATATCGAGATGATCATGAATCAGTTTCTGAATCATTTCAGGCGCCATCCGATAGTCATACGTTCCATCACCATCGGCCATCAGGTAGATGTCGGCTTCGATGTCGGAAAACATGCGTCGAACAACATTTCCTTTTCCCGGCCACTCTTCCCTGCGAACTAGCGCACCCCCTGCGATTGCCTCTTCAGAAGTGTTATCTGTAGAACGATTGTCGTAAACATACACAACGGATTCCGGCAACACGGAGCGGAAACCCTCAACTGTTTTGCGGATGGAAAGCCCCTCGTTGTAACAAGGTAGCAATACTGCAATGCTGACCACCGCGTTTACGCCAGATTTGGAATGGTTCATTTGGCAAATTGGCTCTTTGAAAATGGCGTGCTCGTTGGCGGAAGCGGATCGGCCGAAACGGTTTGATCAATGGACGCAACCCAACTGGTGGCCTGAACGCTGACGCACACAAACTGGCTTTTTCATATCCACGAGTTTGACGGTGCCACAGAGATGGTCGAATGCAGCACGTAAGACAAATGTTCCATTCTAAGGCTATACTGATCAAACCCACAGTCGACGGGGGTCGAGGGCAAAGTCCGCCGAAGTGGTGTAAGGTTTTCTGGTCTTCAAGGCGCGTAGGGCGAAGCCCGAAACGCCTGCGACCTCACGCTTGCACTGTGGCGTTGAACTCGCCAGTGCTGTGGGACATTGCCCTCATTGCATTTGGGTAAGTCGAAGACCAAATTAATGTCACAGGGTAAGACTAGTTCGAAGGCGTACCTCTCGGCTGGCCCCTATTGCGCCATCGCCTGCGGTAGAAAAGTCCAACGGCGACCAGAAGCGGCGGGAGAATGAGCAGCAAGAGCAGCCAGCGATTTGGGCTCGAATAGCCTTCAACCTCATAGAAAGAGACCCAGGCCGGCGACTTGTGAACAATGACCTTAACCATCCGGACGCCCGTCGTTTGCGGATTCAGAGGTACATCAATCGCAAGCTTGTCAACCCACTCCCTGCTGATAGGCCCACCATGGCTGGTCCAGGTTCCTGTCGTGCCTGAAGGGTCGGTGCTCGTTTGAATTTCAAACGAGACCTGTCCATTGGGCGTCATGTTCGGAAACAGGACTACCCTGCCCAAAGCGATCGGCCTGGCGAGCGAAATCATGAATGAGCCCGGAGCACCGCCCCCCAGGTTTCTGTTGGTCTTGACGTCTCCGTCCGTGATGGCGCCTGGCAGGCCAAATTGCGCCTGGGTACACGACGCGCAGGTGTCGGTCACGGTGGCGCCGAGCAGCAGATTCTGCGCGCTGGCGACCGAGACGCCGAGTGTGGTGATGCAAACAAAGACCAGCCGCAAGAGTGCCCGATTCATGGGTTGGGTATTGAAACGCAATCTGGGGATAGTGTAGTGGTTCAAAATGCTGCTTTGAAAACTTGGGATCAGTCGGGCAAATCGACGTGAATGGGTCGGCGTGGCATATTCGCGACATCGAAGGCGACAAACGCCAGCAACAACTGCAACCCTACCAGCGTTGGCAGGGCCGCCAGCATGATTGTGCCCGTGGGTGTTGCTGTCCCGGTTGCGATGGACCTTGCCCAATGCTGCCCGCCGAAAAGCAGGCCGAAGAGCAGCATGACTGATCCTGCAACCAGTTCCAGCGAGGCCACAGTCATGTCGCGCAGGAAGTAGTTGTAGAAGATCCGCTTGCTGAAATTGCGCAAGTGTTTGCCCGCGAATTCGAGAAAGATCTTGTGGATTTTCAAGTTGCTGGTTTCTGTTCCATACACAGCATCCATCGGAATGTCCACAACGACCGCCCGGACCGTGTTCAGCCGGAACAACAGGTCTGTTTCAAAGAAATAGCGCTCGCTGATCTTCTCCATCGGCAGGTGGCGCAATACCTTTGCATGGATTGCAGTAAACCCGTTGGTGACGTCAAACAGATTCCAGTATCCCGTTGACAGCTTTGCCACAAACGAAAGCAGTGCGTTGCCCACCAAACGCCTCGCAGGCATCCGGTCCACTTGCGCCAGATCGTAAAAGCGATTGCCCTTCGTATAGTCTGCCTGTCCTTTGATGATCGGAGCGACAAAGAGAGGGATGAGGCCCGGATCCATCTGGCCATCCCCATCCACTTTCACCACGACATCCGCGCCGTTGCGCAGTGCCTCGGCGTAGCCCGTCATGACTGCGCCACCGACGCCGCGATTGACCGTATGCTTCAAGACCTTGACACGAGGGTCCTGACAGCGTTCGGACACAAAATCACCGCTGTTCTGCGGGCACGCGTCATCCACCACGTACACCTGAGTCACCTCCGGTCCCAATCGGGCAATGACATCCAGAATGTGGTCCTTCACGCGGAAACATGGAATCACGACTGCAATAACGGTAGCCATCACGATGAGAGTTCAGAGATCTGGCCATGGCGCGGGAAACGCTGCTCGCGCGCCTTTGTGCGGCCGGGGCTGGCAGCTTTCATCATGCCACCGGTTCGGTCAGGGGCATGAATGGTAGCAAGTCAGCGGCCCACCACCCTCCCGGGTTGGCCATGATCGCGGCTGACATGAAACTGTAAACCCGATCAATTGTTGCCGGATCATTCGACGGCCCCGGTTCGCACAATGTCAATTCGTACCTGCCAT
>CALMYW010000291.1 GCA_937873665.1 uncultured Sphingorhabdus sp.
GGCTATCAAGGAAGCTTCTCCTCCGACGAAACCGCAGAGGACAGCTTCCGCAAGAGGTTGCTCGGCGTCATCGCTTTGTTGCGAACGCTAGGACCGCGGGGCAGCGATCCGGCCATGGCCGACTTTGTCGAGGCATCCATCCGAGCCGGGTACGGAGCGCCGATCGGCAAATCCGATACCCTGGCAGCAGGGCTGAAGAAGGCTGTCGATGCCTTGCTTACCGCCTTTCCGCGATCGCTCGCTGACGAGGCAGGCAGTGCCGCCGCCAAGACTGCATTCCGCGAGAATTTTCGGGCTCTGAAGCAGGCGCAGCAGCTCCTCGCCGCCAATGGTAAGGACTGGCGGCTGTGGCAAAGGCTGCGCGACCTCCGTCTGTCGAAGCGCGGCAGTCCGACCCCTGATGGCTACGATGATCTTGCCGCTGCGGTCATGCTGGCGGCCGACAGCCTCGTTTCTCATCCCGGACCGCTTGAGGATGCGGTCTCGCATGCGCGCGCTCTGGTGGAAGGCGCACAGTCGGCGATGACGGACTACGAGACCCGCAAGCGTGAGCTCGGCGTCATCGACTTTAGCGACATGGTGACGAACGCCGCGCGGATCCTCGAGGAAAAGCCAGCCGTGCTTGGCGCCATCATGGACGAGGTCGATTGCGTCATTGTCGACGAGTTCCAGGACACCAACCCGATCCAGTTCACCTTTCTGTGGGCACTCGCGCGTAGGGCCAAGCGGGCGCTGATCGTTGGGGACACCAAGCAGGCGATCATGGGCTTCCAGGGCGCGGATCCCCGGCTGACCGTCGCGCTTACACAGCAATTTGAAACCAGCCCACTCGACCGGAACTGGCGCTCCGATCCGCGCATCATGGATTTCGTGAACGCGCTGGGCCCGTGCCTATTCGGGGAGGATTATACCGCGCTTGCCGCGCAGAACGCCGCCGGGCACGACACCGCCCTGGAGGTCATCGAGTTGGCCAACAAACGCGGCGCCCGCTCTGGCGGAAAGCCCCAGCATTTCATCGCTGATCGGCTCCTGTCTTTGCTGACGGATGATCAGGTCACCATCGTCGACAGGCATTCCAAGGCCCTGCGCGATCTGGAGCCGCGGGACGTTGCAATCCTGTGTCCGACGCACAACCACTGCGCGAGCTACGCGGCTGCGCTGCGTGCACTGGGTTTGCCAGTCCGCGTCGCAGAAGGTGGCTGGTGGCAAAGCAAGATCGTCCAGGCAGCGTGCTTTGCTCTCCGCTTCGCCGTCGATCCTGCAGACAATCACGCAGCTATCTGCACCGCCACGCTCGGGCCTGGGGCAACACCTCTCACAGAAGCCCTCGGCGCGCTGGCCCGTAATGGCCGGATCGATACACCCGAGCTAGCGGCGTTGCAGGGGCTTTGGCCGGACTCCCTTGCGACGCCCGTGGACAGACTGGTTCACCAGGTGATCCAGGTCGCCGGACTGCGGGACTGGTGCGACCGGCTTGACGACCCAGCCCAGATGAGAGCGGATCTCCTTCGCTTCGAGGCTGAAGCGGCGGCTTTCATGGAGGCACACCGCGATATGCGGGAAGCCTCCGGTTTCTATGGCCAGAGTGCCAACGTCTTCCTTGGCTGGCTCGAGAACAAGGTGGGATTGAAGGGCGAGGATTTGCGCCCCAATCCTGCCGGCGCCGAGGCCGACGGCATCGAGATCGTGACCTGGCACGCATCGAAGGGGCGCGAGTGGCCGGTCGTGGTCGTATGCGGTCTGGACCACAAGCTTGATCCTCGTGCTGGAACATTCAGCACAAAGTTTCCCGGCTTCGACGACCTCGATCATGTGATCGAAGAGGCGACACTTGCCTATGCTCCTGATTTTGCCGCTCCAGAGGCGACGGCGCGCTTTCTCCACGAGCTCTATCCCGAGAGTGAAGAAACAGCGCGCCGATTGCTTTACGTCGCTCTGACCCGTGCGCGTGATCGCCTGATCATCGAATGGCCGCAGGACGACGACAAGGTTGAGCCGCCCTTGCCGATCACGGCGCGCCGTCTTTTGAACGACGTCTGTGGCATCAAATTGCATGGCAATCAGATCACTGTCGGTTCGATGAACTTCCCGTCGCGCATGACGATCTGTGACAAGGAGATCCCGGCATCGTTCGATACAGAAGGCAGCGTCTGCTTGGCGAGCAGCAACCGCGAACCCAGATTTGCCATTGAAAAGCGAGCGGTCGGCCCGCTGGTTTCGGTGGTCAGTCCCTCGCAGGCCGTCGCCACCGCGCGGCCGCTGCCCTCGCAAATTGACACCCGGGCGATTTCAGTGGGTGTCCGGCTCACCGGATCGGATCTCGCCCAGGCAACGGATAAGGGAACTGCAGTCCACGAGGCATTGCGGATCCTGCTATGCCGACCCGATCTGCGGGGCAGGGTAAGCCAGCATTGCCGGGTGTCCGACGCAGAGGTCCAGGTTCTCGAACAACAGGCGCAAGCACTTCGCCAGACCCTCGCAGAGCTATGCTATCCGCGCCTGCATATCGAACAGCCAATCGAGATCGCACTGACCGATGGAGGACATCAAAGCATCATCGTCGATCTGATCGCCGAGGGGGCGGAAGGCTTCATAATCATCGACCATAAGAGTGGGCCAATTGCTGACCACGCAGCCCGCTTCGAGAGCTATTGGCCGCAGCTAGCAGCCTACATCGACGCCGTTGGCGATCGAGGAGGCAAACCCGTTAATGGAGCGGCTGTATTTTGGACGGAAACCGGCGAACTGACGCTCGGACTTGGGATTTGAGGGGCACCCACTTGGCGCAAGGCATGAATTCAGCGATCGGCTGGATCGATTTTGATGAGTCGGAACGCGACCGTGCGCAAAGGTTGATGGACCTGTTTCGTGAGCAGGACAGCCGCGATGAGCTTGGGCTTGGCGCGATTAGAGATTCCATTGCCGATCATCTTTTTCCTGGGACAAGTACGATCCAGACGCGGCTGCGGTACATGCTCTTCATTCCATGGGTGCTGAGGTCATTGCCTTCGAACCTTGGGGTCCGGGATATGGCCGCCAAGGCGAGGCAAAAGGAAATTGAACTCGTCAGAGCCTTGATCTCCGGAGCGCCGAAAGACGTTGGAATCATTGGACGGGACGCGGGCGACAAGCTCAAGCGCTTGCCCAGCAGCGTCTACTGGTCGGGCTTGGAAAGCTGGGGCATTCGCTACTTTCCCGGTTCGATTGAGGCCTACTTTGCGGCGCTCCCGCATTGGCCCAAGGATGCTGCGAAAGATCACGCAGAAGATGATCTTGGAGGTGCTCCGCGCGGTCGCTCGTTGTGGCACGAGCGCTTGCCTGATCCACCGGCAGGGTGGCCGGAAAACGTCGACTTTGAGCTGAAGCCAGACGAAGCGAGTTTCCTGCTTGATCGCCTAGTCGAACGTCATCCTAACAGCCTTTTGACTTATCTCGCGTGCAGACAAGATCGAGCCACGGCGGACGCGATTTGGCTGCACCCTCATCTAGCAGATTTCCCTGCGCAAGCACGGAGGCTGGTTGACCACGCCAGGGTATTCTCGGGCGTGATGCATGGCGCTGCTTTGCTCTACAATCTGCTGCTGAGTGAGCTGCGACGCAAAGAAGACTGGATCGAAAAGTACCAAACCGCGCTTGCTAATTGGAGTGACGAGTTTGATGCCAAGGCGCTAGCGTCCTGGTCGTTGGACGACTTCTGGCATGAGACGCGTCACACAGGGCACCAAGTGCTTGAGCCAGCCAAGCGATTTGTCACCGAGTGGGTGTCTCTGATCCGCAAGGAAGGAGGGATAGGCCGCAATCGCGACGCAGCCAATGCCCTGATCATCACGCGTGAACGTAAGCTCAAAAAAGGCCAGTCACGGTTCGCAAACACGAGTGCCAGAGATCGTTGGCAAGGAGCCTCCGGTATTGAACGGTTCCAGTTTCGCTGGCCCATCGCCCGCAGCTACTTGAAGGATCTCAAACCTTGACCCGGAACACCCTCGATCCGGAGACTCGGCTACTCTACGGCGACAGCCTCCAGGCACCACCCGGATATCGCTTCGATGCTGGGGTCGCGACGACCTTTTCGCTAGATTTTGAAACGGCGTTGGCGGTTCCCGTGAGCCTTGCTCTGTTTGCCGCAGACAATCGAGAGGAAATACTGCAGCACCCCATTGCTTTGCTGGAAGGTGCAGAGCGGATTGCTGGGCGCTTGGCCGTCTTTGCCGAGGCCGGTCAGATCCATGCGGCACACGCCCAGCAATCTCGCCTCTGTTCGTTGCTCGAAAAGGTTATCGTCGAGGTCCAAGCCCCCAAAGAGGGTAGCTTCCATCCGAAGATCTGGGCTCTGCGCTTCAAGCCGTTGGACGACGAAGGCGATGATCTTCTTCGTGTCCTCGTGTTGTCGCGCAACCTTACGCGAGACCGATCCTGGGACATCGCCGTTCGTTTGGACGGACGCCGCACACGTCAGCCGAAAGCGCAGAATCGTCCGCTTCACGCGCTAATTTCAAAGCTTCCGAGTCTCGCTGTCGGCAACATTTCCCCGGAGCAGCGCGCTCTTACAACGGAGCTCGCGGAGGACATGCGCTTCGGGGAGTGGATTTTGCCTGACGGGTGTGAAACTCTGGAGTTTGCAGTCAACGGCTTGGGAGGGCGACCTTGGCAGCCGCAAGAATGCACCCGTATCGGCGTAGTCTCGCCATTTTGTGACGACGAAGCGCTGGCGACCTTAGCGAGCAAAGCACGCCGATCCGCTGAAGTCCTGATCAGCAGGCCTGACCAGCTGGCGTGCATCTCCGCAGAAACGTTGAACGATTTTGGGCGTGTTGCCGTGCTCGACGAAATGGCTGAGCGCGAAGATGGTGAGGAAGCTGAGTCGACGGCTTTCGAGGGGCTTCATGCCAAGATCATCGTTGCCGAGCACAGCTGGGACACTCGCCTGACGCTGGGCTCGGGAAACGCCACCACGCCGGCGTTCATTTCAGGGCGCAATGTCGAGTTTTTCGTAACCTTCACCGGCAAAACATCGAAGCTCGGGTCAATCGACACAATCCTCGGCGAAAGCGGGTTCGGGCGATTGACGCGTGCCTATGTCCCGGGAGAGCTGGCCGCTGCTGAAGCATCCGAGCGCGCAGCTGAACGTGTTTTGCTGTTTGCTCGGCGGGCCCTTGCGCGAGGTGGTCTCACCATCCGCTGCGAAGCAGTGGCAACCGAAGGTCCAGGGAACTGGCGCTTATGGCTGGTTCCGCCGGAAGAGGGAATTGCGCTTGCGGGAATCCAGCAAGTGCGGGTTTGGCCAATAACGCGTGGGGAAGGGCACGCCCGTGATGCCAAAGATTCCCTTGCTTCCGGTCAGCCGCTCGATCTTGGGGTTGTTCCGCTGGCCGATGTGACCCGCTTTTTGGCGATCGAGTTGAACGAGCAGGCGACTGGTCGAACGATCCTCTTTAGCACGGGTTTGCCGATTGAGGGGCTACCGGCTGAACGCGATGCGGCGATCATGCGGTCTGTGATCAACGATCGAAAGACATTCCTTCGCTACCTGAGGCTCTTGCTCACGGCCCTTGGTGATCCGTTTTCGGCCGCTCTAGCGGCTACAGGAAATGGTAGCGGAGCAGGTTGGGCGGTGTCAGTCGCGGACGACGAACCGATGCTTGAAGAACTGGTCCGGGCCCTGTGCGCCAAGGATGGTCGGCTGGACGCGGTTGATCGACTGATGACCCGGCTCGACGAAACGACCTCTGCGGGCACCGATCCGATACCAGAAGAATTCCGTACGCTTTGGCAGGTCTTCCGCTCCGCGCTTGAGGAGGCTGGCCATGGACGATGAGCGGTTCGACGCTGGACCTGCCCTAGCTCAGCTCAAGCGATTTCAGCGTCGCACGGTGGACTATGTCTTCGACCGTCTGCACGGAGCAGATCCTGTGCGCCAATTCCTCGTCGCGGACGAGGTGGGCTTGGGCAAGACGATGGTTGCCCGTGGGGTCATTGCCAAGACAATTGAAGCGTTATGGGACCGATCCAAACGGATCGACATTCTCTACATCTGCTCCAATCAGGCCATCGCTGCGCAAAACCTCAATCGCCTGAACGTGTTGGGAAAGCGCGCGATGGCGCTGCCCACCCGGATGACGTTGGTCCCCTTGCAGCTACGCGGCGAGCAAGACCTTTCAGCGAACAAGGTCAACTTCATCAGCCTCACGCCTGGGACCACGTTCAACCTTCGATCGACGACCGGGGTCGTGGAAGAACGGGCACTCGTGCATCGCCTGCTAGAAGCCATGGGCTACCCGTTCACGCCGCTCAGGAACGCGCTTCAAGTGGACGCTGGAAATGGGCGGTGGGATGCCTGTGTGAGCGGCATGTCACTTCAAGGCATCGATCCGACGATCATTGCGAACTTTCAGGAGGCCGTCCGCGCTGATCTGGCTCTGACATCTGCGATCGAGGAAATGATCGCGCTGTTTCCGCGCCGACAGCCCACTTACCCGGATGAAAAGCGTTGGAAGCGCAACGACGTTATCGGAGCGCTGCGGGGCAAGCTGTCACATGCTTGCGTCAGCGCGCTCAAGCCCGACCTCATCATTCTCGATGAATTCCAGCGCTTTCGGGAATTGCTGCGCGGTGAAGGGGAGCCAGCTGAGCTCGCACGGGCTCTGTTCGAATATTCCGACGATACAGCCAGCGCGCGTACCCTTCTTCTCTCTGCGACGCCTTACAAGATGCTGACGCTGACGGGCGATGAGCCGGAGGATGGCGATCATTACGAGGACTTCCTCGAAACGATCGAGTTTCTCTATGGCCGTGACAGAGGTGCTGACATCAAGGTCGAACTCGACCGGGAAATGCGCCGCTTCCGCAACCTCCTCCAGCAACTGCCGACGAGTACGAACGATGCCAAACGGGCGCGTAACACGGTTCAGCGCACACTGAAGCGCGTCATGGCCCGCACCGAGCGTGTAGGCAGCACTGCTGAGCGAGATTCGATGTTGGCAGAGCCCACGATCGATGTGCCCCTCGCACCTGTCGATCTCCATCAGGCGGAAGCATTTGCGCGCGTTGCGCGCGCTGTAGATGCGCGCGAAATCATCGAATATTGGAAGTCCGCACCTTACCTCCTGAATTTCATGCGTGACTACACGCTGAAGCATCGCCTCAAGGACAAAGCTGCAAACGCGGACCCGGCCTTGCTGTCCGCATTGAGCGCCGCGCAGGCGCTGGGGATCAGTCGCGAACAGGTCGAAGCCTATCAACCGATTGATCCTGCGAACGGGCGCCTTCGTGCATTGATGGCAGACTTGTTCGACCCCGGGCTCCACCAGCATCTTTGGCTCCCTCCGGCACTTACATACTATGGACCCGTCTCGGATGGTGCGCCGGCGACGAAGGCGCTCGTCTTCTCGGCATGGCAAATGGGGCCCGATGCACTTGCTGCCCTGCTATCCTACGAAGCCGAGCGGCGCATGGGTGCCGGGTCTGTCGTCCGATCTTATTCCGAAGCTACGCGCCGTCGTCCATTGCAGTTCAAGCTGGTTGATGGCCGCCCGGCAGCGATGCGTGCGCTGCACCTGATATATCCATCGCCAACATTGGCCCGAGTTGGTGATCCGCTCGAGGTGTTTGCCGGCTCGCCGAGGCAGTTATCAGTAGAGGAAATGCGCACAGCGATTGCGGAGCGCATTAGAACGGAGCTTGGACACCTGTTCGCCGGAGAATCTTTCGCCGACGCAGCTGGTCGGGATACCGAATGGTCCACCCCAGCGACGATCGACGCACTTCTAGGTACCAAAGCGTCGGGCTGGCTTAAGTACCTCGGTTACCGATGGACAGCCCAGGAAGACGGCTTCCGGGAGCATATCTCAGAATTGCAGAGGACGTCGGCTGACGGGTCAGTAGGGACGCTTGACGACGAAACGTTGAGTTTGCTGGTAGACGTTGCCCTGGGAAGCCCAGCCGTTTGCGCGTTGCGAGCTCTGCGTCGTATTGCGCCAGGATTGGCCTGGGATGATCCTGATCTGCTCGAAGCTGCGGCCTCAATTGCTTGGGGCTTCCGCGCACTCTTCAACCAGCACGACGCCGTCGCTTTGCTTCGGCAGGAGCGAGATGAGCATTATTGGCGCAGCGCTTTGGCGCACGGGGTTGAGCACAACCTGCAGGCTGTGCTCGACGAGTACGCGCATTATCTTGTCGAAGGCGAAGGTTTAGCAGCCAGCCCTGAGAGCGATCGTGTCGCCGGGGTGGCTAAGGCCATGACGCATGCTTTGGCGGTACGCCCGTCACAGATCGACGTCGATGATGTAGGGGTCCAAGACAACAAGGTCGTTTTCCATCCGCCTATCAGGATGCGTGGCCGCTTTGCCAT
>CALMYW010000292.1 GCA_937873665.1 uncultured Sphingorhabdus sp.
TTGAGGTTGGTGATCTCGACCCGATCCGGGGCAATCAAGTGAATGGACTGGAATCCGGGGTGAATCAGGTTTTCAGCTATAACCGACCCGAGCCCGCCAACACCGATGATCGCAATGGTCTGGTCGGTCATCACCTGGCGCAGGGTGGCCAGGCCCAGCGCGAGCGCGCTCCGTGCAAGAAATCCAGTCTGGATATCGGTGACTTCGCGCGATTCCGACTCGCACAGATCATCGTCGGAAGACGGCCAGTTCTCTGCCAAAGTCTGGGTCTTGATGTGTGCGGTGCTGTGGACGGATCGAAGCGCTCCAGTTTCCCAGGTTCGCGCTGCGTAGTCCGATTGTGAAAGCACGATGCTCGCATAGTGAACGTCCTCCAGCGTTTCTGTCAGCCACTGGTGAAAGCCTTCTTCGTCACGGTCATCGACTGACGAGAATGCGACGCCGTGGCTGCAGAATGGGTGTGTGTGAACGTCGACAACGGTGTCGACATCGCCGCTTTGTTGCATCCGGACCAATTGGTCGTAGACGAACCCCCGTCTCAGGCGAAGGCTGGCGATGCTTTGCCCCTCGTAGTCGCCAGGTCCGGGGTAGATCACTTCTTTTACCCTGACCAGGGAGTGGCCGCCTGCTGTTGTGCGTTTTCCCAGGATCAAGGCAAAGGCTTCATTGCTTTTGTCGTGCAAGAGGCGAAGGCGGAGTTCCTCGAACGCGCCCTGGGGAAACCGAATGATGGAAGCGGGCATGGTCATTTTTCTTAGCCCTTGTTGGCGAGCGCTTCGCCAATCAGCGTGAAGTAGGTCCAGAGATTGTCCCCGTGACGCCACTCCCGGCTGGGTTGCCATGCTCCGTTGTGGATGTAGACGCAATACCATTTCCAGCCCTCTTGGATCGGTGCATTGGATGCGCCATGCGCCGCGAACTTGAAAAAGTGACCGTCGTGCGCCATGGGAAGGTCGTCCGGCAGGTAAAAGCCGATCGGTGGCAACCGGGGAAAATCGCGGGGAAAGATGACCATCAGGGCGGTCGTCCTTGCAATGTGGTGCCAGTTCGACGGCAACTGGTAATTGGGCACAACGAGCCAATCGGCGTTTTCTTCGTCGAACTCAACGCCCTGCCGGAAAAATTTCCCGGCAATATCGATCACTTGTTCCGTGATGATCTGCTTGGATTCATGGGAGCGATTCGACAGGTTGAAGTCGCCCTTCGAGCGATCGGGCATCGACGAGATCTTCGCGCCCCGGCCGCGCTTGTCGATCAGTTCATTGGCGCTGTAGTAGCGACCAGAATCGATTTGCGAGACCTTGCCCCCGCTCTCGATGGTCGGCCTGCGTCCATGGCTGACCCGCGCGTGGCGGGCCAGTTCGCTGCCGTGTACCCCATTCCCGATGCTTGTTGGGTCGATGCGTCTGCCGTTGATGATTGCCATTGCCATTGCCTTTTCCTTGAAAGTTGATTTGCCGTGGTCGGAAGTGACCAATATGGGACTCTTTGGGTCGCGAATTAAGCGTTGTGTGACTGTTCAGATCGATTCGCCAGAGGTTGGCGCTGCTCCTGATAGCCAGTTTCAAGAGGCAGGACCTGGTCGTCACTGCCTGGCCAATCAGGATCGTTTTCGTCTTTCTCGAGTTCACCTGCCTGGTTGTCAGGTGGCTCGTTCAGGTAAGCATCCAGGTCAATGAATCCAGATGCCTTGAGCATGACCTCGCGGGCAGCGTTCTTTCCCGGAAATGCGGCAACTTCAACGCGGATGCCACGTTGACGCAGTTCGAGCATCACCGGGACAAAGTCCTTGTCTCCCGACAGCAAGACAATGATGTCGGGCTTGACGATCTCCGCGGTGCGCATCAGATCAAGCGTGATTTCCACATCGAAGTCGCACTTGTAGGTGTCCCCTGCAATGGCGCCCACCTTGGTGTGAACCAACCAGCCGCCTTTCCAGAGGCTTTCAATCTGGCGATCCTTCCCGTGGGGATTGCGCGGATCGATCGGAAAGTAGGCGTGCGCCTCGACCAGGAACCGTCCATCGCTGAGGTAGGCGAGGATGTCGCTGTAGTCAGGGACGATGTTGCAGCTCTGGAAAGCTGCGTTGGTGTTGGCGAAGTCGTTGAAGATGACAATGCGTTCCATGGTTTTTCCTTTTGATGTGTTTGTATGCAACTGCGAGTGCGGTTGGCCATTTGCCCGACCGGAGGGGCATCGGATTGGCGGGCGGGTTGTGATGTGTTGCGAAATCATTTGGCCTTGCCCAACCAAATGACGAAGATCGCCAAGACAATGATGGCCAGGGCCAGGATCGGATGCGTCACGAGAATTCCGAGTCCGATAAGACCCAGCAAGAGCCAACCGAACGAACCCGAACCGGCTGCCGGGTTTTGCGCCTGATGCGGATTAGCCGCGTACGGCCCGCTGTCTGCCCTCTGGTGGTTCGTTTGGGGCGTCGGGATCGGAACCGCACCGCGCTTGGCACCGCTGCCGTTCGTTGTGTATCGGCTTGAGTTTGGAATTTTTGCCATTTGCTTTTGTCCTGTCTTTCGAGTCTTTTGAAGAAGATAGGAAGTGAGCCCGTTATCGGGTTCGGACCAAACATGTACGACGGATACCCGTGATGCGAACGCAGCTGCCGGAAAGCCTATCGATGCTTAGGCAGAGGTGTTGGGTCCCGTCTAGGATTACCTCGGGACGGTTCTGATCGCGTTCACAGTGCAAGCCAAAGTACCGGTCGTTGTAGCTTTCGGTAATGTGCCAACTCACTGCGATTTCATCGACGAGGCGCGCAGAGGAGTAGCGCAGGCGGAATCCAACGGAAGCCGGAACTAGGGAGCGCTCGATCATTTGAGGTCTGTAGGTGTTCATGACCATACAACGCGACAGCCCTTGGAATTTTTAAAGGGCGTGGGGTTCGATCGCCACTTAGTGGGAAGAAGATGCTCGTTCAGGAATGCCCTCGCTGGCGCTGGCGCTGGCGCTGGCAGTGGGCGTTCGGTTGCCAGTCACCTGGACTATGTGGACCGTCTCCTTTCCGGCGCACTCCAGAAGAGCATGAATCGTCAACACCGGCGGCGTCGCTACGGGCAGCCTCAAGTCGGAGGCGGCGAACGCCAAATAGAAACGGGGATCCGATGTTGAGTAAGTTGCCACCGGGCTGATATGGGGTCCGTGCCAGTTTGTGGAACTCAGTTGGAAGGCAAGGCTTGACTCAGGCGCGAATACAGAGCTCGCTACGCCGCGGGCGATCTCTCATCCCACGCGCTACGCAGTTCCGGCTATTCCGAAGATTTCCACGGCATTTCCAAATGGGCTCTTACCGTGACGAAGGGCGAGCACCGCGCTTTTTTTCGTGAGCTACATTGGAACCGGGTCGGGACCTTCTTCGGCCAGTCGCTCGACTACCGACGGGAGCGTGGCCCTAAGCCCTTGAAGTACTGCAACGACGGTTGCGCGACCTTTCGCGAATTTCTCGTACACCGGACGCCTAATGTCGTCACGGGAAGCCAGTCTTGCAAACGCAGCAGCTTCCAGCAGGTAATGTGCTCGCGCCAGGGCCTTGATCGAAAGCTCAACGTCCTCCGCGGGAAGCTCGCCCGCCAAGGCAAGGAAACACCGCGCAAACGCCCACGGGCCGGGATCAAGTTCGCTGCAACGGGCGATGATCACCTCGAACCATAGGCGCAGCGCTTCCACTGCATCATCCCGGTCCTTGAAATCGGGAAGGTGGCTTGTGGACCATACCCAGCATGCAAGCGAACGAAGTAGGTAGCCAACAGGATCGTTGCCCTTGCCAAGATCAGCCGGGGTCCTGGCGCGGATCATGGTGATAACCTCCCTCGCTAGCTTGCTACCACCAACGCTGACGCGCCCTGCCTCGCGGTCTTCCCAGGACCGGAAGTACAGAAGCCAAGCTAACTCGCGCGAATCGTCATAGGCAGATATAGCCCCCGATGCCGTCATGGCTGGATCGGTCGCCCCTGCGAGGGCCTCACGTCTCTTGGCCTCCATCTCTTCGCGTGCCTCGGCGATCCGGTTACCTCGGAAGGCGTTCCGGCTCAATCGATCGAGCCTTTGGAACCTGTACATGCGGTCCAATGCGGCATCCTGTAGTTCAATGTCATTCTCAGCCACCAGTGCTGCGTTTGCGGCTTGCGGCAGGTTCATGTCTATCAAAACGTTCGTGAGCAAAGAAAACAGGTTGACCCTGCTCTCCGCATCGACTGTTTCGAGGGCAAGACTTTCTACGAGCCTTCTGGCTACATGCGCGTACTCGCCTCGCCGGTAATACGCATTCGCAATCGCGCAATGCGCGCTCGCGTCCCGCGCACAGAGTTCAACACGCGCAAGTAATCGATTCATGTTCGCGTGGTCAAGGTTCTCCGCCTGCCGCAATGCGTCTACCAGCAGCCAATGCCGGGTTACAGGCCAGAGGTCCGTCTCAGATCGCTCAAGCATCCCGATCGCCCGCTCGAGTTCGTCCAGATTCCTTCCGATTCTCGGATTGCGGCTATCCGCGAAGCCACTCCAGGTACGACGATTCCATCCGCTTGCAGGGGACCCGTCCACGCAAATCTCGCCGTGGATGGTGAGGGCCCGCACTCCCCCGCTATCAGCATCGTCTGCCCGACGGGTCCGAATCCATTCCTCGGGTGCATACGCGTCATTGGCCGAAAGCCATTCGTCCACGATGCCAGCCATTTGCGTCGCCGACAGCTCGCCAGTTGAAGTAATTACCGATCGCACGCCTCTGGCGAGCAACGTCCGGGCAAGCTTGTGCATCGCACCATCGATGTTGCAGGCAAGAAGCCATATGCGCCGCGGCAACGCGTTTGTTTCAATAGCGA
Organism: uncultured Sphingorhabdus sp.; assembly: GCA_937873665.1. The sequence continues at coordinate 4,833 of CALMYW010000292.1, forward strand.
AATGCTCTCCGCCTGACGACAGAAGACCCCGCCCATTGCCATGCGCCACGACGATCAGTTCATCGAATCGGTCGAGGCCCTCGCGGGCGAACCGCGGATAACAGTGGATCAGTCGCTCGCTTGCGACGTGCGTTTCAAGCCGGGCTGCGAAGTCGTGCTCCTGGACGGGGAATAGGTTCAGAAAACCGCTGCTCCTCTGGGGGCGTCTGGAAGTTTCTATTGGGTCGGAGTCTG
>CALMYW010000293.1 GCA_937873665.1 uncultured Sphingorhabdus sp.
AAGGCGGAACCGGAACCCGGAACCATGACCCTGGTGCAGTTCGATTCGCAGGATCCGTACGAGGTGATCACCGATTTCGCGCCGTTGCGCGGTGTTGCCCCGCTGACGGTCGAGACTTATGTGCCGCGGGCGACCACGCCGCTTTATGACGCACTGGGCCGAGGCATCCTTGATCTGGAGGCTCGCCTCGCGGCGATACCGGATGCACTCCGCCCGGGCAGGATCCTCTATGTCGTGGTCACCGACGGCCAGGAGAACGCGAGCGGCGAGTTCGACCGCTCCCGTGTGAGCGCGCTGATCAAGGCCAAGCGGGAACTTGGATGGGAGTTCATCTTCCTCAGTGCCGACCTCGCGGCATTCGACGACGCGCAGTCGCTCGGAATCGGTCTCAACTCCAGCCTGTTGTTCGGCAAACACAAACGCGGTAACGATGTAGCCTGGTCACTTGCCTCCGGCAAGATCCGCGAGCGTCGCGCCGGCACCTCCGATGAGGTCACGTTCGACGAGGGCGAGCGCAAGTCGGCGGAGTGATCCCTGAGGTGCACTAGGAATTTGTCCGGCGCGCAGATGTAAGACGTCACGCACCCATTGGCAACACTGCGCGCAACAGACTTGCGCACGCGGATGGCCGCGTGTGGGCAGCGACTCCTGGATCGCCAGCATGACAAGGTCCGAATCCCGCCCACGTGCCAGAGCGGCAGCGGCAGCGCCAAGATGGAACTGTCGTTTGAACCTCTGTAAAACGGCCTGAGAGACAAATTTTCACTTAGCGAACGAGTAGCGCCACTGACTTGGCACGAGTGAGCGATACATAAGTCAACTGAGCCAGATCGCTCTCTTGGTTGCTAGACCCCTTAGCCAGGACTACCACGCGATCAAACTCAAGCCCCTTGGCTCGATGCATGGTTGCAACGCGCACTGCCGTGGACTCAGCAGAATCAATGCTGTCCGCCTCAATGGTGGTGGTCTCGATGCCGCGTTGGTTGAGCGCATGGGCAACCGCATCCCGTAGCTTGGCCGTCGGTGCCATCACACATACAGTCGGGGGAGACTCTTCTCCACAGGCGGCCATCCACTCCGCCACCCCCGCCACCGCATATCCCACTGCTTCGTCTGGACTTCCCGTCTCCAGCACCTCAGGGGCGGGACCGTGCGATAGCGACTTGTAGCGCCGGTTTTCGTCACTCCCACCATCCAGATCATCGATCTCCCGGCCTTCCAGCAACGCTACCGCCAACTTGCGGATCTCGTCCGTGGTTCTGTAGTTCAGATAGAGCTTGCGCGATCGCCCGCGGATATCGATGCCGCAACGGCCCAAGACCGCTTTGTGCTTGGCATAGATCCGCTGATGTCCATCCCCAACAAAAAACAGGTCATTGCGGCCTGGCGTGACCATCGCCCGGATGAGGCGCAGCGCCTGGGGTCCAAAATCCTGCGTTTCATCGACAACGATGGCGGAATATGTCCCAACTCCCGCTCCCGCTTCCTCTGCCAGCAACTGTGCGGCGTCACGATAAGCGTCATCCACATCTTTCAACCGCCTTGCGCTGAGCTGCGCTCGATACTCCTCAAACACGGGCCAGGACAAGTCCCGCTTGCCCCGTGAAAGAACGGTTTTGCGTCCCACGCGAGTGACTCTGCGATAGTCATCCAACGATTGAACGCCCTGTGGTGCCACTACCTGATCCCATTCCTCGGCGTAGAACGACTCATCCAGAGCGGCTTCAGAAGACGCCACCTGCAGTGCACGCCCCCACGCCTCAGGATCACGCTTGTAGATGATCTTGTGCTCATAGCTTCGCTGGCGCAGGAAGCGATGTACCCAGCGGTCGAGGTTGCATACCTCAACTTTAGCCACGTCCGAGTCCTCCAGGAACAGGGACTTAAGGTTCTGCTCGACGTCCAGCGCCAGGTTGCGCGTGAACGTTGTAAACAGCACCTTCTGCCCCTCGGGTGTCCGGTTCTTGGCAAGCCATTTGGCCCTGTGCAAGGCCAATACGGTCTTGCCAGTCCCCGCCCCGCCCAGGATTCGAACTGGACCGCTTCGGTCACCCACTGCCAGCTTGCGTTGCACCGGGTGCAGGAACACTCGCCACTGGGCTAGCGGAGCATTCAGAATCGCCGTCATTTCCGCGTCACTAGACACCACCACGAAGCGCGACTGACTTTCGGCAGCCTCCAGCGCCGCGACGAAGTCGTTCGTGTCATGGGTGCGATCCACACGCGTTTCGCGCTCGTTTAGGATCTGGGAGACGCTGTCGCCCGCCGCGATGAGGAACAGCCCCTCATAAGCTTCGATAGGCAGTTGGGCCTGGATCGCATCCAAGTCCCGTTCGTCCTTGATGCGTCTGACCAGCGACAACAACTCCACCGGCGTACCCAACTGGACGAGCGCCTCGTCAGGCAGCCCAGCGAACAAAGGATCGCCGCCAGCGACTGAGCCCGCCCCATGCTCATCAGCTGTCGCACTCGGCCCGACGTTGCCCGCGAGCGGTGCTTCAATCGCCTCCAAGCTCACCAGCTGCAGGGCACCCGTGACCGGATTGACCGCCATCTTGCGACGCTCTGCCCATCGGTACGCATCATCGTGGTGATCGACGTGCAGCAGGATGTACAGGTCCCCTTGTTCCGGCTTGAAGACGATGCCACGCCAATCCTGATCGATCCGCACAGACCGGAGGTTGGGATCGCGGGCCGCCTTGATGGTTTCGTAGTTGATCCCAGGCGACATCGGATCCTGCTGGAACTTCAATGCCCATTTGACGATGCGGGCATGCACGGCTGACGGCAGTTTGCCCAGCCTCAGCAGGAACTCCTGTGACAACGCGACGCGGGGCGCCATGCTCATCCGTTACTCCTTGTTCCTTTCCAGCACCAACGAGGGCCACTCCGGCACGCTGGCATCAATGACGGTCCATCCTGCCGCCTCCCATGGCGCGCGCAGATCGACCTGGTGCTCGGCAAGCAAAATCACTTTCAAGTCTTGCCACGCCAGTTCCGCCTCGGCAATCACATTGCCTGAAGCGGACGCCAGCTCGAAGCCCACGTGGTCTGGCGCAGGCATGCCGCCACTTCGCAACTGCCCAAGCCCTGGCTGCAATTCCTCCAAGGCCGAATCGATCATCTCCTGCCAAATGTTGTCAGCAAGCGCCCCATCCGACGAAGGAACAAAGCTGGACTTTGCCAGCACGGCATAGTCCCCGTGCAGGACACCGGAGGTCTCCAGCAGGAAGGTATTCGGCAGCACCTGGACGCGGTTATACAGCGCCAACCATTGGCGCCAAGACTGTTTGAGCACGTCTGCTGATGCGGCCATGTCCGGAGACAGTCGCACCCCCCCAAAGCCGACATCGAAGTTCTTCTGCAGGAAGGCCTTGGGCCATGCATAGCAGAAGGTAACGGGAGCAGTCGGGACTCGTGACAGCGCCGGCGCCGTTCCTGCGGGTTCTTCATGGCACCCATCGGGTAGCACTGAAGCCAGATCCTGCAATGCTGTGGTTGCCACCACCTGGTCCGGCGTCCCGGGCGCTACAACCATACGGGCTGAAAGCAGGGCCGCCTGGCGCTCCATCCTTTCAAGCCCAGGATCTTCGATATTTGTGACTGGCGATGCCAACCAGCGCAGCAATGCCGCCACTGCGTTCTCGCTCCGTGCCTGCGCGGGCACCCCCAATGCTAAGGACGCTTGGACGATCAGCGGGTGATCCGACGGCAACCTTGCATGATCGGCTTGAACATCGAAATCTGACTCGATCTCACCAGCAAGAGCTGCCTCAACGTCCTCCCACGTCACGGACCATACCCAATACAGACCGCTCGCAACCAAGGCCGAGCGCTTGCGCGCATCCTCCCTCAGGCAGTCCTTGTGGTAAGCCCAGCCGTCAGCAAAGACCGCGATGGGGCGGCGCGGAGAGTTTGATCGCACCGGTACCAGCAGGAAGTCTGGCCGCGATGCCACGGCGACTCCGTTTCCAACCCCTAGATCCACCTGAAGCTGAACCCAGTAGCGCTCACCCCCCACCTCCAGCAAATAGCCGGACTTACCCTGCACCACCTCCTGCATCACCCGGACTGGTGGGAGCGCATGGTTACCTTGCTTGTCCGTCGCTCCGCTGAGGCGACGCAAGCTCTCCGCGAAGCGTGACTCCAGCACTGAGTCGAAGTGCGGGTTGATGAAGATCTGAGAGATGGAAGCAACCCGCGTCAGCTTGTCCAGCGAGCCCACCAGGTCACCCAGCACGTTGGCTGCGGTTCGTCGCGAGACCTTCGCCATCGCGCGGCCCTGCCGGTACTGATAGACGCAGCGATAGCACCCATCTTTGTCGGGATCGCTCTGGCAGGGGCAGCTCTGGATTTGTGCATAGGCCTGTTGCAACACCTCACCAAGCGTCTGCGCATCCTCACTCAACAACTGATGCAGATAGCCCGTGCCACCCGGAACCGAGTCGTACAGCAGTACATATTGGCGGCGTGGTGCTCCGTCGACTCCCGGTTCCTCCTGCGGTGTGATTCGCAGGTGGTCCACTTTGCCGCCAAAACGCTGCTTCAGCCCCAACTGCAACGCGGCCATGAACGACTGCAGGACTACCTCGTCTAGTCCTGAACGTGTGTAGGGCACCAAGATGCGCAACGCCTCGGAGGAAAATTCACGGTACAGGTAGAGGCAATCGATGATGTTCGCCGCATCATCAGTACCAAAGGCCACGCAATCGCGTGCATGGTTCTGTGCCGGCGCATCGGCCCCACCGGGCTTACGCCGAGGAGGCTTCTGGACCATCCCGCAGTGTCGGCACAACTTGAACCCGGGACGGACCGAATCGCGATCGGCAACACGGAAACTCTCGCCATTCCGGCCCATCTCGCCAAAGTTGATGTCGCGGAAGCTGGCGCGATGGATGAACTCGAAACCGAAAGCCACCTCGTCAGACTCCAACTTCCAAGCGATCTCCACATCACCCGGCTCGAAGTCCACCAGTAGCTGTCGCACGAAGAACCGGGGCTCGCGGTCATCCGAGCTGTCATCAATGCGCGACTTGGCGTCGTTGGCATTGGCCATGGCCTGCTTGAACCTTAGCAACGTGCGCTTCTGCGACACGTTCGCCCACATCGCGTCCCCGCAGCGCGGGCAGGCTGGATGGGCGTCCCCAGTCAACTCGACATTCTCGATGTGATGGCAGGAAGGACACAGTCGCCACTGTTCTGCTTTGGCCAGCTGCATGTTGATCTGGTCGATCTCCACGCGTCGCCGGTTAGCGTAGAAGCGACTCTCCGGTGCAAACTCCGACAGAGCGGACGACGCAGGCCGCTCGTAACGCTCGGCAGGTAGAGTCTTGTAAGCGCCCTCACCCTCCTCACCGTCGCCACGCTTGCGCCACAGGATGGACTTCAGCTCAACGCCTGCCTCAGGGAATGCGTAGTTGGGGATAAGGCCGGCATCAGTCAGTGTGCCCAGCAGTTCGCGGCCGCCGATTTCGCGCGCCAGCTCCAGCGCCTTGTCGCGTTCACGGGTGAGTTCGCCAATCTGCTGCTGCGTGGCCTCATCTTGCGGCTGCGCCTTGAGGGCTGTGATGCGCTTCTTGTTCTCATCGGCACGTCGGCGATGAGCCACACGCTCTCGAGACAGCTCTTCCAGGAGTTTGAGCAGTCCGAGCCGGAGTCCGTCCAAATCGCCTTGCCCAAACATGAAGCCACGCCACCGGGCCCCGCCGCGGGGATGCAAGCCCGCCCCCATCGGCGCGAGGACCCTCCCCACCAGCCCCGCCTCATCCTGCTGGATGTATGTCAGCAGGTTGTATGGGAAGCGGACTTGGTCGCTCTTGTCGATCGCGTCCAGCGCAGCGCTGGTCTTGTCGGGGAACGCCGTATCCGGGATGCCACTAGCCACCCAACAGTCGATGCAGAAGGCCAGCAGCTGACGCCGCAATACTTCGGCTGCCTGCAGAAAGACGCCCGGCGGATTGACCTGCCCGGCCATCATCTCGTGCGGCTGTTCGTAGAAGTAGAGATCGTGTGGACTGGCACCGTCGGCTAGCGTCACCACCATCGCGTTGCCATCGCGCCGCCCGGCGCGCCCTACGCGCTGCAAGAAACTGGCCTGCGAGGGCGGCACGGAACACAACAGGACTGAAGACAGGCTGCCGATATCGACGCCCATCTCAAGCGTCGGCGTGGCCGACAGCAAGTTCTCGTACCAAGGTTGGGCATCTGCGGCCGCTGTCTTGAAACGGATCTCCAGGTCTTTCCGGGCGTCGCTATCCAGCAGGCCGGTGTGTTCAGCCGAGATGACGCGACGGATTTCCCCACCACGATAACGCCTAGCCATCCACTCGACGGCGCTCCCTGGCGCTTCGGCATGGGCGTAGGTTTCCTGGAGCGCATCCAGACAGGGCATACCGTGCAGCCGCCCGGCTAGGTCAGCCGGCACCGAGAGCGTGCGCTTACCACGCTCCGAGCGTAGGTACGTGACACGGGTATCGAGCATCAGCCGCTGTGCATCCAACGCAACCGCACGACCGGGGACGCCATCCCCGGCTACCAGCAGGCCGTCGGCCAGCAAGGTATCGATCGCCGCTTGATACAGATCGGCTTCGGCACGCTGTGGCAGTAGATGGGCCCGCCCCAAGGTGGCCGCAAGCCACTCCTGGTACCAACTGCGACCACGAGTCTGAACCAGTCGGTGGGCATCGCGGTGTGTGCCCAAGGTTAGGGGCGCAGGATGCGGGCCGAACTGAGTCACGCCGGGCAGCCACAGTTCCCGCCCGCCACGCGCACTGAACGCAAACAATCCTCCCTCGCGGAAGTAGTGATCCATCTCGGGATGCGTCACCGCGCCGCGCTGCCGGAGGCGGATGACGAAACCCCATAACCAGTGCAGTACGGTCTCCCTCTTCAAACCACGCAAGCCAAACTGCTCAGCGAATGTGGTCGCCAAGTGCGCGGAAATGTTGTCGAGTGCGTCCGCAGGGGGTGCCAGAGTCGCCAAGCCGATGCGATCCAACGTGCGCCCCCGACAGCTCAGGTACGTGAACTCGGACACCGCCTGCCACGCCAGACGCTTTGTGACGCGTTCCAACAGTCCACCACCCGCAGGCAGGTGACCGGATGCTCGCAGTTGGTCCCATTCGTGCTGCCACGTCATATTCGGCCCGATGAACTCGGTGACGAATGCTTCCGGCGACAGGCGGTCAGGATCTCTCCACCACTCCGGCAACGCGGACAGAAAGTCGGTCCAGCCCATCACCGGCTGCGCCTTGGCCTCCAGCACGCGGGCCATGGCCATGCGCACGTTATTGAGATACGTGCGGCTGCCGAAGAAGCCTGCGCGGTGCGCGGCATCCTGCACCGAGTCGGAGAAGGCGATCAGCTTCTTGTCATCGTTGTAGGGCGTCGCCCAGCTCTGCTCGATCAGCTGGGCGCCGAGCGTTGCGCTGCGTGCACCCACCAATAGCAGGCGATCCCGGACGCCACATGCGGGGCATCGTTTCTCGTGCCAATTGAATGCCACCCCGTCGCGGACAGATTGTCCCTGCTCCAGCATGTCCCACACTGGAACGAGTTCATCATCCCCACAGGCCACACAGGCGCTGCCAGCATCCTGCAGACCGCCACACTGACTGCACAGCTGGATGGCGCGGGCATCGCATTGCGGAACATCCATTCCGGCACGGGGATACAGACGCGTCACATCGGGTGCGGCGCGGAACCAGGCGTTGTAGATGGTTTCCAGTTCGCGGTCGAGCCGGGTGGCGTTGGCCGGTCGACGGGCCAGCCAGCCGGTGGTCCGGCACTCCGAGCACTGCACCAGCGGCAAGTGCAGGCGCTCGGAGCTGGCCTTGAGGTCCGCTGCGGACTGCAACGCGATGTCCGCGCCGTTGGCATGGACGCTTGCCACCAAGCGGCGCAGCTCTCGCATCCATACCTGCACGCGGATGGTGACCAGCGGGCGCGCGGCATCGTTCGGGTCACGCGCCCATGCCATGAGCGCCACCAGCGCATCCAGCACTTTGGCTGCATGCGGACGTGCGGTTTCAGGCAGCGGGCCCGCCATCTGCTCTTGCAGCTGCGGCCATTCTCCGATCCCGCCCTTGAGCAGGCGCAACAAGTTATGGAACAGCAGGTGCTGCTTCAGCAAGTCACCCAGATGCGTCCGCCAAGCTGGAGCTGCCACGCTCTCTGGCTCCGGCTCTCCGGGAAAGAACACCGGAAACCAAGCCGCGATCGCGGACTCGGGCGTTGCGTAGGCGCTGGCACTGAGGCGATCGGCTAAATCCTGACGGCCGTCGAGCACGTGGACGATCGGCTTGTCGCCCAAGAACTCCGCCACGCTGTCACGGCTTTCGGTGACCACCGACTCCGCAGGAAAATCGCTGGCAAAAATCTGCCGCGCGTAGTCGCGCAGGGGCTGGGTGTCGCCGTCCCCTAGCGTGGCCGACGTACCCGCGCAGATCAGGTGGCCTTCGGGCGTCTGCAATCGGGCGCGCAAGCGGCGCAGCAGCAGGGATAAGTCCGTCCCCTGCGCGCCGTCAAAGGTATGCAGCTCGTCCACCACGAGGTACCGGAGCACCTCCGGTCCATTGTGCGCCCATAGCTTGCGATCCTTCGGGCGGACCAGCAGGTAGTCGAGCATTTTGTAGTTGGTCAGCAGCACATCCGGCGGCGCCTTACGCAGGGTGTCGCGATCGGTAATCACCGAGGTAGACGTCATCACTGTGTCGCCGCCGGCTTTGCCACCACCGCCCACGTACAACCCCACGCGCAGCCCGGCAAACTCCGGCGTCGTGGCGATGACTTCGGCGAAGCGCCGCGCCTGATCCGTGGCCAGCGCGTTCATCGGGTAGATGACGAGCGCTTTGATGCCGTGCACCTGCCCCGCCTGGCGCGCCCGAAGGCAGTGGTCCAGTACGGGATACAGGAAACACTCCGTCTTGCCACTGCCCGTACCGGTAGCCACCAGAGTGTTAGCCGCCTCCCGGCTGGAAACCAGCCTCCGCCAGGCGGCCTCCTGGTGGGCGAAGCCTGGAAACTTCAGCCCGAAACCCGGGAAGAATCCTTTGCCCTCAACGCCTGTGCGAAAGGGCAAGCCCACTTGTAGGTACGGCCCCTTGTCCACGCTGTGCTCGCGCTCGACGAAACGCTGCATGACACCGTGGAAAAAGCCATCGGAGGCCTCATAGGCCGAGACCAAGAAGCGGCGGGTGCTTTCGCGGATTTCGCTGGCGAGGATGGAGGGGAGCACGTATGGATCCTGACTTTTACCTTTAGGGGATGTCTAACAAATCTCAGCGAAGGCGTCCTGACACAAGCACCACATACCCCCATCCCCGCTCTCGCACACACTCCGCCAACATTCCGTCGGTCTGGTCTGGACGAAACCGCACTACTGCGCTGACTTTAAGCGCTGCGTTGGGTCCGCCCACATCATGCTGCTTTGCAAGGAAACCGACCTGCACCAATTGACCTGAGGCCCCACGGTGCAAGAAGGACTTGAAGGCACCGCCGCCACGGCCACCGAGCATGATCGGATCGCCTACGGCAACTTCGGTTTCAATGTAGCGTTGGCACTCATCCGGGCTTGGATTGAAAGCGTTCTGTTGCATGGCCCATCCCAGGGAAACATCCTCCATCGATCCCACCAACACCTGCCCATTCGCACGCAGGCCGTTGTAGGGGACGGGATCCCTTCTTCCCCAGCTTCGCTCGCGGTCGCCGCGGTAGTACGTCAGATTCTTTTTCGCCCGGGTCATCCCCACATACAGCAGCCGCGCCTCTTCGGCAGCATCCCCTGCTAGGTCCGGTCCAAGTCGATCCCGCCCGCTCGCACCAAATTGGATCGCTGACGGTAGGATTACGACGTTGTCGAACTCCAGCCCCTTCACCTTGTGCAGCGTCGAAACGACAGCTGTTGATGCGCCATCGACTACTCCAGACAACCGCACAAGTTCATCGGTCCTCAATTCCTCGACGAACTGAATCAGCGAGGAAAGATGGGGAAACGAACGCTCTCCACAACACAACCGCCACAAATCATCCAGTACGACGTCGGATGTGTGAGGCCTGGACCACTCCGGAATGCCGGCAGCCTGCACCAGGCTGCTGAAGATTCCCTGGCGCAGATCCTCCGAAAGTGCACCATCGCTTTGAGCGGCAAGCTCCCGAAGGTGATCCAGCCAAAGCCCCACGTGTCGCAGCTCGGATACACGGAGATTCGCAGCGCCTTGCACCGTCAGATTGGGCAGCGACTGGCTCAATAGCCTATGCGCCTCAGCAACCTCAGCATTGGAACGACAGAGCACAGCGGTCGACTCTCCTTCACGACCAACCAAGGCACCCAGCACTGTTGCAGTCTGGGCAACTGCCTCGCCCCAGTCTCGACCACTCCACTCAATCGCCTGGCACGCCCCTTCAGACGCTCCTGTGCGGGCTCGCAACCGGGATGTCTTTAGACGCCTGGAGCGGCTCGTACGCTCGAAGAATCCCGAGATCATCATCTGGCTTCGCTCGACAATGCTCGCTCCCGACCGGAAGTTCACCCCCAGAAGGAACTCCCGGAAACCTTCTCCCCCGAACTCGTGAGCGAACTGGTCGAAGTACTTCTCCGAGAACTGTTGAGCACTGCCATCGTTCTTCCGCTGCCAGCGCAAGATGTCCTGGTCGTCATCACCGATGACCATCACGCCCGCCCGAGACCCGCTGCCGGAGTGGAGGTGTTTGATGACCTGATACACGTCATCCGTCACGTCTTGGAATTCGTCTACCAGCACGCAACGTGCTCCCCCGGCCACCCTCTGAGCGAATGAAGGGTCCTTTGCCAGACGAGTGGCGAAATCAGATAGCAGGGTTTGCATGCCGTCTCTTGGAATCTCGACCCCCTCCCGCACCAGGCTCCGCAGGGCCAGGGAGTGGAAGGTCGAGACCCGCAGGCGCCCCGCGTAGGCTGCATAACCGAGCGATTTGAACAGCTCGCGAATGCGCCGCCTGATCTCAAAGACGACTGCGCGGTTAAAGGCGAGCACGATGATCTGCGACGGATCAATGTTCTGCTCACGGATGAGGTGCGCGATTCTCCCGACCAGTACAAAGGTCTTGCCCGCCCCAGGACCCGCATTGACCATGATGTGTTGGTCAAACGGCGCCTTGGCCACCTCCCATTGCGCCGGCTCCTCAGAGTTTCTGAATCTCTCGAAGAATTCCACCGCCTTCGTGGCGCGCAGCTTTTCCTGCATTTCCACCAGAAGGGTTGAAGGACCATCTATGTCATCACTGACGATCTCTCCCAGCTGGGTGTCAAGGAACTGCTTGACTGCGGCTCCATCGACGGCACCGAAGTACCCTTCGATGAAGGCCGGGTGCGCATCAGTGTTCACATTCGCGAACACCTCCATTGCCAGGTTTCGCGCCTCAGCAAGCTCATTGACCTGCCTGAGCTCGTCCCAGATGGATGTTTGATCCTCGAGCCTGCCCTCTGCTTCGGAAAGCGCGACGACATGGGAAAGCGGAATCAGGTCAGGTGAAATGCTGACAAGGGACATCGCCGCTAGGAGACCGGTGACCTTGTTCAATTCCGATTCGCGGAATCGGCCGTCGCGACTTCCGGAGCGGAGCTCATCCACCAGCCTCGAGATCCGGATGGACCGTTGGTCTCCGACCGCCTTGAGCAGCGACTTTGCTCCTTGCACGAAGCGTTTCCGACGAGAATCAGCCTTGGCGCACGAAGATCGCGGGAGTACGGCCTCCCAGATGACTTTGTCATCCGCGCGCACCAGCTGTCGGATCTTGATTCCGGACGCCCGCGCCAAGTTTCTGAATCCGTTGATGAATGACCTTTCGTACATTCGAAGCTTGTCTGCGTGGACTTGAGGTCCCTCGACATCCTCGACCATCTCAAACGGGTTGAACTCGATTTGACCCTTGGATGCAAGACGGCGAATGAGCTCAGCCACAGCACCATCCACGTACTGGAACTGCTCCGCAATCTTATTTGGCGGCTCTGACGCCAGCTTGCGCGGAACGACATCAACCTCACGGTTCAGCGACACGCCTCCGCGCTTCTCAAGGTCTCCTAGGACGGCCAGCACATCCCCCATCGACTTCATCGCGGCGCTGCGCAGCTTCATCTGGGAGAGATTGAGCACCACGGTTTTTGACGTGGATGTCTCGTCAATTGGAGCATTGATCACTGCGGGAGTCAGGCGGGGCATGGACCGCGCTGAAGGTTTTGGTGAGGCATCGAATAGCAGGCCTACGGTGTTGGATAGGGCGCTAAATAGACTGCCCAGCACGCCAGTGATGCCGCCGAAGAGTCCACTCTCTGATACCGGTGAAGATCTCGACAAGCTAACGCCACCACTGGATTTACTGAGCAAGCTCTCGCTCGACTCAATCCGGAGAATCAGGTCGGCCACCTCACCCGCCAATCCTCCTTCGACGGAAATTCTCTGCAGCACGAAGGGGTGGACAACGACCTCAATTAGGTCGGGTACTGAACCGCACAGCCGGAGCCGACCCGCCCGCTCGAGCCAATACAGCCCCATGCGAACGCGCGTTGCGGCCGCGCGCTGTGCTGCCGGACTCTGCGGCGCGGGATTCTGAGGCGATCCATAACCCACGGCAGGAACGATCGCCAATCGCTGATCTGCCACTGTGTATGCGTGCTCGCGTACCTTGTCATGAAGGTCTTTGATGATCGGTAGCGACAGTGCGCTGCGCGCCCGCATGCCCCGGATCGACTCAAAATCGGCGTCTGAGAACAGTAGCGTCGCCGACAATTTCTCCAGCTTCGCTCTTTCCCGCTCTCGAACCCCTCGGCCGATGCGCCCAACCTCTTGCAGGTAGTCCTCGAGGTAGCCGGGCGGCGCAAGGTGCACGACCCAATGGATATCCGGGATATCCATTCCCATCCCGAAGGCCTTGGTCGCAACCAGAACATCCAGGTCCCCATCAAGAAAGCGGGTATAAATTTCTTCCCGCGACCCTGAGTCCAGGCCCGCATGGTAGTAGTCCACCTGACCGCTGGTTGCCCGTGCAAGCCGCTGCGCCAAGATCTCCGCGTGGAAGCGACTCGATACAAAGACGATCACGGCGCTACGCTGACCCGTCGACGCACGATTCTGCCGCGCGGTGGAAATTGCTTCCTCGATGTACGGCAGCCGTTCTGCCAACGCCTTGTCGAGTTCCCTGCGATCGTTGAGCATGCGGCGGACCCGACGCGGGGCTACCGCAATATGCGCCCGCAAGGGGTTCGTGAAGGAATCTGGCCTGGACAGTAGCGGCAGGGGTGATCCCGAACCGCCCGACTCATCAGCCATGATCTCTTGCAGCCGCGCCTTGTCGGATGCGGTGATCGTGGCTGAAAGCAGCAGGAATGGGGTCGGCTCAGCGGCATCCATTCGCCGGCACATGCGCAACAAGAGGTCCAGTGCATGGAAATAGTCTGGCCTGAACTCGTAGCCCCACTGGTTCACGCAGTGGGTTTCGTCAACGACGACATGCTCCAGGCCCTTATCGGCCTTCATCCGCTTGTGGAGTACATCCAGAAACACTTCGCTGCGCATCCGCTCGGGCGCGACATACAGCAGCACGATGCGGTGATCGAGTACGCCCTGAATCACCTCTGCCATCTCGGCAGGCGTTCGATCACCGCTCATGTAATCGACGGATTCGGAGAAGCCTTGCTCCCGTAGGCGCTCGACCTGGTCTCGCATCAGGGCTTTCAATGGCGAGATGACTAAGGTTAGCCGCCTGTTACGCAAGCCACGGCAGAGGGCTGGCACCTGGAACAGGACTGACTTCCCCTCGCCCGTAGGCAAGGACACAAGGACGTTTGCAGAGCGTTCGCAGATGGCTTCCATCGCAACCGTCTGCGACGGCTTGAATCCGGTGACGGGATTCCCACTCCCACCGCTGCGGGGTTGCCAGTTTGCGATGAGAAACCGCTCCATGGCCTCAAGACCGGTAGGCGCTTCCTCACGTACCAACTTGAACGGAGACAGCACGAGCTCCAAGCGTTGGGCCTGGTCAGCCTCGAATGGTGCTTCTAGCAGTTGGACTGAATCCGCGAAGCCTGACAATCCGTTGGCGATGTCTGCCATCCGCGGATCCATAAGGACCGCAGGCACCTGCGAAGTCGACAGCCCGACATCGGCCATCCAGCCATTCAGCCTCTCCCGGACCAGGATCGGTAGGGATTCAAGCAGGGCGGCGGTGGTCACGGCGGCAGGCTCGGCCGCGTTATCCAGCTTGGTATGGGCTTCGCCACCAGCTTGCGCAACAGAGCGCGTTGACGCGCTGGCATGCCACTCCTCGATCGGCAGCGCTTCCACCACAGGCTGGAGCGCGACACCTGCCGAATGTGCAAGTGATTGCCAGACAGGCCATTGATTTAGCGTATCGACAAGCCCCAATCCACCCTTCGCAGCCCTAAGCATGTGCTCTCGCTGGCTACGATGAATCGGCTTCACCTCACCAAGCCCGACTTCGGCCAGGCCGCTAGCCAGGATCTCGACCAGAAGCCTGCTTCGGGAACTTTCAAGCAGCAGGATTGGAACAGTGCCCGTACCGGCCGCCGCAACCTCATGGAATGTGCGTAGCACTTCAGCCCAGTAGGTGCCCTGATCCTCAGACCGGGGATACAGCACGTGATGGCGGCGCCTCACCATCGTTGGGCGGCATTCCGGCGCGGACACCTTTGCCGCCTGAAGCTGGGACGTTTGGCCGACGAGCAACGTGGTGAACGCAGTGAGGCCGCCGCGCGGATCGAGCACCTGCGCGGCGCGATCGACCAGCAACCATCGAAGTGCAGACCCATCCATACCGACACGCAGGAATGGCGCTTCAGGCAACTCGCCGAGTTCCTGCGCGATGTCACCTCGTGCCACCTGCCGACGATCGAGTAGCAGGACATCGTCGCTGAGGCCTGCGACTGAATAGGACGATGGATCCGTCACTGTCCACCATGCAACGCTGGTGGGAAGCGCTGCAATGCGCCAACCGTCGCCGACTATTGGTGCCACGCACGCAGCATCCACGGCCGAGGCGAGCGCGCTGTCGCCCTCCAGCAACCAAGCCGGAATCATGTTTCGCCGCAGGACAATGCCCTGTGCGGCCGCCATCCGCGCGACTGCCACGAGGATCCTGGCAGCCGGGCTCGACTCCACCCCAATCGGTAAGGTTTTCCCAAGGGCGGCCACATCGATCTGGCGCCATGCCGCCGACAGGCCTTCACCGGAGTCTGCCGATACCACGCTCACCTGGGGCACCCAGTCAGTCTCGCGAAGACGACCCTGCGGCGCGACGATCAGTTTGGTCGGCGGGCTTCCCGCGGCGAGCAGGAATTCCGGAGCCTCTCGGGCAAAGTCGGCTTCACCCTGCAAGGCCTCAATGAGGGCGTCCAGCAATTGCATGGAATCCTGGAATTCCCCAGCAAGGATCCGACGTGCAACGTCTGGGGGCAGACGATCCAGCTGATCCTTGAACAGTTGCGTTGCCGCTGCCGCGTCCTGGTGGGCACGATGGCTACCACCCAAGGCATGCGACGACGCCTGGGGCTGGAGCAAGTACTGGACGAGCAGCGTGTCCCAGATCAGGGGCGGCGGCCCGGACTTGATGTAACGAGAAGCAATTGGCCAGTCCCAGGCCAGCATGTTGTGCCCGACCAGCAAAGGCGCCGCTTGGATTCGCTCCTCCAAATCAGCCAACGCCTCACCCAGATCGGTCCCGCTGCGCTCGTCGTGAAGCAGGCTCGCTTGGCCATTGCGTGCGCAACCGATTTCCCAAATACGCTCGCCGTCAGTCTCCAGATCGAACGCCAAGGCAGACGCCAGCAGCAACGGATCTGCCAGGGACGGGTTTTTTCGAAGTTCAAGATCCAGAATGCTCGCATCTTCCCGCCACGCGGCCATCAGCGCGGCTTGGCGCGCGGCTGGAAGTTTCGGAAACAGCGCGATGGCAAGATCCGCGCTCAGCTCGACCCATGCTTCAAGTTGGGCTTCGGACAGCAGTGGGCTACCAGCGATCCTCTGTAGCCATTCATTCGTGAAAACGTCTCGCGGGATCCCGTAGGTCAGGAAACGCGTAGCAAGTTCAGCCTCGGATGTTTCTGATCCCGGGAACCATTCTTGCCAGTCGCCTTCCGGCGGTGACAATGCCCTGCTTATCAAATGCCATTCCATCAGGCGCGAACGAGCAGCCGGCGCCAGCTTACCTATCCGAATCCATGAGACATCCGGCGCACCCAGCACAGCCAGTTGCGGAGGCTCGAACAGCTCAAGCAGGCGAGTGAACGCGCAGGCCGGATTGTCGGGTGACATTCGAGCAGCGAACCGGTAACGCGCCTTCGACAAACGCTTGCTGACCTGGTGGGCTTCCAGATCCATCGACGACATCGCGGCAAGACGCTCAGCAACGACCTGCTCCAGCACCGGATCTTCCAGGTCCGTGGGCACGGGCGCACTGACACTCCAATGCTTCGCGTACCACGAAGCTTCGAGCAAGCCCCACAGCCCATCGAGCGGCAGCTTGTCCAAAAGCTTTCGCCGCAAGGCATCCAGTGTTGTCTGATCCGTGGGCAACCCACCTAGCGCGATCGCGGCCGCTTCAGCAGGCGCCCACAAGACCGCGCCCTTCTTTGGCTCGTTTGGCCGCCGCGAATCGCTACCGGTGATGAAGAGTAGCGGCGTTCCTACCGGGGGCAGCTTCTGCCCGTCCGGCAACTTGCCTGGGAATCCTCGGAAGTGAAAGAACACATCCTCGCTTCCACTCACGGAAATGAAGCCGAAGCCGCGTTCTTCCTCAAGCCTCGCTACGGTGCCAAAGCGCGGCAGCTGGAGGAAGACTGTCTCGTTAGACACTGGTGGTCTAGGCGGTCTGCCACCAGCAGCAGACTTGGGTTTATTCGGCGCTTGCACTGGGCGTTCGACCGGCTGCAAGCCCAGACCCTTTAACTGGTCGGCCAGCGTACTCACGACTTCGTAGCCAACATTCTCGGGACAAGCGCCATCAACCTGCCTCCCTCGCAGCGTCATATTCCTCGAACATTCGCGAGAACACCGAGGCCTGACCGGATCGCTGGAAGGCCGCCTCAAGCGCCTCCCTGAACTTTTTGTCTTGGATGGTTTCGTAGGTCAGGTCCTTGTAGCGGACCTTGATCTCCGGATTGAACACCTGCTCCGTCTTGCCGAACGCCTTGCTGATCTCCTCCGTGAGCACAGCAAGCTTTTCATCCACGCCAGGCTGGGCTGAAAGCAAGCTCTTGCTCAGACGGAATGGAAGTTCATCGCCCATTTTTGCCAACAGTTGGGTCGCCAACTCATTGATGGTTTCCGCCAGTTGCTCCTGCAAAGCTTCGGTTACTCCTTTCCGATAAGCCTCAATTTTGAGCCTGAGGAGTTCAACACGCTGATCGAACTGTTGCCGATCCCAACGCCGGATCAGCCAGCCATGACCGGTAATGTTGGTTAGGAAATCATCCTGCAACTTCTTGCGGTCGGCCTCGAGGTGCCCTTCGGAATAGGGCTCCTTGACGGGATCTCCGCCCTTGTCCTTTTGGATCTCACCGCTCTTAGGATCAATGCGGTCTATTTCCACCACCAATCCACCGCCTTTGAGTAGGCGGAAGGAATTCCGCAGGCGCTTCTCCAGCTCGGGGTCATCCCCGATCAGGAGATCATTGGGCAGCGACACCTTGCGGGCCGACAGCTTGTAGCCAGTGATCTCCAGCTCCACGTACTGCAGCTTGCTGTTGAACACCCGCTCCACGCGAGCGACGTCAAACGCCTTGGGTGGCGTGCGTGCCAGATCCTCGAGCGCGGCCTTCATGACTTCCGGGGTCACCGCGCGCTGACCGATTTCTGCATCCGAGGGCAGCGCCTGATGCGTTCCACCCTCTACAGCGGCTGCCGCCAGTACCTGCGCTGATGCGTTCGCACCGATGACGATGGCGTTAGGCTTTGCGTCTGATGTCGAACCGGCTTCGATGAGTTGGGGTGTAGGCGCATACACCAGCAAGTCATCGTCCGATGCCACCACCGCAACCCGCAGGCCGGGCTGGTGGCGGATGCCGAACTGGTGAAGCTCGACCAACTCACTCAGCCGGCGCAATCCTTCGACCGTGCCGTATCCCAGACGGCAGACCTCCGGATCCGAGTCGATGATCACCGTGACGGCAGGCGGATCCGAGCGCTCAAACAGACATCCAATCGCGTCTGCCACGGGCTTGCTGATACCAGGCGCGATATATGCCATGCGCTTGTGGCTGCGACTGATCGCCACCACCAACGCATCGTCGTTGACCACGGTAAACGTGCTCATGACCCATCTCCGCACAAATCACCGAGATCGGCACACCACACCCTTTGCGCACCAACCCCCCAATCGAGGCGCGAGCAATGCTCCTGGTTTGCAGCAGCAAACCGCTCGACATGTTGGCGAAATCTCTCTGCACGACGACCTGCATCCATTTCGAAACTCATGCCCCCATGCGCTCATCGACTGCTTCAGATCGTCTATTGAGGCCATGGTCCTGCCCCTTCACGACTGCATACTCCACTTCCTGATGGTCGCCGCCGGAGAACTTGGCAGTGACCTGCTCAATGGATCCAACCGACTGGCCCAGTGCTGTAAGGCGCTCGGCCACCCATATCCAAAAGCACTCGATCGTCCCGAGCTTGGAAAGGTCATAGCAGTCCACTTTGCCCTTCCATGCTCCCAACGAGAGTGTCTGCGTCATCCCCGTGATTCGTGCATAGACAATGACGTACTCCTCGCGGTCACCTGGCAGCCACATCTCTGGAGGTGCCATACCCGCATGGACCATCCTGTTGATCACCTTCCGGATACGATGCTCCGTCACGTTCTCGGCATAGTGGTTCCTGTACATCGCCAATGGAAGGACTGTCAGCACTGCGCCGTTAATGACATCCTGAATTGCGACCAAGAGCGCGCCGTCCACCGGGCTCCAGAGCATGCGGTGCATCACATGAGTGCGCTCCGAAACCCCGATTCGTTTTCCTTGATTGCTGTTGAGGATTGCTAGAAATTCATCCGCTGAGATACGAAAACGCTCCGACAGACGTTGCTCTGCATGCTGGGTCAACTGCGCCCTAGGAAATCGCGTGCTCACTCCTGCGATCCGGTCTCTTCAAAGAACGCCCAGGCAATGCGGTAGTCGTCCTCGCGGCTGGCTGTGGCGAAGGGGGCAACGTAACGGCGCACCTTTTTGTGCGGACCTTTGGGGAGGGTGTCGTCCATGACGGTCTGTTCGATGACGGTTCCGTCGGGAAGGTCACGGATGTCTTCCCAGCCGTGGTTGCCGGTCTTCTTCGTGCCGTCCGGAAGAGTGATGACGGTGGATGGTGCCGTACGGTTGCCCTTGCGGGGCAAACCCACTCCGACAAGACCCTTCGAGTTGGTGAAGACAATGCGGCCTTGGATGTCGTACCACGTGTCGCGCTCGTACTGCTGCATCACCGGGAACTGCACGCGGTAGATCAACAGCAGTTCGTCGAGGGTGAGGCCCAGCGCCTGGGCGACCAGCACATCGATCTCGACCAGGGCCATGCGGCGGGCGTAGTCGGTGCGCAGTGCACAGTGGCGGGTCCAGTCGCTGGTGAGGTTCTCGAAGAAATCCTGAGGGAGGCGCGGGTTGTCGGGCTGGCTCCAGCGCTGGTCGGTGAAGGCGAGGCCAAAAGCTGCTTCCCACAGCGGAGCGTAGTCAGTTGTTAGGCAATTTAGAGCCAATACGCGCACAGCAACACGACTATTCTTCTCGACATAAGGTAGTCGACTTGCCAGCTCACCTCGCATGTCACCCTTACCGGTGCTCTTAACAAAAAAGTCAACAACGACCGATGACATCGTTCCGGAGAAAGCAACCATTGCCAATGGATCAAGAAATGCAACACTGATTACGCTATCTATATGTGCAACGCCTGGTGGAACTATTGCGCAAATCGCGGTTCGCTCCGACGTACTCCCGATCGCCCTCCGATGTACATGTCTGAAGTACTCAGTGGTGCTCTTTTTCTCATTACAGTCCTCATCTATCCACTGCACCTTTGGAATGGCGGCCGTGTAGGTCTCGCGCGTCAAGTTAGGCCAGAAGTTTGTTCTAGAAATGAAACTATCGGGCAACGTCACTAGATCAAGAACGTCGTAATGACCGCTCGATTTATACAAGCGGCGTGGCACCTTATTGAATGGGTTCGCAAGAAAGAAATGTGGCCCCGAGAGAATCAATCCGTCAGTGACGGCCGGGAATCCGTCTTCACTGGGCAATCGGGCACGAATTGTCCCGTCAACCTGCTGTCTTGTTTCATGCCACATCTCGTTGACGATCGCGATATGGTTCACGTCCGCTAGTCGGTGCGGGTGATCGGCCAATTTGCGCAGCACACTGTTCAATGCTCCGGCGTGAAGCGCAGGCAGTCGCGCGCGGCGCGGTGGTGTGCCCGGCTCGTCGTAGAGCCTCGCGAAGACCGCCAATGCGTCGTCGTCAACTCGCACGATTCGATCGCGGTGGCCAGAAAAGTCCCACTTGCCATCGTCGCCCTTTGCTCCTGGAACCGCCCCCCCACCTTGATGGGCATAACAAGCATCAACCGTGGCAGGCGTAAACAGGTTGGAGATTTGATCTATGCGTATCGTGGGGCTCGGCGGACCGTATATGTGTACCCCGAATCTCGTTTGATCGTGCACATCGGCGAATAAGAACAATGCGTTTGCGAACTGGAAATGCCGCCTCAGCCGCGCATAGAGCGCCTCGCGCAGACCGCCCCCCTTGGGATCGTCATACGGCCCTTCGGGGTGCAGCAGCCCGATCACGCCCTGCGAGCTCGCCAGACGCCAAGCGACCGGCAGAAAGCACTTGTAAAGGTTGGTCTGCACGCCCTTGAGCAACGGATAGTTCTGCACCGCGTTGAGCAGGTTCTGTGTGCCCTCGGCCTCCTCCAACTCGGCTGTCCAATCTGCCTGCAGGTCCGGGAATGAACCGAACGCTTCAGCACGCAGCTTCGTCAATTCGCTGGAACTGATTCTGCGAATCGCGAACATTGGATTGGCCTCGCCCAGGATGCCGGCCTCGTTCCACTCCACCTTCAGCCAGGGCGGGTTGCCGAGGATCAGGTCGAATCCCCCACGGCTGCGAAACACGTCTGCGAAG
>CALMYW010000294.1 GCA_937873665.1 uncultured Sphingorhabdus sp.
GAGCCTTACGCCACCCCCGCCAACCCCTCAGACCATCGCCGGTGAATAAGAGCGGCTAGAGTCTCACCTGCTTATCGAGTTAACACGAATGATTCGGATTTACTACGCCACACATGCGATGACCGGCTCAATGCTAACCGGCTCGCTGCCCCACCATTTGCCAACGAAGCGGAGCTGACCGATAAACCTCCAAAATGGATCGATTTGTTTATGACGTGACAATCATTTAAGTTTGCCCGACACCAAAGAGCGGACCTACCGCAAACGATTGTGTGAAACGTCCAAAATATCCGGCCATTTTCCGCAACTTAACCGAAATGTCGAACCGACCATCATAAGCAAGAATTGACTTCACAGAACCCAAGGCGTCTCAAATTGCGGCAGCCGCCTCCATCAAAGCTATTGACAAGATTAAGTTGTTGCTGGATTTCTCGTCGAACCGAAAGGTTGGGGGCGCGATATGGACACACAAGAGTCCGAATTCGACCGAACGACGGTCGATGTGATCATTCACGATGCAGAAGAGCTGCACGCCTCAATGAAGGCGTTTGGGCTTAAAGATGCCGCAGAGCGGATGGATAGTGTCCTAACCCAACTAAAGTCGGACCAAGTGACCGCCGAAACAGCGCGAAGCTGACCGAATTACTTTTTCGGCTTCGGCCCAGGCTTCCGCCCGCCACGCTTGGCACCATTCTTGCCCAAGCCGATCTTCAAAGCAAGGTCTTTGCGCTTTTCGCTATAAGCAGGCGCGACCATCGGGTAATCACTCGGAAGCCCCCACTTTGCGCGATACTCCTCAGGCGACATATCGAAATGGGTGCGCAAGTAACGCTTGAGCATCTGCATCTTTTTGCCGTCTTCGAGACAAACAATGTAATTTGGTTTAACCGAATTGCGGATCGACACAGCCGGAACCAGCGCTGCCTCTGGCTCAGCAGCTCCGCCATTTTGCAACGCCTCAAGACTACCATGCACGGTGCGAATGAACCCTGCGATATCGCCGATCGCAACGGAGTTGTTGCTCACATGAGCGGACACAATGTCGACCGTCGCACCCAGGATATCGAATTTCTCTTCAGACATAACGCCCCTTACCCGACTGGCCTGATCGAAACCCCGATTGGGGTGACGATACCATCCACTCCCATTTCCCGCCGCCCGATCCCCATCGAACGGCCGCCTACCGGCACAGCGCTCGCATAGCGAACAATCGTAGCCTTGTGACCGGGCCGAGCCTGCTCCGCAAGACTATTCACCGCTTCCAAGACCTTATCTCGAGACGCATAGACGTCTTCGCGCATCCGGCCCCGCGCCCTGACGCCAGCGCGCGCCGAAATATCGTCTGCAATCTTGCGGTGCATTCGCCCCGACTCTTTCGCATCGCGGACATGCTGCGCCCACACGATCCGCCGGTGGATGGCATTCGGCACTACGTTTCGAGCCATCTCGCCAATCGAGGGGATCTTCGACATTTTAAGGATTTCAACGTGGAACTCGATCCCCTCCATCGTCACGCGCTCGATGTCTTCGGGATCTTCGAAAGACATAGCCGAGCTGTCCACAATCAGTTGCCTGAGATTCTGGATTTCTGCGTCGGTCGCCCGTTCGGCCGCCCTGTATGCCGCAAGCCCCTCGATCGATGCACGAAGATCGAAGATATCGTCGACGTCCTCCTTCGTCCAGCATTTCACCGAAAACACCCCGCGGCGGCTGTACTCAACATAGCCCTCGGCCGCCAGCGTGCTGAACGCAGAACTGGCCACACGCGTCTCAACACCGAAGGCTTCGCAAACCTCCTTGCGATCAAAATATTCGCCAGGGAGATACGCGCCTCTCAAGATCCCGAAGCGCACTTCGAGAAACAACCGCTCCGCCGCTGAGCCGTCTTTTTTCGACGACATCAAAAACCTCCCCTGCGAACGACCACCTTTGATCGCCCCCTATTATCTCTTGCGCCCCAAAAAATGATTCCCAGGCCCGTCAAACGGCTTTACAACCACGTACACAAACCAGGATTCAGAAACCATATCGTGCTGCCACGCCAACCGCAAGCAATCAAAACAATCTCGATGCCACACGAAATGGTCATCGCGATTCTGCGCGACAACGCCAAGACTCTAACAATTGAATCAATAGCCGAACTGTTCCCAAACTCGTCGTTGACGCAAGACCAAAGCAATCGATTTCATTCAGAGCTAATCGAGCTCGGGGTATTGTCGAAATCCCGAAAAGGGTTCCAGCTCACACCTTGGACGCCCTCAAAAATTGTTGAACATTTGTCCGTCGCCGGCGCGATCTCGACGCTCGCGGTATATCAAATGGCCCTGCACCGCCCGACGGCCGATTTTACGCACCTCGAAGCCATTAACTCAGCCCTTCAGGCACTCGATCAATCGAACGCCAAAAACCTGCTTCAAGGTGCCTATCTCGATTACCAGCTTCACCTCGAATGTGTCCGACTTTCAGAAAACGAAGCGGCCTACGACGCATATATCAGCATCGCTCCTCCCGCCCTTTGGCTCACCGCGGCTAACTTCTTCGACGTTGCCGACGCACAAGCGTCTCTCGATCAGCATGACAACCTCATCATGCACATGCGAAGCGCAGACGCTGTGAGGGCCCAGGAAGCGGCCCAATATCACTTCGAGGACGCCATCACCCAGATAGCGACCGCCAGCATGAACCAAAAACACAGCTACCCTGCCGCCGCCTGACGGGCGGGCAGCATCTGGGGGCTATCGCCCACAGCTTGGAGTGAAGAGGGTGTCCGTCGAAGCGGACATACAAGGCGAGGAGACCGCTCCAGAGCCTCCAAAACATTCAAATGAGGCACGAACTCAACTGTCGAAAGCCGTAATTGCCTCGAAACGAAAAAACCGCTATATCGGAACCTGTCATGAGCTACGATCCCTATTATTCCTCAAATCCAGCAAGTGGATACATCGGACGACCGGACTACAATCACGTGTCCGCTACGAGCCATGACCCATTCTATGCAACCAATCCGTCTACCGGCTACATCGGACGCCCCGATATATATGGCCCAGGACCGTCCCGAAATCTCTCAGGCCGTCTTCCTGAACGCTTTACGAAACTGGTCGCATTCGGGGTGATTGCCGCCTTGGTTATACTCGTCGGAATCATCGCGTTCGTTTTGATCTCAGTCTCTGCGATCTGAGAAAGCCTTTCAACGTCGATTCAATTGCTCGTCCGACGCAAGGCGTTTCGCCGAGGATCTACGACCGCACCATCCTTCCAAAGCTCATAATGAAGATGCGGCCCAGTGGACCTACCAGTGCTTCCTACGGTACCAAGCGTCTGGCCTTCCTCAACGCGCGTCCCAACCGCCAAAGGAGACCTCCCACTCATGTGAAAATATTTCGACTGCAAACCATTGCCATGATCAACGGTCACATAGTTTCCGGCTCCGCCTGCCTGAAAATCGTTAGCAACAACGGTTCCCCCCGCTTGCACGACGATCGGCGTGCCCTGTGGCGCCGCGATATCGATCCCATTATGTTGCGAACGACCTCCATCGATAGGATCGGCCCTACCCCCCAACCCTGATCGAATGCGCCCAGGGACGGGCAAATCAGGCCTTTCTCCGCGACCCAGAGGAACCAGCTCATATTCTGCCGAACCGCCGCCTCCGCCAGAGCCAACAGGAGGGACCGAAGCCTCCGGACGAGCTCCTCCAACAGGACCAACAACCCCGTCACCAGGCGTTCCGAGAGGGCCCCCACGAGACATAGAGCCAATCCCAGGAACATCTCCAAGTTCTGAAATCCTCCGGTTTCGAAGGTCTCCCATTAGATCATCCATCGCAAATTGAATTCCAGCATCCCTCCGCTGCATTTCTGCGTAGCTCAAATTGGGATCGGACAACTCTGGCAACATCATCTCTGGGTTATCACGACGAACCTGGTTATACCGATCACTCAAAAGGTTCGACATATCTGACGAAACCTGAAAACCATGAGATTCAGAATAACTGGCCTCACGCATCATGCGGCTACCGATCTCACGATACTCCGCTGCAGCGCGCCTCCGATCATCAGTCGTCGCTTCTCGCCAGTCAGTTCCTGTCGTATCGGTATTTGTGCGACTGCTATCGCCATACCGTTCATTCGACGAATATGTGCTCGACGTAGCGCTATTTCCATCGACGCTATCGACTCTTACGCCTCCGCTCACGTCTCTGTTTGCGGTCGTCGATTGGTCACGTGTTGCGGAACTGTCGGTGTACCAGTCAGTGCTGGCCTTCGCACCTCCGGTAACTCTAGCCTCTATACCACCGTGAGCTTCGGCCGAAGCCCCAGACCCTAACAGACCTTCTCCAGGCGTTCCGACCGTAGCCTTCGCAGAAGCGCCACCGTAAACGGAAATATTGCCGTCAGCATAGACACCCTTATTACCACGGGTCCCACTAGAATCGCTTTGTCGATCGACTGTCGAGCTCCCGTTACCCTCAGTAACAGCACCAAAGGTAGTGGTCGTACTGCCTCTGGTCTCAACATTGTCGTTCCGACTACCGTTAGCCCACCGGGAGCCGGTCGCCGTAGAATCGGCTTGCGTTGAACTTCCGAAACGGCCCCGAGAATATGTAAAGCTTTTCGCCTCTCCGCTCTCAATCCTATCTGCTTCATTCATGAACTCCTGGCCCTGTGCCCTGAGATCACTGGTATAGCCACGGCTGAAGGTTGGTTTGAACGGAAGAACGTCCATGCCACCACTAGCGTTCACGACGGTGCGACCGTTTCCATATTCGGTATAAGACCGACCATCATCGCCCACTCTCGAAATCCGCGTGCCACTCATTGCGAACGAAGGTGCCGTGTTCCATTGACCAACCTGACGGTTGTTCGCGTTGTAGTTCGACATGCTCACGTCGCCATAGGCGTAATTTCCGCTCGTTCGCTCGACCGCAGCAGCATCACCACCGGACTGAACCGGAGTCATCATCGATCCAACGCTGCTGGCTACAGACATGGTTCCGCGCATGACCATCAACGCCAATACGGGCACCGACAACATCAAAAACCCAGCCATCGTGGCGATGTCCTGGTTCACTGCGTCCATCTGCTGATAATTGATCAGACTCGTCCCGCCCGTAGCCACCGCTGTTCCTTGCGACGCCAGACGATCCATCACGAACATGTGAATCAGCACGTACAGGGGGCCCCATGCGGCGAGATAGAAAAACCCTGCGAAATACCCTTTGAGCGTCGCAACGCCTGTCTTCGGAAACAGAAACAGCGGAAAGACGATCGGAAAGAGCGCGTAAAAGACCACCGTCAAGACGATGTTCAACACCGGGATCCATGTCATGCCCTGCTCGGCCGCCGTCGTCATCGCGTTGCGTGACTGTGTGTCCGCTCGCTGCAACGCATATGAATCAGCCGCCGCATCGCCGAAATCCAGCTGGGCGGCCTCAAACGCATCAACCATACTCTTCTGCCGAAGGATGTCGTTCCGCGGCGTCGCCGTGCCGGTAAGCAGGTTGGCCATGATAGGGAGATCATTTGCCAGCTTTCCTGAGGCTGCAACCGCAGTCATCTTAGGATACAGCGAGCGCGCGAAAGGCAACGCATAGGTATCGATTTGATTATTCCATTCATTGTTGATCCTGGTCCAACCGTCCTGACAAGTCACACCTTCGAAATCGACAGTGCCAGCGCCGGTATCGGTCGCGAACTTCATTCCACGATTTTGCGCAGCGTTCACTCCAAGGTCGGCCCACAGGTCGGTTGACTGACTAAGGTCCTTCAAGCTCTTCGTGCCGAGAAGAATGTCGAAATACGCACACTGCTTCAAGAACGTGTCGAGATTCGACTTGAAAACCGGATCACGGATTTCGAAGCCCTTGGTCTTGTCCCACAACCTGGCACCGTAGATGAACCCGCCATTGGAGTAGTTCAGCGACGCCGGCATGACAAAGACCGTCTCCGCCGTTGTCGTCAGATAGTCGCTGACTTGGCTGGTGAAGGACGCCATCACGCCGAGCCCGATCGGCACATTGGCAACGACCGATGGCGCAAGCCCGGGATTGACCCTGTCAGTCACCTTCACGGTAACGGTAGGCACCATCAAAGCCGAATAGATAAGGGCCGACTGAATGAACCAACGGAACCAAACCCGCCAGTCCATATCCATCGCCGTCACCAGCAAGGCATAGATCAGCCCCATCACCATAACGACCCTGATCAGCGACTTGAAGCCCCCGGAACCTGTCCAGGCCGCTATCGCATTGAAGGTATTGACGAGATAGTCACCGCCCCCGACCGTGAAAACTTCGAGCATCGAACTCTCCTAAAGGCCGGGATTGCCCACTGTCCGTGAGAACCGCATCGCACCGGCAATAGCCGGGCTCATTTGCGACTTGAGCGTCCGCTCGAGGAACTGCGTCTTCTGGATGAGCTGAAGAGTCCGGTCGAACCGCTGCTGCGTGTGCGAAGCAAGGTTCATGAAATGGGAGCGCTGGGCGTAGAGGCCCTCCCGCCACTGGGTCAACGAATCCGAGTCCGCACCTTGGAAATCCTCTTTGGTGTTGATCGTCATATCGATGAAACGCATCGTCATCGTCGTTACCAGATCAACCGCAACGATCTCGGCCATGTCATTGAGCTCGGTATCCGAAGGCCCGAACTCGGCCGCTGCGCTCACCAGCATCATCTTGTAAACAGGAACGCTCGCCATCCCGAGAAGCGCCTGCTCTTGGGCCGTCAAATGCACACTCGGCGTCCGGATCTTATTCCGCATCGTCACCAGCATGTCGAAAACGCGCTTCTTGATCGCGTTGTTCGGTCCGATCACAAGATTGCTCTGGGTCGGATTCATGCACTTGTCAGGCGTATCGCAAACCCAAACCTTCTGCGGCGTAGCAGACGTTCCATCGAGAAACGCAGCGACCACAGACGCATCGGCCCCACCCAAAGGTCTCACCACAGGTTTTCCATCGGGCCCGTTCGGCTCATAGATAACCGTGCCGACAAGCGTCATCAGGAATTCCTTGAACTCCTGATCGAAACTGCCGTAGCGGCCCTTGAGCGCCTCCCAGGTGTAATTCTGGGGCATTCCAGCGACCTTTGCCATATCGGGATCGCTGTTGCCGCCTTTCAACGCCTCGCGCTGACCGCCATTGTTGCAATTCTGGCGCGCCCTCGCCCAATCGGCGACAGCCCCTTGCGAATTCGCAATGGACTCACAAACCACCGAAGACGCCGTATCGGTCTTGGGCCACAGACCGCCAACCAGCGCTTGAGCCGTCTCGCAACTCGAAATATTCATCTGGTTCATCTGCTGAACCTTCTGCGCGAGCTCATCCATAACCTTGCCGATTTCCGGAGAAATCGTATCGATCGCGAGTTTGAAGGCGAAGCCCAGCGCGTTGTTGGCTGTTGCCTTGAGCATCGCGACCAGCTCGGCCGTGTTGATGAACGAGAAACTCCCGGCAAAAAGATCGATGCCGCCACAACCAGCACGCGCATGGGGAAGCTGCAAATTAAAGGGCTGGATGTTTTTCTGCGGGAACCGAGACCACACAGACCCCATCGAATAATATCCTGCGGACTGGCCCTGATACGCCGTCGGACCGGTGACATTAGCCGACGCGCCCATGTCACTCATGAAACTAGACATCTCCCCTTCCACGTTCGCCATCGCCGGCATCGGAGATGAGACCGTAACTGCGAGCGCAAGGACGGCGCCGCCCGTCCTCCTCAGCGCACGCCGCGCCCGTTGACCAAACCCCTTCGCTTTCGCCGCCGAGCCCATCACACCATCTCCTTAGAAGTCAGAACCAGGCTCGACCTGAGTGAGCTGGAAAACCCGCTCCATGATCTCGTCCTGCGAAAGAATGCCGAAGCCGATCGGCATCGGCCGCTTGGTCACACTGTCGAAAAGCAAAAGCGCCGGAACCTGCCGGTCCGATCCGAGCCCCAGCTTCTCATACTGCCCGGTATCGACCATGTAGTTCGGGAAGACCGATGACGGACCCCCATCCATCGAGACCGCAAGAACCGACATCCCATATTTGTCGCTGACGGCCTTCAGGATTGGCGAAAAGACGTCACAAGCGCCGCAGGACGAGGCATAGAAATAGAACACCCCATATCGCTGCGACAGCTGCGCCATCACAATGTCACGATCGGCTTTACGCGTATCGAGCCAGCTCCGCTTGCCGAGCGTCGAAACAGGGCGCTGAAGCGTATAATCGAGTCCAGGATCTTGCCACAACGCCCGCTGCCAGACATCTGCGAACATCGAGGAACGATCGAGCTGCTCGCGTTGATAGCGCACATACGCAGTAACATTCTCGGGCGATGGATCGAGGATCGCCGCAGCCTTCATCTCTTCGAGCTGACCAGTGATTGCCGCCAGTCGGTCCTTTGCGGAAACCTGCGGTGCCTGCGGCGCAATCGTCGGCGCTTTCTCGGTCGGCTTCGGCGCTTCGCAATAGAACCAGGTTCCGAGCTTGCGTTCCTTGCAATAGAAATCATCCTGGGTCTGGCTAACCTCGACGCCGTCATCCCCCGCAAACGCCGGCGACATGGTCGAAACCAAGACGGCGCACATCGCCGCCATGCTGACAAACCGCTGAGACATCATCCTTCCTTTCCTTCAAATTCCCTGACAATCGAAAGCATCACGGCCACGTCGAGGAGCCCTTTGCCCGCGTCGAGCAAGCGCACCATCGCAACATAGAAGCCGCGCACAGCTTCGACGCCGTCCTCCAAGATCGAGAAAAAGCCCTGCTCGACCCGCGCCCAGCCCCGCTCGACCACCGACATCAGCGGTCCCATCAGGTGACCGGCGTCGATCTTGGAATCGAACCACCGCGACACATCGCGCGCCACATCGGCCCCTGAAAGCGGCCCCTTGCGGCACAGGCTCATGCCGACAAAAAATTCCATCACCGTCATGTCGCCGATGAGCTCGCCTTTCCCAAAGAAAAGCACGTTGTGGTCCATTTTCCCCTCTGTCATTGTGGGCCCCCCGGCGGGCCGCCGCGGCTGTAATAATCCTGAATTTTCTGCTGGATCGTCACCATTGCCGCTGCCTCGTCGGGCAAGCGCGCTGCATCCTGGAACTCCGCATAGATCTCGGAAAAATCCATTACCGAGAGGTCAAGCTGCTGGAATTCAAAGATCGTGAAGCCTTCGCAAGTGCCGGTTTTGGGCGGACCCCAAGGCTTGCCAATTTGCGGGCGCCCCTGCTCCTGCAGGATCCGGCTGATCTTAGACTGGAAGCAGCAATAGGCATCCTTACGCGTCACACAGATACCAAGGACCCTGTCAGAGCAGTAGGTGCCCAATTTGTGGCACAAACCGGCATCATCCTTCTGATCGAGCAATCTCTCAGCGGCACTGCAGATAAACGGCGTCAGGAGCGGAACACCCGAACCGGAACAGCAGTTCGACAGGCCAAACACCTTCTTGCTGCAAGTTTCGCGCGTCCCGCTGAACAGCGTCAACGTATTCTCATCAAATTCGGCATTGGCCTGGCCAAGAGCATTGAGCGCTACGACCGCATCCTTGAACTCATCCGAGGCTTCGCGTTCAACCGTTTCGCAATCGCCATTGACGCAATAGACATCCTCGCCGCAGATATATTGCGTAGGCTCCGGCGTCGTCCCAGCTATCGGGCAACGATAGACCCGCTCGGCAACAGCGCACCCGTTCGGATTCACCGGATCATCGAGACAGATCTCTCGATCAAGCGTGCATTGCGGATTACCCGCCAATTCGGTGCAATCATTTAGCCCGCCGACAACGGTCTGACACATATAGGTTTTGGTATATTGCCAGCATGGCCGGCTGACCGCGACCCCGCCGACAATGCGAACCTCATTGGCAGCTGTGCAGGTCTCGGACGAGAACGTGCAACTCCCGAGATCGACGCTGCAGCTCGCATCCGTCCAGGTTTCGGTAAACCACTTCGACGTCGAGGTCTCAGGCACATGTCCCGCGACATTGCTGGTGCAACTATAAACCTGCTCGGGCTGCGCAAACTCGGTGCAGACGAGCGACCCCCCGAAAAATGGATCACCGAAGAACTCCCACGTCTTGCAAAGCGTGCGCTCCGGCAGGCCGGTCGCCGCGGCCGTCGTCAGACTGCATGTATTGTCTGTCGCGAGACCACCGCACTGCTGCAAACCCGTGACATATGCGAGCGGAAAACCAAACGCATCAGTCGTCAGAGCTTCGGTCAAACCATCATTGTTGCAACGATAGACATTGTTGACCACCTGGAACGCTCCCGGCGGCGGTGGGCGCGCAATCGTCGCATAAAGGTAAGCGTTGGGATCGGTGACCGTTGCGTCGCAATCATAATAATCAACAGTCAAACCAAAGTCCGGTATCGGCAAGCTCGATGTCAAGCGACACATCGAATTCGATGCGAGCGCCGTACATCCATCAAACCCAAATGATTTGACGCACAGATATTGATAGGTGAACTCGTTCCACTCAGCGACCGTGAGATCACGGGTACAGCTCTGCGGCTGATCGACCACGCCCGTGCCGACGTTGCAGGTCCACTCCGCGTAATTGGCCGAACCTCCACCAGGGGGAAGGGGAACACAGCTGCCATCGGCGCCCCCCAGGACTTCGCCTTCCAGATATGTCGAAGGATCGGACTCGACATCGATGGCCCGCTGGATATCCGACCGAGCCACGGGCACAACAGGCCGATTGGGATCGTGAACCGTGGCAAAGCCTTCACTCGAAACAGCAGCACTTGCGCCAGCGCCCGAAAGACCCGCAGGGTTATCATAGTAGGTCGAAGCCCCAGGATAGGCGCCAGTGTAATTGGGCACTTGGCCGACCGCATCCGGCGCCTGGGTGAGCCCCTGAACTTCCGTTCTCTTGGCACCACCAAATGACCGAGCTTCTGCGTCGGCCTCTTCTCGCGTCATCGTCGGGAGCGGCGCTGCCGGTGGAGGCCCGGGCGTCGGCAGCGGCGGTGCAACAGCGGGCGGCAAAGGCGGAACATCTTCGATTACATCATCGGGCGGCGGAATATAAACTTGCGCGAATGCTCCCTGGCCGACGACCGATATCGCCAGCGTCATCGCGATAGCCAAACCGCGACCGATAAAAAGAGCGCCAAGCTTCATTGCTCAACGGCCTTTCCGGAGATTGGCCAGCGCGATCGCAGACACGCCAGCCCCTGCCCCCCGGCCACCGGCAAAGCTCTCGAGAACATATTCGACGGTGACGTTTCCGACCATCTTGTCGTGATCCGGGATCGCACTGGTGCAGTCGAAACCATCACACAGCTCATAATCACGCGACACGGCCACGAACGTCGGCACAGTCCGCACGTTAAACGCACGGAACAGCCGAGGATCGATTGCCAGATGCTGTTCCTGCGCCTCGCTCGAGACGACCTTTTTCAAGCCCTCCCCAAACGCCTTGGGGCTATTCTGCGGAAACCCGCGAAACACGACCACACCCCCCGCCCTCGTCACATCGGCGATCAACGCCTTGAGCGAAGCTTCGGGCATCGACAAACTGACAAAGGCGACGAACAAGGGCCCATCACCGAATGGCTGGTGCGTATTCGCTGCGGCGCCTGCGAGCATCTCGTCGAAATCGACAGGCCCATCAGGTCCTTTGGGCAAAGTGGCAGGATCGATCTTCGCGACCGCTTCCATCCCCTGCTTGCGCAAATCCTCGGCATCGCTGTGAAACTCATCTCCGCGGCGAACCACA
This sequence comes from uncultured Sphingorhabdus sp., assembly GCA_937873665.1. The sequence goes on from CALMYW010000294.1 coordinate 11,715, forward strand.
GTGTCGACGAACACCTGCGCATCGACGGCCTCTTCGCGAGCCGCCGCTTTAACCTTGTCGAGATCGAGGCCATCGATAGTCTGGGCGACGACAGCCGACGCTCCGGCCAGCGCGAAAAAGGCGACGATTCCGGTCCGGGTAAATTTCATTTTGCATCTCCCGCCAAGCGTTCAACGCGGTGATCGACGGCGAATCGAGTCTCGGAGCGCCGCCGACCGAGCCGATCCGAGGCGACCTCAAACCCCGACACAGACACAGCGCCAAACGGATCTACGGCCAGCGTCGTCCTCTCAGGCGGACCGCCCAACGCCTCAATGCCAAACAGGCACACCGCCGTAAGCGACACCGAGATGCCGAGCAGCGAAAAGCAATACAGGTTCCAGCTCATCTCGACCCTCACAACATGCAGCAATTGCGTTTGCGCCAGACCAGGTAGCCAAAGTCTTCGCCCTTCACGGGGTAAGACTTGCCCGTCTGCGGAATGATCGTCGTCGCACCAACAGGCGCACAGGCGTAGCGCCCTTTCACTGTCGGGATCGGATTGGTCATCTGCAGCCGGTATTGCTGCTTGCGCATCACCGGCATCAAATATTTGTTGCACAGAGCCTTCGAGCCCATTGTTCCCCAGGCCAGACCTTGACGATGCACCTTGTAGAGCATCCGCTCAGCAACGAGCCGCGACGCCTGCACTTGCGTGACGTGCGAGGCCACATGACCATTCAACGGATACATTCCGCCATTGCACCCCGCACACCAGAACAACTGATCGATCGGAAGCTTCGCCGTTGCGGCGACGCAATCAGCAGCGCAGGCGGCAACGGCAATCGGATTGGCGAACAACGCGACTTCAGGATTGATGATCGAGGTGAGCGAAGAATCCTGCCAAAGCGGATCAATCTCGGTCACATAGGCGACATCGAACGTCGTCTGCTCGAAGCACAGAAAATCGACGAGGATCTCCATCCAGTAGAGCAGAGGGTAAATGTAATAGTGCGATTGCCACTGGGAGGAATTCTGAGCCTTACCGCCGACCTGCGAGCGCCCCTGGACATGACCATTCCCAATATCGAACCCGGGATTCAGCTTCAAACCGCCGAGGTTGGGAAAGCACCACGCCTTGTTGGTGACGTCGACGAGCCTTACAGGCTCCCAGAACCCGACCGAAATGCCAATACGGGGGATCGGACTTCCGCAAGCACAAACCGGAAACGACGGATTTTTCGGATCCGGACGACCACCCTTCCAGATCGACAAGCCGCCAATCGACAACGGGAACAAACACGACCAGCAAACGTCCGAAATCGGATTCACGAACTTGCCGTGACACGCCGCCGATTGGGCATTCGCCGGCGCAACACCGATCCCGGCGATAGCAAGCAGCGCCAAGAAGCCGAGGACAAGGCGTATCAAGCCCTTCATCCTGCCCGCTCGAGTACGAAATCGTCGTCGGCCCGATTCTTCCTACGAAAGTAAAGCCAGCCATGAAGGGGCGTTGCGAGCGTCAGGATAAGGACCGCCAGGGCTCCCCAATTACCGAACAAATCGACGATTGGCCGAATGAGCAACACACCTATCCCGAGCGCGGAACACAGGCCCATCCAGACGAACCGCATCAGCCTAAGTTGACCGGTCTCGGGCGCAGCCTGAGGCGTCATCATATGCTTTAAGAGACCGCTGCTCACGAGGCACCTCCCCTGTCGATCGGAACTTCCGAAACCCGCAAATTCTCCCCGGCACCGACCACCACAGCCGGCGTATGCCGAATCCCGAATTTTGAGGTCAGCTGGCCCCCCTGATCGAAATAGAACCGCCGCTGATAGGGTTTCATCAAATCGAACGGAGAGCCTGCAACGAAGACAATCTTCGCGTTGAGTCCCGTGTAGTTCTTGACGGCCCAATCGACTTCCAAGACACTGTCGCCGTTCACAAAGACGAGCGCCTGGCGCATCTCGACCAACGCGAGCGGATTCACCTTCTGGCCCCGCGCAGCGATCACATTGCCTTTCTGATCTCGGATATCGTCCTCGACCACCATCGAGGGGTCGTGGAGCCATTCACGGCGACTGATCGCCGGTCCAATGCCCTCGACAGGCTTCGGCCGCCGGACGCTCTTGACCGCCTGCTCGCGCATCTGTTCCTGCAGGCGCTCGATACCTCCGGTCGCTTCAAGATGCCGCAACCGGCTCTCGATTACGGCCAACATGTCATCCTCAATGATCGGGAAAGTCTGCCCCATCTGACCATAGTCCGCAGCTGACACCTTGGTGACCAACGGCCAACCAACCGCAAGACCGACGGCGCAAACGCCGGAGAAGACTACAGCGCGCCTCACAGGATCGGCACTCCGGTTCCGACAATCCGGTCAGCACACACGAATCCGATATCAGCATAGCGACTATCGAAACCGTCCTTGTGCGGCGTACCAAGATAGTAGCACTTAGCAGGAATCACCCCAACCGGCCCAGGAGTGAGCGCTTCGCCGCGTTTGGTAGCAGGCTTCAGCCGACCTACAGGTTTGCCGTTGACGGCGACATCGCTCCCGACCCGCGAGACAACATCGCCGGGCACGCCATAGGCAATCTTCGTAAAAGGCGCTGTATCCTTGCCGAAATGGCTCACCACAATCGGAGATTTCGGAGGTGCGAACACAACGAAGTCGCCCCGCTTCGGGACCTGCTTGCGCTCGACAAAAAAGGCCCAATTCGGAAGCGACTCCGTTGTGTTGATCAACAGCCCGTGACTGTCACGCCAATCGGTAAGCGCCTGGCTCCCGGCAAGGATGATTGCCAGGAAACCGATCGCGGCCCACTGCCGACGTGCTGCCGATCTCTCAGTTGACTGCTCCACCCTGCCCTCCGGCGACTCCGATGGCAGCCGGGTCGACCATTGCCGCCCGCATCGAACCCATGACATCGTTCGCCGCAGCTGCCGCCTGTGGCATCTTGACCTTCTTGTAGATATCGCGGCGGAGATCGGCGGTGATGTCCGGGACATCCCCCGCCAAAACCGCTTCGCCGACCAACACCACCTGCCCCTTGTCGCCGCGCAGCTTGAGATTGCGCTCGACCTCGGACATGAACGCCTTGGTTTCGGCGGTTACGCGATCGGGCGGCGTCGATGAGCGCGCCTGCGCCTGGACATATTCGCCGACAATGGAGGACAGCTGGACCCGCGCGATCGGCGGCGTATCCCCGGCGTCGATCACGTTCTTTGTAACCCAGGCACCCCAGAGACCCAACGCCACCACGCCACCGACAATCGCAACCGGCAAAGCGCCGAATCCACGCGAGCGAACGACCTGTAGCGGAGCTTCAACGGCCGCCTCAGCGGACCCGTTTTCGAAAAGCGGACCAGCGCCTTCTACTTTTTTACCAGTGGCCATCTCAAATCTCCTTGCCGTGAGTGATATTGCGCGGCCGAGAATGCCGCCTGAAAAACGCCGCGAGGACGAACAGCGTGCCGCTCGCGATCCAGAAATTGCGCTGAAACTCGGCCTGCCTCGCCCCTTCCGCGGCCACGAACCGCGACGCGAGATTGTCAATATGAAGCATCGTCTGCGCGAAGCTAAATTCGCCCAAGAACATGAAGAACAGCGCCCACAATCCGATGACGCAAGCTGCCGTGACGACAAGCCAACCAGTCCAGGCCAATGCCAAATAGCAGGCTTCGGAAAACGCCTCGCGCCCGCGCACACTGGCTTCAGAACGATGCTGAAGGGCGATCATTCGGCCGCCTCCAGCAATTCTTCCTCGCTCAGCTCTGGCGCCCCCGGCTCTTCGCGCACGAAGTCCGGAAATGCTACCCGCTCGATCGCATCGGCGAGATCGACGCCTTCGCGCACAAGATCCTCGATCTGCGCGAACACGTAGGGACTCGAACTGTAAAGCGTTGCGGAATATGGATCGAGAACAAGGCGTCCCACAGCCAAAGTCTCCGGGCCTTTGATCAACACGTCCGAATATTCGGTGCCATTGCGCTTCAACGACCGGATCAGCATCTCGGTGTAGCTATCCATTTCGAAGCGCTGATGTTTCGCGAGATCGTTGATCGTCTCTTCCTTCTGCTGAAGCACGATAGACCAGTCCGAATTTTCGAGAGCGGCAAGCGAACCTTCCGACTTGTAGAAATCGTTCAACGACTGCGTAGCCGTCACCAGCGAACCGCCGTATTTACGGCAAGTGCGCGCGTAAGTTTCGATAGCCTGGCCCATTTGGCCTCCGCCGAGCAGCTGCCAAGCCTCATCGATCATCGTCAGCTTGGGGATTTTGCGATCAAGATCTCGCATGACCCGCAAGGTCAGAAACATCAGCGCGGTGAGAGCGACCGAGCGGAGCTCGGGTTTCGATGAAAGATCAGAGAGCTCGAAAACGGTCAGCCCCGCACTGAGGTCGATCGAACAAGGCCCCTCGAAAAAACGTCCATAGGTCCCTCCGCGAACGAACGGCGACATCGCATCAGCAAGATCACCCGCATAAGGCGACGACAAGCTGCGCAACGTGTTGGCCACATCGTCGATAGTCCCGTCGCGCTGGCGGTCGCGCCACACCTGACTGACGGCCGTATCAATCAATCCGCGCTCGGTATCCGAAAGCCGATCCTGCTGACGCGCCATCTGACCGATGATCGACTTGAGCATCGCAAGGCACTCGACCTCGTAATCCTCGCCGTCCTCGTCATTCGAGAGCGCCTCGACATCGATCATATCGAACGGATTGAGCGAGAAACCCGACGAGAGCCGGAACTCGACAAAGGCACCGCCGAACGCCTTCGCCATGTGTTCAAACGAACGACCGTCATCAATCACAATGACCTTCGCGCCGGCCCCGGACATTGCCGCACAGACATCCTGCAAGAAGACCGATTTTCCGGAACCCGACTTGCCGAAAACCGCGACGTTGTGGTTGCCGGCTGAATTCTGGAAGGGCGACCAGAAGAAAGGCTGACCGCGCCGCCCAATCAACAAGACGTGCGGAATCTGACCGCCAACATATTCGCCTTGCAACGGAGCAACCGAAGCCGCAGTCGTGGTGAGCATCGACTTGAACCGCTTCATGCGCTTCAAATCCGCGCTCAAGCCATTCGGGAAGGTCAGCGGCATAGCAGCGAGCAAGCCCATCACCTGCAGGAACCGTTCGTCAATCAGATCCCAACCGGCACCCTTATAGACGGACTTAACAAGCCGCTCATTGACATCACCAGTGCCGAGGGGAGACAGAGCCCCTACCCCGTAATAGACCTGACAAAGCTTGCGGCCCTGACGAAGCTCCTCCTGAACCAGCTTCCACTCTGCGCTCTGCTCCGCCAACTGCGGAAGGAACTTGGCGGACTTCGATTCAGCGAGGCTGGTGGTCCGCATCATCTTCATGCCCGCACGTGAAGCGACGCTGTCTTCGTCCTGGAAGACCATCCCGACGACAGTCACCACATTGCATCCAAAACGGAGCTTGTCGTTGACCATATCGCCGATGATCTTCTGAACATCCCAAGGCGCCCACTGCCTGGGAAGATGGCGCGGCGCAAAGAAGCGCCAATCGAACTTGTCAGGAATGACCTCGCCGATCACCGGCGCACCATCGACTTTCTCGCCGGTCGGCCGAAAACGCTCAGTCGTGAACACAATCCGGTCCGGCGTGATCTGGGTCTCCAGATCGCGGCGAACACATTGCTCGTTGATCGGATCGAGCGGCGAGTAATGATCGGCACGATCGGCGTTATCGACCGACGGAGCAAGCAGATCGTCCAGGAACGCGATCAGCTGGACCGGGCCGACATCCCGCGAAGGAATGTTGAGCGACTGCAAAGTTCCAACCAGGCTCTCCCGAACACTGTTCAAAACCTCAGGTCCGTATACCGAGCCGAGCGGCGAACCCACACTGAGCAGAATCCGGTGCGACCGAACAAAAAACGGCGCGTCTTTGGAAATCGACTTCCATGCGCCCCGACGCAACCAGCGAGCCCTGTGCTTTGCCGCACGACCATATACGCCCCGCGCGACGATCCGCGGGCCGACCCAATCGGCCACGCGCTCACCAATCGAAGGGCTTTGCCAATTGATGATCTGAATCTGACAACCCGACGGAACGGCATCCGACAAGAACTGGGTCAAAATTTCTCCACTGCGCTCATCGGCACCCATCATTGGAGACAATTCGAGAACGAACCCCATCGAGGCGGTGTTAACGAACATCCGATGCTTGGCATCATAACTTCGGTACGGGAGCCAGTTGGAAAGCATAGGCGCTCCCAGGACCGGCCTTTCAGCCTCCGGCTGCGCGCTGTCCCCGAACAGGAAGTTCAAAAACCGGTCCCAAAATCCATCCTTGGCCACCGGCGTTTACTCCTCAACCTTGGCGGGGAAAGACGAAGGCGCATTCGCAACAGCGGGTTTCGCAGCAACCGGCTTGGCATCCTGGGCCGCCACTGCATCGCTCTTCGGCTGCTCTGCAGCCGGAACCGGAGCCGCAGGCACAAGCGGCGCCCCAGCGGGCAAAGCCGACACGCCCGCTAACCGGGCCTGCACCGACGTCCTGATTTTGGTCAGAGGATCGACCGGATCGGCGCCGCGCACCCGCGCAGCTTCGACCGAGCTCACACTCGGAGGTCCGACCGGCCCACCGGCAAGTTGTTCGCCTTTCGGAGCATCGAGCGACCACCCCTGCAAATCACGCGGAACCATCGCGCTCACATCAACCGTCGCGGCCTGACCGCGCGGCGCGGCGCCAGGCACCGCCGATGCCGCCGAGCCCAGTACCTGCGCCGAGGCATTCGCCTCACCAGATGACACCTGCATCCAACCACCGGCATCGACCACTGTATGGACCACGCGCGGTTCATGGACATTCCCGCGACCATCAACGAACGAAGGGAAAACGACCTTCAAAACCCGGCGATCGCGGTGCATCATCCCGTTACCAGCGACGGCAACGGCCCCACTCGCCGGCTTAACCGCGCTATCCAGCACGCCGCCGGCACCCGGACGCTGGTAATAGGGACCAGCTGGCGTCATCGGCCGAGCATTCTGGATGACCGAGAGCGCCTGATCGTCGATCAGCGTAGAAGGCGCACAGCTTCCGTCCGGAGCGCTACAGGAAAAATTCCCTTTGATGTTTCCGCCAAACAGCGTCGTGCAGGCCGCAAGCTGAGCGCCCGCGACCAAGACAACAGCCCCCGACACGATGCGACGCCACGGCCGACTTGCCAGAGCCATGTCGCGATCCCAGCGATTCATCCGATCGGCAAGCGCAACGAAGGCCAGCATACGCACGCGATCGAGCGCACCCAAACCAGATACAGACACCGTACCGACAGACAGCACAGACAAATACCGAGCAAAGCGAGCCCGTTCCAAATCGGAAACCGCCGCTGAACCGGTAGGCTGAAAAGCGACCTTCAGGTCACGCCAAAGCAAACGCGCCTCTGCAACCGGAACGGACACATTGGGGATTCGAACACGCCCACCCGACACTCTCTTCAGTGCCCGCTCGAACTGCGCCATCTCGCGCGCCGTCATCACGCTCATGACTTTGCACCTTTCAGCCAATTCGCGAGAAATTCCTTCGGGCGATACCCTTCGATCACCGCACCGTCAGACCGCACGATCACAGGCGTGCCGGCAAGGCCGTTCTCGCGCGCGAAACGCTCATTTGCATCGAGCGCCGACGTATCGCACTGCCGCGTATCGGCGATGGGCTCTCCAGCATAAGCAGCCTTGACCGCCCGAGCCCGGTTGCGCGAACAGAAGACCTGGTTCGCGAGATCGCGGCTACCCAAGATCGAGATCGGCCGTTCGATAACACGAACATTCATCTGCTCGAGCGTTGACGACAGAGCCTTGCAATAGCTGCAACGGAAGTCCGAGAAGACCGTAACCGTTGGCCCCGTCGTACTCCCCCAAACGATGCCGCCAGCTTCGGGCAGTGACGCCAGCGACATCGTCCGGGGGGACCCTTGCGCCCGCGATGCAGGCGTCTCCATGCCGCGGCGCGGCGCGGCGACAGTCTCTTCTTCGCGGCGCGAACCAGCAGCGCCGCCAACAAGCAGATCCGGATTGACCTCGAGCAACCGCACGGCCGTCAGATCCTGGCGGGTCTGCATGTCGTACACGCGGCCGATCACCAGATAACGCCCGCTCTTGTCGACGTAGAACAGCTGCGAGCCCGCCGTCACCTCGCAAATTCCATCGACCACCTGGCAATTCACTCGGTTCACCTGCGTCTTGGGCAACCGCTCCTTGAGCGCTGCCGCGACCGCGATATCGTTTGCGCTCGGCTTATCAGCCCCATCGGTCGCATTCGCCCAAACATGGGAACCGACGCCGCCCAAAAGTACCGCCGAAACGCCTACTGCCAGATGCTTCCAGTTCATAACCTTGCCTTTCAACCGCTGATGAAAACACCGTCGAGGAACACGATTTCGACATCGATTCCCGTCGGCATCTCGATGACGGGCTGATATTGCTCAGCCCGTTCGATGAGGTATTTCGACACCATGTCGCCCGTCTGGGCGACGCCCTCGCCGAGCCCACCTTGCAGAATATCGCCGGTCGAAAGCTGCTGACGCTTGCCATCCACGGTCACGTTCGTGCCCTGCAAAAGCGAATTCGAATTGGCGGAAAAACCGCGCCCGAAGCCGCCTACAAGCCCAGCCATGAAGGCTTGACCAACCAGCGACCCCTCGCGGCTAACCACGCGGCCGCGAACGCCGGATTTGCCGCCAAAGGCGATAAAACCCTTCACCTCGCTCACCGCAAAGCGTCCACCGGGCTGCGGGCAGGTCATTCGCTGCAGTTTGACGTATACCTTCTCACTGCTGAGGTCGCCGCGCGCAGCGCCATTGACAAGGCACCCAGAGATGTTGGTCGTCAGCAGTCGGCCGTTATCATAGACCGACCGCGCGGGGCCGGTGATACGCAGCACAACAGGAAGCGGGTCGGTCTGGCTCTCGACGCCGGCATTTGCATCGACGCCCACGATGACCTTGGCGACCGCAATGGAATTGGGCGGCAGATAATTGGCGCTATCGGTATAAACCGTATTGCCGCGCGGCACAGGCGCTCCGGTGCCCGACGCTCCTTCAGTAAAGGACACCAGGCTCACCTCGTTTCCGCGCGAGACCGGAAGGCCTGCAGCGCTTGCGGCCGCTTGACCGGCAGCCGATGCAGGAATGCCAGGGCCTCTTCCCGCTGCGACCTGCTGGTACGTTCCCGGCGCCCCGGGGCCATACAGCGCCTTGGGGCCTACGGAGGCCGCCACCGGCGAAGCACGGGCCGCCGCAAGAGCAGCTTTCAATTGCTGGTTCTCGTTCTCGTAAGCGTTCAAGACCTGCTGCGTATCGCCAGGGATCGCGCCACCACCTGAGCGATTGCCATTGGCAAGCTGTTGCTCGAGCTGGTCGGCGCGCGCCGCACGCGCCGCCAAAGAACGCATATTATTGTCCATCGACGCCATCTGCGCCTCGGACTGCGCACGCCATTCCTTCTCGGCCATATTCTTGTTGACCATCTCGTCGGTCGAAACACCTTCGACCGCCGCTTCATCAAGCT
>CALMYW010000295.1 GCA_937873665.1 uncultured Sphingorhabdus sp.
TTCACTGGCTGGCCAAGGGATCGGAAATCCGGGCCCCGGCCAAACCCGCGACGCTGGCGCGGCGGATCGCCTCGCTCGCCCGGATCCACCGCATCCTCGGGTTCGGCGAGAAGGAGCCGCTGCCAACGCAGGCGGGGATGGTTCGCGACACGCTGAAAGCGATCCGGCGTAAGAGGCGCGAACGGCAGCGTCAGGCCGCGCCGCTGCGGTTTGGCGAGGCGATGGCGGAGGGGCAGGCGCCGCCCGAAGGGGTGACGATCAAGGGGCTGCTCGCCTCGTGCGGTACCGACATCACGGGCAAGCGCGATGCGGCGCTCATCAGCCTTGCCTATGACGCAGGCCTGCGAGTTTCCGAGCTGGTCGGGGCAACGGTAGCCGATCTCAGTCAGGCTGTGGATGGGAGCGGGCGGCTTGAGATCGCGCATTCGAAGACCGACCAGCTGGGGGAGGGGGCTCTGGCTTGGCTCTCGCCCGACACCATGGCGCGCCTCTCGGCCTGGCTGCTGGCGAGCGGGATCACGCAAGGGGCGGTGTTCCGGCGGATCAACGTGCTGACCAGTCCGCCAGACGATGCGGGGGAGCAGACTCAGCGGCACTATATCGGCCAGAAGCCGCTCACCCGGCAAGGCGTGGTGGCGATCCTGCGCCGCCGGGTGTTCGAGGCTATCGACCTTGGCCATGTTGAGCTGGAAGCCGGGATGGAAGGAGACACGGTCCGCTCGCTTAGCGCCCATTCGTTCCGGGTGGGGCTGACCCAGGACTTGTTCGCGGCGGGCGAAGACGGCGCCGGGATCGCGCTGGCCCTACGCTGGTCGTCGCCGACCACCGCGCTGCGCTATGCCCGCGAGCTGGCCGTAGGGAACAATGCCGCGGCGCGGGTGCTGGGACGCTTGCGCGATGGTGGCGGGCAGCCGGGTTCCTAGTCTGCCATGACGCTATGACGCGGCGATCCCATCAGAGTACGGGTGCATCTTTCGGCGCTGTGCCTCCGCATGGGCCAGCGCCTCAAGTTGGGCCGCGCTTGAAAGACTTGCATCCTTCCGCAACGAGGCCGCGAGCTGGAGCACGGCGCGCTGGAAGGCTTTGTTGCCGCTGACCCGTTGCCGGACGCCAAGGTTGTAAAGCTCGGCAAGATCCAGCGCGAGCAGGGCGACCGCTTCGGGGATATCCGAGAGGACAATGTCGCGGATGGTGGCGACATACTCGTACGCGCCGCGCCCGAACAGATTGAGTTCGACCAGGCCGTCGGCCATCACGTGGCCGAGCGGTTCGTCGACGAAATGAACCTGGCCCGAGGCGGCGACCAGGCCGTGAGCCAGGTTCCACGCCAGTTTGTCGCGATTTCGGGCAAGCCAGCGCGAGAGCAGCAGAAACTTCTGGCGAAAGGCTTGCTCGAAGGGTTTGCTGTAGGTGGGCCAGACGTCGAAGGCGGCGGGAATGCGCTCGAGTTGTTCGGTGAGGCGAGGGCCGTTGAAGAACGCTTCCGCGCTGAAATGGCGCAACTCCAAGTAGCCCTTGTCCAGCTTGGCGAAATTGGCGGCATAGCCTTTGTCGCGCCCGGCGCGGGCCTCGAGCAAGTTACCAAGCGCCGAGCCAAGCAGGAATTTGCCGGTCGGATCATGCGCCAGATGCCGCAATAGCGGCACGCCGACGGCATGGCGCTGCAAGGCCGTGTAGCGGCTGAACAGCCGGTCGTTGTTCGCGAGCAGCAGCAATTCATCGACGCCGACGATGAACCGGTCGGGATCGAGCCGATGGCCATTCCCGGCATCGATGTTGATGTGCCAACCGCAGTTGGCGGTATGCTCACTTTCGAAGAAGTTGAAATCGCCGTCGATCTCGTAGATCGCGTCGCATAACTCAGATCTGACCATCTCGGCATCGTCCAGGGGCAGGGGAGGGGTCAGCAATTCTACGCCTGCCAGGCGATCTTCAGGCCAGTTCAGTGGATCGAGCCCATATTCAGGGACGACATAAAAGCCGGGCTGCTTCGGGGTTCCGGATGGGGCGGACCAGGCGCGGCCTGTCCGGTCCCGCAATTTGGCCGCGAATGCTCGGCAGAAGGCGGGCGAGGCCTCGTCCATGGCCTCTCCTTCGCGCAGCTCTCTCTCAAAACGAGGCTCGCCGAGGTCGCCAAGAATGACTTCCAGCTCGAAGCCGGCACGCCAGGAAGGGGTTTCGGACATGGTCGGGAAGGTAAATCAATTGCCGGGCGTGTAAACGCACGAGCGGAGTTGCCATTAATTATGGCACAGAAGCCCTTCCACCGGACGCTGCGATGACATCAACTTTGGCAGCCGACAAGAGGCGGTGGCAACGTATCTTGCCTCGCTGGCACTGGCGGGCAAGGCAGGCGGCACTATGGGCCGCCCCCTGGGGGCGATCGGGTGGAAGCATCGCCAAGCCGGGCTTGCCGGGCCGGTTCAGCGGGATGAACGCGTGGTCATCGCCGATACCCTTGCCGGTATACGCCGCGGAACCAGAGCGCGGCCCAGTGCCCGTAAAGCGGCAATCAATGCCCGCGAACTCGCGGCGATGATTGCTGCGGCGGAAGGGCAGGGCACGCGCGCGATCCGCGACCGGGCGATTCTCGCGCTGGGCATGGCTGCGGCATTGCGCCGGTCGGAACTCGTCGCGCTTGAACGGCGCGATGTCGAGCTGGTCGATAAGGGGCTGCTGCTGACGGTGCGTCATTCCAAGACCGATCAGGATGGGGAAGGGCAGGTGATCGCGGTGCCCGCAGGCAAGACGCTGAGGCCCCTGGAGCGGCTTAAGGCGTGGCTCGCGGTGCGCGGTGGCAATGCTGGTCCATTGTTTTATCAGATCGACCCCCAGGGGCAGCTGACCGACACGGCCATGTCGGACCGTTCAATCGCGCGGCTTGTCCAGAAATACGCAGGCCGCGCGGGGCTTGATCCCGGGACAGTGGGCGGCCATTCGCTGCGCGCGGGGTTTCTGACCGAGGCCTCACGCGCCGGGTCGACCATTGCCAAAATGCAGGAGGTGTCGCGGCACAAGAAGGTCGAGGTGCTGCTCGGCTATGTCCGTTCGGCGGAACTGTTTGATGACCATGCCGGGGCAGGGTTTCTATAGCCCGTCTTGTTCACCGGACCTGGTCCGAAGGGTCGGCGGGAGCGCCATAAGCCTCTAATATGGTTTACCGCACGCTGATCGTTTCGATCACCTTCAGGGGCGGCAGACGGCTGAGTTGATCCGTCAGCGGGGCTCTGTGGCCCGGCGAAAGCACGTGGCAAAGTGTCCCCGGTCGGCCGTGCTGACCATGGCATCCTCGAACTGTCGCTCCCAGCCTGCAGCAACCCGAGCGCGCATGTCGTCGACAATCGCTAAGGATACCGCAGAGCTCAGCGCGAAAGCGGCAGCGCCTGCTAGCGCATTGGGAATGGTGGCGTCCCTGCCTTGCGGCTCGACATCCAGAACCAGACGCCGATCAAGTCCCACCTGTGGTTTGGGTACAACATCATAGAGCGGCGAAAGCCGCCAGCCCGGACCGTCGAACAGAAAGCCGTGGTTGCGCAGATGATCGTCGTCATTCGTTACGAGGATATTGAACACCATGCGGCGGAACAGCTCATGGAGATCGCGGCGAACCTTCGTGCCATGCTGGCGCAGAACGGCGGCAAGATCGGCATAGCTGTATCGGCTGACTTCGCTTTCGTGATGGTCAAGCCTGATGCGAACGGCCGGCGCTCCAGCCAATGGTCATGCGACACGCGATCGAACCGCTCGATCAGGTAGATGTCACGCTCAAGTACGCGCTGGAAATCGAGAGCAGGAACGTCGAGGCCGCACGTTGCGGCAAGACGCATGGTCGCAAGCTCAACCCGGCATTCCGGGAAGCTGTCGTTGCGTGCCTGGAATTTTGCGATCCACGGCTGCCCGCCGATATCGGTTGCCGCCTTGGCGCGCGCGCCGCCAAGCGCCGATCCGGCGGTCAACAGGCGGCGCAGGTTCTCGTTGAGCTCATTGACGTGCTGCGCGCGCTCAGCGGCTTCCGCCAGTTCCTCCAAGGTAAAGCGCTCGCCTGGCGCATCGCCTGTGCCCTAAGGCGTTATGCGCTCTGGTCGCTCAGGCGTCGGGCCGAATGCGAGTGCACCTACTCTGTAATCGCCTGAGGTAAGGATCAGATCAATCTCGCTCGGCAGGCGGTCGCCCATTGCCTTGTACATAAGGTACTGGCCCCAACCATCGGGAGCCGCGTTACGGATGCCGCCGAACACAGCAAAGCCCTCTTCGGTCCGGAACGTAACCTCTTTGTTGGGATCGTGCATCGGGAGCGCCACCGGATCGACAGGGATGCGGTCAGGGCGCGCCAGGTATCGGCGACCATAGGCAAAGGGCGCGCACCTGTTACGCGGCTCGTCGGTCATGGTCAGCAGCCCTGCTGGAACGGGCTTGCCAGCGAGACATACGAAGACATAGGTGCGGACCGTTGCCATCGGCCTCAGACATCCAGATCGTCGCTGCTGACGGCGTGGGTCGTCTTGGGCAGCCGTGCGAGGTCTTCGCTGATACCCGCACGGTCCGTGTCAGGTGCGACCAGCTCAGCGAGGCGCTGGGTCATCGCGAGCACATGAAGGGCCCTGGCGAGCACGGCCAGGCCCACCGACGGATCGCCAGCTTCGAGACGCTGAAGTGTCTGCACTGATACCAGCATACGTTCGGCCATCAGTCGCTGCGGTAGCTTGCGCCGACGGCGAGCAATTGAAATGTCCTTGCCCAGCTGCACGATGGCGCGCTGGCTTTGGGGCGGGAGACCGCTGGCGGCTTTGGAAGCACGGGACATGGAGAATATGTGCTATATCATGTTAGAAATGGCAAATCCGCATGATATGTCATGTATAGGCGGCGACCACTCCTGACGGTCCAGTCAAGGCTTTGCGCCATGCTGCGGCCGGGCTAATGAGACTGTATGCGTATCCGGTTGAGCAACTATTTCGATACGAAGACGCTGCAGCGAGCGCAGGATTATGTTGATCGCGGGCTGGTCATCAAGGTCGAGACCGAGCGAAGCGGCGCTGTCTTGAGCCGCATCTCGAATGGGCTCGGCCAGACATACAATCAGCACATCGCCTTGCATGGCGATGCTGTCTTCGGTGCCTGCTCCTGCCCGATGGGCCATAATTGCAAGCATGTCGCTGCCGCACTGATTTACCTGGCTAAGGCGCAGCACAAAAATGCTGTCAGTCTGGCCGCTCCAGTTGACGCCTGGCTTGCCCGCGTCAGGCAAAATGCGACAACAGCTGCGCCCGCACCTGACCGGCCCGGAGAATATCCTGGCAATATCAAAGACCGACTGCTTTATGTTCTTCAGCTCACCAGCGCGCAGCTTCGATTGGAAATCTACAAGGGGCGGATGGCAGCGGCAGGCGATACGCTGAACAAAAGCATGCGCCGTTATGATGTCCTCACTGCCATCCGCAGCAATGCTGTTCCCGGCTTCATTCGTCCGGTTGACCTCGAATTGATCCCTGCGCTGGCGCAGGCCAGAATCTGGGACGCGGGCTATGGCTACGGCTATGGCTTTGGTTCGGGTCTACCGGACTTTCTGCTCCCCAAGGGCGAGCAGGCAATCAGCCTGATCCAGCGGCTTTGCGAGACGGGCAGGCTGCTCTACGACGCTTCCCCGGAAGCGTGCCTCACCTGGTCTGAAGACCGACCCACCGTCAGGCTGGAATGGCGTGTTGTATTGGACGGCGCCCAACAGCTCGGTTTCGTGGATCCGTCGGGTGCGCCCCTGCAAGTGCGAGGACTCGAAGGCGCCACATTCTGGATTGATGAGGATACAGGCCGCATCGGCGCGCTCGCCGAGCCAGTGAAACTCGAGACTTTGCGACTGGTCGAGACAGCGCCTCTGGTTTCAGCCGAACACGCAGAGGTGATTGGCGCAGCACTGCCTGATCGCATGGCCGACCTTGTCTTGCCGCGCCCCCAGACCATCCGCGAGATGACGCGCGCTCCCAGGAATCGCCATGTCCGTCTTGTTCTTGGCGCGGAATCTGCGCGGGAAAACTCGCGCCACTGGGGCGCGACGCTGCAGCTGCCAACGATCACCCTGACGTTCGTGTACGAGGGCCAGGAGGTTTCCGCTTATTGCCCCGATCCGCGCATCGTGCATAATGGAGAGGTAGTCACCTTGCTGCGTGACCCCGAGTGGGAGGACGCCTGCCTGCTTCGTCTCATGGGAGCCGGTGCGATCCCCGTGGAAGAGCTCGAGGCACATTGGCCCGGCGAACGCATGATGGACTGTGACCTCGTCTTTGCCGATGGCGAGCTTAGCATGTCCCTCATGGATGTTTCCCGGCTCGATGATGCAATCGATTTCGCCTTCCAGGTGGTCCCAGCATTGCGCCGCGAGGGATGGGACATCGTCGAGGGTCGCAAATGGCCTTATCATCTCAGTCGGGAAGCAGTTTCGCTGTCGATTTCGACGCTGAATGCCCCGGGCGCTGCATTCCAGGGAAATGACTGGTTCTCACTTGGCTTTCAGGCCGAGATTGGGGGCAAGGCCATCGACGTCGCGCCCTTGATTGCCGCATTCCTGGAACAGTCCCGAGAGGAGTGGGATCACGTGCCGGACGTGGATGTGCTGGCACAGCACCTCGCCAGCCAGCCCGTCTACATTGACCGTGGCAAGCAGGGCTATGTCGCGGTGGACCTCAGCCCGATTGCACCCTTGCTCCAGCTGTTCCTGTTGCATCAGGTGGAATTGGGCGCGATGCATCCTACGGATGCCGGACTGGTCAAACTGGCTGAAGAAGCCCTGGCAGGAAGCGATGTGCGCTTTTCCGACCATGTCGGAATCCTGCCACTGGCGCAAAGCCTCCACGCTCTCACCGAGGTGGACGCTTATTCATCGCCGGCCGGGCTGAGGGCGCAGCTGCGCGATTACCAGGCCTATGGCGCCGCCTGGATGGCAGCGCTGCTTCAGGCTGGCTTCGGCGGCGTGCTCGCGGATGACATGGGGCTGGGAAAGACGGTTCAGACCCTTGCGCTCCTGCAGGCGAGGCGAGAGGCTGAAGCAGCAGGCCCGGTGCTGCTGATCGTGCCCACCAGCCTGGTGCACACCTGGCGCAGTCAGGCCGAGCAATTCACGCCCGACCTGCGTCTCGTGGTCTTGCAAGGCAATGATCGTGCCGCTTACCGCGCTGCGGCATTGCAAGCTGATCTCGCCGTCACAACCTATCCCCTGCTTGCCCGAGATCGTGAATGGCTGGCGGCGCATGACTGGCCTCTGGTCATTCTTGACGAGGCTCAGACCCTCAAGAACCCCGCCTCGCAAATGGCCAAGACCTTGCGCGAAATCCCAGCCAAGGGGCGGCTTGCGCTGACCGGCACCCCTCTCGAAAACTCGCTTCAGGACCTTTGGACACTCATGGACTGGGTCAACCCGGGGCTCATCGGGGATCGCAAGCAGTTTCAGACGCTTTTCCGCACACCCATTGAAAAACATGGCGATGCCAGCGCGCAAGCCCGCCTCAACCGACGCTTGCGCCCGTTCCTGCTACGCCGGACGAAGGAACAGGTCGCAGCAGAACTGCCCCCCAGGACCGAGATGCTGGAGCGCGTCGAACTGTCCAAGCCGCAGCAAGCACTCTATGAAACTGTGCGTAGTGTCATGGATGCCCGCGTGCGCGAGGCCATTAGGACGAAGGGGCTGGCAGCATCCCGCATCACCGTGCTCGACGCTCTCCTGAAGCTGCGGCAGGTCTGCTGTGATCCGGCCCTGGTCAAGACCAAGGCCGGACAGTCCGTAAGTGACAGCGCCAAGCGTGCAAGATTGCGCGAGCTTGTCAGTGAACTTGTCGCAGAAGGTCGCCGGGTGCTGATCTTCTCGCAATTTGTGGAAATGCTGCATCTGATCGAGCGCGACCTGACCGAGGCAGGAATTGCCTTCCTGTCGCTGACCGGACAGACCAGGAACCGCGCATCGGTGCTTGATGGGTTTGCCAAGGGAGATGAGCCGGTCTTCCTCCTGAGCCTCAAGGCGGGCGGGGTTGGACTGACGCTTACCGAAGCCCACACCGTGATTCTCTATGATCCCTGGTGGAACCCTGCTGTCGAGCGTCAGGCTATGGACCGGAGCCATCGGATCGGCCAGACCAAGCCCGTATTTGTCTATCGGTTCGTAGCGGCCGGCACAGTGGAAGAGAGAATTCTTGACATGCAGCAGCGCAAGCAAGCCCTGGCTGATGCTCTTTTCGAAGCTGAAAGCGGCACCGCCCACACAGTGCTGGACGAGACCACACTGCAGGATTTGTTCGCGCCTCTCGGCGATTGAACCGAGCTGCGATGCCAATCGGCGTTCAAAAGGTTCACGTGAGCGGAGCCCGACTGCCCTCTCGTCCTTGGCACTCGCCACAGTTGGCGTCGACAAAGCTAACACCTAGTGCTGGATAGTACGCCTTGAGGGTGCTCACCCGAACGGGTTGGCTTGCTTGAGAAGATGCTCGAAAACAGCGATATGCAGTGGTTCACTGAACGCGCAGCCAATGGTGGCGTTGGTCCGCCACCGAATTTCTGCGGTCAGGAGCTGCATGCCGGGGATGCGGATTCGCAGGTGCATGTCAGGACTGACCTCAGGAAACCAGGCGATCCGAAACCCTTGCGGAGAGAGATCTTCCAGCCGGACTGTCCGCCACGGCCTGGTGCCCTGACGAACTTCGCATATCAGGATCAGCCCAGCTCGGCCCACTCGGTCTTGCTGGGACACGGCAGTATAACTGGCGGG
>CALMYW010000296.1 GCA_937873665.1 uncultured Sphingorhabdus sp.
CCCGGAATACACCATCGCCTACACCGGAAATTACACCACGAGCGCGGACGCTAACTGAATACCAAGTCGTCCTGCATTGATTTGTACCTTGGGTTAAGCAGGACCGGTTTGCATTTGAAGTAGCCCAGCAAAGCAATCGCCACACAACGATATTTGCGTTGCCTTATTCTCGATATCTCCGCTAGTTCTTTGTCATTCAGCATAAAGTAGAATCGCTGGTATGACTCATTGAAGGATGGGACGCCATATAGATCCTCGACCTCGGCAGCAGTGAGGATTGATAGCCGCTTGTTTCTGCTCATTCTTTGACCTAAAGGTCGAAGAAGATACCGAATTTCTCAGCGCATTAGAAACTAATAGCCCCCTGCAGCCCACGGATGGCGGGGCCTCCGGCGGTTTTTGCAATATTTGGAGGCAAAATCCCTAGGACCCCTGGTTGCTCCCAAGCGCTGCAAGGATGCTACTAGGGACTCGATTCGCTAGATTAGATTTCTTGAGGACGTGCATTGCATCAACCGGCGAGCCGATGGCGGCGGCTGTCGGCCCACTGGCAACAACGCGTAAATCATCACCAATGACATCGGAAAGGATATAGGCTGTCACCGGTGCAGGCGCTGCGAGGCGAGCTAATCCCCCTCCTTTTAGCCTGCTAACTTGCTGCCGCACCAAATTCATTTCGGTGATATCAAGTCCAGCGGATAGCAATAACTGGTTAAGCGCAATCTTGTCCTCAAGGGTCACACCCGGGACAGGTGCCGGAAGCAATGCCGAACCGCCCCCTGATATCAATACGATGACCTGATCAGGTGGTCTGGTAGTCTCAAGCAGCTCTAATACGCGGTTGCCCGCGAGAATGCCATTGGCATCCGGCAACGGATGGGACGAACGAATGATTTCTACCCCAGGTACATCCGCTTGGTTACCGTAATGGGTCACGAGAAGCGCCTGACGCTCGCCCACCACATGGGGTAACGCTTCTCTTAGCATTTCTGGCGCGGCCTTACCGATTGAAATTAGGAACGTTCTCCCGCCCTCGGCGGGTATTGGCAGCGGGTGGGTCACCAACGTGCGCTTCAAGGCCTCTGCAGGATCTGCTGCAGCCACCGCGCAGTCAAATATTGATTTCGCTCGAGCCCTGAGATTTTCGGTCGTTGCCAGATTCATGGTGAGGCTCTGTGGACATCCTGAAAATGCCGCCCATCGAGCTCGAGCGCCCCGGAGGCATAAAACAAATGCCAATCTGGGGTGTTCTGCGACTCCATCGTACAGCTAATAGATAGGATAACGCGCACAAAGTTTTGACACTTTTTCGCGCACACTCGATTCAATTGTGTCGTTGGCGTCCTCGCCATAAGTGGCAAGGCCATCGACTATCTCAACAATCCAATCAGCGATGTCTCGAAACTCCTGCTCTCCAAAGCCACGCGTAGTACCAGCCGAAGTCCCCAAGCGGACTCCTGAAGTGATCGTAGGCTTCTCAGGATCAAAGGGAATCCCATTCTTATTGGTAGTAATGCAGGCTCGGGAGAGCGCTTTTTCGACCCTATCTCCGGTAACTCCCTTTGAACGCAGGTCCACCAGCATAAGATGGGTATCTGTGCCCCCCGTTACTATATCCAGGCCACCCTTGATCAGCTGATCGGCCAACGAGTCTGCGTTTAAGCGCACTTGACGTATGTATTTTTTGAAGTCCGGGCGCAATGCTTCACCGAACGCTACCGCCTTGGCAGCAATGACATGCATTAGAGGACCACCCTGTATACCCGGAAATATCGCGCTGTTAACTTTCTTGGCGATTGATTCATCATTGGTCAGTATCATTCCGCCACGAGGTCCGCGCAGCGTCTTATGCGTCGTGGTGGTTACAACATGCGCATGCGGAAATGGAGAAGGATGCTCGCCTGCAGCTACCAATCCGGCAAAGTGGGCCATATCGACCATTAAATAGGCGCCAATTTCATCGGCGATTGCGCGCATGTGTTCAAAATCTATTACCCTGGGAATAGCGGAACCACCGGCGATGATCAGCTTCGGAACATGGACACGCGCTAACGCTTCAACTTGATCATAGTCAATTCTGTTATCTCGTGGACTTACACCATACTGAACTGCTTCGAACCACTTTCCGGACTGGTTCGGCGCCGCCCCATGGGTAAGATGGCCTCCAGAAGCCAGGTTCATCCCCATAATCGTACAGCCGGGTTCGAGAAGGGCCTGGAACACTCCCTGATTAGCTTGGGAACCGGAGTTGGGCTGGACGTTAGCGAAGGCACAACCGAACAGCTCTTGGGCTCGTTCAATTGCCAGGTTCTCAGTGACATCTACATGTTGGCAGCCCCCATAGTATCGTCTGCCTGGATAACCTTCTGCGTATTTGTTCGTCAATACGGTACCCTGCGCCTCCATAACGGCTTTGGAGACGATATTCTCAGAGGCAATCAGCTCTATCTCATCTCGTTGTCTATGCAACTCATCCTGGATGCTCGCATAGACTTCAGGATCGCTATCTGCCACGCCTTCTGTAAAGAAGCCAGCCAATTTTTGACGTGTATTCATCTTAAAATACCCGAATAGTGAATAGAGATTAAACGCAAGTGCTGACACGCTAAATAACGCGATCTCTGGGCTCTCGTCCTTCGAAAAAGTCATCCAGATTCTCAATTACGCGAAATCCCATAGCCTGACGAGTCTCAAGAGTTGCGCTGCCTAGGTGTGGCAGCAGTACGGTCTTACCACACTCCAGCAAACTCGCATTGATTATTGGTTCACCCTCGAAGACGTCCAGGGCTGCCCCGCCAATGCTGCCATCTTCTAGCGCTTCGGCGAGAGCGAACTCATCAATAACTTCGCCTCGGGCGGTGTTGATGATGTATGCATCTCTATTCATAAGGCGCAGCCTTTCCGCGTTGATAAGGTGGCGATTGGATGAACCGCCGGGACAGTGTAACGATAGAAAATCACATTGCGGTATCAGCTCATCTAATGTGTCCACCTGACGTGCACCGCACTCGGCAAGAGCTTTACTACTTATGGCACTTCGATTGTAAACAACAACGTTCATGCCGAAGCCATGATGCGCACGGCGAGCTACTTCCTGGCCAATTCTTCCGAAACCGATAATGCCCAATCTCTTTCCTGACACCTTCGTGCCGACCATGTGTGTTGGCGCCCAACCCGACCACTTACCCGAGCGCAATTCCCGCTCGCCTTCGCCGGCGCGGCGGGCTACCATCAACATCAGCATTATAGTCAGATCGGCAGTGCACTCCGATAAAACACCTGGTGTGTTTGTTACTGTCAATCCCAGGGCGCGAGCTGACTCTTCACAGATATGACTGTAACCGACACCGAAATTTCCCAGAAACCTCGTCTTAGGTGAGGCGACATCTAGTACTTCAGCGTTCAAGCTATCTGTGACGGTTGGCAATATAGCGTCATACTTTATGAGCGCCTCTTTAAGCTCCGTCGGAGTTAGTGCTCTATCCTGCCTGTTGAATGTAGTATCGTATGTCTCGGACAGTCGGGACTCGACGGCATTTGGCCAACGTCGAGTCACAAATACTGATGGTTTTCCCATCACTAAAACCTCTTTGATAAAAGTTGTGACTTGCCTAGGCAACAAGCCTTATCAGCCGCTGAACTAGCAGATTAATCCATACCACTGGCGATTTAATCGCTATCAGCCGAAACAACCGTGGGCCAGCAATACCTCGATTCTAGTCAGGCTACGCAATCTACGGGAAAATGCTTGTCCATCACTTCTCCAACGCGAGCGCGATCCACATCGCATCCCATCTCAAGGAGGACATCCATAAAGCGGCCAACGATATCCCTGACGGCCCCAGCATTTAGCTGATTGAGTATTCCAATGCGAACCTGTATTGGCTCGGACAATGTCGGCCAGAGACCAAATCCATTGGCTCGGCACAGCTCGACCAATTCCCCTTCACGCCCTGACAAATCCGCGGGCAAGTTCAGCACGACCAAGCTGCTCATATCCGAGGTAACTTCGCATCCCATAGTAGTCACTGCTTCCCTCAAGGCGACCTCGTGCTTACGATATGACTCAGCGCGCTTCTGAAGACCCTCCTTCAATGCCAACCGCAAAGACTCATGAAAGGCGGCCACGGCATAAGGTGAGTGCGTTCTATGATAAGTGCCTTTCTCGACGTCCTGCCCTCCAATGATCCCCCAGTGTCGCGCCTCAAAGATCGGATGGTGGACGTACGTATAGGCACCATTTTTTATTAGCGTATCAATATAGACATCGCGGAAACTTACGGGTGCATAGGTCAGGGGAAGGCAGCAAAGTCCCTTCTGGGGGCACGATGCCCACGCTACGACTCCCGGGTAATCGTCGATTGCGAATGCCTCCACCCCAAAGGAGGAGACTGCATCTACCAATCCCATCACTCCATGACGTTTACATGCATCCGAGAAAGCCCGGATATCGTTGATGCGCCCAGACCCAGTCTCCCAGTGAGCCATGAAAGCCCATTTGGGCTGGTGTTCCTCAAGTGCAGCGTCTATACACTCTTCAGACACAGACTCCCCGTGTTCCGCTTTAATAACAACTACACTTTTAGCCAGCGGGTTGAGCGAATCCTCCGCCAGTTCATCAGGGGTTGCCGCCTTTATTCTGAGAGTGAGTGCATCAATACTAGAGAATGTTCCGTTGCTAAAGGCAACGACTTTGTCACCAGGCATAACTGCGGAAAACATCGCATCAAGTCCACTCCAGCCAGTGCCAGCCACTGCGAACGTATGTATGTTTGTGGTACCCCAAAGTTCCCGAAGCATGTGCTAACATTCAATCAATCCTCGTAACACATCACTCTGCATATGATCGGCAACACCGGCTGTCGCGAAGGCCTGTAGCACCCTTTCATCCGTGTGGCCTGGCCCCGGACCTGCCGCCAACGTTTGCGGAATCTCCAACTTTGGATATCTATCAATCGCCATGTGCGGTGCCGCTCCCATATATAATTTTCATGCCGTTCTCTACGCCGTGCCTGCCCATTGAAATCAATGCAAGGCAAGTGCCGACAATACGCTCGGCGCACGTAACGGGTGATCAGCGCGTTTTCCCACAGATACGGGTGGCGAACTGATCCCCCGTCAAACCAAATATCGCATCGAACTGGTAATTTCCATTATGCGGGCAAAGAAACGAATGATTTTGGAGATCAATTTTAGACCGTAGTGTTCAATACAAAGGAAACAGGCACCGCAATGTCGCGTCGTCCTGTATTGACGAACGCTATTCTGCTCACTTATATCCGAGCAACCAACGTACAACCTAGGAGGGTCAGCCGCCGATCTGAGGTGTGTGAATTGCCAACGGCAAAATCTACGCTGTCTTATTGTTGGGTGGCTAAGTCTCAGCTTTTTGCCTGGTTGGAAGAACCCCAGCAACGGAAAGCAGAAGGACTAATCCATTCGACCAAATCCCACTGCTGAGACGAAAATTCACATGATATTTGTCCAAAGCATGAAATTTGAATCTGCCATGATCAGAGCTAATCTGGATATCAACTGCTCGCAGTGGCGGGCCCTTGCGGACACGTTTTCGCCCTAGGTTCGAAGAAGAGATCTGTTGCAGCAGGTTATAGGGGTATCTTCGCACGAGACAAAACAATGGGATCAGGTATTCTGTTGTCAGCGGTGTATGGCGCTACCCTGAGCTCGGACTGACCAGAACTGGAACTTTCGAGTGTTTCACTTAGCTCAACACCAAGTACCGCTACAACTCAAGACAGATTGATATCTCTTCTATTGAGGTAGGCCTGCGAACTGCCCAAGGTTCAGCTCGCAGGCACACTTTGGTAAAACTCTACGAACAGAGTTAAGGTAGGACAAAAGTAGTCTCAGCTCAGCCCCTGTTACTACTACGCGATATCACCTCATCCTGCATTTCAGGTGATAGATCGTTGAAGTATGCCGAGTAGCCCGATACCCGAATCAGCAGGTTGGGGTGCAACTCCGGGTTGTCCCGTGCTTCAATCAGGATTTTCGGATCCAACATATTGGCCTGCACCTGCATACCGTGCCGCTTGAAGTACACCTTATACAAGCTGGCTAGCGCATCTCGTCCCTCTTCACAGTCGTAACTGGAGGCATCCAGCTTGATATTGAAATTAATACCATTGGCGAACTTCTTGTAGTCGATGCGGTTCATGGAATTCAACAACGCAGTGGTACCTCGCTTGTCCGCTCCGTTTTCAGGCGCAAAACCCGAGGCGAAGGTCTCACCAGCCCGGCGACCGTTGGGTGTAGCGCTAGTCAAACTGCCAAAATGCGTATGGGAAGTATTGGAGTACACGCCCGCCAGGTACTGGCCGCCACGGGTATTCTTGCCCAGCGCGTGAATGGAATCGGAGTAGTGATCACCGACCCACTTCATCCAGGCATCCGCCTTGGGAATGTCGTTGCCAAATTTATCGATGCCTTTCAGCCTGGTCCGCACAACCTCATCCGAGAGGTTGTCTTTCAGGTGCGCAACCAACTCCTCAAGGGTGAGCCACTTGTCCTCGAACACAGCACTCTCAATAGCCCCCAGGGAGTCGGCCACGACCGCCATACCGGTGCCCTGGATGCCGGAGAAATTGTACTTCGCGCCACCCTGCGTAGAGCAAACGCCCTGCTCCAGGCAGCCTTCGAGTGTAGCGCTGGTAAGAGGGGTGGGGTGGTGCTTGGCGTGAAAACGCTCTACCGCCTGCAGATCCCGATGGAGTTTGGCTAGCTGATGTTTTGTCTGCACATCGTAGGCGTCCAGTACATCCTGCATACATGTCATTGAAGATACTGGCGGAGTCTGCGCGCCGATTAACTTACCCGACCCAATTTGACACCCTTCATTGAGTGCCATTTCCAGGGCCAGGACCATGTTGTACATCCCGGCGTCGGTGGAACCCAGGGTCTTGCCCGGCGCCGTGGGCTCAACACAGCCGATGGCGACATAGTCCCTGGCATCCTCCAGGGAATAACCGACATTCATCATGGACTCGATGATGGTCTCGTCGTTATACATGGCGGGCGCCGAACCCGGGCCGAAGTTCACCCGGATGACCTCATCGTAGAATGCCTTGGGTGTGTTCTCGTGAATACGGACGTGGAAGTTGGGCTGACGCATGCGTAACTCATCGGCGAGCTCCAACATAATAAAACTCAGCTCATTGGTCGCATCGTTGCCCTCGGAATCCTGGCCCCCGATGGTAATGACTTCCCAGCTGGTCATACCGCCCAGCATTGCGCCGGTAGTTTCAGACCATACGGGAATCGTTTCACAAATTTTCACACAGAAAGCGCCAAGGAGTTCCTTGGCCTCCTCCCGGGTGATGACGCCATCTGCCAGGTCCTGCTCATAGTACGGATTAAGGAACTGATCTATACGACCCGGGCAGGTCGTCTCCCCAGTAGTTTCCTGGAATATCGCGATATGTACTAAGGTCATACATTGGACCGCTTCGTAAAAGCTGGAGGCTCCGTGACGAGGCACGCGGGTACAAACTTCCGCAATTTTTTCCAACTCCTGACGACGCACAGGATCCCTTTCATCGCTAGCAACTCGCGTGGCCTCCGCCGCATAACGGTCACCAAATTCACCTAGTGCCTCCATGGAGATCTTCACGCCACGGTAGAATTCGAGTTTTTCCGGATCAGTGGTTTGTGCCTCGAAGGCCTCCACCTCGGCGATGATGCCCTCAGCACCCAATCGAATAATCTTCTCGTAGCCAGGTGCCAGGTGCGCGATTCCTCCAGCCTCATACAATTGGTACTGCAGTGCCTCGCCCTGCTCTTTCGCAAAACGCGCACGATCTTCGTTGTTATCGAATGCAAGAACTGCTGGGTTTCTTGTGAGCCAATAAGGGATAGTTAATGCCAGTTTAATCCGATCAAGAAATTTGATATTGAGAGGGTTAACTCTGCGGGTGGGGATCTTGAAGATTTCCATCATCGGCGCAATGCCGGTCATCTCGGGATAAATGATGCCGCCGACGCGATGGGCAGTGAAGTTGCCGACGACAAGCTCCTCCGGGTAGATTTCCACTGTCTTGTTTCTCAAAACATGGCGGGTAGCCTCGGCGATAAACACGGGGCGGGACTTCGCCTTATTGTTTTTGTTCTTGCTGAACTGTGTCCAGAGCATCGCGCGTTCAATACAGGCTGCGTACTCCTCTGCTTGCACTGCCTTCTTCAGGTTCAGCACCCTTGTAACGGCCTTGGTAGTCGATTTCTGGGGATCCACTATCGCATTCATCTCGCTCTCCTCACATCTATGTCGGTTATCCGGCTCTTCGCATTTAAGGGTGTAGCTGATTTCTACAGATCCTTCCTGGCCGGGTTGTGCATACGTCATTTTATTTTCCTCATGTGATGGACAGATTGATTATGGGTTATAGGTAAAGCGAAATCAGGAAGGCGCCGGCTGTCTGAGCTGATACATCACCTGTGACAATGGACGTGAATACCTCTGGACTCAAAAATCTCCGTACAGCGGTCAAGCTCCGCGTCCGGCATGAACTTGCCTGTCCCTTCACCGAAGTCCAGACGCTGGACACTGCCGAAGCGTGGCAGCTTGTCGAGCCAAATCGGGTTGTACGGCAAGATCTGCATGTTCTTTACGCCGTTCTCGAGCATAAAGTCAGCAATGGCACTGAGGTTTTCATCTGTGTCGGTGATAAAGGGCACCAACGGGACCCGCGGCAGAACCTCGATCACCGAATCCCGTGCCAGGGCCTGGACCTTCCTGAAGTTCTCATGAATAGAATGGTTGGGAACGCCGCAGTACTGCTTGTGCGCATCGCTGTCCATCAACTTGAGATCAAAGTAGATGGTGTCGGTGTAGGGCAATACCAGATTTTCAAATACCTTGTAATTGAATAGGCCCGCTGTCTGGATCAGCGTGTGGACATTCCGCTGCTTCAGCCGCGAAAACAGTTCGCCGACCGAATCCATCTGCATCAGTGCCTCGCCGCCGGAGACAGTGACACCGCCGCCGGAGGCCTCGAAGAAGGCCTCGTCCTCAAGCACCTTCTCCACCAGCTGATCCATGTCGATGTCATTGCCACAGCGCTCCAGTGCACCTGACGGGCAGACATCAACGCACTTGAAGCACTGGGTGCATTTGTCGCGGATGATCTTGTCGGGCGAACTCAGGTCGATCGCCTGCTCGGGGCAGGCGTCAGCACAGTCGTGACAGCTGATGCACTTCTCTGCATCATAGGAGAGTTCGTAACCGGTGTTGATGCTTTCCGGATTCTGGCACCAGGTACAAGACAGCGGGCAGCCCTTGAAGAACACCACACTGCGAATGCCCGGCCCGTCGTCCAGGGTGTTTCTCTTGATGTCGAAGTACAGCGATGCCTTCCTTGGCTCGGTAACTGCTATCGCATCAATCAGGCTTGCATCAGGTCTCATATCAGGTCTCATACACTGCTCGGTATATTTCTAACCTTACCAACCATAGGTCGCGTCCGTCAAGGTGGTGTAATTTCGGCTGTGGCCGTGGGCCATCGTCAG
>CALMYW010000297.1 GCA_937873665.1 uncultured Sphingorhabdus sp.
TCGTCGCCACCAACGACAGCGCTTCGGGCATCAACGGCCTGGCTGGCGGGACCGCAGTGGTCAACGCGTTCACCTCGGACACGATCAACGGGGTCGCGGCTTCGCCGTCGAACGCCGTGCTCTCGGTCGCTGCGGGCTCTTCGGTCCCGGCCGGCCTGACCTTCAACACCTCGACCGGTAACGTCGATGTGGCACCGGGCACGCCTGCTGGCACCTACAGCTTCAACTACACCATCTGCGAAGCGCTCAACCCGACCAACTGCCAGACCGCGACGATCTCGGTCACGGTGGTCGCCGCCGCGATCTTTGCTGATCCGGACAGCGTGTCTGGGGTCCCTGGCGGAACCGGGCAGCCCAACGTCGTCAACGTCCTCGACGGTGATACCCTCAACGGATCGCCCGTTACGCTCGCCCAGATCAACCTGTCGGTCACCACGCCGGCCACTCCGGCGAGCCCTGGTGCTCCGGTGCCGACGCTCGATGTCGCGACCGGTCAGGTCTCGGTTCCGGCGGGCACTCCGGCGGGCACCTACACGATCACTTATCAGATCTGCGAACGCCTCAACCCGACCAACTGCTCGACCAACACGGTCACGGTCACCGTCGATGCTGCGCCGATCGTTGCGACCAACGACAGCGCGACCGGCATCAACGGCCTGGCTGGCGCCACCGCAGTGGTCAACGCGTTCACTTCGGATACGGTTGCCGGGGCCGCTGCCTCGCCGACCAATGCCACCCTCGCGGTTGCCGCAGGCTCGTCGGTCCCGGCCGGCCTGACCTTCAACACCTCGACCGGCAACGTCGATGTGGCCGCTGGCACGCCAGCTGGCACCTACACGTTCGACTATACCATCTGCGAGGCACTCAACCCGAGCAATTGCCGGACCGCGACCATCTCGGTCACGGTGGTGGCCGCTGCGATCACCGCCGATCCGGATGCGGTCTCGGGCATCAACGGTGCCGCCGGTGCAGGCAATGTCCTCGACGTGCTCAATGGCGATACCCTCAACGGCAACCCGGTCACGCTGGCCCAGGTCAACCTCTCGGTGACCACGCCCGCCACCCCAGCAAGCCCTGGTGCGCCAGTCCCGACCCTCAACCCGGCCACCGGCCAGGTCTCGGTCCCGGCCGGAACACCTGCGGGCACCTACACGATCACCTACCAGATCTGCGAACAGCTCAACCCGACCAACTGCGCTACCAATACCGCAACGGTCACGGTGAACCCTTCGGTCGATCTGGTAATCACCAAGAGCAACGGGACCACCAGCGTGTTCTCGGGAAGCACAACAACCTACACGCTCACCGTCACCAACAATGGTCCGGATGCCGCTACCGGCGCTGTCGTGACTGACACGCCAGGGGCCGGGCTGACTTGCCCTGCTGGTAACGTGCTCACCTTCTCCGGTCCAGGGGCTCCGGTTGGCAGCTACACCATTGCCGATCTCATTGGCCCCGGGATCACGCTCGGAACCATGGGTAATGGCCAGTCGGTCACGATCACCTACTCCTGCCAGGTCAACTAATCATGCCTAAGCCGACTTCCAAAAATGGCTCTGAACGGGTGCGCAGGCGACTTGGTCGCCTGCTCTCCACGGCCGGCCCAATCCTCGTCGTCGCCTGTCCAGCCGCAGTGCTGGCACAGGTAGCGGTGAACACCGCGCGGGTGACAGTCGGCTCAGGCACGTTCGAGACAGTCACGACCAACAATCAGGCGGTCGATAACGACGCGCTCCTCGCAGTGCTGGCAGCCAATGCCGACAATGCAGGACCGGTCAATGGCGCGAACGGGGCAGCCAATGTCCTCAACGTTCTGGCCAATGACAGCGCCAATGGGACGGCTCCGACGCCCGCCAGCGTGACGATCTCGGTCGTCACGCCCGCGAGTAACCCGGGTGTCTCGCTCGATGTCGCTACCGGCGCGATCAGCGTCGCAGCGGGGGTCCCGGCAGGCACCTATACCATCACATATCAAATTTGCGAAACCGCCAATCCGACCAATTGCGCGACCGCGACCGCGACCATTGTTGTCGCTGCACCCGCCATCGTCGCCACCAACGACGCGCCGCCCGCAGTGAATGGCACAAATGGCGGCAATGACGTGATCAACGCTTTTGCCAATGATACGCTCAATGGAGCGCCGGTTGTACTTTCCGCGATCACCGCGACGGTAACCAGCCCTGCCACACCGATCAACGGCGGGCCCATACCCGTGCTCGATCCGGTCACCGGGCTGGTCGATGTTCCAGCCGGCACGCCGGCTGGCATCTATTCGATCGGCTACCGTATTTGCGAAAACAATAATCCGACCAACTGCGCCGATGCGGTTGTGACGATCGTGGTTTCCGCCGCGCCGATCGCGGCGACCAATGACACCGCCGGGCCGGTCAACGGTGCCAACGGTGCGCCCAACATCGCCAATATCCTCACCAACGACGCCCTCAACGGTGCGGCGCCAACGCCTGGCAACGTGACCATCAGTGTCACCACGCCTGCCAGCAACCCCGGCGTCACGCTCGATATCGCCACAGGCAATGTCAGCGTCGCGCCCGGCGTACCCGCTGGCACATACAGTATTTCCTACCAGATCTGCGAAACGCTCAACCCGGCCAATTGCGCCGCCGCGACCGTCAACGTCGTCGTCACGCCCCCGGCGATTGCCGCCAGCAACGATGCGCCTGCAGCGGTCAATGGCGCCAACGGTGCGGACGACATCGTCAACGCTTTCGCCAACGACACTCTGAACGGCGCACCTGTTGTGGTCTCCGCAATCACCGCGACGGTCACCGCAGGCGCCGCGTCGATCAACGGCGCTCCGATCCCGGTGCTCGACCCGGCGACTGGTCTGGTCGACGTCCCGGCTGGCACGCCCGCTGGCACTTACACCATAAACTACCGCATCTGCGAGAACAACAACCCGGCCAATTGTGCCGATGCAGTCGTCACCGTCGTGGTGACCGCGCCCGCCATTTCGGCAAGCGACGACAACTACGGCAATCTGCGCAGCGGCATTGGCAACGCCAACGCTGGCAATATCCTCAGCAACGATGCCTTGAACGGGGTCGCGCCGACCCCGGGCAACGTCACGATCACCGTTACCGCCCCCGCCAGTAATCCGGGGGTGGCGCTCGATTCTGCCACCGGCAATGTCAGCGTCGCTCCTTCGGTGCCCGCCGGCACCTATACGATCGGCTACCAGATTTGCGAGAAACTGAACCCGACCAACTGTGCCCAATCGACCGTGACGATCGTGGTGGAGCCCGCACTCAGTTCGGTGACCGGTACAGTCTACGATGATCGAAACGGCAACCAGCAGCTCGATTCGGGCGAAACCCGGCGAGTGGGCTGGATTGTCGAAGTCATCCGCGATGGTGTGGTGGTCGGGACGGCCCGGTCGGATGCCCAAGGCAACTACCGCATCGACGGTCTGCTGAGCGGACCAGGCTATTCGATCCGCTTCACCAACCCCGACAACAATGTCGTCTATCGGGTCCTCTCAAGCGTTACGCTCGCCGACAATACCGTTGTGATCGACCAGAACCTGCCGCTCGATCCATCCGGCGTGGTCTACGATTCGATTACCCGTGCGCCGGTCCGTAATGCAGTTGTCACACTGCTTGGCGCAAATGGCTCGGCGCTTCCAGCGGTGTGCTTCTTGTCGGCCAGTCAGCAAACCCAATCGACCGATGCGAACGGTAACTACCGCTTCGACATCATTCCCGGCGCCTCACCGCTGTGTCCGACGGCAGAAACCGTCTACACGATCTCGATTGCTGCGCCGACTGGCTATTCGGCTCCCTCAACCGTCCTTCCGGCCGAAATCGGTGCTTTTGATCCGACCGGATTGTCCGCTCCGGTGATGATCGGCAGCAGTTCG
Source organism: uncultured Sphingorhabdus sp. (assembly GCA_937873665.1). The sequence goes on from CALMYW010000297.1 coordinate 3,878, forward strand.
AACGCGCCTGCCAATGGCGAGACAGTACGCTGGTATCAGTCGTTCCGGCTCGCGCAGGGCGATCCTGACGTCATCTTCAACCACATTCCGATCGATCCGTTCACCTCGCGCAGCCCGTTGGTCGTTTCCAAGACCAGCATCAAGCGCACGGCGAGCGTCGGCGATCTGGTTCCCTACACAATCACCGTGCGCAACGCCGAATCGGCACAGCGCGCCGGTGTCGATGTGATCGACCTTCTCCCGCCCGGCTTCAAATATGTCACCGGGACAGCCTCGATCAACGGTACTGCGGCAGAACCGCAAGTGAACGACCGCGAGCTGCGTTGGACCCGTCAGGTCATCCCCGCCAACGGCACGGTGACTTACAAGCTGACCGTTGTGGTCGGTGCGGGCGTTACCACCGGCGACCGGGTTAACAACGGCCTTGCTCAAAACGGGACCGACGGCTCGGAAATCTCGAATCGCGGCCAGGCGGTGGTTTCGATCGTGCCGAGCGCGGTGTTCGATTGCTCAGAAGTGATCGGCAAGGTCTTCGAAGACCGCGACGGCGATGGTTACCAGGACGAGGGCGAACCCGGCATTCCGGGCGCGCGTCTCGCTACGGTCAACGGCGAGCTGATTACCACCGATCAATTCGGCCGCTACCATATCGCCTGCGCGGCGGTGCCCGATGCCCAGATCGGTTCGAATTTCGTGCTCAAGCTCGATGTGCGGACCGTTGCACAAGGATACTGGCCGACCTCTGACAACCCGCAGTCGATCCGCCTCACTCGCGGCAAGATCAGCGAGCTCAATTTCGGCGTGCAGCGTGCTGCCACTGTCGGGCTTGACCTTGACACCCGGGCCTTCCTGCCTGGGTCCACAACCCTTCGTCCGGAATTTGCCCAGCGGCTCGCGTCGCTGCGGCCCGAGGACGCCAAAAGGCTGATCATCCAGATCAACTACCAAGCCGGGGTCGGTGAGGATTGGACCCTCGCCGAGCGCCGCGCGGCTGCAACGAAGACTGCTGTCGAAGCACTGTTTGCAGCCGACTGGAAGGAAGCCAAGCCCATCATCGAGGCCAATGTCAGCCGTGCCACTGGCACGCCGGGCCGGGAGTAATCGCAATGAAAAAGCCAACCAACCAGCGGAACGCGATGCCCATCTCACGGCACCCGCGTCGCGCACGGCTTCTGGCCAGCATGTCGGTCATTGCCGCAGCCGGGTTTGTTCCTGCCACGGCGCAAGCGGCCGAGCTAGGCTTTGCAGACTATGCCAAGGCCGTGCAGAGCGCACAAGCTTTGGGGGTCGCCCCTACCGCCGCCGAGAGCAATCGGACAATCTTGTCCCCAGCAAAAACGGCCATGCCGGCCGGACTCGATGAATTTGCCATCGACCGGCTGGAGGATGGACGCAGTCCGATCCTGTCCGCCGGGCTTGTCGGTCATGAGCTGACTGTCGTTCGCGGTGCAGAAGCGACTTTCATCGGTTACTCGAATTATCCGGCGGCGCTGGAGCGCGGCGAAATCCGCATCTTCGACGCAGCAGTGTCACCTACGCAAACCCCGCATGCCATTGTGCCGGTAGGCGCGAGCGGGGCCGCCCACTGGACTCCGACAACCTACGCCGCTTCGGACATGCAATATGTCTACCGTGTCTACGATGCCGAAGGCAATTTCGATGAGACCGCGCCGCAGCCGCTGAACATCGCCGAACCAGGTGCGCTTGTCACCCCGGCCAACGCCAGTCGTCCGGCATTTGGTGTGACCGACTCGGCCAGCCATCGCGGTATCGACCTGGTGCAGGCTCAGCCGCTCATTGCTTATGGCAAAGTCGCCGATGCCTCCGCAATCCTGACTATCGAAGGTCAAATCGTCCCGCTTGATGCCGAGGGACGCTTTACCGCGAGCTTGCTTCAGCCAGAGGCCTGCGCAGGGCTCAAACTTGCCGTGACCTCGTCTTGCGGTGCACGCAGTGCCGGGGTCGCCGCCAAGGACACCTGGAATGCTGCAGCTCCGCCGCCGCAGACCGTGACCACCAGCGTCGCCCCGGCATCGGGTTTCGAAATTCGCACTGCGCCCGAAGGGCAACCGGCAGCTCCCGACCACGCGCTCGAAGTACGCGCCGATGGTCACGCCGCTGAGCCCGTCATGTCGATCGGTCTGATCGGCAGCGAACGCACCGTGGTCGTGGGCAGCCCGGCCCAGTTCCAGACCTACACCAACTATCCCTCTTATGTCGCCAAGGGCGAAGTGCGGATCTTTGTCGGCGGCGCGGTAACCGATGCACCGCCACTTGCAGTCGTTGCGATCGATGCGAACGGCTTTGCGCAGTGGCAGCCCGGCGCCGATGCGCCGCGCGACTTGTTCTACACTTTCCGTGTCTATGATGATCGCGGCCGGTTCGACGAATCCAAGCCGGAAGAACTGACACTGGTTCCCGAACCCGTCAGCATCGACGGCGCACCCATCGTGCGCCCGACCTTTGGCGTGGTCGACGAGGCGCAGGTCCGCAACATTCCGATGAGCCGCACCGCCACGGTGACGGTAAGCGGGGTTGCCGATCCCTCGAAAGACATGATCCGCGTCAGCGGCCAGCTGGTCCCGGTAAATCCCGACGGCAAGTTCATCACCCAGCAGCTCGTTGATCGGGACAGCAAGGATGTCCGCGTCACCATCGAACGTGACGGGCAGACCACCTTTGCGACCTCACGCGATGTCGAGGTGCCACGTAGCGACTGGTTCTTTGTCGGCCAGGGCGATCTTACCTTTCGTTCGATGAACGGAAGTGGTCCGGCGGTCGAAGTCTCGGGCGATGCGCTCGCCGATGGCAATTCGCTCACCTCACGCGCAGCGTTCTATACCAAGGGCACATTCGGCGATGGCTGGCGTCTGACCGCATCGCTCGATACCGGCGAGTCGTTGCTCAAGGACATGTTCAACAATCTCGACCGCAAGGATCCGCGCCAGCTCCTGCGTCGGATGGGGTCGAACGAACATTACACAACTTACGGCGACGACAGCACGCTGGTTGAGGACGCGCCGACGCAAGGGCAATTCTACCTGCGTCTGCAGCATGCCGACACCAGCCTGATGGTCGGCAACTACGTGGTCGATCTAAATCAGGCTGAACTCGCACCACTCGATCGCGGGCTGTTCGGGATTGCGTTCGACCACAAGAGCGAAGCGACCACCAGCTTCGGCGAACGCCAGTTGCAGTTCACCGCCTTCGCCTCGGATCCGGGCACCGTTCCCGGCCGTGACGAGTTCCGCGGGACGGGCGGGTCGCTCTACTTCCTTAAGCGTCAGGATCTGACCGTCGGCTCGGAGCGCCTGCGCGTCGAAGTTCGCGACCGCGACACCGGGCTCGTGCTCGAGACCCGCGAGCTGCGGCCCCAGGAAGACTACGACATCGACTATTTCCAGGGGCGCGTCACGCTACTGCGCCCCTTGGCCTCGACTGTCGCCACCAGCGGGACTGTGCGCGAATCCAGTTCTACCGGCAATGTGCCCGTGCTCGTGGTCCGCTACGAATACACCCCGCCGGTCGGCAGTCTCGATGGCTACACCCTTGGTGGGCGCGGTTCGGCGTGGCTCGGCGACAAGCTGCGGGTCGGGGTTTCGGCCCAGCGGGAGACGACCGATACTGCGGATCAGACCCTGCTCGGTGCAGATGCGATGCTGCGTCTGACGGCCGGCACCTATCTTAAGGGCGAGATCGCGCAAACCGACGGCCCAGCCTTCGGCCAAGCCAATTCGGTCGACGGCGGGTTGTCCTTCACCGACATCGCCACGCCTGGGATTGCCGGCCGCACTGCGCGCGCCTGGAAGCTCGAAGGCGCGGTCAACTTTGCCGAACTGCAGGGGCAGACCGGCGACCGCGGGACCCTCTCGGCGTTCTATGAAAGCCGCGAAGCCGGATTTGCTGCCAGCTCGCAGCTCACGCCGAGCGACACGGTCCGCTGGGGCGCAGCCCTCGCGCTGCCGATCAGCGACAGCACCCGCATCGCCGCCAAGTATGAGACGCTCGACTCAGCTTCGGCCGGTACCCGCCGCACCGCCAGCTTCGATCTAGAGCAGGAACTCGGTGGCGATATCGACCTTAAGCTCGGGCTCCGCCGCGATGAGCAGGTTCCAGGATTGCTCTACAATAGCACTGAGACTGGCACTCGCACCGATGCTGCGGTCCAGCTCGGCTACAGCCCGGAAGGCCGTAACTGGTCGCTATACGGATTCGGACAGGCGACGCTCGAAAGCGACGCGGGTCGCAATCGCAACAATCGAGTCGGCATCGGCGGCAAGGCCGAGATTACCGATCGCATGTCGCTCTCGGCCGAGGTTTCGGAAGGAGACGGTGGGCTTGGTGCTGACATCCAGCTTAACCGCCGCTACGGCCAAGGCTCTGAAGCCTATATTGGCTATTCGCTGCTGGCTGACCGGACTACCACCGGGCTGGAGCCGGTCAATATCTTCACGCGCTCGAATTCGGGCACGCTGACCGTTGGCGCGCGACATCGGTTCAGTTCGTCGCTCAGCGTCTTTGGCGAAAACCGCATCGGTCATGGCGGTTCGGCACCCAGCACGATGCGCAGTCTTGGCATGAAGTTCGATCCCAACGAAAAGCTGTCATTCAGCGCATCGTTCGAGAATGGGCAGGTCGACGATGCCACCACCGGCGTATTCCGCAGGACCGCAGGCACGTTTGGCTTCGGCTACACCACGAAAGATGTCCAGTTCGGGTCGAATGTCGAAGCGCGATTTGAGCGCGGCAGTGGCCGCGACCAGACCGTCTGGCTGTTCCGCAATACCGCTTCGGTCCAGATCAACCCGGATTGGCGCGCGCTCGGTCGGCTTAACTTCGCGATCGCAGATAATGACGGACCGAGTGTTCGTGCTGCCGACTATGTCGAAGGCACGATCGGGTTCGCCTATCGGCCTGTCACAAATGACCGGCTCAACGTTCTGGCTCGCTACAGCTACTTCCAGGATATGGGTCCAGTTGGACAGATTACTGGCGGCGGGGAAACTGGCAGTCCCAAGCAGCGCAGCCAGATCGGGATGATCGACGTCAACTACGATCTCAGCGACAGTCTGACCGTCGGCGCCAAATATGGCTACCGCCAAGGCCAGGTTTCGCTTGATCGGACCTCAGACACGTTCGTGACCAGCAACACCCACCTCGGCGTGCTAAGGCTCGACTGGCGCCCTGTTCGGCAATGGGATCTGGTCGTGGAAGGGCACTATTTGAGCAGCGATCTTGCAGGCGATGCCCGTTGGGGCGGTCTTGCTGCGATCTATCGCCACCTCGGCAACAACGTGAAGGTTGGTGTCGGCTACAGTGTCTCAGATTTCTCCGATGACCTGACCGATCAAAGCTACACCAGCAAGGGGGTGTTCATCAATCTGCTGGGCAAGTTCTAAGTTGGACTGGTCGAACTTGGGACGGCTGTAAGTGGATCCATGCGCGATCAAAACTGCCCTTTTAAACGGCGGTTTTGGCCACCGTGCGTCTCCAACTTCTGATTACAACAATTTACGAAACGAATCGTCGGGTCGTGCCAGCCCGGCGCTTCGAAGGAACAAGGTTGCATTGACCCCATAGCAACGCCCTTCGGGTCGCGGGGCCGCCAGCCCAAACAGCTGGCGGCCCATTCGCTGGGAGGCAGGGATTGCTTGAAGCCCAGGATAGTGACACTTGCGGCGGTTCATACTGTGCGGATGCGGAGTGTGGATGCGGAGAAATGCAAAGCGCCAACGCAGTGTCCGCGTCTAAGATTATGCCTATTGCTCGGCCAGCAAGGCCGTCGGTGGTCCGGCTCCTAAATCTCGACGACTATGCGATAGCGCTGATCTTCGTCATCGCTTGGATTAATGGCATTTACCTCGCCTACACAGCCTGAAGTCGCAGCGCAGGACACATGAAAAGTACACCATGGCATTCCGAGATGTGCCGCGGATGCGCGTTACAAGATATTGCATTGGAACGATTGCGCCCTTTCAAAATCTGGCAGAGAACTGCGCTCTGACGGCCATTTTCACTAGACCCGGAAATGGTCGTCAACCGGACAATCGGGCACCGAACAGCACCACACTCTCGGTTTAGTAACACACGTCCTGGCTTTGGTCTGACGCCGTATCCTGCCAATCCTGCGCCAACCTACCTTCGGTTCAGAATGCACTTTATTCGATGCTTCATACGCGCTTTCGATCACATTTCGGAGGAAGCGCAAGGACGCATGCAATGGCTAACGAACACTGTCGGACCATCACCCGTACCATCCGGCGCCATCAGTTGAAGGAAATGGTGCCGCTCGCCGACAGCACGATCTTCGGCATGGAGCAACGCGGCGAGTTCCCCCGCCGTTTCGCCCTGTCACCGCGCTGCGTGGTGTGGGATCTGTCCGAAGTCGAAGACTGGCTGGCCTCGCGGCGGACCTGTCCGATCGAACGCGGCCGACAAGTCGATGTGCGACAGCGCCGTTCACGGCCGGTCAGAGGCTCGGATCGAGTTCCAGCACTGGTGCAGTAGTTGGCAAAACGGCGGGCGCATATTTTTGACCCGCAATCCAGGCATCGATCGTGTTTGACCATTCCTGCATCATGTGGCGACGCTGCATCTCGTACTCCGCCTTGTTATAGATGCCGCGCGACGAACGGCCATCTTCATGCGCCAGACACTTTTCGATCCAATCGCTGTTGAAGCCGAGCTCGTTAAGCAGCGTCGAGCCGGTGCGGCGTAGATCGTGGACCGTGAAAGGCTCAAGCGGCAGCCCGTCCTTCCGCGCTTGATCGACGACCGAGTAGGTCACCCGATTAAAGGTCGCGCGCGACATCGGGGCATCAGCATCGTAGCGCGATGGCAGCAAGTATCGCGAATTGCCCGCGCAGGTTTTGAGCGCGATCAGGATGTCGAGCATTTGCTGTGACAGATAGACGTTATGGGCCTTTGATCGTTTCATCCGTTCTTTGGGAATCGACCAGACCGCGTTCTCGAAATCAACCTCGGCCCAGACCGCATCCTGCAACTCGCTCTTGCGGACCATCGACAGCAGAAAGAACTTCATGCCGAGCCTGATGGTCGGCAGCGTCGCTACCTTCTCGATGCACCGAAACAGCACCCGGATTTCAGAAGGCGTCAACGAGCGGTCCTTGGGGACAAACGTTGCGATCGACGATGGACCAACCTCATCAGCCGGGTTGGCGATCTTCTCTCCGTGCAGGATTGCGAAGCCGTAGATCTGCTTCACGATGTCACGAACATGGATCGCGGTGGCTGGTGCACCTCGATCAACGATCGCAAGGCAGTGCGCGCGCAGGTCGCCGGGCGTTATCTCGGCCAGCAGCCGGTTGCGCCAGTTTGGCACCAATTCGCGCTCAAAGATCGAGCGGCGCATGGCGCGCGTGCTGTCGGCCATCGGCCCAACGGTCAGCCATTTCTCGCCGAACTCGCCGAAGCTCTTTGCTTCTTTGATCCTACGCTTGTCCCGCTGTTTCTCGATGGCGGGCGAAAGTCCCTCCTGGACCATCCGCTTGGCGTCGATGCACTTCTCCCTGGCGCGAGCAAGCGAGAGACCGGAAGCACAGTATTTCCCGAAGGTCACTGTCTCGCGCCGTCCGTGCATCCGATAGTCGTAACGGAATGAAATTGTGCCGTTTGTCCCGACCCGAACATACATGCCGTCGCGGTCGGTTACCTTATAGGGTTTGTCTTTGGGTTTCAGGCTTTTAAGGGCCGTATCAGTCAGCATGGCTGCATACTCCTTTCTTTTTGACCGTCAGCCCAAAACGCGCCTCTCCAGTTCGAAAAAGCACAGGCTTTTCCGATTGTTAGCAAAAAAATTGACCGTCAGGGGCTGTTGTGACCCTGACGGTAACGAGCGATTTTGGGGGTGGCAAGAGCAAGCGATACCGTCAGCGCGGCCGCGAATTTCGAACGCTGCCCACCGATTGTCGCTGAATGTCAATGAATGGAAGTTGTTTTAGTTCAGTGCTTTACATCGTAGTATTTCGCACCATCGGACCCTTCTGGAGAGGTGAAAATCATTCCCACTCAATCGTGCCGGGCGGCTTGCTGGTGTAGTCGTAGACCACGCGGTTGATGCCCTTGACCTCGTTGATGATCCGGGTGGCGACCCGGCTGAGGAAGG
>CALMYW010000298.1 GCA_937873665.1 uncultured Sphingorhabdus sp.
GTATCCGACTGCGGCCCGAGTATCCGGGGCACGTGTGGTCCTACGACTTCGTCGAAGGACGCACGCACGATGGCCGCAAGTTCCGCATCCTGTCGATCATCGATGAAGCCAGCAGGGAGTGCCTGGCCTTGCCGGTAGCGCGACGCTTGCGAAGCGAGGATATGCTGGCCGCGTTGGCCGAGTTGTTCGTCACTTGTGGGCCACCGGCACACATACGGTCAGACAACGGCCCGGAGTTCATCGCCAATGCCGTGCAGCAATGGCTGGCGAATATCGGCGTGAAGACGCTCTACATCACGCCGGGCAGCCCCTGGGAGAATGGCTACTGCGAGTCCTTCAACGGCTCAATGCGTGACGAGCTCTTGAACGGGGAGATCTTCTACACCTTGGCTGAAGCCCAGATCCTGATCGAGGCCTGGCGGCGCCACTACAACACCGTCAGGCCACACAGCTCGTTGGGGTATCGCCCGCCGGCCCCGGAAACGGCAACGCCGCCATGGCTGCCCTCCGGTTCCGCTTCGCTCCATCTACGGACAGCCATGGCGCCAGAGACAGTTCTGCACTAACAATCATCACGGACCACTCAGTGGGGGCTGGTCACTGCGGCTTCGCATGGAGCAACATCGTGAAGCATCCTTGGCGCACCATCATGTCCATCGGAATGCGGCATTGGGCCCATGGATCGTGTTCAGAGATTCTTGGTATGATATCAGAGAAACACTTAGCAATGACAAGAGCGTAATGCTTCTACTTGATTTTGCATTCGAGCAATAGGTGCTTTTCCGCATCGCGTGGGTACATTGATGGGAGCAACGATTTAATATCTCGATCACAATCGAGAATGACCTACATGGAAATCAACAATTCAATGCCCAAGATGATCACCGACCCTGAAGGCTCAATCAGAACGGAACAGTTTTCTGAAAAGCGAAACGCGCGGTATGCAAAGCCGCGCAAGGGAACATCGCTAAACGAATTCATGGCGCGTTTCCCCGACTCTGACGCGTGCCTCGCTCATGTATTCTCAAGAAATCACGACGAATTTTCTCCGTGTCCAAAGTGTGGCCGGCGAACCAGATGGTTCAGAATACGCGGACTGAAGCGGTACAGTAGCAATTGCTGTGGTGGGAATTCAATTCATCCGCTATCTCGCACCATGTTTGCAAGAAGCAGCATCTCTCTTCATACTTGGTTCTATGCAATTCTGCACTTCTGCAACACAAGCACTGGAATATCGGCAGAAACGCTCTCCATTCAGCTAGGAATCTCGCATGATGCAGCCTACCGAATGGGTAAGCGGATTCGGATGCACCTTGCCGCCCTTGATTCTGATTGGACTATCGGAGCGCCTGGGCAGGTCGTTTACGTGTATGAGGACCGACTGGTAAATATCCAGTCACTCAATGGGGGAACACGCGATCCACTTCGAATTGTTGCGCTCTACGATGGCAAGGTGACAGCGGTCATTCCTATCGCCAAAGGCAGATTCGCTGCATCAAACAAGGCAATCCTGAGACGCGTGCACTCCGAAGCCCTTCTCGAATTTAAGTCGGCTGAAACCCTGCGAAAAATGTCTCAGCACCGACGTTGGCTCAAAGCGGAACAATGCCAGTGGAGGGTATCAGACCCATATCGCGATCTCCAGCTCGGGCCTATTACCTCAATGCTTTCAGCACTAAAAATTTTCATACTACGAAATCATTTGTGGGTCAGAGAGGATCAAATTTCTTACTATATTGCACATTTCGAGTTCTTATATCGCAGGAGGAAACTAGGTAAATCAGTATTCGAGGACGCAATATCGCACTTTCCGGACATTGATTGAAATTCGGGCAAAATATGAAGCGCCAATTCAAGACCACGAGCTTTCCAGATTTCAACCGTCGTTTCCCGGATGATCAAGCCTGCCTTGATCATATTGCACGAGCACGATTTGGCGATCCTCCAAGGTGCCCAAAATGCGAGTCAAGCCCCACCCTTCACAGTTACAAGATCCCACGGCAACTTTTCTGTCGATCCTGCCAGTCGGTAATATCAATTATGGCAGGAACCGCATTTGCAAATTCAATCATCAATGCAAGGGTTTGGTTTTATATAATATTGTTGATGGCCAACAAGACGACTGGGATTTCCACGAATTTTGTCGCACGGCATTTAAACCTGACTCAGAAAGCTTCATTTCGGGCACTTAAGGCAATTCGAACCCATATCACCCTGTTGACGGAACAAAGACGCTTCGGCGCCTATGCATCACATGTACAAGTTGATGAAGCATGGCTGCCATGGGTTAAAATTCCGGGCAAGTCATCACAAAATGGCGCAATAATATTTGGACTTCACGATTTTCGAGGAGTTCAAACATGGATCATTAAGGACAGACGTCGAGAAACGCTTCTTCCAATTATAAGACAATTTGTTGAACCAGGCTCAATAATAATTTCAGATTATCATAAAGGATATGACAGATTATCAAATTTTGGATTCGAGCATATAAGACTCAACCATTCCAAGGCCGAATGGGTTAACCCTGAGGGTTTCTCCATGCTTGGTATAGAAGGATATTGGTCTAACTTAAAATACTATATGCGAAGTCATAATCGAAATCCTGACGAATCAAGTCTTCGCGGCTATCTCGATGAGCACGCATTTCGCTATAATGCACGCAAGCAGGGGAAATGTGTATTTGAGGAACTCATTGCAGCATTTCCAACCTTAGATCGCTAGAAGCTGCGTAGTCCAAGTCGAGCAATGAGTAGCTCCTAATTCTAGGGTCAAGACCCATTAGATTGCTTGCGCGGGCTGCGATTGGTTGATTCAAGATCAGCGTCGA
>CALMYW010000299.1 GCA_937873665.1 uncultured Sphingorhabdus sp.
ATTTCGAGGAACATGAGTTCAGAAAGAGACTGCGCTCTGGTCAATCGACCTCCCTCATGGGTGAGTTCTGGCTCACCGCATTGTTTCGTACTTCCTAGCACAATATCGTTTTGATTTCCGAATCCGGGGGCTTCGCATTATCCCCATTTGGTCGTCGTTCGGGTTTTTGGGGCAGCAGTGGCCAAAGCAAAATTGCCAGTCATGACAACGATTGCCTGCCCGGCGCAGATGATCTTTGCCGTGCTGCGCGAGCCCAGCAAGCGGCGCCGCTATGACAGCGCGGCCGAAATTCCCGGCCTACAGGGTCTCGATTCCGCCGAGGCGGAGCGCCTGGCACTTGAACTCCCCGATCTTGGCCTCATTGCGCGTGACCATGGCCGCTACACCATCATCGACTGGAGCGTTGACCGGATCACCGAGCACCTGGCTCTGGCCGGTGCGATCCAGGCCTTGGCGGCAGCCGAGGTAGCCGCTTGTCACGGAAAGACGGATTTCAGCCACCTCGAGGCGCTGAATTCGGCGCTCAAGGCCTATGACGACATGGATGCGGCAAACCTGCTCCAGGGGGCCTACATCGATTATCAGTGGCACCTCGAACTCGTCCGTCTGAGCGGCAATCGGGCGGCGCTTGCCGCTTATGGCAAGGCGGTTCCGCCGGCGGTGGGGATTGCAGGCGCCAACTACTTCCAGCTCGACGAAGCGCGCAGTTCCTTGGTCGAGCACGCCCGTCTGGTCGCCTACATGAAGGCGGGCGATACCCTGCGCGCGCGTGATGCGGTCTCGTTCCATGTCGAGGAAGCAGCCGCTCAAATCCGTCGCGCTGGCGCGGCAAGGATCGAGAGCTATCCGGGCAATCGTCCCAAGTGATCCGCCAACGAGGTGACCCCGTCGAACTCAATAACCATTCGAAAGGGCATCTAACAGTGCGTCTCTGTCCCGCTCTCGTCGCCGTTTCAAGAATTCATGCGCCTCGCCGGATTCGATGATCGCAAAGACCTTGAGCTTGGCATCTAGAGCACTCTCGAATTCGGCCTTTCCGACGATGCCATTCATTGAAATTCGAAACACGCCGTTGGCGTCAAACACCGAAACGTTGATCCCCTTTTGCTTGATGGATTGACCACCTGCGGCGCGATTTTTCCATCGCTTGGACGACACAAAGCGTTTGAGCGTGTCGATCGACTTGATGTGAATTGCGAGATGTGCACTTGCGTCCAACGTCCCCGTGAGCTTGTCGCAACAATCGGTTCCAACGGCCATCGATCCCCAAGCGGCGTGTTCAATCGCATAGACATATCGAATGTCCGTCCCGCACAATTCGCAGCTTCCGTTTAGATCGCCAAGATCGTCAACGCCGACACAAGTCCATCCATCGCGAGGCATAATAATCCCGTGCTCTTCCGCATGGCATCCTTTGCACAGAGCCTCGCAATCTACAGGGTCATACTCCCAAGGTAGTCGACCACTCACATAATGCTTGTGATGAACTTGAAGGATGATGCCATCAGCTGACGATCGCGCGCAACGTGCGCAGCGACCATTGTGCAGCTTTATTATGTCCCTTCGGAACTGCAACCAACTCGCATGACGATATTCCTTCACGAATACGCTCCAAGCCAATTTCCCTTGCGGCGGCCAGCCCGTCGCAGCGCTAGCAAGCCATTCTAGACCTATATGGTTGTTCTACGTATGTTCGCAAGCGCGTCCGCTTTAGGAGAACGCTGAATGATCGTCGCATATGTCCATCAAACACGCTGGGGACGATTTGCCATTGTCGCACGACCAAATGGCCGTTGGTTGGCAATGTTCGAAGATGAAGACTTAGGAAGCTACCATTCGCCAATTGCAGCGCATGATGATCTCATTGGCGATCATTGCTTTTCCAATTCAGCGGGCCTCGACACGTCCGAAGTCGGCTTGCCGTATGATCTTGGCGACTGGCACCGCGTTGTAGCACGCTGATAGGCAGACCGAACCGAAAGAGTGGTGAGACGAGATGAAAATCAAGCGCCTTCCGGGGGATGAGGTCACGCTATTGCGCGCAGTGCTAGATCGTCTTGACGGAATGCTTCGGCCTTATGGGTTGGCAGCAGAATACAGCATAGACGTGCAGGATAATTCTTACACCGCGAGTGTCCACGCCGAAGGGTTAGGCTTCGATGAGATGTGGATGCGCCTGCAACGGTACGACGAATTGCGTACGATCCTGGAGGAAGTCGTTTTCGCAACCGACGAACGATCGCGGACGCTGGCCATGCAACGTGCGGGCTGCATGTTGGATTCCCAGTTGCCCCGGGTGGTCAAGTGAATGGCTAAGTCTCCGGAGAACTAGTCCGCGAGATTGACGAAGAGGACAGCGGCCTGGTTGAATCGGCACCATTTGCCGACGCTGTTGTCCGAGTGGTTCCAGCGCCAGTGCGCTGCGAGGAGAGGGGGTGCGAGCTAGTATGGAGGGCTCGAACTGTTCCTGGCACATGATTGAAAATCCAGTCCGTTTGGGGTAATCATGGCCAGAGCGAGGAGACCCTCGATGGACCATGATCGCTACGGACTTGATGGAATGCCGATCTCTTGTCGCGGGGCAGACTGCGATCCCGTGACAGGCATTGCTTTCCCAAAGACCCCAATGGCTGAGAACGGCGGGATTCCGTATCTCAGAGTTATCTTGGTTGTGATGATGACCGCTTTTGTCGGCTTTTTCGCGTGGCAGACCCATTTGCTAGGCTGAACGCCTCAAGTTCTCCTTCCAGCAAAATGCAAA
>CALMYW010000300.1 GCA_937873665.1 uncultured Sphingorhabdus sp.
CCTGGACACGCTCGGCGTTCGCCGGGTCCAACACGCGTTCCATCTCCTGGGCGTCCAGCTCCAACGCAGGTGCTATCAACCTCAGTCGACCAACCGCCTCCTCCCAAGGGTGACGATGGCCTGCAAGGACGCAACGCACCCAGAGCGAGTACAGCGCACACGCGATTCTCGACCGCATGTGCCCATGCGTGGGCAGCGTCTGCTCCGCACTCAACAAGGCGAGTTCCTGGTCGCTGCCCTGGTGCCAAAGGGCGACCGGCAACACCCGCATCAATGAGCCATTCCCGTTATCCCGCTCTCCGGCGGGCCCGGCTTGTCGAGGCGGGATCCCAGCCGCCAAGCGCCCTAATGCCCGGCTAGTCTGAATACCCACATCGAAGACTTTTCCATCGACTGCGCAGAACCCCTCTGCCATCCAGCGAAGCAGGCCTTTGGAGAAGTGCTCCAAGTCGAGCCCCTCCTGAACCAAGAGGCTGTCCAGCAACACCAGCGCTTGGGCGCCATCGTCGCTCCAGGTGCCAGGCAAAACCGAACCATGCGACCTACGAAACCCTGCCGGTGGTTGGAATTCGATCAGCTCTACGGGCGGCAGTGAGTCAGCAGAATGAAATTCATACGGCACGCCAAGGGCGTCGCCGACAAGGAGTCCAGTCAGACTGCCCGCAAGACGGTCGAGGTGAGCCCCGGCGATATCGCCACTCATCTTCCCTCCACAGTAATGGCGCCCTGGATCACTGTAGCCGAACCTCGGTCAGGTGCTTAGCAACGGCCGGTGTTGTCAGTCGGAATTGTCGCTGTAGCTATCGCCGGTTTTAGGGATGTTGTGCGGGGCCAACTCGCCCCAAGGCGTCCTATAGAACCGCGATGAAGGCGAGGCAACTTCGAATGCGCGCTTATGACTATGTCGCAAGCGACTCCCTTCATAAGAGCTCAAGCCTTCCAAGTGGCTCATTGTCCGCTTTGGTCAGGCGGGCACCCGCGTTCATCGAGGGAGAAGTCGAAGCCCATTCCGACTGAGCAGGCATTAAAAAATTGAAGCCAAGTCCAAGACTGGAAGCTTTTTCGCATACATATCAAAGAGATATAAACATCCCCAAGATCCGCGAGCTGAACGACTACTGAATGACTACTCGTTTAGCCGTTAATGACCTTGCCAATAGTCCTTTTTCGCCTATTCTCTAGTCCTCGTCAACGCAGGATCGCAGTCTACCCATGAACGCCACAGTCCACTTCCAAGCCCGCGCGCAACAAAGGGCGATAACCCCGGGGATGACCGAGGTGATCCTCAACCTGGGTCGCTCAAACGGCAAAGGCGACCTGGTTCTCACTGGTAGAAGGGATCTCAAGCAGGAAATCCAATCCAAGAAGGAAGAACTGCGGATCCTTGAAAAGATGCTCGGTCACGGCGGTGCCGGGATTGCCGTCATTAACGACACCCTGATCACCTGCTTCCATCGCCACAAGAAATTCAAGCGCTCACGCACGAGGAACCAATGACATACCACTTTGATTTAACGAAATTTGGGGATGGGCGTTCGTTCGTTGAACGGTTCAAGCCCCGAGAACTCGGCTACTCGAAATTCAACATAAAAGTTCGCAAGACCGATTTGAGTTTGATCGACCGTTTGGCGGAGCTGACTGGGAAGTCACGCGCGTTCATCCTGAACGCTTTGGTGCAAAACATCCTGATGGACATGCTTCACGAACGGTACGAGGAGGACGAAGATTCCGCAGCGCTGCTCGCCCTCTACGCGGACCAAAAGCTCGGAAAGAGTGAATCGTCAACCGACGGGTGGTCAGCGGCACTCTTTGGCCTGGAATCGTATTTCGCAAAGAGCTATTGGCTCCGACACGATGACGATAACTACGAGCCTAGCGAAGAATACTGGGAAATTACGCGACGGATACAGGCACTGAAGAAATGAAAAAAACTCTCGCCAGCAAGATCAAGTTCTCGTTGAATGACAGCCTATCCGAAACAGACTCGGACGCTTTCGAAACGATTACGCTGCGTCCGAATGAAGACGTTGGGGCAATGATCAGCGCATTGAACGAACTGCTCCGTCTCCCGGTCTCCACATTGTTTGTCGACGAGATTTCGAAAAAACTCTGTGATTTGCTTCTTGAAAGCAAAGACAATCAATCGATCATCCAGGAGTTCCTCGACGAGCCGCTTCAGGCCGGATCTGCGCTGTCTTTGCTGGAAAGAAAAGGCGCGATCGAAGACGAGGCGGATGGCGAAGGAACTGCACTTACCTTTGTCGAAGAATGACCGCACATGGATACCCTTTCAGTAGCGGTGCTTCTTTTTGTACTTGCAAGCGCTGCCCTCTGGCGCGCGCGAATTCATCTCAAATCAAGAGCCCAGCGGTTAGAAGAGAGCAAGAAAGCCGCTTGGGTTTCCCTGCAATGCGGCTCCGCGGATTTGCCTTCCTGGATACAAAATGAAAAAAGGCTCTCGGAGTTCTTGTTCGGAGCTCAAAGACTGGCATTACGAAAAGGCGTTCCACATCGGAAAATTTTGGAAGCGCTTGCAACTGAGCATTTTTATGTTCAGCTGATTACCTTTGCAGGGACTCTTGAGCTTCGCAATGTGACATTTGCAGAACAGCAGTTGGCCGTCGCTGAAACCATTTCACAGCGGTTTTCTTACGACGAGCGCATGCGTGCCGAAGCGGAAGTCTTCTTCTCGAACTGACGTCGGGCGATCACCCAGAAACTACTGTATGGAAGGGGCAATACTAGTGAACATGGCATTCGGC
>CALMYW010000301.1 GCA_937873665.1 uncultured Sphingorhabdus sp.
TTGCGCTTGGCGAACCATTGCCGCCGGATCTTGGCGGTCAGCTTGGTCGCGTCGGTCTTGTCGAGCATCACCGCGCGGGTCGACCAGCGATAGGCGAAGGCGAGCCGGTTGAGTTCGTCGAGCAGGCCCGGGAAAGTGCTGCTGGGAAACCCTACCACCGTCAGTGTTCGCAGATGCGCGCGGCTCAAGCGGGGTTCCAGCCCGCCGGTCAGCGGCTCGTCGGCCAGCAGCGCGTCAAGGTGCATCGGCACTTCGGGAACCCGAACCCGGTGGTTGCGGGTCGAGACGCAGCTGTGCAGGTATGTCAGCGTCTCGCTGTCATTTAGCCAGGCTACTTCGGGCACGAAGCCTTCGACCAGCCGCAGCAACCGGTCGGTCCGGTCGACGAACAGGTCGAGCAGTTCCTTGGGGTTTATCCCCTTTTCGGCCTTACCCTCATAGAGCCAGCTCTCGGCGCGGGCGGCATCCTCGGCAGGCGGCATCCAGCACAGGGTCAGGAAATAGCCGCTCTCGAAATGCGCCCCTTCCTCGGCGAACTGCGCGGCACGTTCGCGCTCGACCAGTTCGGACGCCGGATCGGGAAACTGGCTGTCGGGATAATCCTGCGCGGGCCGGCGCACGGCCTCGACGAAGATCGCCCAACCCGATCCCAGCCGCCGGAGCGCAGAATTGAGCCGTGCGGTCGTTGCGATCAGTTCGGCGGGCGTCGCGCTGTCGAGATCGGGTCCGCGGAACCGGGCCGAGCGCTGGAAGCTGCCGTCCTTGTTGAGCACCACGCCCGGCGCAACCAGTGCTGCCCAGGGCAAGAAGTCCGCGAGCCGGTCGGCCTTGTTCCTGTATTCACGAAGCGACAGCATCGGCTCAAACCCTCAGAAAGTTGGGAAAGCGCAGATGCCTCCGCGCGACATCGACGAACTGGGGATCGCGCCGCGCCGCCCAGACCGAGACCATGTGACCGAGCGCGAAGATCACAACGCCGGCGATCCACAGGCGCAGACCCAGTCCGATCGCGGCAGCCAGCGTCGCATTGGCGATCGCGAGGCCGCGCGGTGCCCCGCCAAGCAGGATATGTTCGGTCAGCGCGCGGTGGACCGGGACGACGTAACCCTGCACGGCCTCGGGCGGCACGGCGTCCATCAGACCATCGCCCCGCCGCCGAACGAGAAGAACGACAGGAAAAAGGATGAGGCGGCGAAAGCGATCGACAGACCGAACACGATCTGGATCATCCGCCGCGCGCCGCCCGAAGTGTCACCGAAGGCGAGTGCGAGGCCGGTGGCGATGATGATCATCACCGCGACGATCTTGGCGACCGGACCCTGGATTGACTCGAGGATCGACTGGAGCGGGGCTTCCCACGGCATCGACGAACCCGCGGCATGGGCTGGAGTGGCGATGCTAAGGGCAACTAAGCCGCCGAGCATGGCGGCGGACAGGCGGGCACGGGCGCGCGAAATGGTCTGGATCACGAAGAAACTCCTTTGGCTTCGGGGGTGATGGGGAGGATGTGGTAGTCGCCGGACACATCGAGCCCGGTGACCCGTGCGAGTTCGGCGAGCCGCCGCCCGGTACCGTCGCGGACCAACACGGCGACGATGTCGATGGTCTCCGCAATGAGGGCGCGCGGCACGGTGACCACGCTTTCCTGGATCAGCTGCTCCATGCGCCGCAGTGTGCCGAGCGCGGATCCGGCGTGGATGGTCCCGACGCCTCCGGGATGGCCTGTCCCCCAGGCCTTCAAGAGGTCGAGCGCTTCCGCGCCGCGCACTTCGCCGATGGGAATGCGGTCAGGCCGCAGCCGCAGCGCGGAGCGAACCAGGTCGGAAAGGGTGGCAACGCCGTCCTTGGTGCGCAGCGACACGAGGTTGGGCGCGGCGCATTGCAGTTCGCGCGTGTCCTCGATCAGAACCACCCGATCGTCGGTTTTGGCGACCTCGGCGAGCAGCGCATTGGTAAGTGTGGTCTTGCCGGTCGATGTGCCGCCGGCGACCAGGATGTTCTTGCGGGCAGCAACAGCGGCAACGAGCGCCTCGGCCTGCCACCCGGACATGATCTCAGCCGCGACATAATCCGCGAGCGTGAACACCGCGATGGCGGGCTTGCGGATCGCAAAACTCGGTGCGGCCACAACCGGCGGCAGCAGCCCCTCGAACCGCTCCCCCGTATCGGGAAGCTCAGCTGAAACCCGCGGTGCCCTGGCATGGACCTCGGCCCCGACATGGTGCGCGACCAGGCGGATGATCCGCTCGCCATCAGCGGCGGACATCCCGCTCCCCGTATCGGCAATCCCGGCTCCCAGCCGGTCGATCCACAGCCGTCCGTCGGGATTGAGCATGACCTCGATGACCGAGGCGTCTTCAAGCCAGGCGGCGATCTCCGGCCCGAGTGCCGTGCGCAGCATCCGCGCGCCGCGCGACGATGCTTGGGCGTTGATGGGGATGACGCTCATGAAATGCCTCGTGTGAGCGAGGCAACCGACCATCGGCTGCGCCCGCGAGGCAGATCAAAAGGACATCAGAATGCGTGATGGCAACAGCTTGTTGCTATCGGCGTAGTGTGGCGAAAGGGAAGAAAGTGACGGCGGTCAGGAGCAGCGCGATGCCGGCCTAGCCTGAAAGTCGACTTTGCCAAATGGGCTCTTAGAACCTGGTGGTCTTCGATGCGCAATCTATGATGTAAGGCGGCGGCTATCGACCATAAGCAAACTTTGGACTGTAACTCTCGATCAGCGTGGCCTCTTCATCCTCATCATCATCGGGATCATCCGGCAAGTCCTCGCTGGAGAAAACGGACAAAGTGAATCCATAACTGCCCAGTCCGACGACTTCCTCGTCAAGGTCACATCCCTTTGAACCCCCGAACCAATGTTCAAGCGTCGTCTGCTGGCACACGCTTCGCCCCAAGAGCACATTCTGGGGGTCTGTGTTGAATTCCAAAGTTGCTGACTGTGGGAGTTTCGCTCCCTTCTTCGGAAATGTCATCTGTCCTAGCCGCTTGAAGCCTTCTGACAGAAACCCATAGCAGATATGCGCGCCTTTGCTGATGACGACAGCCATCGGGTAGGGGCTGCATTCAGCAGCGCGGATCGCGCAAGCTGTCAGCGAGCATTTTGAAGCATCGCTTAGTTCGGATATCCCAACAAGACCAATTTGGCCCTTCCGCAGAACCTGAGCGACCAGCCTAGTTGGAAGTAGCAATCCCGATGCAAAGTGGTCGGCTTCAATTTCGATCGACGATCCACCCTCGGTGAACCCGGCGCGCGAGATGTGAATGGGTGCAGCCTTCAAAATTTCCGCTGGATGGCCTTCCAGGAAGTAGTGTCCCAATTCATGCCCAACGGTAAAGCGTTGGAATCCCTCGCTGGCTATCGCAGTTGAGTAGAAAATCCCTACATCTTCACCAGAGAATATTATGCCTCCGCTGACACCATCCATGTCGGGCGACTTTGCCTCAACATGGATCTCTACTTGTTCGGCGATCTCGAATGGATCGATCGGAAATGACGTGAAGCCGAATTCGGCAGCCTTCTGCTCGCCGCAACGCCGCGCCCAATTCAGCCGAAATTTGCTCATTCCCCCTTTTCTACCTTCCTCTGGTTCATGAGGTCGATCATCATCTGAATATGTTCGCGATCAGCGTTTGACAGCTTGTCTTCATTGCGGAATGCCGTTGTTGCCCCTTCCATGCTTTCGGATCGCCCGAGAAGGTAATCGGAAGCCACATTTAGGGCTTTCGCAAGTGCTCGCACATTGGCGAAGGACGGCTTTCTCCGATCACGCTCAAAGTGCCCGATTGCTGCGGGTTGAAGATATGCTAGCTTGGCCAACTCTGCTTGGCTCAGGCCTCGCATTTCTCTTGCAGCAAAAAGCCTTTCGGCAAAAACATCGTCGGCTTCATCCATTCTTGACACTACCCCGGCAAGCATCTATTATATACGCATTCGTAGGGTCATCGAAGCTGCCTTGGCGGCATTTTTTTGACCCTCAATACCTACGAAAAGGTAGGTTTCATTATTACGAATCGCAACGGCGGTCAACCACGATCGCGCAATGGGGCTCAAAGGACTAAGGGGTTTGTAATGGCTTGGAATCGCGATCGGGCAATTGGCCGTATTCAGAAACTTCAGCAGTCGGTTCCAACTGTGCGGACCGTCGATCTTGCCAAGGAACTTTATCCCACGTTCCTGTCCGAGGTGCGTGCTGGCAGGCGTGCTAGCGCGGATATCAGGCCAGCACTCTACAACATTTCACGCAATCAGGCAATCTTGGTGGACGGTGTCCACGTCTACGCCCGCCTGGCAAACTATGATGATTTCCGGCTCGAGGGTCGTCAGGAAACGGAACAAGGCCACAAGCGCGGTCTCAATTTCCTTCACCTTCACTACGCAGCCAGTGATCGCATCATTGAGGATTTCGGCGCGGTTCGCATCGATTACCACGGCGGACGGATGCATTGCGTAGTGGCTGATCCCATCGATGATGAACAGGCGAGGGTGGCCAAAGCAATCGAACTGGCACAGCGTCTGATTGAATTCGCCGCTGTCGCAGACCGGGATATAGCCAACGGCGGTTACCAAGCGCGGCTCAAGATCGGTATCGACACAGGCAAGTGCGTCGCAATCAACAGTGGGTCAGGCCATGAACAGGAGCCGCTGTTCCTTGGGAATGCTGCAAATTACGCCGCAAAACTGGCAGAGGGCGAAGGTGAAGGCATCTTTCTGTCCAACCGGGCTCGCCAGATCCTGGGCATGGGCACCTACACTTCGATCAACGACGAGAGGTCGTATGGCATCGACGCGGAATGGCGCCTGCGCTCGTCGACGCTTGCGAAAGTTCGTCATCCTGAATTGGCGGCAGTGTTCGACGGCGGCAGCGTTGCCTATGACAGGTTGATCAAGGAATGGCGGTCCGACCTTCGTGATTTCAGTGAATATGCCGGCGGACAGTCAGCATTCAAATTCCACGAGCATTCGCCACCCTTGCGGACGATTGATTTCGCGAATTTGTCGCCAGGCAACTCGATCCGAATGCAACTGGTCAGCATCTTTGGCGACGTATCGGGCTACACGGCATACATCGAAAACGCGATGCGAACTGGTCGTGTGGGCGAAGCAGTGCGCGCAATTCACGTTATCCGCGGCGAATTGCACAACGTGCTCAAGGATGACTTTTCATCGCGCAAAGTCCGCTACATCGGCGATTGCATTCACGGATTGCTCGCTGTCGGGCAAGCGAACGCAATCGACCTTCAACGTTCATCCATTGATGCAGTTAAGTGCGCGGCAGCAATGCGTTCAAGCTTCCAGCTGATTCAGGAGAGCTTGCAGAACATCGACTCTCTGGGTCTCGCGGTGGGAATTGAAGCAGGACCAACGCCGGTCAGTCGGATTGGTCGTCGGGGTGAAGGCAGCGTCCGTGTCGCCAGTAGCTCTGCGACGATAGTTTCGGAGGCCGAACAGAGCGACGCAACGGGTAGCCAGTTGGCGATCGGTCCAGTAGCCTATGATGCATTGCCCATGCGCATCCGCAATGCCTTTCCCGACAGGATCGCGGAGGGGCTCGATGTTGATGTCTACGATGTAATGTTCGGTGGAGCGCCTGCCCTTCCAACATCGCATGATGCGTCTCGGGCTCATGGCGCAGTCAGCACCGAATACAAAAGCGAACCGGTGCGGGCGCACAGTGTCATCAAGTAAGCAAATCTCGCTTCTCAAACAGAACTTGCCGGATTGGGCCGCGCTCGGGAGCGAGAATCGTACACTTCTAGTGGCGGCAAGTGTGCCGCGCCCGAACGGCGGATACTGGCCTCAAGTCTCGATAGAAATCTCACTATCTAGCGATGGAAAACTGCAAGCCCGCGAGCACCCAGCGCAACGCTGGCCTGAATTCTGCCCGCAGCGCCATATCAACGACGGTGGCTTCTTCTGCCTTGGCTTGTCGGATGTTCCCGCTGTCAGCTCTGAAGATGATGCCGCCCGGTGGTGGCGGATATTGGCCGCTCATCTGCAGATGCAGTTTGTCGCCGAGCTTACCAAGACGTGGCCCAAAGATATGGAATGGGACCATGGAGAGGCAGGGGAAACACAAGCAATCATGGAGGGTATTGCCCAGCATCATGATCTAATCGATGATGTGCAAGACGCTCATCGGTATGGCCAAGGCTGGCTTAGCGGGGAACTCCCAAGGCTTACCAAAGCAGGAGACCGCTTAGTAAATGGGCGCGCGCCCTGCCCGAAAGGGTGCCTCAGACGCAAGCATCCAATCTTGCGCCGAGCATGCCGCAAACGCCAAGCCATTTACGAACTTGTGAAGCTTGAACGGTTGAAACGAATTCAGTCTGCCGAATTTTGGAAAGCATGTGATGGCAAGACATGTTGTGGCCAGATGCGCAGTTGCCCGATGAGGAAGGACTAGGTGTAGATGTCGAACTTGACCGGGGAAGAAGCGCGGCCGTTGCGGATACAGCTTTTGCAGGAACAGCGAGCTGTTCAATGCGAACTAGATCTGGCCCGTGAATTGGAAGCCGTTTCCAGCCTGCTGGAAATGGGGCCTGGTGAACGATTTATCACCCAAGGCGCCTATGATGATGATCTCTATTTCATCATTCGCGGTTCGGCTGAAATCATTACCAGTGGCCACAAACACGCACTTCGACCTCGTGGATGCCATGTTGGTGAAATGGCTTTGCTCGACCCAGGCTCTGGGCGCTCGGCGGATGTTGTGGCCGGGTTAAACGGGGCCGTCGTATTGAAGGTATCCGGCTCAAATATCCGTGAAATTGGCGAACGCCACTCGGTGCTTTGGCGCAATCTGGCACGAGAATTGTCAGAGCGATTGCGCGGACGCGATAGCCTGTTCGTGCCACCAAATGAGAAGCCAGCGATCTTCATCGCGTCTTCCGGTGCGGCCAAACTGGACCTGGAGCGAGTTGCAGATCAATTGCAGTCAGATGCGCGAGACGTCCGCCCGTGGAATGGTCCCGATATCTTTAGGCCTTCGAATTTTGTGTTGGAAAGCCTCCTAGAACAGGCGCATTGCGTTGATTTTGCAATCATTATTGCAACTCCGGATGATCTGATCCGGAAAAATGTGAAAGGGCCTAAGCCCTCTCCTGAGGCTATGACAGCACGTGACAACGTGATGTTGGAATTTGGGCTGTTTGCCGGGGCACTCGAACGACAACGCGTTATTGTCATGCAGAAGGACGGAGTCGCGTTGCCCTCGGATCTGCAAGGTCTAACTGTCTGCCGCTACACCAATGATACCGAATTGGATTTCGAAACGCGGCAGATCGCGGCATTTATTGATGCGCTTGGACCTATCAAGCGCCTGTGCAAACGCGCGTAGCGGCTTGGGCGATGCGGAGCGAAAACAGCTTCCTACGGGGCGCTGCGTCCCTTGGTCACACAGGGGGAGCCAACGGCATCCGCGGTGGGGCTGTGCGCCACATCAGCGCCACTTCCTCGTCGGTGAGGCCATAGGCGCGCTCGACCATGGCGGCGAGCTTGCGCTCGTGTGCCATCAATTCGTTGCGCGCGGCGCGCGCGGGTTCGGTGGATTCGGCGAAGGCATCGCGTAACTGGCGCAGTTGCGTCGGGGTCAGTCCCTGCCGCTTCGGCAACGCCGCCTGCACCGCTGCAACGAAGCCGTCGCTATCGAGTTTACTGGCTTCGCGAAGAGTCGGCGGGATCGTTTTGGGATCAAAGGTGTGCGCGATCCAATCGGCAATAGTAACGTCTGCACGGCGGACACCGTCCAATTCGATCCTTAATTGAGCTGACCGCTCTTCGGCTTCGTTCCTATCTTCAGGAGAGACTGGCGCAAACGGGAAAGGACGAATGAACGAGTCCATGAAGCGAAGTGCTTCGTCCTTACCGTGCTGAGCCTTCCGCCAAGAGTACCACCACATCAGAGGCGAGTTCAAAACAGACGGAATCCAGTGATCGTTTGAAGGAAGAACATAGGCAGTGTTGTTGATGAAGTGGTTCCCTTCATCGAAAGCAAAGCTATTTGACCACGTGATCTCCGTGTAAACGATCTTTGGTCCATCCATATTCGCGTAATAGGCACATGGTCGCAGCTCCCACCAAAACTTGCCCTGGTCCTCGCGGTGCCGCAGGCCCTTGTCCTTGCCTTCCCTCTTGAAGCTTTCGAGCGCCTTGAAGCGCTGGTGGATCGATGGGTAGGTCTGCGCGAAAATCGCTTCAGCTTCTGCCTCACCTGCTGCATTGGCCCAAGGCCAGGCATGATCGCCGCTGGATTTCATCACGATCATCCAGAGCCCCGCCCACTCGGGCAGCCAGCGCCCGATGTCCTGGCCGCGAAGGTATGGTCTGATGATTTCCGCCGCCGCAGGGTCGTCTCTGACCAGCCTGTCACGCGTCGCGGTATCAATAAGGAACGCTTCGTTGAACCCGGTCTTGATTCCGTAAAGCGGGCTGACCCCCGCATAGTCTTCCAGCGGCATGCCGCGTTCGCGAATCTTTCGCAGCAGCGCAGCAACCTCCGGCGGTTCGAGAACCCAAGCCTCTTTGGTCAGATCGGCGCGCCCGGCGCGATATGTTGCGGCTTGAACTGCTGCTGCAAGGCCTTCCCGCGGAACCTCGTCGCGCGGGATCACCGCCAAGTCGTATTGTTCTGGAACGGCTCCGGCATCCGGCTTGCGCACGCTGATGACGCAGGGAAACACGTCGGCGTCGGGGAACAGATGCCGTGCATGGCCGAAATCAGCAAGGAATTCGATCCAGACATCTTCGGCGAACATGCGGCGCAGCTTTTCGGCATAACCGGCCTTGAGCCACTTGTTGGTTACGACATAGCCCATGCGCCCGCCAGGCTTGAGCAGCTTGATCCCCTGCTCGTAGAAATAGACATAGAGATCGGCGGTGCCGGTGAAGGTGTCGAACGCCTTGGCTAGCGCCGGCTTGATTGCAGCGATTTCCTCCTGTCGAACATAAGGCGGGTTACCGATCACTGCATCGAAGCCACCGCTGTGGCTGGCTGACGAGAGATTGCCCCAAACGCCCGGGAACGCGACCTCCCAATGGAAAAAGCGCTGTTCGGTAGCGATTGCGCGGGCTTCGCGCACAAGCTGGTCGGCCAACGCCCGGCGGCGGTCGTCGGGGCGGTGGCTCGGCATCAGGCTGCCTTGAATTGGTTCAGGCCCGACAAGGCCCAGTTCGGTCCGCGCACCGGCTTCGAGAACCTCGATTTCTCCGCTAGCGATGCGGCTTGGATCGCCGAAAGTCCCTTCATGGACCAGCTTCATCGCCTCTGCCCGGTCGAACTTACGTTCCGCTTCACGGGCATTGGCGACAGCGCGCTCAATTTTGGCCGTTTCCTTGTCCTTGGCCGGGCCGTCCGTCATTGCGGCAAGCCGCTTGTCGCCATCGGCCCGGATCGCGGCGGCAGTTTCGCGCGGACGGCGGACATTGGTTTCTAGCACGCCCATCAGATCATCAGCCTTGGCAAGGCTGAGCACGGCTTCGAGCGGCGCGCTGGTTTCGGCGATCGCAGCGAACAGGCTCTTTGACTGATCGACCTGGGTGATGTCGGTATCGGTCAGGCCCTCGATTTCTTCCATGTTGCGCACGACATTGGAGATCGAGGCGAGGTGCCGGTTGGAAATCAGTGCGCCGCGCTGCTGCATCCAGTCCACCGTCGGACGCACCCAGGCGCCGATCACACTGTTACCGCATCGCAGATGATGATCGAGGAACGACAGCGGCGCGCCGACGGTGAAGCTGTGCAGCCACAGTGCCACCTTTGCCAGTTCCACAGCCATAGGGTTAAGATCCACGCCATGGACGCAGCGCTTGAGCACCATGCGACGCACGATGTGGCGATCGTCGAGCTGTTCCTCCACGATTGGCCAGCCATGTTCGCGCGCATTGGCGACGATCCCTTCGCGCAGTTCGACGATGCGAGCGACGAGCGGCGAGGCGTAACCACCATCGACCAAATTTTCTGCTTCGCCGATGGCAGTAAGTACCTTATCGGAAAGCCAGTCCACGAGGCTCACTAGGAAATGCCCGCTCCCCATCGCCGGATCGACGATGCGCAGCGAAAGTAATGACATGGCAGGATCTAGCGCGGAAAGGTCGGCACCTTTCGCACCGCTTTCGGCAGCGGCGACGAAAGCTTGCCGCCTCTCCTCGACCAGCGGGCCGACTGTCTTCTCGATGATCAGCGAAACCAGCGGTTCAGGTGTGTAGTAAGAGCCGGATCGATGCCGCGCTTCATTGTCCGAACGCGGGCGAACACTCCCTTCGCTGTCGATTTCGACGCCATATTCGAGGATCGATTCATAGATCGAGCCAAGCTGCTGCACCGAGAGGTCGCGATAGTTGATGTAGCGCAGCCGACCGTCTTCTTCACGGTGCGACAACGGCAGTATCACTTTGGCAAGCGTGGCATCCGACAGCTTGATCCGCCCGAGCAGCGGGTTGCCTTCGCTAGCAAACAGGCCACCGTTGTAGGGCGGGATGCCGAGGTCGTCGTTGCCGCGTGAAATTGCATCGAAAATGATTTCCAGCCGCGACCAAGATATGAAGCTGCGCGCCTGCAAGGACAGCTTGGCGGCTGCCTTTTCTGCAATCTCTTGGCGAAGCCTAGTCAGACTATATTCGGCATAGGGACCGCGCTCATCGGGGAGCAAGTTCCGATCTTCCGCGTAAAGCACGAACAGCAGCCGGTAGAGCAGGAACATCGCCGTCTGACGAACTTCGTCGGCATAGTGCTCGTCCAACACCGCAGGCCGCGACGGGTCCGCCAGCGGGATGGCTGTGATAAGCTCAGGAAAGACGGTATCGAAAACCGTGTCGGCAAGGTCTTTGCGGACCTTTTCCTCCCAACGCCGAGCTTCCTCAATAGCGATGAGGTGAAAACTACGGCCCTGCTCACTCGGCAGGAAGGCGTCGCGCCCGAAAATCAGGACGAACAGGCGAAATGCATGCGCGGGTTCGATCGGTTCGTCGAGCAGATCTGGATGGCAACCGGGCAGGGCGAAAACCTTGCCAAGGTCAATCTCGAAAAAGTCTTCAGCTACTGAGAGCGCGTTCTGGTAGTACAGCCGCCAGTGTCGCCCGTTGGTGAGGATGCCCCATGGCATCTTGCCGTCGGCGACCACAGCTGCGCGGCGCAGGTAGTGCATAATCTGGGTGGATGGGATGCCTTGTTCAGCTGGCCCTTCGCGGTCAAGCGGCCGATTCCAACGCTTGGCTTCAACAAGCGCCGCGCCGTGGCGAAATCGTTGCCACGGCTCCAGGGTCTTGGCGCGCTCGTCAGACTCCGCGTCCGCAAAGAGCAGAGCATCGGGGACATCTTTGCGCCCCTTTGTTGTCATGTTTTGCTGGACCGCCTTGTGCTTCCAGCCAATTAGCTCGAGCAGCGGATAGATCAGCTGATCTTCAGTCTCCGCTTCGGTTGGCTTTCTGCGACCGCAATGCTCGCTCAGAAGAGCGCGTGCTCCCTCCCAGAGGGCGTCGAGCCGGTCGTTGCCAAGCTCGCGCCATTCGGAAGTTTCTGTGATTCCCTCTTTCAGCCAATCACGAGTAAATAAAGCGCCTTGGAACACATATTCCTCCCTTGGCGCTAACGATTAGCGGATCACTGAGATATTTACACCTGCTCTTCGCTTCGAACTCTTCATGTCCGACTTTTGTGCCGTTGAAACTCGAAGCCGAGCGATTTGCTGCTACCTGAAGAGGCGCTCACCGCTTTCCAATCGCCGTGCAAGCGCCTCAACAAAGCCTTCGTACCGTTCCTTCCCTTGCACTTGTGCAGCGGCATGCCCGCTGTCAGGAAGCGGAGGGTTGGCGGTCAACCAGAACCGGACGAACAGAGCCAGGGCTTCGGTCGTGATCTCGGTCTGTTCATCGAGCCGACCAAGGTGTCGATCAATGCGATCTAGGCGACGGCTGAGTGCGGCTTCTAGCTGCTCCGAACTGTCCGGAGACATGAATGAGCGCAGCGCGGCCTCGACGATATCCGGCTGCCCAACCCGCTTTCGCATCGCGAACTCTGAGAGCTGGTCGATCACGTCCGGCGGCAGACGAAAGGTTCGTTTCAACTTCACATATCGATCCCATCACTCAGGTCTAGCGAAGCCTGCCGTGCGCTGCGCACCATTGTGCGGCGAAGGCGCTCATTGTTGGCGGCCACTTGATCGACATCGGCTCCGTCGCCGTCTGAAAACTCGAATTCCGCTGCGGGAGTCTTTGATCTCGCAACAACCTCGACATGCTCAGGCAATTCCGGCTCGCGCCGCAATCCGCCATTGGCGGAATCGAGCTTTCGGCGATGCTCCTCTGCCAGGTCAGGGTCTGGCTGGACTGGTGGCAGCGCGCTCCAGTCATCGGCCGGCGCGGTGCCATGCCTTTGGCCACAGCTTGCCGGTGCTTTGGCCACGCGGGCCTGCAACCGCCGGTCGGAATAGTAGCGCGCCTTTTTTGCCTTGATCGGCGGTGCGCCCGACATGAGCACAACCTCATCGGTCTGGGGCAGCTGAAGGATCTCGCCAGGGGTAAGCAGCGCGCGCGCCGTTTCGGAACGCGAGATCATTAGATGGCCAAGCCAAGGCGACAGCCGGTGCCCTGCATAGTTCTTCATTGAGCGCTGCTCGGTGGTGGTACCCAAGGCTTCTGAGACGCGCTTTGCTGTGCGCTCGTCGTTGGTCGCGAAGGCCACGCGGACATGGCAGTTATCGAGGATGGCATTGTTCTGGCCGTAAGCCCGCTCGATCTGATTGAGTGATTGGGCAATCAGAAAGGCCTTGAGGCCGTAGCCCGCCATGAAGGCCAGTGCGCTCTCGAAGAAGTCGAGACGCCCCAAGGCCGGAAATTCGTCGAGCATGAGCAGCACCCGCTGGCGCTTAGTCGCCGGGTCAAACTCTTCGGTCAGCCGGCGTCCGATCTGGTTGAGGATCAGCCGGATCAGCGGCTTGGTCCGGCTGATGTCGGATGGCGGCACGACCAGGTAGAGCGAGGCGGGTCGGCCATTGACGAGATCGGCGATCCGCCAGTCGGAATGGCTGGTGACCTTGGCAATCACCGGGTCGCGATACAGGCCGAGGAACGACATTGCCGTCGACAGCACGCCCGATCGCTCGTTATCGGACTTGTTGAGCAGTTCACGCGCTGCGCTGGCGACGACCGGATGGGGGCCAGCCTCGCCCAGATGCGGCGTGTCCATCATCGCATAGAGCGTGTTCTCGATGGTCTCGTCGGGATTGGAGAGGAAGGCCGCAACACCAGCGAGCGATTTGTCGCCTCTGGCATAAAGAACATGCAGGATTGCGCCGACCAGCAGCGCATGGCTGGTCTTCTCCCAGTGGTTGCGCTTTTCGAGGCTGCCTTCGGGGTCAACCAGGATGTCGGCGATGTTCTGGACGTCGCGTACTTCGTTGATGCCCCGGCGCACCTCGAGCAGCGGGTTGTAGGCAGCGGATTCGAGACTGGTTGGATCGAACCGCAGCGCCCGACTGAAGGTGCTACGAAACCCGGCAGTGATCTCCCAGTTTTCGCCTTTGATATCGTGGACGATCGCTGTGCCCGGCCAGGTTAGCAGGCTGGGAATGACAAGGCCAACGCCCTTGCCCGAACGGGTCGGGGCAAAGCACAGAACGTGCTCTGCGCCGTCATGACGCAGATAGTTGTTCTGGAACTGACCGAGCACCACGCCGGTGTCTGCCAGCAGTCCGGCTTTGCGGATATCGTCGCGGGTCGCCCAGCGCGCCGTGCCGTAGGTGTTGGCATTGCGGTTCTCGCGGCCGCGCCAGACTGACATGGCAATGGCGACAACGATCGAGGCGAACCCGCCCGATGTCGCGATCATCCCGCCGTGCTCGAAGATCTGCGGCGCATAGGCATCGTAGGAGAACCACCACCAGAACAGATCATAGGGCCGGTAAACCGGATGGCCGAACAGCGAGAACCATGGCGCTCCCAGCTCGGGCTGGAAGCCAAGCGCCGATGCGGTCCACTGGGTGGCCGCCCAGACGCTTGACAGGATGATGATGAAGACGGCTAGCACCTGGCCCCAGAGGATCTTCGCAGCGGACAATGACCATGCTCCTTCCTGTTTCGGCGGCCATGTCGGTGGGGTAAGCTCAGCTTTGCAAGCCTTGCGCGCCGTTGCTCGCAGGGTGGCGAAAGATCAAAAAACGTAGCGTATATGGGTTGCGAGGAAATCTGCGAGGTCAGAGCACAAACTGCTTAGTGACGGCAGTTATCGCGAAACCTTGCTTCGATTTATGCATTCGGATCAACTAAGTCGACGACTCAGGCCGGAAAAAGAGAGACAATCCAATGCTGAAGAACCAGCCGTGCTAGGCTCAGGACCCATTGATCCGAGAGGCATGATCTGATTCAGGCTCCGCAAG
>CALMYW010000302.1 GCA_937873665.1 uncultured Sphingorhabdus sp.
ATCCTCTACGGTCCCCTCGCCAGCGGCGCCACCAGCCTCATGTTCGAGGGCGTGCCCAATTACCCCCGTCCCGATCGCTTTTGGGAGATCATTGAGAAACACCGGGTCAACATCTTCTACACCGCCCCCACCGCCCTGCGCGCCCTGATGAAGGAGGGCGACGAATGGCCCGCCCGGCGCGATCTGAGCTCCCTGCGCCTGCTCGGCACCGTCGGCGAGCCCATCAATCCCGAGGCCTGGATGTGGTATCACCGGGTGATCGGCAAGGGTCGCTGCCCCATCGTCGATACCTGGTGGCAGACCGAGACCGGCGGCATCCTCATCGCCCCCCTGCCGGGCGCCGTCCCCGCCAAGCCGGGCTCCGCCGGTCTGCCCCTGCCGGGCATCCAGTTCAGGATCATCCAGGAGGACCAGAGCGCGACCGCGGTCAATCAGGGCGGTTGGCTGGTGATGACCCACCCCTGGCCGGGCCTGATGCGCCGGGTTTATGGCGATCCGGACCGCTTCCGCAAGACCTATTTCGCCCAATTCCCCGGGGTCTACACCACCGGGGACAGCGCCCGGGTGGACGAGGAGGGCTACGTCTGGCTCGGGGGCCGCCTCGCCGATGTCATCACCGCCCCCGCCCCCCGCCGGGGCACGGCGGGGATCGAGGGCGCCCTGGTCCCCCCCCCCGCCGTGGCCGAGGCCGCCGTGGTCGGCATCCCCCACGAGATCAAGGGCCAGGGCATCCATGCCTTCGTCACCCTCAAGACTGCCGTGGCCAAGAGCGCCAGCCTGGTGGTGGAACTGCGCCAGAAGGTGCGCCAGGAGATCGGCCCCATCGCCGTCCCGGACGCCATCTGTTCCGCCGCTGCCCTCCCCAAGACCCGCTCCGGCAAGACCACGCGCCGCCCCCTGGGCCGCATCGCCAGAGGCGAGTCCGCCAATCTCGGTGATACCTCCACCCTGATGGAACCCACCGTGGTGGATGAACTTATCAGGGAGCGGGTCTATCGGTGATGGGGGTGAGGGCGCTTGGCCCCCTTGATCACCGCGCGGCATGAATCACCGGTTTGTGGCGCAGCATCAGCCTGCCGCTGGCGGGTTTGTCGGGTTCCCGCTGCAGCTTGGCGCAGGTCTCCAGATAATCATCCACCGCCTCCTCGAAAGCCGCACGCAGGTCGCTCACGGACTCGCCGTGAAAGCCGATGACGTCGCTGATGTCATTCACATGTCCGACCAGGAGGTTATCCCGACCGTCAAATTCGACGCGGACGGTGTAGCCCTTATAGGAGAGCAGGTTCATGTGGTGACTCCCAGGATTGCAGAAAATGGCGCACGTCTTCGACCTGGTAGGGCTTTGCCTCCTTGGCTGGATGGGGACAATGAAAGGTGGCCATCTGGCCCTGCTTGGGAAAGCGCATCCGTAAGCTACGCCCTTCAATCTCGTGACCCACCGCGACCAGCAGCAGTTCGACCCGCGCAGATTAAATACCGTTCGATGTAGGGGATAAAAACATAACGGCGAGAGTCTCGCGATGCTCCATCTGCTGGCGAAAAATAGCTACTCAAAGTCTGTAGATTTATAAGCATCATTTCTCATAAGTTACCCCATCCAAAGTTAGGACACGGATAACACGAGGAATGGGGGAAAAGAAGCTTAGAAAACCAAGTGCGGCGTTGACGCAAATCCTTGCGGACAACATCCGTGAATATCGAAAAGTGAAGCATCTCTCCCAGGAAGAACTGGCTGATGCTTGTGAACTGCACAGGACCTATGTCGGCTCCGTTGAAAGGGGAGAAAGAAACGTCACTCTCAGTACCCTGGAGGTTGTCGCAAAAGCTCTTGGCGTCAGTGTCATTGAACTCCTGACTAGAAAGCAAAGGGAAAAAAGAAATGTCAGTAGTGGGGTATCACGATACGTTGAAGCGATCCGTGACAGTGGGCTATCTATTTACGATAAAATTGAGAGTGGCGATTCAGACTATTGGATTCCAACCCCCGCGCTCGAAACGATTTTTAATGAAGGACTCGCCGGCATCTCTCTTGCTGGTTTGCCTATCCGGACGCGATCTAAAGTAATTAAAGGATATGTTTGCCATTGCCTCGGCTATCCTGTCCCACGATCCTTCAAGAAAACACTGCCACGTTTCCCAGGACAAATGTTCGATACCTATGTCCAGAAATCGAATAACCTGCAAATCTGGAATGAAGAACTTTCTCCCAACCGGCGCTATGTCCTCATAAGAATTAGTGGTGAAGGCATCATCACGAAGGTGAAAGTGGTCACGGGTGACAGTCTGGCGCTCCTGGACACGACTGGTACTCTGACGCAAAAGTATCAAGCCCGACTGATCCCGGGCGCTACTACGAAGGAACTTGTCACGCTAGAAGATACCGATTGGCTACGCCCATTCGTTCGTGGCGGACAAAGTCTCAAAACTATCACAAGTCCGATCAATCATCCGAAGGATGGACAGCTACTGCCAATTGCCGAATTGTTTGAGAGACTTTGCCCCCTGCTCGGGACTACATTCCCCGCAAGTGGATGGGATCAGGAAAGAAATCGAGGGGCCACACTTCACCGGCTAGTCTGTGAACGCCTTGGGTATGCCGATTACCGCGATGACGGGCGATTCCCAGATGTGAGACAGCAGCTTCTTGAAGTGAAGCTGCAAACATCCCCGACGATTGATCTTGGGCTCATCTGCCCGGACAGTACTGATGCGCTCGATGTTCCGAAAATTGGGGGCAGGCAGGTCAGGCATTGCGATGTGCGTTACGCTCTCTTTTACGCCAAGCGCGACAGGGACGATGTGCAGCTAACTCATTTGTTCCTCACCACGGGCGAGGGCCTTTTTACGCGGTTCCCAAAGTTTCAGGGTAAGGGCCTCAACACCAAGCTTCAGCTTTCGCTACCGGCCGACTTTTTCGATTAGGCCAAAAGCATGCCAGATCATGGCATCCAGCTCCTTCTGGAGGTTCTCTACTTTTAAGGAAGGGATACTGGCGTATATTTCCTTTGCTTTGTTGATGATCGATTTTCCCAGAACACCATTCGGATCAGGCAAAGGGAACTGCTCGACATATTGCGTAATAAACCGGCGGCGGCCGGCATAGAGCTTGTTAGGAAAGCGGTAGTCGTAAAATCGCTCAATGAATTTGGAATTACCGACTGCAGCAGCAAGCCACAGCAGGTCCACCTGGGTCTCATCCTTGCACATGACCCAATAGCAATCTCCGTTCACCACCGCGGCTTCCTGGTCAATCCAAAAAGTCGGTTCATCCGTGATGTCCCGAAATACTAGTTTTATTTTGTCCCATGCGTTTGGGTCCTGTGGAACCCATATCTCATACCATTTGCGGCCTGCTTCGATTACGTAGTCTCTGCCTTCAAGAACCGTACGATACTCTTGGAGATAGGCTGCGCTCTTTGGATATTGTGCAAGATCCACAGGGTGCCGCAAGCCATGAGAAACCGTGTGCGGATAAAGAATCTGTTTGACCTTGTGGAGCGTAGACGCCTTGAACCGGCGTGCGATGTGATGAGTGATAAGCGGTTTTAAAAGCTCCGGCCGCTTCTTCTCCGGCATATCCTGCCAATCGCTCCGGATAAATACCTTATCTGCGCATGTCTTGACGCCAACCCGGATACTGCCGATCTCACCGAATGTGCCCCAAGTATTAGCGGAAACGGTCTTTAGCCATTCTTCCGCGCTATCAGTCGCTACCCGCCATATACCGTCAATGGCACCGCTGGTATTGAGAAGGCCATGATGCACATCGACAAAGCGACCATCATTGAGTTGCACAACTCCCTCAGCGTCAAGGGCAGCAATCGGATCAGCGACAATGACCGGATCAGCAGCCATGGCTTCAGCAATGTCAGTCGTCTCATAGATCGACGTAAATGCTGGCGTCCCGTTTTTTGATGCGTTCTTTCCTTCAGCCAGTAAAACTGCTGGCAGAACGGCCGCATCGAAGAGTTTCGTATCCCCCAAATCCCACACATGGCGCAAATTGAACCGCTCAAGAATCGCCTGGCGTACGGGCGCGCCTGCTTTCGTGGTCATGAACCGATTGGAAACGATAATTCCAGCGATGCCCCCGGGTTTGAGCACTTGAGCCATTCCCAGAACGAATGCTGAGTAGAGATCGACCCGGCCTGAAAGGCCAAATTGCTTTGCAAGGCGCTGGGCCTCCGATGCTCCAATGATTTGCGTCCGTACGTAGGGAGGGTTTGCGATTATCAAGTCAAATACTTCAAGGAAACCGGTCGTTCCACAATAAAAAATATCGCTTTTTTCAACAATATGATCAATGAAGCTTTTTTGTTGTAAGTGCAAGAAAATGCCAGGAAACTCTTGCCTTATCCTACTCTCAGCGAGTTTGATTGCATTCAGGTTGGTATCGAAGCCATAAGCCTCAATCGTTATATTTGGATACGCCATAAGGCTGTGCATTAGACTTAGCAAAAGCGCACCATCACCTACTGCTGGATCAAGAATACGCAGGGTCTGCCTTTCTAATAGGTCACCCGCGGCTTCTGTAATCCGCTTGGCCACGAAATCTGCTAACAAGCATGGGGTATACGTAGCCCCGCCGGCCTTCTCCTTGGCGACAACTTCAAATCGCCTGACTACTCTGGGTTTTTCGAGCACCTTCATATATGTCTCTTATTTATAGGAATTAATTGTGAGGATATGCTACTTATAGTCATCTAATGCGCTGAATTTGTCAATCCATGGCCAGGCGATGGTGCTCGGATTCTGGGGCAGACCTCGCGTCTGATCT
>CALMYW010000303.1 GCA_937873665.1 uncultured Sphingorhabdus sp.
CTGGGCGGCCACGGCATTCGCGGCATGTCCTGGGTGCCTACTCTTGCCGGCTATCTTGTTATCGCCGGTCCCGTTGCCCGCGAACAGGTTGAATTTCAACTCTGGTTCTGGCGTGGTGGCAGCGAAGATCGCCCGTGCCGGGTAAGTGTTGCCGGCCTGTCCGGTTTTGAGCGTGCCGAGGGGGTGAGCCCGGCAGTCATCGATGGCCGGCAGTGCATCATCATCGTCAGCGACGACGGTAGCCGGGATGAGGATCGCTTTGCACGCTTTCTAATTCTGCAACCGGATCAACTACGGATTGCGGACTGATCTGTAATCGTGGCGCTACGCGAAATGCTGCGCCGTCCAGCCCACTGATTTTCAGGGAAAGCGGACGGCCGCGACCTGTTGTCAGTGGGCAGGCGTCCTAGGCGTCCTGTGTGGCCGCTTGACCCTGAACCCAGTCGACGAACTTCTGGCGACTTGACCGCCTGTTGAGTGTCATCTCAGCCAATCACCGATGTCCTTAGTGGCCCCATAATGGTGAAAGCCCCGCACCAGGGGGAGGAGTGCGAGGCTTTCAAGACGGCCCGTTGAGGGAGAGGGGGAGGGTTGGCCGTCTAGGCTGATCTCTGGTCAGCGCATGGGGAGAAGATAGCGGCGCAGGCCTGCCAACTCAAGTAACGGCTTGCAACAGTGTGTTCCAGAGTATCCAGGTAGGGGTGAATCAGAGTCCGGTATGGGCTTTACCGTGGCAACAACTCGCCATTCACCTCAAACGACCATTCAGGTCATCAATGACACCCGCCCAGTCCGCATCTTCAATGATCTCCTCTTTAAGAAACGCTTTCTGGGAGGCAGACCAAAATGGCGCCCGGTAGAGGGCGACGCTATCATCCAGAGGGCGGTGAGCGGCAATGAAGTCTTCTATAGCGGGCGGATCCGAAGGCAATCCGAGTTGGGCGAACAGATTGCTCATCGAGTGCAGGTTGGCTTCCATAAACAATTCCCTTTTGCTGATTTCCAGGTCAACCACGGCAGCCAAAAACGGATGTCGACCGAACCATGGCAGGCGCCGGTGCTTCTGGTTTATCCCTGCGCTAACGGCACGATGCTGAGAATCTCTTCCAAGGCGACGGGGATCGCCAATCCCGGTGAGTCGGTAATCGTATGTGCGCCAAAAAAAGCTGCAACCCGGGAGCCAGGCCACCATCAGCCGACATTGCTTTTGCGATGAAAGATGGATACTCATGACCCACGGCCTCAAGTAATTCGCCGACTGTCTCGGCACTGACCAAGACTTCATCATGCCCACCTACGTAGCCCCGGAAGGCTGGTGGAATATGAACCGACACAACTGAAGCTTCAAACATGGCATACCTCTGTTGAGAGTATGTGTCTATGAGACCGCGCGATGTGGTGTTGGTTCTAAGCACGGAATCTTCTTCGCCAGTTACACCAATCGGCAGGAAATTCCGAAAAACAGGTGCCGGCTTTGTGCATGGCTTACGGATTAGTTGCTATAGCTCTTGGTGGAGGTATGGCATACACACGCGGTCGACCTTGAAAGGCGATGGATTTGTCGCCTTATTGGTGCATCGAGGTCGAGGCAAGCCGAGTTCTGGCGGACCCAACGGCACTAATAGTCAGAAGCCACGGGAATCTTCCGGGTGCGCTGGCGCTAGCCTGGGAGCAGTTCGATCTATAGGTGTGAGAGAGTCGTAGTTATCTGTGCCCAGAAAAAAGACGAAAGCCCCGCACCAGGGGGAGGAGTGCGAGGCTTTCAAGACGGACCATCGGAGGAGGGGGACGGTGGGCCGCCTAGGTTGATGTCTGGTCAGCGCATGTAAGTGAGATAAGGGCGACCTCCGCCGATTTCAAGTGACGGCTTTCAACTGTTTGTGTCGCGGATTTGGCGGTGCTGCCTTAGCGCAGGCTCCGCTGAATGTATGATTACTGCATCACCTGCGAAACGGACGGTAATATGCCTCTTGGCGCCACCCCGGGGATAGACCAAAGTTTCCTCGGTGCAAGGAATGATCTTGCTATTTCCGCCACTTCGCCCAAGGGTCTGAACTGTCTGGGGCGGGAGTTCCTGCCTTATCTGAGAGATGGCATCCGGCACTGCTTCGTTGATTGGCAGCACGATCGTGTAGCACAGCTTTTTTTGCCCGCTTTTCGCGCAATCGCTCGGCATCTTCCAAGCTCAATTCGGCTGCTTGCCCTGGCTTTTGGTCGGGCGGTACGACCCTGTCCCGCGGCGGCAATTCAAATTGTTCAGCGGAGGCGCGAGGTAGGCTTTTGAACTGGTACAAATAGAAGGCTTCGACCTTTTCCCGCGCCCAATCGGTTTTTTTTAGGAACTTCAAACTGGATTCGATGCTCGGGTTGCTCGCAAAGCAGTTAATGTTCAAGTAGGCAAACAGAATATCAAAGCCGTAGTAGTCAATGATTTCCGTGAGCAGGGTTTTCAAACTCACACCGTGCAGCGGGTTGTTTTTGTAATCGAGTTCTCGGGTCATGACGTCTTTCTGGGCTAGGGCTAATTTAGTCAATTTACCTGACGCTGGATAAATGGAATAGCCACTGCACGACCGTGAGCATCAGTTGCTATCAACCAGACCGATCGTTTGGCGGGTTCGGCTCTTTCCGCTTCTTCCAGGTCCCCAGGGGCGCGGCGCCCCGTCCCAGTAGGATTTCCTCGACGAACGGAATGACGTCCGGGGTGAAGAAGTCCAGAATGAACAAGACGGCGGTGATGGCGAATAGTGCAGGGAAGCGCAGCCTTGCCAGGTAGGCAACCAGCGGCGCAATGATGAGTCTGTACATGGATTCCCTATGTTTTGAGACCGAAACCGTGGCTGTTCGCAACTGGCCTGCGATGCATCGTCCTCGGACAGGTTCGCCCTAAGGGTCAGCTGTCATGGACGGCCACAGTGGCCAGGTACGACCAGGGTGATGGCGGATTTGAGCTTTAGAAACGCCCTGCGAACGACAGGCCCACAATTGGAGCCGGATCAAAGTTCTCTTCGCGCACCATGTCGCCTGACGAATTCTCGACACGCAACTTGCCACCTGCCACGACACCACCGTAAAAATGTAACGCCATCTGGTCGTTGAAATTGCGCGTTACGCGTAGGAATACTGGTACGCCTGTCTCTTCGCCCACACCGTTGCTCACCAAGCCGGTATCGCTCAAGCGGAAACGCAAGGCCCGGTATGCTACGCCAACACTAGTCGCCCAGTTGCCATCGAAACGGTATTCAAGTTCAAGCCCTGCTGGTCCAGTCGGACCGCTGGCAAGGGGATTGACTAGGCGCCAACGCTCGCCAAGTCGCCAATCAACCACGAGGAACGGGAATACACTCGTCTTCTCGATCTGGGAGAATACCCCGACACCGAGGCCAAGACGGTTTCCCCCCTCAAACTGCTTGGCACCAGAAAGCGTGGCACCCCACACCAACGAATCTCCAGTGTTTGCTCCGTTTTCCTTAAACCAGTCTGCCGAAGGCGAAAACCTTAAGCTCCAACCGTCGCTTAAGGCAAAGGAGATCGGTACCGCTACACCGTAGCGCTGCACGTTGCCCCATGGCGCCTGACCGAAAGCACTGCCATTGGAAAACGAATAGTCGAGGTAATCGTAGCTGAGCGTAACACCTGCCCGGTTTCCCCCGCCAAAATCGTAGAAGGCACCGCCGCGCACGATTGCGCCGCTCATGCTGAAACGCCCGCCCTTGTCGAGGTCGCCATTGCCTTGGTAGACCGGTGTGATCGAACCGAAGGGTTGCCAGCTGCCTGATTCAGCTCCGCGCGCCGAACCTGCTATCGCCAGCAGTGCTCCAAGCACCCAAAAAATCGAATTGCGAAATTCACTCAAGTTCAATGAAATGCTCCGGGCATAAAAACCATCAAATTGCACAGACTTCGGAGCGTGATGGTCTTGATTAGTTCCTTGGCTACACTACGAAGGGTGAAGTAAGCGTTGAAACAACTGGGTCGATCATACAATGCTGTGAGAGGAAAGTTGAGAGTGATTGCGTAGGCCCCACAAAGGCGAAAGCCCCGCACCAGGGGGGAGTGCGAGGCTTTCAAGACGGCCGTTTGGGGCGGGGGGGAGGGGAGAGGACGAGAG
>CALMYW010000304.1 GCA_937873665.1 uncultured Sphingorhabdus sp.
CTGACGATGGCCCACGGCCACAGCCGAAATTACACCACCTTGACGGACGCGACCAACAGATCCAGTGGAAAGGCTCGACAACGCGCTGTGCACATTCCCGATGAGCAGAGGTAGATCAGAAACGGCCACGCTATTATTGCTGACATGCGCTGCAACAATGTCTGCGGTCAGCGTAATGAATAATTCTGCATTTCCTTCAACGTCCGACATGGTTCCCTCCAAAGTAGCGCGACTGGACGTAATGGCTAAACAGAATTGATCAAGCAAGAAGAGCAGCTATGGCAGATTTGCTCCGTCTCCCTTAGCTCTATACCATTTTTCGGGCGTTCGATCCTCATCAAGAGGACCGGCCCAAGGCCGGCACAAACCCTTCGCCTGTTCGGGACTACCGAGCAGCCAGTTTTCCCTATCTTGGGGGGCAATGATTACCGGCATTCGATCATGAATCCGAGATACAGGTGGCGCGCTCCGTGTCATCACCATCGAATATACATTACCCTCCTCCTCCTCGCGCCAAATGCCGGCAACAGAGAAATGATCTCCGTCACCATAATCGCCGCGAGGAACTGAATACCAGGTTCTGGTCATATTGCCGGACGGTCCCTCGGCCTCGGCAAAGCGCATAACCGGAATTAGGCATCTGCGGGTCGCAAAGCTCTCCCTCCACAGCGGAATGTGAAGGTTCTCGGAGCGAGCGTTGTTCCAAATATCGGGCTTAATTTGTTTGGTCGGATCTCGCTTGCTGAATTTTGGCGTGGTAAACCCCCATTGCATCTTGTGAAGGCGCTCCTCGCTCGTCCAGACAGCCCCCTGCCCTCCTGGATTGATCTCATCGCTGGGCAAATTGCAGGCGCGAGAAAACTAAACAAGTTTTTCCGTTTTGTTCTCAGTTAGCGTTGTTTAGCGTACTTTCCACGCTCTGCCCTCTGCTGGGCCCCGTCGCAATAGATCTTGACGGCGATAGGGCAGTGGCGCGGGGGCACAGCGTTGTTTTTTCGCAACACTCCGTCGGGCTTCGAAGTCTGGCGCGTATCCGCCAATCGCTGGGAACTGGTCCGCACGGACGGCGGCTGGCGTGTCGAGCGGCGCGTGAACGCCCCGCTCGACGGCAGCGAAGGTGCACAGGCTTTGCTCGGGTTCAGTGGATAGGCACGCCGTCGATCGTAATCCGGTGCATCAGCCGCCGGTGGCCATGATAATCGTTGAGCGCATAATGCCAGGTCGATCGGTTGTCCCACATGGCAACCGTGCCCTGCTGCCATTTCAGGCGGCACTGGAATTCATCCTGTATTCCAACCGAGTAAAGATAGTTGAGGAGTGCAAGGCTTTCGTCGCGGCTCCAGCCTTCGATATGCGTCGTGAAAGCGGAATTGACATAGAGCAGTTTCTGCCCCGTATCTGGATGGCGGATCACCAGAGGGTGCACCGCATGTGTCTTGAGTTCCCGGCCTTTAAGATCAGATCCTTGATCAGAATTGCTGAGGAAGCCCTGCGGCCCGTAAATATGGTCTGCGGTGTGCACCGCACGCAAAGTTTCCAGCGTCGCCTTCAACCCGTCTGAAAGTGATTCATAAGCAGCCGCCATGCTGGAAAATAGCGTATCGCCACCCACAGGTGGGAGCTCGCGTGCAACCAGGATCGATCCCATCGCGGGAATCTGGTCATAGCTATGGTCAGTGTGCCAGCCGCCGCCGATATTCGCCAATTGCGTCTCTGCCTTGCGGACTTCGGCAATTTCCGGGAATTTGCCATTCTCCGGAAAATAGTTGTTCACGACGATTGGTCCGATCTTGCGCGCGAAATCGATGTGCCCCTGTTCATCAATCTGCTGGTCGCGAAACACTACAAGACCGCGTGCCGCAAGCTCTGCCTTGATTGCCGCGACGTCGCCGTCGGTTAGATTGTTCAGATCGAGTCCCAGCATCTCGGTGCCGACATGCTCTGACATCTTCTCCAACTGTATCGTCGTCATTTCCTCTCTCCTTATCCTTATCCCAATGCCTATCCCGCCAGCTGCCCGCCGTCGATGGTGAACAGTGATCCAGTGATCTTGCGTGCCTCTTCGCTTGCCAGATAGGCAAAGAGTGCAGCGATATCCTCCGGCTCGCAACTGCCGTTTTCGAGCTTGGGCGCGTTGCGCATCACCAGATCCCAATTGACGTCGCCCGCTGGCGGGGCCGAATTGCCCATCGGCGTGTTGACATGTCCTGGGCAGATAGCGTTGATGCGGACACCTTTTGCCGCAAACTCGACTGCCAGCCCCTTGGTGATCGCGGCGACGCCATGCTTCGATGCCGAATAGGCGATGGTGTAAGCGATGCCCTGCAAGGCAGCGGTCGACGCGGTGTTGACGATATTGCCCTTACTCTTGATCAGGTGGGGGAGCGCGGCCTGACACAATACGAAGACGCTTGTGGTGTTGATCTTCAATATGCGTTCGAAATCTTCGACCGCAAATTCGGTGCTCGGCCCCCATTTGAGCATGCCCGAAATATTGCACAGCACGTCAAGCCCGTCGGCAGCCGCGGTAGCGACCAGCGCGCGGCAACTTTCAAAGTCGGTCGCATCGAATGGCTGGATACGCGGAGCGCTGTCCATCATCTCTGCGGTTTTCTGCAAGCCCGCTTCGTTGACATCGCCGATGGTCACCGAGGCGCCTTCGCTGGCGAAGCGGATTGCGGTTGCCCTGCCAATCCCTGAAGCCGCGCCAGTTACCAAAACCTGCTTACCCTGAAAGCGCATCTGTTCCTCCATTAAACCTTGATTTGCGTAATAACTGACTTCATTCTCTACGCAAAGGAGAAAGCGGGATGGGAATCGAAGAAAGATTGCAGAGATTGGAGGATGATCGCGCTATCCGCGACCTCAAGGCGCGCTACCTTCGCGCCTGCGACAGCAAGGATCCTGAATCCGTTCG
Source organism: uncultured Sphingorhabdus sp. (assembly GCA_937873665.1). Next base: position 2,918 of record CALMYW010000304.1, read on the forward strand.
CGACTGCCTGCTGCCGACTGGCGCGGTGATTGCCTATGACGGCTTCCCGCCGTTCGACAATCGTGACGATTTTGTCGCCATCTATTCCCAAATGGGCTGCGCGCCGGGGATATTCGATATCCACCATGGCGCAAACGGCATCGTGACTTTCGAAAGCGAAACCCGCGCGACGGGGCAGTGGTCGCTGTTCTTTCATAACATCAACTTGGCGACCAAGACGTTGACGCAAATGGGTGTCGAATATGACGATGTTTATGTGAAGCAGGATGGCCGCTGGTGGATGGCCGAAACGCGTTCGCGGCGGCTTTCCTGCCTGATCCATTCGGTCGATGATGCGGGCGCCACAATGGTCGCCGTGATGGGTGATCCCCCAGCCAGTTTCGGGGAGGCCGCATAATGCCCTTCACCCTCCAGCAACTTTCCGACCTTGAGGATATCAAACAACTCAAGCACCGCTATTTCCGCTCGATCGATACCGGAAACGAGCTTGAATTGGCCAGCGTGTTCACCGAGGATGTGACGATTGACTATCGCGGAGGCGGCTACCGCGCGAAGCTTCAGGGGCGGCAGAACATGGTCGATTTTATCGGCAGTGCATTCAACAGCGATATTGTTGCCCAGCATCACGGCCATTGCCCGGAGATCGGCTTTACCGGACCCGACAGTGCCGAGGGCACATGGTATCTCGAGGATCGGTTCATCGATCCGATTCGGCAGGAAGACACGATCGGAACCGCGATCTACCGCGATCGCTACGTGCGGACTGCGGACGGCTGGAAAATCGCCCATAGCGAATATGACCGGGTTTACGAAATCGCCCGCCCGATCCCTGCGGACGAGCGGCTGAGCTTTCACCTATTGGCGAAAACGGGACGCAAACCGGAAGCGCGGATCGACACAACCAAATGGCTGGAATGGTATTGAGGGGCACTAGGCCCCTGTTTTATACCATATCGAAAGCATCAAAATCGGGCTTTGCCATGGCGTCGGCAAAGGCATCATAATCCCAGGGCCAGGTGATCGGAACGCCGGTCTTGTCTAGGTACCAGCTTGTGCAGCCTGATCCAAAGATCGTTGCCTTTGCGGCCTTTATCCGACGATCTTCATAATCGTCAAAGGCTGCCTTGCTGGCAACAATGCCGCTGGCGTTGCTGCTCGACACACGATCCAGAAGTTGCGCGACATATCCCCATTGCCGTTCGGCTACGTCGATCAACGAGAAGTTTCCTACAGGCGAACTTGGCCCGTTGAAGAGGAAAAGGTTCGGGAAATCGGGGATGGAGATGGCCATATAGGCGGCACAGCGTTCCGCCCAAGCATCCTCAATATCGCGGCCGTTCAGGCCCTTGATCGAGATCGGGCGGACAAAGCGATCGGTATGGAAGCCGGTTGCCAGCGCCAATATGTCGAGCGGGTGCAATATACCGTCATTGTCGATCACTCCTTCGGGTACGATCTCCTTGATACCGGAAACGATGGTTTCGACATTGGGCATCTGGGCGACGCTGTAATAATCGTAAGAATAGATAAGCCGCTTGCACGCGGCCTTATAGGTGGGGCGCAACTTCTCACGCAGCACCGGATCGACGACCGCGTTTTCCAGGAAATTGCGGCAAATCTCCTCAATCTCATGGATCTGCGGGCTATCAAAATCGGTGATGCCCGAAGTAAAACGGCGGATATTGGCCCAATAGGTCTCGTCATAGCGAATGGCATCAATGGCCTCGACGCTGGCGCGGAACCTCGCCTTGTCTTCTTCGCTATATTCGAAATTGGGGTATGGCATGATCCATTGCGGAGACCGCTGGAAATGGACAATATCATGGCCATGCTTGCCGAGATGGGTAACCATCTGCACGCCGGTCGACCCGTTTCCAATCACGCCTATGCGCTTACCGGTCAGATCGATGGCAGTATCCCACTGGGCTGTATGCATCGCGCGACCGGCGAAGCTTTCGAGCCCCTTTATATCGGGAATCTTTGGATGATGCAGCACGCCTGTCGCCATGATCGCGACATGAGCGCTGTCCTTGTGCCCGTCCTTGGTCTCGATATCCCAATGATCGCCAGACCAGACCATGCTGGCGATTTCGCTGTTGAGGGCAGAGCGTTGATGGTACGCTAAACAACGCTAAGAGAGAACGAAAGTCGAACGATTAAGCTGCGCGAGCATCCTTTGGGAGATTGAGTGTTTTTCTGCCGACAGAAGCAGCTGCGCGTTCCCAAAGAAAATCGCCGGAGAATGCGATATGCTCCCACATCGGGTATAAGGCAGCCTGTCGATAATGAAAGCGCATCCAAGCGCCGCATTCAGGGCAAGGGCTTCGGCGATTGATGAGGGAATATTGTTCCCCTACCCTCGCGGACAGTTGCTCAATGTCAATCTGCCGCTGCAGCCCACATTCGTGACACCAAGCAAAAGCCTCCCTGCCGGACACCAACATCTCTGCGAGCGTCTCGCAGTTTGACAATGGCAGGGGCCGAATCGACATTCCCATCGTTTGGAACAAATATGGTACACGTTGCAACAATGAAAGGGGCAACCAAGACCGGATACGATTGCCCCAACATATTAGAATTGCGATCGTTAGCCGGTCTTAGTACTCTCGACAAATTCTTGCATTCGGGCCAGATCGTGCGCCCAAAACAGTGTAAGGCCGCCAGTCTGTGCTTGCTTCAGATTACGGACCTTGAATACGCCGGACAACATCGCAACAGGTACGATCTGGTTGGTACCGAACTCTCGATGCCAAATTCCGGCTTTCACGGCTGCATCATTGTTGATGCGTTTAACACTGTTGGTGGCGCTGTTGGAGACCTTGCACTCTATCGGCATAAGGCGACCATCGAACAAACGAACCGGAATATCTGCCTTCCTACTTCCTACCAACGCTTCCCCACAGAATTCGCCCTTTTCGGGGGCATCAGCGAGAGTGTTAATGACCCGCGTACCCGCATTCTTGAACCCCATATCGGTAAGAAACGCCTTCACTGCCGATTCCTGCGCTTCCTTTCCAAGGTTACGCCGATCAGTAGACACACGCTGCGCTGTGATTAGGGCTGCGCTCGCTACAATCGCCACTGTCCGCTCTTCAGCCGTTGGCTCGCGATCCTCAGCAATCCACGGAAAGCGCAAAGGATCGACTGCGATCAATATCGTATCGAGTATTCGCTGTGCCTGGTCTGGGTTTGCTGCGATCACGCCGGGGGCGAGCGACGCGTCCGCAAGGACTTTTAAGTCATCGGCTGAGATTGGCGGCCCAGCCAAATAACGCAGCGCGTCGCCAAGCTGATCCCTGAAAACTGCCGCTAGCTGTTCGGGAGTTAACGATGACGGATTAGCGACACCATATTCATTAAAAAGGCGCTGAAATTGCATCTCATATTTTGCAAAGGTAGAGATCCAGCGTTCCAAAGGTTCCTTCAATCGCTCGTCAATAAAAAGCTGACGCGATTTGCTGGCCTCGACAGTCAGCTCGGCCTCCGTCCATTGAGGCGGTGATTTCATATTGGCATATTTTCAAGTCTAGGCACAGCAATCCGCTCAATTTCCTTGGGCTCGAACTTCGTCAAACCACCTGCATAGGTTCGCCCACTTTCGACGCTGACATTTTTGCGGAGCCATCCAGCTAACAGATCGAGCTGCGAAGCCGTCATAGGATCACGCGGGTAGAGGCCATGAGCAATATTGATGTGCCGTGCCTCACAGAGATTTCGGACGAAGGCAGGTGAACGGCGCGCCATATAGGTGCATATGATCGGCGCCGGAGCTTTAAGTCCTATCGACCACCAAGCACGGCGGTTGCGCGCCGTATAGGATTTATCGGCACCGTGTTTCTTAGCCCAAACCAGAAATTTTTTGACACTGGCACGCGTCGCCGCAGGCAACTCGTCAAGATCCGCCGGAAGGTCCACAACCTTACGAAGTTCCATATCATCGATGAGGTTGTCTCCCGCACGAATAAGGTCACGAGCTTTGGTGACTGTGGGGGTGAGCACGTCCAACGGAAGTGCAGTGGTATGGTCTCCGGCGATCCATATGTCATTGTGTCCTGTGACGCTGCCTCGATGTACCCGACAAAGTTCGCCCAGTTCGATATAGCCCGCAGGGACCGCTGGCCCCGGACGGATAATAATGGACCATCGATTGGCAGCTTCAACCGTCGCCCAAGGCACCAATCGTCCAGACGAAAGCCCATTAAGCTGGTCCAGCGATTCTACCGCTCGAACCCTGAATTGTTTTGGACGCCGACCAACGCGAAAACAAGTTATCGCGCCTGTGGTTATTGCGTCGGCAAAAGGCATGGCTGCGGGATCAAGAACGTGAAGCGCGACGCCCCCTAGTTCGCTTGCGAGCAACTTTCGCAGAGTTGATCCATAGTTCACATCGAGCCATTCAGAGGAGGTAATAAATACCCCGTAATCACCGGGCTGGGCGAGCTGGAGTGTGCGAAGATAAAAGTGGATATGCAGCCCTGCGAGCTTGCTAGCTTTCACGCCATAACTCGCAGCTACCTCGCCGAACCACTGTTTGGCACTTTCGTCGATCAGATGGTGCCGAACATAAGGCGGGTTGCCGATGAATAGCGTCTTGCCCTCAATTTTTGGAACCGATGCAAGTCGATAATCTTCAACCATAATAGTCGACCGACCAATCAACCCGGCAACAGTCAGATTGGCGCGAAGGAGTAAGGCGGCAACTGGATCATATTCGATAGCCACCAAATGCGCCTTGGGGAACAGCAGACCTGCAGCAAGTAAAAAGCGTCCAGACCCAGCACCAGCGTCAACAACGCGAGTTGGCTCACCTTCTGAGGCCGCCCATGCGGTCATAGAAGCAATTATGGGGGCTGGCGTGTAAGTCGCCCCATCTGCCCGGCGAACGGCTGCTGATCTAACGCGCGCAAAAGCATCTCCTAGCGGATCATTGCCGCTTAAGATACTGGCGCGAACTTCGTTCGTGACGCTAACATTTCGATATGGCCGTATGCCCCTGCAAGCAGCCTGCTCCACTGCCGTTATTGTTAATCGCGGCGGCAAAAGCGCCAGCGCCAAGGCGATCAGGTCGCGTTCCGTCTGGATAATCATTTCTTTGGCACAGCCTTGGCCTGCTTCTCGTAACCGGCCCACAGCTCTTCAAACAAAACGTTCAAACGAATACCTCGACGGCCTGCCTCTGCCTTCACTTTGCGTGCAAGTTCAGTGTCGAGCCTAAAACCGACAATTTGTGAACCCTGACCTTCCGGCATTAACTCTTCCTTCGAGTCGACTCAGTGTTCGCAACATGTGTCGACACGTCGACACAATGTCAAGCCGCTGGCTCACTGAGCGAAACGCTTTGCCATCCTCGCACTCGCCCCTCCGCGCACCGCAAGCTTCTCTCCATAGCGGAGCACTGTTCGAGGATCCTTCCACCGGTAGGCTTGCATGATGGCCCCTAAACTTTCCTCGGCCGCAAAATTGTCCTGTGCGACACCTACACGGATCGAATGACTTGATATGCTCTTGACCACCCGCTCAAGCTCAACTTCTCCCATCTGCCCCAACAAACCGCGCTCATGCGCGGTGCGAACGAGCCGTTTATAGATCTCGCCAACCGAATTCGGATGCAGCGCATTTTTGCAGATCATGGCAATTGAGCCATCAAAATGCGTTTTGATCTGGCAAAAGACCGGACCGGTTTTGAGACGCCCTTCGCTTAGCCAGTCTTTGAGCGCCGACATCGTCGCCGGCGAGAGAAAGGCATAATCCCCTTCCCCCTCCTGGTCAGTCTTGCTGAACGGAATGAACAACCGCCCTGCCCCATCGGAATCTGGTCCCTCGATGTGCGCCACTTCGACCCGCACCAGCTCCGATCGGCGTAGCCCGGTATCATAGGCAACACGCAGCATGGCAATGTTCCGGAGGGCCAAAGCATCCAAACGGCCGTAGCTGCCACGCCTGCACGCCTTAAGGAGGGTTTTGAGCGACAAGGCAGCCTCCGGCCCATCCAGATCGACGACATCGCCCTTGAACCGCAAACCGAGCGCCTGGCGCTGCTTAGAGCCAACCTTTTTGCGGGCAGCCTTCAGCTCATAAGCAACCAGCTCGTCATCGGTCGGATCAACGAGACGGAGCAAACGATAAGCGCGGCCGACATGCACAATATAGCGTTTGATCGTGGCTGCAGCGCGCGGGCGCCCTTCCCGGTCCTCTCCAACAACCAGGCTCCGGACCCAGCGTGCAACATCACTTGCCCCTGCCCTCGCCGGATCGACGCGATTGGCCCGACACCAGCGCAGCCAAATAGCAAGATCAGACCGAAAGGCGCGGCGGCTATTGTACGACCAGGCGCGGAAGGCCGCATCGAGGCGTTCGACATCGATCCTCTCCGACCAATGCTCGACCGCGCGCAAATCATCGATAAGATCAGCAGGCTCTACGGAAGCTGCGGCCAGGATGTTATTGCTCAGCATAGTCTCCATTTTTGCTGTGGTTCGCGAAATTTGGTTGGCTATACCAATATAGTAGAGGTGTGATAAGCATTCATTATCAACACTAGGCATATGGGCATACTTTACCGAGAGGTCGTTTCAGTTCATAATTGGCTATGGAAAGCTTGCCCATATCGACACGGTTCGGCCCCGACTATACACCCAAAATGGTCACGGCGATAGCGGCTGCGACAGCCACGATTGCTCGGCTCGACGCCCGGATTATCGCCAGTCCCGTCGCGAAACCCTGGGCGATGCGCGCCACGTGGAGCGGCTATGCGCGGGCCTTGCAACTGCAATCCGCCGAGGTGGAGGAGATCGACGTATTTTCATGGGGCTGCGACCTCAGGATTCCCGGTCGCCCGCCCCTCCCCAGCCATCTCGACCTATTCGATCGCTTCGAGGAATGGCGCGCGTCCCTCGACGATCCGGACACGCTGGCCTGGCGCGACGGACTTCCTACCGCGATCGGCGATCCGGCAGCTTCGGCCGCCCACCCTCCCCTCGTCCGCGCGCTCGATACGGTCCGCCAGCTCGCCCGCATCGACCACAGCATCATGCCCTGGCTCGGCCTGCCGTTCGCGCTGCGCGATCGGGGCCTCACTGCATCTCCCCTCCCCTGCCTCGCCGGCGGCGCCAAGGCGTTCCGCTTGAAGCCCAGGCCCAATGACGACGATTGGCTGGTTATGCTGCGCGGCCTCGAAAGGGCGGCGACGATCGGCCTGGAGCGATTGCACAGCCTCGAGCGGCACTATCGCGACGCCCAGCGGACGATCGCAGCCGAATACCGACCTGGCGCGCTCCCTGCGCTTCTGGCACTGATCCAGTATCACCCTTTGCTCTCCCCGCAATCGGCTGCAGAGCTGCTTTGCATGAGTATCGCCGGAGCGAGCAAGCTGATCGAGCGCGCCGCGACCACCGGTCTGCTCGTAGAAATCACGCAGCGGCGAAGCTGGCGCCAATTTCTCACGCCGGACCTGGCCGCGGATTTTGGCTATGTGCGGCCAAAGCGTGGACGGCCTGCAAAAGAGCCCCCTCCCCTTCCCGTCAATCGCGACCTGGCTGCGGTATTCGATGCGTTCGACAGCGAAATGGCAGCAATAGACAATCTCCTCGTTAGGAAAAGCGATCCCAGTTAATTTCTACGAGCGCTTCTTACTTTCGAGAAATATGGGTTTTATCAGCTACTTATAACTGTGCAGCGTTATGTGCTGCATATCGTACCGCTCCTTGTGTTGCGATGTGTAACGCGCTGTGTGCAGCGCAGTCGCATTCGAGTGCGCGTACCGCTGCGCGGCTACACGCGCGGTCTACAGTACTGCTACCGTGTGATGGTGATGTGCATGTAGCATCGCTTGGACTCGCGCGTTCGAATACGAGCGCGCGGCATACTTGCACAGCGCCTATACCCGCGCTATCACATCCGCATACGGTTGGTGCTGCGCATCCTTATGCACGGTCGGCTTGTGCCGCGCAGGTGAACGCGCGGCCTTATATTAGAGGAGCTAACGAATGCCGGTCATCACCATCGCGCAGAGCAAAGGAGGCGCGGGTAAAACCACACTCGCTCTCGCGCTCGCGTCTGAATTCGAGGCACTAGGCGGCTCCGTATTCATGCTCGATGCTGACCGTCAGAACAGCCTGCTAAACTGGCACCGTGATCGCCGCGAAGAGGGAAGGGGAGGGGACTCCCTCATCACTGTGGAGGATGCCTCCCAGATCCGCGACGCCGAGATCGGAGCAGCTATCAAAAGGGCGAGGGAAAGTGCACAACTTGTGATCGTGGATTCTGAAGGGACGTCCAACTTCAAGACCGCATATGCCGCGATGGACTCTGACTTTGTCGTGATACCGACCCGCTCCTCGCGCCTCGACCTCGAAAGAACCGTCGAAACCAGCGAAATGCTGCAGAAGATGGGCGGCGGGGTGCCATACCGAGTGCTCATTACCCAAACTGGACAGGTCGCACGCTCGCGCGCCGAGTGGGAAATCGACGCGCAAATCAGCAGTGCATTGCCGATATTCAAGGAACAAATGCACACGCTCGATGCGTTCCGCGCCATGTCAAATTTCCGCATGACCCTCGCGGAAGTGGAGCAAGCTGGTCTCGCCAAAGCGGAGAAAGCCCGGCGCATAGCCCAGAGCATCCTCGCCGACGTCCTCGGCGAAATTCAGAACAAGGAAGCATCCAATGGCTGAACCCAAACCCGCAACTCCGGCCATGGGTGACATCATCGGCAAAACCCGGCAGCGCCTCGAAACGAATGACGATCCAACCGCTCGCCTCAAGAGCCTGATCGCGTCTACACCGCCGGCGGGTGCCGCGGTCGACCCATCCCCAACCCGGGAACCGCTCCGGCCAACGCCCCCGGCCAATTATTTTCCGCAGGTCCAAGCCGAAACCGCCGCAATTCCCAAGCGCAAACCAATGCGCGGGCCAGCGCGGACCAAACATATCACTATGCGCCTGTCGCAGCCCGAGCGTGACCGACTAGTCCTCTGGTGCGAGGCCAGAAACCTCAGCCTACCCGACGGCATCATCGCCTTGCTCGATCTCGCCGAAGGGGAGGGGCCTGTCGGGCCGGGGCCGGTCTGACGCCCAGGATGCGTTTATGTGAGTAATTGGGGGCAGGGGCCTATGCACGCCCACGTTGCTGCACGAAGGATTTACAAAACCCCTCCCACGACTTGTAAAGTGCATCCCCAACCAGGTTATCCAGTCGAGACCCCATCGTCTTGCGATACCCGCTCGCAATGAGATCCTTGTCCCAACCACCGCCATAATCCGCAACGATCGTCAACAAACGCGTGTCGGGGCAGAAGTGCAGGGAATCGCGGGGAAACGGCTTACGCTCGATAATCTTCGGCCGATCCGCGATCGCGATCGTCTCCACCGTGCCCTCACGCCGCGCGCGCCGACCAACCCTAGGACGATCCAACTCGCGCGCGGTCTCCTTCTGATCCTCAAGATCCTTGGGGTGAAACATCAGTTTCACGGCCTCGACCGGCCGACCGCGGCCCGATCCCCGGATTTCCTCCCATTCAACCGTGAAATCCGCCAGCTGATCGATCTCCGCCTTCGACTTCGCCAGCACATCGCGCCGGAACTCGGCAAAGTTCTTGAAGCTGCCGTCAGGAACTCCAAGCTTCCGCCGCAGTTCATCGACCTTCATTTTGTACACCCGGTTCTGCCGATTGATGATCAGACACCCCAGATCGTAAAGGGAGAGAGCATAGCGAGACTGCAGCGCAAGCATCACACCGAGATTCACGCGCGCATAATAGTCCGAACGCTGCAACACGCGCTTGAAATTATCCGAGAACTGAAATTCGACGACGCTCATCCCATCTTCGGAAATTTCCTCGACACAGCTCGCCAGCAACGCCTGCGACATCACCGCAGGTTTACCCTTCGACGTCGTCGTCCGGATACGAACAATGACCCGAAGCAATTCATCCATCACGGTCTGAATACGCTCATTACCCTTGTGGGAGCCTCGAAGCTCCTTCTTCGTAATAACGAACGTCTTGTCTTCATAGGCTTCCGGACCAGCCTTGCGCAGCATCAACGCGAACGCTTTGCGCGCAGCAGCGCCAAGCGAGCCGGTCTCGAACTCGGACTCGACCAATTCGCCGGGTTTGCTTACAAAATCGAGATCACGGCGGCGAATCACATCCGCAACGCGCAGCGTCCGGCTCAGACTCTCCAGCCCTGATGTTACCTCGATTTCCGATATGTCCGAATCGAGCTTCATATGAGTTGCATACCATCAACGTGTCATAAAGAGAACCCGCCCCCGTTTACTCACATAGACGAACCCCCGCCGACTCATGAAAAGAGGGCAGGGCGCTCTGTCACCAGCCCCCTGGTCCTCACATGAACGCGCCGCGAAACCCGCAGAAATACACGGGTTTAGGAGCGCCCCCCGATTCCTCACATAAACACGACCGGTTGGCCCAGATCATTCAGCTGCCGAAAGACCTGACAGTGTGCGCCCCCAGCGACTCACAATAACGCCGCTCCAAGCTGCTGATCCGAATCGGTTTTCCGGGGCGCCCCCGTCCACTCATATAAACGCCGATCGAAAGGACTGACCGCTTACCACTGCAAGTCCAGACGCCCCCGATCACTCATATAAAGAACCGCACGACCGGCGTCAGCCAATCCCGACCGCCACCATCGCCCTCAAAATCGACCCCAAATCCAGCACAGTCGGCCAACGAAACGATTCATTGGGCTGAATCAAACCCTTCCAAAGGCCACTTCATATGGAATCCCGGCCACCCCCAATCGCTCACATAAACCCCCGGACGCTCATCCAGTTGCCCCCATGCGCTCGCATTAATGCCCCCTTGCGCTCACGCTAAAGCCCCCACCGGCTCATATAGAGGCATATCAACGCATTGAGTTCCAACGACTAAATGGCCCCGAATCTTAGAATCCTGAATCTATAGAAGCTCCCGCGCTCCGCTTGGGCGTTTTTATAAGATGATTCTTTAAGAGGGATGCAACCGCGAGATTGGCTCCAGACACCAACGGCCTGCCCAATCGGACGCCGTAGCCCACAGCGCATCAAGCAACGGCGCTGGCACTCTGATTACGCTAGAGGCAGCAAACTGTCGACCATCGCAGCGTACATTGCCTCCACCTCCGTTTGCGACGCAACGCGGCTATCAGGGCTATCAGCTGGTGCTGTCCGCCACGGTATTCCTCTCATGACGCGCTTCGAGCGACTTCAAGGTCCGAGTAGGGGAGGGGGGAGGGCGATTCACTGCCCAACGCGGGGTTTGCGACAATCCCTCACCCTCACTCTGATGAAAGGCCCCTGCTATGCCGACCACGTCGGAAACCTCCGCCGAGCGCAAACTCAACAGCTTCCAGCGCGCCTGGGAATATGCCTGCCGTCGGAGCGAGCGAGTCGGCTACCCCCAGATCATCGTACGAACCGGGCTTGTCGAACAGCCCTTCCTGGTCACCACAACGCCAGACAAAGACGCCGAGATTGCTGCACAGGTCATGCCGTGACAAAATACCCCGCCCGGAAACCCACTATTTTCTCAACCGGCAGGCGCCCGGAATGTCGTTAGCGTCCGCGCTCGTGGTGTAATTTCCGGTGTAGGCGATGGTGTATTCCGG
>CALMYW010000305.1 GCA_937873665.1 uncultured Sphingorhabdus sp.
GACGAAGGTTTGTCGATGGTCTCTATTAGGTCTCGCTCGATATCAGCCACCGACGGAAATGCTAAAGGCGAGGCGTCACTCCGCAGGCTTGGAGGCGTCGGCCGGTGCCGTCTTGAACACCACGAATTTGGGATGATTAAGCGAACGAGTGAATTCAATCGGCCTGCCTTTTTCGTCATACACTCCGACCAGGAGCGACAAGCAGGTCGCACCAACGCTCAGATTTAGCAGACGGGCTTCAAGTTCGTTACAGGTTGCAACGCCGATCTCCCGTTCGCTGTGCATCGCGCCGATTCCATATTTGCTATGGAGCACATCATAGAGCGATTCTCCTGCCATGAGATCCTCCGCTGCCAGATCCGGAACCAATGCTAGCGGAAGATGGCTCGTCTCTATGCAGACCGGTGTGTCGTTCGCCGTGAACAGGCGTCGGAAAATTACGATGTCGGCGCCCTCTTCAAGCTTCAACCGGCTTGCGACCTTCGCCGTGGCGCGCGCCTGCTCAAAATGAAGGAGCTTGTTTCCTGCCGTTCCACCCCCGGCCTGGATGATCTTCCGAAATCCCTGGGAGACAAATGCTTCCATGGGGCGGGTAACACGCGGGACCGGAATTCTCGTTCCGCTGGTGCGATCGCGCTCAAGCATGCCGCGCGCGATCAGGCCCTCTATGGCCTTTCGAACGGTCATTCTGTTGCGGCTCAGTTGTTCTGCCAAGACCCGCTCGGAGGGGATGCGATCACCAGGCCCATAATCCGAGCCCGCAAGAAGCTCCTCTAGATAGGCCTCGATCTGTTTGTATGCCGGCGCGGATGTGTCGTCGGACAGCGCGGCCGCCTGGATCTTGGTCAATCGATTCTCCCTCTGCAGACTCTCTGCGTGGCAACATATACCGAATTAACGCCGTCGAGACATTTCTCAAGCGCAGCGACAAAACTGGTAGACGCCGACGAGCAAGTTGGTATATACCAGTTTGTATTCAGAACAGTGGAGAATTTGAATGGCAGCCGTTGTTACGCGCCACCAAGTGGTTGAAACTTTGGAGACATCTGTTGCGCAGCTGCCGGATGCGTTCGCGCTCGGGGAATCGCTGGCTCAGGACGTCGACCGCATTTATTTCGTCGCCCACGGCTCGGGCAACCGGGCAATGCTTGGGATCAGCTACTGGGTTGAGCATTACAGCCCGTCAATCGAAGTACGGCGCTATTTTCCGTCCGAATTCATGGCGATCAATCCACCCCGCCTGGATGAGCGCACGTTGGTTCTCCTGTCTTCCAAATCGGGAACAACGCCGGAAACCACTGCCGCCGCGGAATGGCTCCAGGACAAGCCCTGCAAGGTAGTCTCCTTCACGATGAAGGAGGGTAGCCCCCTCGCCAAAGCATCACCCAAGACATTCATCGTCGGTGATAATTCCGAATCGCTTATTTCGCTGTTCATGCTGATGCAGGCTTTGGTCGGCGGCGTGATGAAGGGCCGCGATGGCTGGGCCCTGGGCGACGATCTTTTGTCATCGCTCGCCGCGCTGCCGGCAGTGATCGGCGAAACAGCGGAAGCCAGCGATGCACGTGGTTTGGAACTCGCCAAGGAATATTATCGGGACGACAACATCTATCATGTCGCCGCCGGTCCGGGGTTCATGTCGGCCTATAATTTCGGCGTCTGCATCCTGATGGAAATGCTGTGGTTGCACAGCTATCCAATCGAAGCTGCGGAATTCTTTCACGGACCTTTCGAAATTCTCGACGAGAGAACGCCGTTCATTCTGATCGTCGGTGAAGATCCGAGCCGCCCGCTGATGGAGCGGGTCATGCGTTTCTGTGAAAAGCATGGCCGCCGGGTCATGATCTTCGATTCGAAGGATTTTCCGATGCCGGGTATCGCCCCGAGCATCCGGCCGATTGTTGCACCTCACGTCGTCCAGACGGCGCTCAAGCGCTTCTCCGAGCACCTCTCCGATCTTCGCGGTCAGCCCCTTTCGACGCGGCGCTACATGTGGAAATCTGAGTATTAATTCGCTGGGAGGCGTTGCTGTGACCCGTATCCTGGGACTGGGCGACAACACGATCGACACCTATGTGGACGCTGGGGTTCAATCCCCCGGCGGCAATGCCGTGAACGTCGCAGCCATGACCGCCCGCCTCGGCGCGACCTCTGCCTATCTGGGCTGCGTCGGAGACGATGAGGGAGGACGCCTCATACGGGACGCGTTAGTGGCGGAGGGTGTCGACGTATCACACATGCGCACCCGGCGTGGGGCTAATGCGCGGGCCTTTATCGGACACGTGGCGGGTGACCGACAGTTCATCCGATCCACTCCGGGCGTGCGCGCTGACTATCGCTGGGCAGATGACGACTTTGCCTATGTCGCAACCTTCGACCACGTCCATACAAGCATCTACAGCGACCTTGGGGAAACGTTGCCGCGAATAGCGGAAGGCGTGCGATCATTGTCATTCGACGCGTCGAACCGCTGGACGGCAGACTATCTGCGCCAAGTGTTACCGCATGTCCGGTTCGTTTTCCTGTCCGCATCCGAGCTGAGCGGAGAAGAAGCGATGGCCGTAGCCGAAGAGTGTCTCACCCTCGGACCAGAAGCGGTCGTTTTGACGCGTGGCGGCGAGGGCGCGTTGGGCGCCGATGCTCATGGTCCCGTGCTCCAACCCGCACTGCCCACTGCGGTGGTGGACACGCTCGGCGCAGGTGATGGATTCATTTCAGGTTCGCTTACGGCCCTGCTTGCAGGTGCATCCTTGAAGGATGCGATGATGCGGGGCGCCGAATTCGCGGCGCAAGTGTGCAGTTGGCCCGGCGGCTTTGGTCACTCCGCACCGTGGCTTGGCGATCCGACCGAAGTACGGCCAGCCGCTGCACAATAGCTGCTTTAGAAGACAGAGCGGCGTGCTGGGACAGCAGGCCAGAACGAACCGCGATCGACAATATCGGAAACCGACATTCTCTCCAGATTCCGACTGGAAATCGTTGGCGACGACTTGCCGCCTCATACTCGGGCCGTTCGATAGAGCATGGCCTGTGGAGCCCAAGGATATTGGTATGTACCGAGACAGCCAACCCGATTCCTACCCCCTTGCAAGTGACCTGAGCTTCACACGGCCGTCGATGAAGAGCCCGTGGGGCACCTTCCTCAACCAGGTTGAAAGTGATCTGCACCCATCAAGGCGACGTCCGAGGCGACCGCAGCCCTGCTTCCTGGCGACGCACATCCTCCTGCAATGGAGACGATGTTGGCTCCGTCAATGCCTCGGCGGGAGCGTGCAGCAAATACTACGCCTAGCCCTCCCATCACTGCTTCAATTGCAATTGCACAGGTCGCTTTGGACAGTTGTAAACGCCCTGGACTTCGGGTTGGCGTGGCTGTCTCTGATTCTGCGGGCAACCTCATTGTCGGAATTTCAACTGATGGTGCGCTTCCAGGCCGCATTTTTATGGCAGCAAGGAAAAACGTGGCTGCAGTCGTTTTTGGTCAACCATCGTCGTGGGTGCAAGATCGATTACGGATCGGAGACCAAGCGGTCTGGTCGAAACTTACATCAAATATGGTCGTCTACGCGGGTGCCATACCCCTAAAGGTAGGCGACAAAACTATTGGTGCGATTGCGGTGAGCGGCGGCTCGCAGAGTGAAGATGAAGAATGCGCTCGAGCAGGAGAATCTGCCTTTGCGAATATGCGCTGAACGAGGGGCGCGGCACCGCATCATCTCGATCGCGCCTCACCGCTGATACAGTTTCGGAAGATCGTCGGCCCTGCCGGGGCCTTTTGCCTTTCGCAAATAGTTGGCCGTCCCTAGCCGCAAGATGGCCTCCATTGCGCCCACAGCGCGCCGCTTAGCTCGGGCAGGACTCTGCCTGTGATCTGATTCCGGAAAACTGGATCGCTTTTATTTGATCTTACCAATTGACAGCCCAAGAAGATTTTGATGTCCTTCCGAAGCGCAATTCACACCGCCGGCACGTCAAAAGGACGTGTGATGCGAACATTTATCTTTGCGATTTCTGCTATCGGACTTTGTTATCACTCGTCGGAGAGCTTGGCCCGACAGGCAGAACTCTTGCGCTTTCCCGGTGCAGCTAGCGAGTTCCAAATAGACAAAGTTCATGCCCGACCGCAGGCCATCGTGCAGCAGATGGAGAATCTCTTTCGATCGCCTGACGATGATAAAGGCCGCTTGGTACCCCATAGCTTTGAGTCGGGAAATGCATGCGAGGACTACAGTTACAAACCCACATACTGGCTACCTGCTGAAGTCGAACACCGTCGTGCACGTTTCCTTCCATTTGTAGTCGCGATCGCCTGTGAGTTCGATCTCCCCGCTCGCCTGTTAGACGCCGTCATCGCCCAGGAATCCGGATACAATCCCAGAGCAATTAGTCGGGCCGGCGCGATGGGCATGATGCAAATCATGCCAGGTACCGCACGTAGATTAGGGCTCGCATTCCCGTGGGATCCAATCGCGAACATGCGCGCAGGCGCCCGCTATCTACGCGACCAGAAGCAACGGTTTGGGCGCATGGACTTGGCCTTGGCCGCCTACAATTCGGGGCCTGAAAGGAAGTCACTCAATGCAGGCTATATTCCGGCAATCTCGGAGACTTTAGGCTACGTGCGCACGATAACAACAAACTGGGTCCGGCTCGCCTCCGAAACGCACGTGGACATGGGCGCCGCGGCTAGAGGCAGCGCGGCAGCTCTCGCGATCAGGACGGCGGGCTATCGGGAGGTCGCTTTATCGGTCTATGACGGCATAAACGCTGCAAACCCGATATAGTGCGCATACAGGATCGCGATGGCCAGAATGCTTGGAAACCCGCAGAGGTAGCTGAGCTGAAAATGCAGCCAAACTTTTGGGAACCACAGCAACCAGCGCAGCACTGACCCCGCCGGCGGCACGATTCCTCCCATGCGGATGTCAAAGATCGTCTTGAGGAATGCACACCCCGAGCAAATGGCAGCGAGCAGCCCAACTGCGGCATAGAGATGGGTCCAAGCAGCGATGGTCTCGGGCCCCATGCGTGCCCCGTCAGGCTTGCAGGGTCTGGCTGCTCTGCATGACCCGCTCTTGGTGGGAGAGAAGCAAGTCATATGCTCGCCGCGCGGCTTCGTGGATGACAGCCG
>CALMYW010000306.1 GCA_937873665.1 uncultured Sphingorhabdus sp.
CATGGCCGCGTCAAGGCGCTGGCCGATGCCGCGCGTGAAGGCGGGCTGGAGTTCTAAGATGGCTGACGAAACCAACATTGAAGCCACCGGCGTCGCCGTCGAGGCTAGCGCCCCCGAGGGTGGCGAGCAGCGTGAAAACCGCGGTCGTGGTCGTGGCCGTGGCGGCAACGACCGTGGCGGTGACCGTGGTGGCCGTGGCCGCCGCGACGATCGCCGCGGGCGCGGTGGGGATGACGATGGTGGCGAGGAGCTGATCGAAAAGCTCGTCCACATCAACCGCGTCTCCAAGACCGTGAAGGGCGGCAAGCGCTTCGGCTTTGCCGCGCTGGTCGTGGTCGGTGACGGCAAGGGCCGCGTGGGCTTCGGCCACGGCAAGGCCCGCGAGGTGCCGGAAGCCATCACCAAGGCGACCGCTTCTGCCAAGAAGAAGATGATCCGCGTGTCGCTGAAGGAAGGCCGCACCCTCCATCACGACGGCAAGGGCCGTTTCGGTGCTGGCAAGGTCAACGTTCGTTCGGCGCCTGCGGGTACCGGCATCATCGCCGGCGGTCCGATGCGCGCTGTCTTCGAAAGCCTGGGCGTTGCTGACGTGGTGACCAAGTCGGTCGGCACTTCCAACCCCTACAACATGATCCGCGCCACGTTTGATGCGCTGGGTGACCAGACTTCGCCGAAGTCGGTGGCACAGCGTCGCGGCAAGAAGGTCGCCGACCTGCTGGGTCGCGGCGGTGCGAGCGCGGCGGAGGCCCAGGCGGCCGCTGACGCGATTGTGGAGTAAGCGCACATGGCGAAGATCAAGATCAAGCAGATCGGCTCGCCGATCCGTCGTCCGTACTCTCAGAAGCAGATCCTCGTCGGACTGGGTCTGGGCAAGATGCACCGAGTGGTGGAACTGGAAGATACCGCTGAAGTGCGCGGTGCGATTGCCAAGCTTCCGCACATGGTGGCCGTAGTCGACTGACGCCAGTTGACCACGCAGGTATTCGAAAAAGCCCCGGCGGAGACGCTGGGGCTTTTTTGTTGCTGTTGGGGGCAGTGGATTTTGTCTTAGACGATGTGAACGGCTGTGAGGGCCGGTCGTTTAAGTTGTGGTGGGATCGTTAAGAAATGTCGCATGCAAGCGATCAGGTCGTACGCGGCAGCTATTTCTGGGCCGACGTGCTGCGTTTCATTGCTGCGTCGCTGGTGGTGATGGAGCATTCCAGAGACTTGCTGTTCCTGACCGTTGCGGAAGCCGGCAAGCTCAGCCTGACCTGGAAGGCATTTTATTTCCTGACGGGATTTGGCAGCGAGGCAGTGATAGTCTTTTTCGTGCTCTCAGGGTACTGGATCACTTCGGCAATAACGCGCCGGATCGATCGCCAGGCATTCTGGCGCGACTACCTGATTGACCGTCTCTCGCGCCTCTTGATCGTAGTGGTGCCGGTCCTGATCCTGGGGGGATTGCTCGACCTTGCTTCCATCAGGCTTATCGGCTCGCACTATGCGGATGGGGCATCCGGTGCGCTGACTGTTCAGCAACCGGTGTCGGCAAGCCTCAGTCTATCGACTTTCCTCGGCAACCTTGTCTTTCTTCAGAAGCTGGTTGTTCCGACCTTCGGCTCGAACGGCCCGCTGTGGAGCCTCGCGTTCGAGTTCTGGTATTATATCTGGTTCCCCAGCTTATTGCTTCTGTTGACGCGCCGCAGGTTTTCGATTGGCTTGTTGAGCCTGGCACTCGGAGCGCTATCTCTGGGCCTGGTCGAAGGGTTCGGCGTATGGCTTATGGGCAGTGCGCTGTTCTACCTCGACCGCAGGTTTACTCAATCGACCACTCCGAGGTCCGGTGGGACAGGTTGGAAGCAGACGCCTGCCCTATTCGTTTCGCTGGTTCTGCTCGGCGCGGCGTTGGTCGCGAGCCGTCTATCGGTGCCGATCGCCGGCAGTTCGCTCGTGCTTGGTGGCGCATTTTCGCTGTTCTTCTGGGTGCTGCTGCGTCTTGATCCGGGGCAGCTGCGACCGGCTGCGCCATTTGCCCGCTACGGCGCCGGATCATCCTTTTCGCTCTACGCGCTGCACTTTCCGGTCATACTGGCGCTCGCAAGCCTCATTGCTCCGGGGCGGCGCACCATGCCTGATTTCGCAAGGCTGCTGCAGTGGGGCGGGCTTGTTCTGGCAGCAATTGCTCTCGCCTGGTTGTTTTCGCGGCTGACCGAGGCGCGCACACCGCAATTGCGGGACTGGGCGCGCCGTTGCTTCCCGGGTTAGGCTGATCCCCCCGAATGCGATTGATTGCAATGAGTTGACTGGCCTGGTCGCGGTTGCCCTATCGACAGCAAAGCAGGTGCGCGGTGCGATTGCCAAGCTGCCGCACATGGTGGCCGTAGTCGACTGAGATTGACTGCGCAATTTCGGCTCAAAAGGGGGCTCCGGAGCAATCCGGGGCCCTTTTTGATTTCGGCGTCCAGGTTTTGCGTGTGCAGCATACGGGTTTGCGACTATGCGCATGGTGATGGGCAAGCACTGGAATGATCTTGACGGTTTGCGTGGCGTCCTGGCGCTTGCGGTCGTGTTTCTTCATTTCGGCCTGAGTTCGTTTCTCGAAAGGACTTTGGGGTTTCCATCCTTGCGGCTCGAGCTGGTCGTGGACGTCTTTTTCATCCTCAGCGGGTTCGTTCTGACCCATTCGCTCAGGAAAGGCTATGTATTCCTGGACTTCGCTATCAAGCGGACAATGCGGCTTCTGCCGGTCTATTACGTGACGACCCTTGTTGCATTGCTGTTCGTTGTTGAAATGCCGGAATATGTGTGGCTCGAGTTGATAATAGCAGGACCGCTAGCAGGGCGGGATCCTGTCAATTTTCCCGCATGGAGCATCTGCTACGAGCTTTATCTTCCGCTGATCGCTGCTGCGCTGCCGAGATTGTTGGGAGAAGGGGCGGTCAAGCCGTTGCTTCTGATTGTGCTGGTCGCGCTCGGCTTGGCGGATGTCGGTGTGGCTGCCGGGGAGCGGGTCTATCCGGTTCGGGCAGTTCTAGGACTACTGGCGGGTCACTTGCTGTATCGCTCGCAACTGTCGGTGGGGGGAAGGTTTGACTATTGGGGCGGCGGGGTTCTGCTGCTTATCATGCTTTGCGGCGCGATGCCTGAGCTCGCCTTGGCAGTGCCGTTCGTCGCAGCCGCTACGGTTGTCACTGGCGTGAATGGCGGATCTCTGTTCAGCTAGTCGCTGCCACAGTATCTCGGAAGGATTTCCTATACCCTCTATCTGACTCACGTACCGGTGCTTATGGCTATGCAATCGGTCCTGGGGTCTGCCATCAATCAAAATCCCGGCTTTAAGCTTGTCGGAATTCTGATCAGCTTGGCTGCCGCGACGCTTTTGACCTGGGCTATCGAACGGCCGGCGATGCGAGTTGCACCAAGGATGATTGACCTGAGCAGACGGTGGTTTCCTATTGCCCCGGATGCAAAGGTTTGATGTCAGGCTGAGATGCTGCTGGTCATGCAGTGCTTATTTTGCCGAATCTGGATGACAAAGGCAGCGGTAGACGCTAGGGGCGCCCGTTCCTATCAGCGCGTTTCAAAGCGAAAGCGAGTGCAACTTATGAAACTGAATGACATCCGCGACAACGATGGTGCCCGCAAGTCCCGCATGCGCGTGGGCCGGGGCATCGGCTCGGGCAAGGGCAAGACCGCCGGGCGCGGCCAGAAGGGCGCCAAGGCGCGTTCGGGCGTCAGCGTCAACGGCTTCGAAGGCGGCCAGATGCCGCTGCACATGCGCATCCCGAAGCGCGGCTTCAACAACATCTTCGCCAAGGACTATGCCGAGGTGAACCTGGGTCTCGTCCAGAAGGCGATCGACGCGGGCAAGCTCGATGCCAAGGCGGTGGTCGATCACGCCGCGCTCAAGGCGGCAGGTCTGGCCCGCGGCGGCAAGGATGGCGTGCGCCTGCTCGCCAAGGGTGAGCTTTCGACCAAGGTCAGCTTCGTGGTTGCCGGCGTGTCGAAGGGCGCGCGCGAGGCGGTCGAGAAGCTGGGCGGCACGGTTGAAGTGCCTGCTGCCAAGGCTGAAGCAGCCGAATAATTCCGGAAAAGGCCGGGCGGGGGTTACCGATCTCCGCCCGTGCCCTATATGGGCTCCTCCTGATCATGGGGGGAAGGGCCGGTCCGGCGATCGGCGCCCAAGCGAAGGCTCAGTACCGCAATGGCATCACGCGCCGATAATATCGCGAGCAATCTCAGTCTCGCCAACTTCTCGAAGGCGACCGAACTCAAGAACCGCATCTGGTTCACGATCGGCGCCCTGATCATTTTCCGGTTCCTGAGCTTCGTTCCGCTGCCGGGCGTGAATCCGCTGATCCTGCAGGATCTCTACAGCCAGACCCGGGGCGGCATCCTCGACCTGTTCAACACCTTCTCGGGCGGCAGCCTTGAGCGGATGAGCATCATCGCGCTCGGCGTCATGCCCTACATCACCGCCTCGATCGTGGTCCAGCTGGCCGCTTCGCTGCATCCGGCGCTGGCCGCGCTGAAGAAGGAAGGCGAAAGCGGGCGCAAGAAGCTCAATCAGTACACCCGCTATGGCGCGGTCGTGCTGACCGCGATCCAGGGCTGGTTCATCGCCTCTGGCCTGGAGGCCTATGGCGCGTCGAGCGGTATCCAGGCGGTGGTCATGCCTGGCCTGATGTTCCGCGTCGGCGCCGTCATCAGCATGATCGGCGGCACGATGTTCCTGCTGTGGCTGGGTGAGCAGATCACCTCGCGCGGGATTGGCAACGGTACATCGCTGATCATCATGGCCGGCATCGTTGCCCAGATGCCGAAGTTCATCGCGAACCTGTTCGAAGGGGGGCGTTCGGGTTCGGTTTCGGCCTTCACGATCGTGACGCTGATCGTCCTGCTGGTCGGCATGGTCCTGATGATCTGCTTCATGGAGCGCGCGACGCGCCGTCTCCTGATCCAGTATCCCAAGCGCGCGAGCCAGCACGGCATGATGCAGGCCGACCGCAGCCACCTGCCGCTCAAGCTCAACACTGCCGGCGTCATCCCGCCGATCTTCGCCAGCTCGCTGCTGCTGCTGCCGCTGACCATCAGCCAGTTTGCCGGCAACTCGATCTCGCCCGACACGGCGATGGGCAGCTTCGTGGTGACCCTGAACCAGTACCTGGCCCATGGTCAGCCGGTCTATATGCTGCTCTACGCGGCGGGGATCATCTTCTTCAGCTTCTTTTACACCGCGGTGGTGTTCAATCCCGAGGAAACGTCGGAGAACCTGAAGCGTAACGGCGGGTTCATTCCGGGCATCCGGCCGGGCAAGAACACTGCGACTTATCTCGACTATGTCCTGACCCGCATCACCGTGATCGGGGCGATCTATCTCACCGTGGTTTGCGTGTTTCCCGAATGGGTCATGGCGACGACCGGCATGACGATGTTCTTCCTCGGCGGCACCAGCCTGCTGATCGTCGTCAATGTCACGGTCGATACGATAACGCAGATCCAGTCGCACCTGCTGGCCCACCAGTATGGCGACCTGATCAAGAAGGCCAAGCTCAAGGGCAAAATGCGCTGAGGGCGCAATTTCCAGAGAGGGAGTGCGACGTGAACATCATCCTGTTGGGGCCTCCGGGCGCAGGCAAGGGCACCCAGGCCCAGCGACTGGTTGAGCGCCATGGCATGCGCCAGCTTTCGACCGGCGACATGCTGCGCGCCGCGGTCAAGGCCGGTACTCCGGTCGGGCTCCAGGCCAAGGCGGTGATGGAGCGCGGCGAGCTGGTGTCGGATGCGATCGTTTCGGCGCTGATCGGGGAAGAGCTTGACCAGATGGGGCCGCAGGCCGGCGCGATCTTCGATGGCTATCCCCGTACTGCCGCGCAGGCGGAGTCGCTCGACGAGATCCTCGCGGCTCGCGGTCGCAAGCTCGATCACGTGATCGAACTCGATGTCGACGAGGACGCCCTGGTCGAACGCATCACCGGACGTTTCACCTGCGCCAACTGCGGCAAGGGTTACCATGACACCTTCGAGCAACCGCGCGAAGCGGGCGTCTGCGACAAGTGTGGGAGCCGGGAATTCAAGCGTCGTCCGGATGACAATGCGGAGACCGTCCGCACCCGCATGGCCGAGTACCGCGCGAAGACTGCGCCGATCCTGCCGATCTACGAAGCGCGCGGCATTGTCAGCCGGGTCAACGGCATGGCCGAACTGGACGGGGTGACTGCGGCAATCGAACGGATTATTGCGGGCTGATCCTTCGGGGAGGTTCCGTGCCATGCACCGTTTGATTCCTGCCGCATTGTTCGCACTGAGCGCCGCTCCCGCCCTTGGGGAAGTGGCCGCTCTGTCCGACACCGGGTTTGTGATCAAGCATTCGGCGCAGGCCTCGGCCGGCAAGTCCGAAACGTGGAAAGTCCTGACCGCGCCGTCGCGCTGGTGGTCGGGCGATCACACCTATAGCGGCGATGCGGCCAATCTGTGGCTCGATGCGCAGGCAACCGGATGCTTCTGCGAGAAGCTGCCGCGCCCCAAGGGTGCGCCCGAGACGCAGCGGATCGGCAGTATCGAGCACATGCACGTCGTCTACGCCGATCCCCAGGCGGGCGTCCTGCGGATGACGGGCGGATTGGGGCCGTTGCAGCAGGATGCCGCCGGCGGGACCCTGACCGTGACTCTCTCGCCGGCTGGCACGCCAGCGGGTGAGGGTACCCGGATCGATTGGACCTATGTGGTGAGCGGCCTGGTCGTGCTGAAGCCGCAGGAGATTGCGCCGCTGGTCGACAAGGTGCTGGGCGAGCAGTTTGAGCGTCTTGCCGCGCGGTCTGCCGCGCCAGCACAAACGGACGATCCGGCGAATTTGCGGGATTGACGGCAGGCAACTGGCGTTGACAGCGGCGCCGAATCGCCTTAAGCGCGCCCCTCAACCGAAAAGCGGGTCCAGTCCGGACGGCGTAGGCCTTTGCGCTCGCCAGCCGGACCTTTTGCCGTTTGATGGTTGAAGCGTTGAGATGGGATGTGGCCTGTGCCGCTTCCTGTGGAGCATGGAGAACTAAGTGGCTCGTATTGCCGGGGTCAATATCCCCACCAACAAGCGCGTGATCATCGCGCTCACCTACATCCATGGTATCGGCCCGTTCAAGGCCCGCCAGATTGCTGACAAGCTGGGTATCGACCATACCCGCCGGGTTGCGGACCTGTCCGATCAGGAAGTCCTGCACATTCGTGAAGCGATCGACGCGGAGCACACGGTGGAAGGCGATCTTCGCCGGGAAACTGCGATGAACATCAAGCGCCTGATGGACCTCGCCTGCTATCGCGGCCTGCGTCATC
>CALMYW010000307.1 GCA_937873665.1 uncultured Sphingorhabdus sp.
GTTTCGTTGATCGTGCCGGCGAACACCGGGTCGCCTGCCGCTTTGTCAATCGGAATGCTTTCGCCGGTGACCGGTGCCTGATTAACCGCACTCGTTCCTGCCGTCACCTGACCATCGAGCGGTATCCGGGCGCCGGGTTTTACCCGCACGCAGGACTCAAGCTTTACCGCTGCGGCCGGAACTTCAAGCCAGGCGCCATCGGCTTGCCGAACTTCCGCCGTCTGCGGCGTTAGGTCGAGCAGGCCTTTGATGGCGTTACGCGCCCGATCCACGGAGCGGGCTTCGATCAACTCGGCAATGGCATACAAGGCCATGACCATCGCGGCCTCGGGCCACTGGCCGATCAGGAAGGCGCCGGTCACCGCCACACCCATCAGCGCATTCATGTTCAACTGCCCGCGCCGCAATGCCGCCAGTCCCTTGCTATAGGTTGAAATACCGGACAACCAGATCGCGGCGACGGCCAATGCCATACCGAACCCCTTGAAAAGCAATGTGTCGGGCGCGAAGAAATCCAGCGCTTCCGCGCCGACGGCTAGGCCCAGCGCCAGAATGCCTCGCCATAGTTCACTGGCACCGACGTTTTCCTTTGCGACCTGACCTGCCGACACCGGCTTGGGGTCAAAACCGGCTTTGCGGATGGCAGCCAAGGCGGCATCGAGTGCTTCCGTCGTGGCATCAATCGAAACGGTGCGTGCCGACAGTTGGAAACGCAAGGAATGGATGCCCTCGATACTGGCCAACGCACGACGGATGTCGTTCTCCTCGGTCGGGCAGTCCATGGTCGGAATCAGGAAGACGGGTACTCCATCGCTTTGTGCGAGATCGGGGGCTGCTGGGATG
Source organism: uncultured Sphingorhabdus sp. (assembly GCA_937873665.1). The sequence goes on from CALMYW010000307.1 coordinate 844, forward strand.
TCAGCGGCGGCGGGCACCGCTGCGGAGCAACTGCTGGCGCATCCGCAGTGAGTGGTTTCCTGAAGGGGCTTTGAGGTGGGTTCAAGACTCATGGTGTTTTCCTTGTTTCCTGTATTAGAAACCCTTGAGTAGCTACAGGGTCAAGCAATTGCAATTAACGAAAAAAGTCGGAGCCGAAGCAATGCCTGAGTTTTTATTTGCATTGCACACCCTGTAGTAACTATAGGGTCAAGCGCGTAAAATAAAGTTTTCCGAAATGCCCGGGCAGCGAGAAGGATCGAGTCATGAGAATTGGTGAGTTAGGGCAAGCCACTGGCGTCGATATCGAAACCATCCGTTATTACGAGAAAGCGGGACTGCTACCGGCGCCGGCCCGTCATCCAAACGGCTATCGTGCCTATGCTCCCTTGCACGTGGAACGGCTGGCCTTCATCCGCCATTGTCGGGCTTTGGATATTTCGCTGGCCGACATCCAGCGCTTGCTGGCGTTTGTGGCGCATCCGGAAAGCAATTGCCGCGATATCGACCAACTGATCGATGCGCAACTGGCTCGTGTCCAGGCCCGTTTGCAAAGCATGCAGGCGCTGGAGCGCCAACTCACTGCCTTACGCGGCCGATGCGGCAACAGCCATCTCGCTGGGGATTGCGGGATTCTTCATGAGTTGGTCGCGGCAGCTCACCATGAAGCCTGCGTCTGTCATGGCGAAGCACTCTCGAAGCCGGTCGAGGTCGAGGCAGTGTTTGCCCCTTCTGCCTCCCAAGGAGCGTAGCCATGCACTGGCATCGTGGCATTGCCCTTGCGCTCACAGCAGCCGGCCTGTTCGGGATCGGCACCCCGTTATCCAAGCTGCTACTGGCCCAAGTCAGCCCATGGCTGCTGGCGGCGCTGCTCTATCTCGGCTCTGGCATCGGCCTCTGGCTCATGCGCCAGATTCGCCGCAGCCCGAAGGTGTATCTTGATCGGGGCGATTGGCGCTGGCTCGCTGCAGCCACCGTTGCCGGCGGGATGATCGGGCCGGTACTGCTGATGATCGGGCTGTCAGCCATGCCGGCATCGGGCGCCTCGCTCTTGTTGAATGCCGAAGGCGTGCTGACCGCACTGCTTGCCTGGTTTGTTTTTCATGAAAACTTTGACCGTCGTATCGCCCTGGGCATGCTCGCTATCGTCGCCGGGGCACTGGTCCTGAGTTGGCCATCCGATGCGCAGTTCTCCGGAGCATGGCCCGCACTGGCGATCCTCGGCGCCTGTTTCGCCTGGGCGATCGACAACAACCTGACCCGTAAGGTCGCACTGGCCGATGCCTCGTTCATCGCCATGGTCAAGGGCTTGGTCGCCGGCATCACCAATCTCGCACTGGCGCTTTTGGCCGGGGCCATCTGGCCGGCACCGGAAATCGTCGCGCAGGCGGCACTGCTTGGCTTCGCCAGCTATGGCGCCAGCCTCACGCTCTTCGTCATTGCCCTGCGCCATCTGGGAACAGCTCGTACTGGCGCCTATTTTTCCGTGGCGCCCTTCTTCGGAACGCTGCTGGCGATCCTGTTGCTCAACGAACCGGTGACGCCGCAATTGCTGGCGGCCGGGCTGTTGATGGCCTTCGGTGTCTGGCTGCACCTGTCCGAGCAACATGAGCATGGGCATCGGCACGAAACGCTTGAGCACACGCACGAGCATGTCCACGGAGAAAATGACAGTCACCACGATCATGAGCACCCCGGGCAGGTTCTGTCCGGAACCCGCCACACCCATCGCCACCAGCACGCGTCGATTGAGCATACACATGCGCACTTTCCCGATGCGCACCATGCGCACGAGCACTGAGGACGGACAATGATCAAGACCGGTTTGCTGTTTTTTGCCACCGCTCTGGCCGAAATCATCGGCTGTTTTCTGCCTTACTTGTGGCTGCGCAAGGAGGGCTCCCCGTGGCTGCTGCTGCCGGCTGCGCTCAGTCTTGTAGTCTTTGTCTGGGTGCTGACCTTGCATCCGGCGGCAAGTGGCCGGGTCTATGCCGCTTACGGTGGCGTCTATGTGGCAAAGGCACTGCTCTGGCTGCGAGTGGTTGACGGCATCAAACTTTCCTCACTTGACTGGTTGGGTGCCGGAATTGCCCTGTTGGGTATGGGCATCATCGCCTCGGCCTGGAAACCCGCTGGATAGAAGGCTGCTGGCCCTGGCTCAACGATCAGATTACGACACTCAACAATCAACATGTAGAGCAAAAATACGTTGAGCTGCATGACGATGCGCTAGCGTACGATTATTTTCGTTTTCTGTCACATCCCCAAATAAGTGTTTCGGTAAAACCATTTTTAAAACCGTCATTCCGGACTTGATCCGGAATCTGACCGAAGGAAATGTGCCGCGAAGCACCTAACCCAGAGCCTGTTCCAGATCCGCGATCAAATCCTCAGCATCCTCCAAGCCGACCGACAGACGCAGCATGGCGTCCGAGATGCCGCGACGGGCACGCTCTTCCGTCGTTAATCCATGGTGGGTGGTTGTACACGGCTGGGTTACCAAGCTTTCCGCACCCCCAAGGCTGGGTGCCAAGGCGAAGAGCTTCAACCGGTCAGCGACGCGTGTGGCATCTTCTCCGTCGCCAGCGACCTCGATCGTCAGCATGCCCCCGAATCCGTACATTTGGTCTTTGGCCAGCGCGTGCCCCGGAAACTCGGGCAGACCAGGAAAGTAGACCCGGCTGACCTTGGGGTGGCGGTCCATGGCTTCGGCGATACGCTGGGCCGACTCGTTTTGCTGACGCACGCGCACGACCAGGGTACGCAGGCTGCGGGCGAGCAATGACGCAGTGGCCGGGGCGATCATCGAGCCGAGATTCTTGCGCCAGTTCCATACCGGCATCAGTAATTCCTTCGACCCCATCAAGACGCCAGCGGTGAGGTCGCTGTGTCCGCCGAGATATTTAGTGGCGCTATGCACGACGAAATCCGCTCCCAGTTCCAGCGGGCGCTGATTGACCGGTGAGGCGAACGTGTTGTCGACCGCGACTCGCGCACCGTAGGCGTGCGCCTTCGCTGCAATAGCCCGAATATCGAGCAATTCGAGGGTGGGATTGGTGGGCGTCTCAAAAAATACCAGCTTCGCGCCTGCGGCCAGCAAAGCGTCCAGTTGATCCAGTTCGCGGCCAAGAATCAAATCGGTCTTGATCCCCAGCAACGGCAACTGGCTGGCCAATAGTTCCAGCGTTCCGCCGTAAGCGTCACCGATGCAAACGATGCCCTCACGCCCATGCGTCAGGAACAAGGCTGTCTCGGCGGCCATCCCGGAACAAAAAGACCAGGCCATCTCCGCGCCTTCGAGGCTGGCGAGCGTTTCTTCAATCGCAAAGATTGATGGGTTCAGGCCGTATCGCGTATAGAGGCTCCCCGGCTTGCGACCGTCAACGACATCGAGCAGGTCAGCCGTCGATTTGAACGCAAAGGTGGTGGTGTCATACACCGGAAGGTGCGGACTGCCATGTGCGTCCTTGAAACTGTGGCCGTGAATGGTGCGCGTGGACAAGCCGGGCTTGCTGCTTTCAGTCATTTGAGTCTCCTGGTTATTCTTACTGCGGTTTCAGACGGCACGATGCCCAACTCGGGGAGTTTCAGAACGAGATTACTTTGTCGCTATCGATGACCCATTCCGCCAGCGCCGGCATGGTGGATTTTTCGGCGCCCTCGAAATACGGATGGTTCTTGTAGATGCCGCAGCGCGCCATGCAGGTTCCGCACACCTTGACCTTCACGCCACGGGTGATGAGCACCTTCAGCATCAACGAAAGGTCTTGGTCATAGCCTTCTGGCGGACGACAGGCATCGCGTGCCATGTCCACCGCATCACTCATCAGGAAAATGCGAACTTCACTTCCAGCATCGACCAACTTGTCGGCCAGTCGCAGTCCGTTCCAGGTCACATCGGTACTATCGTAGGGCTCGTGATTGAAAATAATCAGGGTTTTCATAGACGGTTTCCAAGGAGAGGTGGATCAACGCCTGGCCAGCAGGCCGAAGTGAAAGGGACAGCAATCTTGCAAATCAACCGATTCAATGGAGTGGAATCCGGCATCGGCTATCCACGCCCGACATTGGTCTGGGGTCGGACGGATCTCCAGCGAAGGACCGCGTGGTGTGGGTATATCACTGCGCCAGTGAATCACCGAAAGCACGCCATCGTCCTGCAAGGTCCGGTAGGCTTCGCGCAGCAGGGAAATAGGCTGTTCCAGGTGCAACAGGTTGAAAATCATCGCGTGCGCTTGCGACCCGGAGTCCACGCCCGTTCCGTGTGCAACGAAATCTCGAACGTCGGCTTGAATGTTGGGGAGATCGAAAGTGACGGCCTTATGGCGCACACAGTCGACCATTTCTGGTTCGATATCTAGGGCGATAACACGCCCTGCCGTACGTCGGGCAGTGGGCACCGTAAAGGAACCGTATCCGCAGCCGAATTCGATAACATCCCCCAGCACCGCAGTGCCAAGGAGTCTGTCAATAGCAGCCTCTGCCTCGAAAAAACTCGCCCAGTAGGCTTCGTCGGGCATGCCGCTTTCACGTCCTTTCATGCTCATGATTTGCCTTGTTCCACCGGAAGACCTGCCGCCAGCCATTCACTGACGCCATCAAGGATCTTGCGCACTCGATAGCCTCTCGCCGCTAGCAACGCCACGGCCTCGTCAGAGAGCAGGCAGAACGGTCCTCGGCAGTAGGCGACAATCTCGACGTCGGACGGCAATTCAGCAAGGCGCTGCTCAATCTCGGCCACCGGCATCGAGCGGGCAAACGGTAGGTGAGCCGTTTCGTATTCCGTTGGCGGACGCACATCGATGACGAACACCTCGCCGCGTCGCGCTTGTTCCAGCAGCACCTCGCGACCGACAGCGGAGAACTTCGCCGGATCGGCCACCATCTGTCCCAGGGCCATCTTCAGTTCCAGCAGGTGCTCTTCGGCGACCTGGCGCAGACTCACCCACAGACCCGCCACATCACTGCCGGCCAGTTGATAGATGATGTATTTGCCCTCGCGCCGAAAAGTCACGAGGCGTGCTTCCTTCAGCACTTTCAGGTGCGCGCTGGTGAGTTTGATGTCGGCCGACAATTCGCTCGCCAGCGTTTCAACGGTCTTTTCGCCTTGCGCCAATAATTCCAGCAGCTCCAGCCGTTTCGGACTGGAAACCGCTTTGCCGATGCGGGCAACCTGCTCGTAGAGGAGGTCTTTTATCATTCGTTTGTCCATAACCGACATTCTAACGATTGTACGAATGTGAGGCGAAATGTTTTTGTTTCGCGACTGAATCCAGGAAATGCCGACATCTACGACGCCAACTGATTCAGATGGCGGCTGGTGGCACGACTGCTTGTCCTACCCAATGAGTCTGGTCGAATTTTGCCTTGGGCCGCTTAACGTGCTTTATTTTCCGAATTCTGAGACGACCCCATGTAAGCCGAATGGCATTCGCCTCAATCCATCGGCTCGCCGGGGTCGCGCCTGATCTGATCTCGAAACGGTGCCGCCAAACCGGCCGTTCCTGCTGGGCGCCCCTGCCGCCGACCACTACGCTGAGGCCCTCTTCCGCACCTCGCACAGGCCTTCATGCATTCCAATTCCCAGCGGCGACATCGGCACTCGGCCGTCATGCAGCGCATCGCGGGTCTGGAGCGGGCGCTGGAACAGGCGCAGCACCTGCTCCACCAGGACGATCTCACTCCGCTCCTGAACCGCCGCGGTTTCCGGCGCGCCTGCGACCGGTTGGCCGGCAACGGCCAGATGGCGATGTCGGCCTGCTCCGCAATGATCGACCTGGATGGCTTCAAGGCCATCAACGACCGGTACGGCCATCCGGTCGGCGACGCCGCGCTGGTTCACTTCGCCGCCACGCTGCGCCGGCATCTGCGTCCCGCCGACACCATCGCGCGGCTGGGTGGCGACGAGTTCGCCTTGATCCTGATGGATTGCAGCGGCGGCGATGCGTGCCTGCTGCTGGAACGCTTGCAGCAGGTACTCGCCGGATCACCCCTGTCAGTGCCGGGTGGCGCCGTGCCGCTGCGATTCTCTGCCGGCGTCGCCGAGCTTCATGCGGCTGAACCGCTGGGGCAGGTGATGGAGCGTGCCGATGCCGCCTTGCTCGATGCAAAGCAACTGGGCAAGGCGATGGTTCGCCTGAGCGTTCCACCGGCGCGGTCTGCGCGGTCTGCGCGGTCTGCGCGGGCGGCCACGGCGAGCGCGGGCGACCGACAGACCGCTTCAGCGTGCGTTCCCATCGCCATCGATGAACGGGAAAGCGACGGGTAGTCGGATCCTCGGCCGCATGTCCCACCAGATGCCGGCATCGTTGGACACCACCCGATTGGACGCGCATCAAACCCATCACTGCTGGTGGCCCATGGCTGCTCAACCCATTGCCGCCCGCAACCCGCCTGCTCCACCACGGATTTCGCAGGCGAATAGCCAACCGGTGCGCACGGCCGCTCG
>CALMYW010000308.1 GCA_937873665.1 uncultured Sphingorhabdus sp.
AGGAAGCGACGCACCAGCCGCGCATCTTCCAGGATGCCAGCGACAAGCTGCGGGTAGAGCCCAATTTCAACCCCGACACGGTCCGCCTGCTCGGCGAAATGGGCCACCCGATCACCTCGGACGAGACCATGGGCAGCGCGCAATCGATCATGATCGACGGCGGACACTATCTCGGCGCGGCCGATCCCCGGCGGCCCGGGGCGCTCGCCGTCGCCCCGTGAGCCGCCTCGCGCCCGTCCGAAGGCGGGGACGCGCGCCCAGACCCTTGCGAGTTGATCGACACTTTGAAGTGGCTGGTCAGGTGACGCTGACATGGCGGTTGTTCAGCGGATCCGGCGGGCTTGTCGAAAGCGTTCGCAGGTTCAGCCTTCCTGAACACTGGTCGTCCGCATTGCTCGCGGCCAGCTGACATTCCGCAATCAAGGCCATTGTCGCAACAACCACCATTCGCTCCGCCCGATATGGCGCGATCTGTATGCTGCAGAGCGGTTTCGCATCCAAAAATTCGCGACCCCAGGAACTGTCTCTCGATTGATAAAAATCAATACATTCGGGATCGCCGGATAGCATATTGCGCCAATGCAGAAAGAAATTGCCGTTGGTTCGCTGGCCTTGGCTGCCTTGCTCCTTCCAGCCCCGCTGCTTGCGGAGGAGGTCAAACCCATCACGCCCTATGCCGATATCCGCTATCGACTGGAGCTGGTCGACCAGATCGGCCTGCCTGAGAATGCCACTGCCTCGACACTGAGACTGCGTGCCGGGATCCGGACCTCGGAGTGGCAGGGCCTCAGTGCCGTGGTCGAAGGCGAGGCGATCACGGTGATCGGCAAGGCGACCTACAACGACACGGTCAATGGGAACACCGCCTATCCGGTGGTCGCCGACCCCAGCGACGTGATGCTCAACCAGGCCTATCTGCGCTGGCGACCGGTCAAGCAGGTCGAAGCCGTGGCCGGGCGCCAGGCGGTCAACCTCGACAACCAGCGCTGGATCGGTTCGGTCGGCTTGCGGCAGAACGACCAGACACTCGACGCGGCGCGAGTGACGCTGAGGCCGGTCGATGGCCTGTCGCTCGACTACCTCTATTCCTGGCGGGTGAACCGGGTGTTCGGTCCGGATTCGCTGCAAGGCATCTGGCGCAAGACCGACATCCACGGAGTTCGGGGCGCTTACGCGATCAAGGGGATCGGCACGCTTTCGGGTTATGGCTACTGGCTGGACGTACCTTCCTCGCCCGCCAGTTCGTCGCGGACCCTGGGCCTGCGGATCGCTGGCGAGCGCCTCGTCGGCAAGAACCTCAAGCTGCTCTACGCCGCCGAGTATGCGCGCCAGCACGATTACGGCAACAACCCGCGCTCGTTCGGGCTCGACTATGTGCTGCTCGAGCCGGGCCTGTCGGTCGGCACCTTTTCGGTCAAGAGCGGTTACGAGCGGCTCGAGGGCAACGGCACGGTCGCGTTGCAGACCCCGCTGGCGACGCTGCACGCATTCAACGGCTGGGCCGACAAGTTCCTGACGACGCCCGCCAATGGCCTGCGCGATATCTACGTCGATGCCGGATGGAAGGCCGCCAAGGGGCCGCTCAAGG
>CALMYW010000309.1 GCA_937873665.1 uncultured Sphingorhabdus sp.
GCCAGAAGACGCAGGAGATCAAGGAGATCAAGATGCGTCCGAACATCGATGACCATGACTATATGACGAAGATGAAAAAGATCGTCGAGTTCATAGGCGAAGGCGACAAGGTGAAGGTGACGCTGCGCTTCCGCGGGCGTGAAATGTCGCACCAGCAGCTGGGCATGGCGCTGTTGCAGCGTGTGGCAGAGGATATGGCAGAGACCGCCAAGGTCGAAGCCTACCCCCGCCTCGAAGGCCGGCAGATGCTGATGGTCCTGGCGCCCAAATAGGGCCGGGACTTCCTTTAGAGCAACGCTTCGCGGATCAGCTCCGCACCGACCGCGACCATCAACAGATTGATCGCGAGATGAAAACGTGCGGGCGATATCCGGCGAACCAATATGACGCCGGCAATCGTGCTGATGATAGCCAACGGCATGAACAAAGCCGTCAGCCATAAGGTCTCCGCCGTGAACTGCCCGAGCGCGAGATAGGCGGGTACCTTCATATAATTGACGGCCGCAAAGAATATCGCGGACGATCCGATGAAGATAGTGTGTGGCAGGTTGCGGGACAGCGCCCAGATCTGGAACGGTGGTCCCCCGGCATGGGCAACATGGCTGGTAAAACCGGCAACCCCGCCCCAGAATGTGCCAACCCAGCCCGGCATGGTGATCGCCCATCCAGCTGTGCCCAGCCGGTTCTCGATCAAGCGATAGAGCCCGAAGGCAAGTGCGATAAGGCCAACTAGCCCTTTGACGGCGTCGGTCGAAACCGAATTGGCGAACAGCCAGCCAAGGAATATGCCAATGGCGGCACCTGGCAGCATCTGCCAGAGCAAGGCGCGGTCATATTCCTTGCGGAATGACCAGACGCTGACGACATCCTGCACCATCAATATGGGCAGCAGCATTGCGGCGCCCTGCACCGGATCCATTACCAGCGCGATGAGTGGCATCGACGCAGCGCCCAGGCCGGCAAAGCCGCCTTTGGCCAACCCCACCAGCAATATCGCAAGTCCGGCCACGAACCAGAACAGCGGATCTGTCGGAACGCTCAACGACCCGATTGCCGACGGCGGAGGGCCAGCAGGTAGATGACCAGCGCGGCGGCGGCAAAGAAGAACCATTGCACCGCATAGGACAGGTGGTTGTTGGTCACATTTTTCGGATCTGGCTGTGCAACTGCCCGCATAGCCTTAGGTGCGCCCTCGGCAACAATCATCGGGCGCGGCACCGGTATTTTGCCTATCAGGCGCTCTAGAGCACCGTGGCGGCTCGGCTCGGTCACAATCGTGCCACTGACAACGCCGCCCTGCCATTCGGGCTTGATATCCGGACGGTCAGCGATGCCATAAGCGACAAGCGCTCCCGGCCCTTCTGGTCCGGTCTTGCAGTCGGCAATATATTGGAAGCCGGACTGCCCTTTGGCGTCGCGACCGGAAACGGTTTGCCAACCGACCACCTGCAGGCAGTTCAGCGTCGATTTGCGAAACATCTCCGCGTCGCGAACCGGTGCCATATCGGGAAACGAAATGGGCGGTTTCCCGGCATTGGCGGCGTAAAGCGCAATCAGCGCCTCTTTCTCCGCCTTGCGCTGCAATTGCCACACACCGAGCGCGATCATCGTTGCCACAGCCAAACCAACGATGATTGTTGGCAACAGGGGCAGTCGCAACTTCATTCGCCTTCACTCTTTTCCGCCAACTTGCCTTCAATCGCGCGATTGCGATGTTCGGCGATCAGCAATGCGCCTTTTGACACGCGCAACGACAGCACAACCAGCGCGCAGGTGAGGGGAACCCAGATCAGCGCATGCACCCAGAATGGCGGATGCGCCGCCAGTTCAAGCATCACGGCAAGGATGATGATGATCGCACCCAATCCCATCGTCAGGAAAGCTGCCGGGCCATCGCCGACATTGAAGGCGGCATAATCCAGGCCGCAATTGCCACACTGCTCCGCGAATTTGGCGGGGCCGACGAACAGCGTCTTGGCCCCGCATTCGGGGCAGAGACCCAAAAGGGCAGCCTCGACCAAGCCGGGCTGCCCTTTTGTATTTGGTGTTTCCGACATCGTCGCTACCGGACGATGGCCATCAATGGACCGGAGCGCCCCAGCCGCCCCAGACATAGACGACAACGAAGAGGAACAGCCAGACAACGTCGACGAAATGCCAGTACCAGGCGGCCGCTTCGAAACCGAAATGCTGCTTCGGCGTGAAGTGGCCCTTATAGGCACGGGCAAGGCAAACGATCAGGAAGATTGTACCGACAATGACGTGGAAGCCGTGGAAACCCGTCGCCATGAAGAAGGCCGAGCCATAGTTCAGCCCAGCGAAGGGGAACGGCGCGATTGAATATTCATAGGCCTGGATGCACGAGAACACGACGCCCAGGATGATGGTCAGCCACAGGCCGTTGATCAGCCCCTTGCGGTCGCCATTGATCAAGGAATGATGCGCCCAAGTGACGGTGGTGCCCGAGCAAAGCAGGATCAGCGTGTTGAGCAAAGGCAGGCTGAATGCATCGAACACCTGCATGCCCTTGGGCGGCCATTGCTCGAGCGCTGCTGCGCCTTCCTGGCCGATAAGGTTGGTTACCGTGAAAGCATGCGTTGCATGGTCGATTTCGACCTGCAGCGGCACGGGGAAAAGCGAATAGTCGAACCAGGCCCAGAACCAGCCCACGAAGAACATCACTTCGGAAGCGATGAACAGGATCATGCCATAGCGCAGGTGCAACTGCACAACCGGCGTATGATCGCCTGCATGTGCCTCGCGGATCACGTCAGCCCACCAGGTCCAGAAAGTGTAGAGAACGCCAATCAGACCCGCGCCGAACACGAGGCTGCCATAGCTGCCCAGCACCTTCGGCTGGAACATCATCACCATGCCGAAAAACATGGTAAGTGCCGCAAACGAGCCGACCAGCGGCGTGATGCTCGGCGGAAGAATATGATAATCGTGGTTCTTGGCACCGGCCATGGCTTGCTTCCCTATTCCCTAACCTGTTTCAGTTTTGCCCTTAGCTTCCCTTACCCGCGTCGTCCACGGGGTAGAAGGTATAGCTGAGCGTAATTTCTTCAATATCCTTGGTATCCGGATCAGTCATGATCTTCGGATCGACATAATAGAGCACGGGCATGCGCACGCGCTGTTTCGGCTGCAGCGTCTGCTCGGTGAAGCAGAAGCATTGCACCTTGTTGAAATATTTCCCAGCCTGTGCCGGGCTGACATTGAAGGTCGCCATGCCCTTGATCGGCTGGTCCGAAAGATTTTCGGCGATGAACACCGACATGTCGCGCGCGCCGATGCTGACGGTATCAGTCGGTCGTTCGGGTTTGAACTCCCATGGCAACCCGCGCTGGTTGGCATCGAAGCGCACAACTATGGTCTTGTTGCTCACCGGGATCGTCGCTGCCTGAGCTTCGCTGACCCGCATGGTCGTTCCACCGAAACCCGTTACCTGACAAAAAATGCGGTATAGCGGCACGGCGGCGAAACCCATCCCGACCATAGCCACGGCAAGGCCACCAGCCAGCAGGCCGGTTTTCAAATTGGATTTCTGAGGCTGCGCCATCGCTGTCATCCCCACACCCCTACCTTGACGATGGTAATCGCAAAGAACAGGGCGCACAGGGCGAATAAAACGATTGCCATGACGCGCGAACGCCCAGCCTGACGCGCACGCACAGCGCGGCTTTCTTCAAGACTGAGATCGCCGACCTTTTGCGGGCCCATATCGAATTGCTGCTCACTCATGCCAACACCATCCGATCAAGCGCGAGCGCGGCGAAGGCGATGAAGAGGTAGAGGATCGAGAAAGCGAAGAGGCGCTTTTCAGCCTTCATCGCTACAGCCTCGGTTGTTTCGCTGCGCCAGACCGCAAAAGCGAGCCCGAGAAACAGCAGGTTAAGAACAATCGCGGTGGTGCCATAGAGCGTGCCCGTCATTCCCAGCGCCCAGGGCGCGACGGCAACCGCTGCCAGCACAAAGCTGTAGCCGAAGATCTGATTGCGGGTCACCCGCTGGCCCGCGACATTGGGCAGCATTGGAATACCCGCTGCGCCATAGTCCGACTTCATGAACAGCGCGAGCGCCCAGAAATGCGGCGGCGTCCAGAAAAAGATCAGCGCGAACATCAGCACTGGGAGCAAAGTCACATCGCCAGTCACTGCGGCCCAGCCGATCACTGGGGGGAATGCGCCTGCCGCGCCACCGATAACAATGTTCTGCGGCGTGTTGGGCTTTAGCCACATTGTGTAGACGACGGCGTAGAAGAAGATCGAGAAGGCCAAGATCCCGGCCGACAGCCAGTTTACCGCAACGCCCATGATGCCGACCGAAAAGGCTGCAAGGCCGATGCCGAATTGCAGCGCGGATTCACGCTCCATCCTGCCATCCGGCAAAGGCCGACCCGCCGTGCGTTTCATCTTGGCGTCGAGTTCTGCCTCATACCATTGGTTCAAAGCACCAGAAGCCCCAGCACCCGTGGCAATGCAGAGGATTGCCGTAAAGGCGATCACAGGGTGGATGTCACCCGGTGCTGCCAGCAATCCGCACAGCGCCGTAAAGACGACAAGCGACATCACCCGGGGCTTGGTCAGCGCCCAGAAATCCCGCCAATCTGCGGGAAGACTGATGTTGTTTGTCGCGATCGTCATGTCTGTGTTCCAAAAACCCGCCCTGCGGACTAGCCGGAGGGCGGGGCTTTGTTCCCGGTCTTACTTGATGACCGGAAGCGTTTCGAACTGGTGGAAGGGCGGCGGGCTCGACAATGTCCATTCGAGCGTGGTCGCCCCTTCACCCCAATAATTGCCCTCCGCCTTGCGGCCAGCCACGAGCGACCAGAAGACATTGATGAAGAAGATGATCACGCCAACGCCCATGATGGCATAGCCGAGCGAGGCAATCTGGTTCCAGTGCGCGAAGGCATCGGGATAATCCGGATAGCGACGCGGCATGCCCTGCTGGCCCAGGAAGTGCATCGGGAAGAACAGCAGGTTCACGCCGATGAAGAATACCCAGAAGTGCAGGTGGCCGAGGAACTCGTTGAGCATCCGGCCGGACATCTTGCCGAACCAGTAGTAAAAACCGGCAAACAGCGCGAAGACAGCACCCAGCGAGAGCACATAGTGGAAGTGCGCAACAACATAATAAGTATCGTGCAGGTTATCGTCGACACCGCCATTGGCGAGAACAACACCAGTCACGCCACCGACGGTGAACATGAAGATGAAACCAAGCGCCCAAACCATCGGCGTCTTGAAGCTCAGCGAGCCGCCCCACATGGTGGCGATCCAGCTGAAGATCTTGATGCCGGTCGGAACCGCGATCACCATCGTTGCCGCGGTGAAGTACATCTTCATTTCGACGCTCATGCCGATCGTGTACATGTGGTGCGCCCAGACGACGAAACCGACCACGCCGATCGCGACCATCGCATAGGCCATGCCGAGATAGCCGAAGACCGGCTTACGGCTGAAGGTTGCGACGATCTGGCTGACAATGCCAAAGCCCGGCAGGATCATGATGTACACTTCGGGGTGACCGAAGAACCAGAAAAGGTGCTGGTACAGGATCGGGTCACCGCCGGCAGCGGCATCAAAGAATGCGCCGCCAAAGTTGCGGTCAACCAGCAGCATGGTGATCGCAGCGGCAAGCACCGGAAGCGCAAGCAGCAGCAGGAACGCGGTTACCAGCACCGACCATACGAACAGCGGCATTTTGTGGATGGTCATCCCCGGTGCGCGCATGTTGAAGATGGTGGTGATGAAGTTGACAGCACCCAAGATGGACGCCGCGCCTGCAAGGTGGAGCGAGAAAATCGCCATGTCGACGGCAGGGCCAACCGATCCCGAAGTGGAGAGCGGTGCATAGACCGTCCAGCCAGTACCGGCACCAAGGCCGGTGCCACCGGGCACAAAAGTCGATCCTAGCAACATGATGAAGGCAACTGCGGTCAGCCAGAAGCTGATATTGTTCATGCGCGGGAAGGCCATATCAGGCGCGCCGATCATGATCGGGACGAACCAGTTGCCGAAACCGCCGATGATCGCGGGCATGACCATGAAGAACACCATGATCAGGCCGTGCGCGGTAATCAGCACGTTCCACATATGATAGGCTTCGTCGAGCGAGGCTTCCTTGCCTGCCATCATCGAAGCCCAGCCGCTCAGATACTGGATGCCGGGTTCAGCAAGCTCAAGGCGCATCATGCCCGAAATTGCACCACCAATGATGCCCGCGGTAATCGCGAAGATCAGGTAGAGCGTACCGATATCCTTGTGGTTGGTCGACATGAACCAGCGGGCGAAAAAGCCCGGCTTGTGGTCCGCATCATGCGCATGGTCATGATGGTCGGCGGGATTTGCAGCAATCGTCGTCATCTTGGTCGACCTCTTTATTACTTGGCAGCCGGCGCCGGAGCGGCGGCAGGTGCAGTTGTAGTTGCAGCAGGTGCGGTTGCGGCAGCCGCGGCGGCAGGGGCCCCAGCAGCAGGCGCTGCTTCAGCGGCTTTCTCGCCTGGCATCTGGCCACCCTTGGCCTTTACCCATGCCGCGAATTTTTCAGGCGGAAGCGCCTCGACCACGATCGGCATATAGGCGTGGCGGGCACCGCACAGTTCCGAACATTGGCCAAAATACACACCAGGCTTCTCGATCGTCACGGCCTTCTCGTTGAGGCGGCCGGGGACGGCATCGAGCTTGAACCAGAGTGCGGGTACCGCAAAGCTGTGGATCACATCCGACGCGGTGGTCTGGATGCGGATCGGAACGCCGGCGGGGACGACCATGCGGTTGTCAACAGCGAGAAGCTTCGGACCGTCATTATCGGTACGGAAGCGTTCGCCAGCCTTCACAGCCGACTGTTCCTGCAGCATGTTCGAAACGACTTCAAAGCCGCCATGGTCGGGATAGGTATAGCCCCAATACCATTGATAGCCGGTCACCTTGACGGTCACGGCTTCCTTCGGCGCAGGTTTGAATTGTTTCGCAACGAGGGTCAGCGACGGATAGGCGATGCCGAGCAGGATGAGAACGGGCACCAGCGTCCAAACGATCTCGATAAAGGTGTTGTGCGTGGTTTTCGAAGGCGTCGGGTTGGCCGCACGGCGATAGCGGACGATAACCCACAACAACAGCGCGAGGACGAACAGCGAGATTACGGTAATCAACGGCAGCAGGATCGAATTGTTCATCCACTTGGCATAATGGCCATTGGGGCTGAACTGCTCCTGGAAATCGACGCCGCGATCCTTGGGCATGCCGACATGATTTTCATAGTCGGGCTTCATCGGGGTGTAACCAGGCAGCGATCCGTCCATTGAGGTGGCCGCAGCAGGTGCCTCAGCCGCTTTTTCTTCGGCCGGAGCAGCCGTCGGAGCGGCCTGAACAGGGGCCGGAACCGCTTTCGCCTCTGCCGCAACCGGTGCGGGAGCGGGATTCGCCGCTTGCGCCGATACCATTGCGGGCAACAGCATCATGCCGCATGCCAAAACAAACTTTTTCATAATATTCATTACGTTAGCCCCGTAATCCTACCGCGGAGACCCCGCCCGAAACTGTTATATCGCTTTTATTATGCCGCGATTTGGCGCGGCTTATAGGCGCGCTTGGCACAAGCCTCAAGCAGCCTCAATACCAATTTTTGCATTTATTTGTGCGGGGAATCCACCTATTTGCATTGCAAATCGCGCATCTCCGATTGCACGCCCATCAAGGACCTCTCCAAAATCATGACCGAAGACGAAATTCTCTCCGAGTTCCGCGCTGCCGAAGCATTGCTGGAAGGGCATTTCCTGCTCTCCTCAGGGCGGCACAGCGCATATTATTTGCAATGCGCCCGGTTGCTGATGAATCCGGAGCGCGCCAGCCGGGTTGCGGTGGCGATCGCACAGAAATTGCCGCGCGATATCCGCAGCCAGATTGACATAGTGGTCTCGCCCGCGATGGGCGGCATTATAATAGGCCATGAAATGGGCCGCGCCCTTGGCGTCGACGCGTTGTTTGTCGAGCGCCCCGAAGGGGTGTTCGGATTACGCCGCGGCTTTGCCTTGAAGGAAGGGCAAAAAGTTTTGATGGTTGAGGATGTGGTCACCACCGGCCTTTCCTCGCGCGAAGCCATCAAGGCGATCGAGAATGCAGGTGGCGAAGTAATTGCAGCGGCATCGATCGTTGATCGGTCGGCGGGCGCCGTCGAACTGGGCGTGCCTTTCTTTCCGCTTATTGAACTCAACTTCCCGACCTACGCGCCCGATGAACTGCCAGCCGAATTGGCAGCAACCGAGGCGGTTAAGCCGGGAAGCCGGAAAGCCTGAACATGACCAACCACCTCCGCCTAGGCGTCAATATCGACCATGTCGCGACGATCCGGAACGCGCGCGGCGGCGATCATCCCGATCCGGTGCGCGCGGCGGAGATTGTCGCACAGGTCGGCGGTGACGGCATTACGGCGCATCTGCGCGAAGATCGCAGGCATATCCGCGACAGCGACCTTGCGCGCATCCAGGCCGCGACCAACCTGCCTTTGAACCTCGAAATGGCGGCGACCGAGGAGATGCTGGAGATTGCGCTACGCCACAGGCCGCATGCAGCATGCATCGTTCCTGAGAGGCGCGAGGAGCGCACCACCGAAGGCGGGCTCGACGCGGCGGGGCTGCACAACCAGCTGGCACCGATTGTATCGCAGCTTGCCGATGCCGACATTCGCGCCAGCCTTTTCATCGAACCTGACCCGCGCCAGATCGAGGCCGCCATGCAGCTGCGCGCTCCCGTGGTCGAACTCCACACCGGCCGCTATGCGCATCTCTGGCTCGATGGCGATACGGCGGGGATCGAAGCCGAACTCAAGCGCATCGCCGACGCCGCCGCGCTCGCCGCGAAAAACGGCATCGAACCCCATGCCGGCCACGGCCTGACCTATGACAATGTCCAGCCCATCGCCGCCATCCCGCAATTGGCCGAGCTCAACATCGGCCATTATCTGATCGGCGAGGCGATTTTCGACGGGCTGGAAAACGCCGTGCGCAAGATGCGCGAATTGATGGACGCAGCGCGGTGATTATCGGCCTTGGTTCCGACCTATGTAATATAAAGCGCATCCAGAACTCGCTTGACCGTTTTGGTGAGCGTTTTGAAAATCGCGTTTTCACCGAGGTCGAACGCGCCAAGGCCGCAAAGCGCCCGTTCACCAAAGCGGGCACTTACGCAAAGCGCTTTGCCGCGAAGGAAGCATTCAGCAAAGCGGTCGGCACCGGTTTCAAGCGTGGTGTATTCATGAAGGACATCGGCGTAGTCAACGCGCCATCAGGAGCCCCGACTTTGGCACTCACAGGCGGCGCGAAAGCACGGCTCGACGCGATGGTGCCAAATGGCTATGAGGCGCACATTCATCTGACGCTGACCGACGATCACCCTTGGGCGCAGGCCTTTGTGATCATCGAAGCGCTCCCGATTTCGAAGGCATGACTGTTTTGAATAGCGAACCTGTTACCACCGAAACCGAAGCCACCACCGCGCCTGCCACGAAGCAAGGCTGGCTGCATACGCTGTGGGCAGAAATCAAAGGCCTGTTCTGGCTGCTGCTCGCGGTTCTGGCATTCCACAGCTTCATCGCCAAGCCCTTCTACATCCCGTCGATCTCGATGATGCCGACGCTGCTCGTGGGTGACCGGCTGTTTGTTTCCAAATTTGCCTATGGCTGGAGTTTCGTTTCGCCGACCATCCCCAATCCTGTAGCACTGTTCCAGTGGCTGGTTTTGCGCGAGGAAGTCGATTCGCTCGCCTTCACTTTGCCGGAAAGCAAGGGCCGGGTCTGGGGCTCGACACCCGCGCGCGGCGATGTCGTGATCCTGACTCCCGAAGGCAAGAATCAGGATTATATCAAGCGCGTTATCGGAATGCCCGGCGACCTGTTCGAAATGCGCGGCGGGCAGGTGTACCTCAACGGCAAGCCGATCAAGCAGGAAGCGCAACCAGTCAAGGATCTGCCGGTCGACGCCAACAATCCCTGCACCGAACTCGATTTCCCCGGCGCACTGGTGCAGGAAGCCGATGGCAGTCTGCACTGCTATGTCACCATCGTCCGCGAAACGCTGCCCAATGGCGTCAGCTATGACACCATTGATGCCCGCCGCGGATCGACCGACGATGTTGCACCCATCCGTATCCCCGAAGGCCATTATTATCTGCTTGGCGATAATCGCGACAATAGCGCGGACAGCCGTGTCGATGCGCCCATCGGCCTTGGCGGGCCGGTGGCATGGGAACGGATCGGCGGCCGCGCTGAGATCATCACCTTCTCGCTCGACGGATCGACCGGGCTCAATCCGGCAAGCTGGTTATCCTCCTTCCGTAGCGGACGGGCGGGCACGAGCCTGCGTCCTGATAAAGCCGAACCATCGGCTGCAAAATAAGCATGGCTGGCGACAGATGTACCTGATCGTCGCCTTCCTGCTCGGCATCGCCAATTTTGCGATGCACAAGGCGGTGGTTGAATCGGGCCACCCCTTTGTCGAGGACACCAAGCTCTATTTCGGCAAGCATTTCGGGCGTAATGGCAGCTATTTTCTGGAGTTCGGCATCCTGCTCGGTGCGATGCTCTTTGCCTATTCCGATTCAGGGATAATCGTTGGCCTTTATGCAGCCTACACCGCCTTCAATGCGATCGCCGCCTGGCTACTTCTTTCGCGCCGCTTTTGAGTTTCGATGTAGTTTGTCCCAAATTATCAGTCGCTAATCGAACGTGGCTGTTTCGAAAACAAATGTAAACCTAACCGTCCTGCGCAGGGAGCACAAAAGGGCCGCAGAGCCCGGCAGGAGTGGTTGAATGAATTTGTGCACCCGTCGCATCCTTGCGACATCCGGAAGTGTGCTTGCCTTGGCAGCGGCACATCCAGCTTTGGCTAACTCCAGTTCAGCCGCGCCGCAGTTTGAGGAAACCAGGACCGATCTGGAGCCGCGAGCCGAAAACGGTCGGCAGATTTACGAGGCATCGCAATTCAGCCGCTTCGCGCCGCAGACCGCGCTCGATATGGTCGGGCAAATTCCCGGCTTCATTATCAGCCAGGTTAGCACCGACCGTGGATTGGGTGAAGCAAGCCAGAATGTGCTGATCAATGGGCAGCGGATCACCGGCAAAAGCAATGATGCGCAAACCGCATTGTCGCGTATTGCGGCCTCGTCGGTCATCCAGCTCGAGATTGCCGACGGCGCGACGCTCAACGTCTCTGGCCTCAATGGTCAGGTGCTGAATGTCGTCACCAAGTCGGACAGCCTGCAGGGCAATTTTGCATGGAGGCCGCAATGGCGGCGGCGGGTCGACGATTTCTGGCTCAACGGCGAGGTCAACCTTTCAGGTAAGCTCGGCAAGGGCGATTTCACACTGGGCCTCTCCAATAAGGATGGCTTTCGCGGCGGTGGCTGGGGATATGAAGATGTGCGGGACGCCAATGGCGATCGCCTGTTCTACCGCGACGTACGCGTCCGGTCGCAGGGAGATCGCCCGCGCCTTGCAGGCACCTATTCGCTGAAAAGCGACAATGGCAACATCCTCAACGCCAACGGCGCACTGGAGTTTTTCGAGTTTCGCGGCACGCGTACATTTTTGCGCAAGCAACCCGGCGTCGCCGACATTCTTGAGGCGGGGCGTGATCGTGAGGATGAATGGAATATGGAATTGGGGGCCGACTATGAGTTCGGTCTTGGCGGCGGTCGACTGAAGGTCATCGGCTTCCACCGTTTTGAACACAGCCCTTTCGTCAACCAGTTCCGTATCACCCCGACCGATGGCTCGCCCGAAAGCGGGCAGAATTTCAACCAGTCGATTGACGAAGGCGAGAGCGTTTTGCGCGCCGAATATCGCTGGAAGGCAGGCAAAACCGACTGGCAGATATCGGCCGAAGGCGCGTTCAACTATCTCGACGCCGAATCCGAATTTTTCCAGCTCGATAGTGGCGGGGTGTTCCAACCGGTCCCTCTCCCCAATGCGACCGCGCGGGTCGAGGAAAAGCGCGGGCAGGTCATCCTGTCTTATGGCCGCCCGATTGCAAAGGATCTGACGCTGCAGGCGACGGTGGGCGGCGAATATAGCGAACTCGGCGTGACCGGCCCGAATGGCAATGCGCGCCAATATATCCGGCCTAAAGGCTCGGTCGCATTGGCGTGGAAGGCCTCGCCCACGCTCGACATCAGCGCCAAATTCCAGCGCAAGGTGCTGCAACTCAACTTTGGTGATTTCCTGGCCTCGGTCGATGTCCGCAATAACAACAACAATGCCGGTAATTTCGACCTCGTCCCACCGCAAAGCTGGCTGCTGAATTTCGAGGCAAACCGCTCACTCGGCAAGGCGGGGTCGTTGAAGCTGAAGGTCGATCTTGAATCGATCAGCGATCTTGTCGACCGAATCCCGATCACCGCGACGAGCGAAGCGCCGGGCAATATTGATGGCACCGCCAAGCGGCTGCGTACCGAAATCAATGCCAGTCTTCTCCTCGATACCATCGGCATCAAAGGTGCGAAGCTCGACCTGATCGGTGCCTGGCAAACCGCTTCGCTGCGCGACCCATTGACCGGAGAGAAGCGCCCGCTCAGCAACCGTGGGCGGACCTACTGGAATGCCGATTTCCGTCACGACATTCCCAATTCGCCATGGGCCTATGGCGCCTTTGCCGAGGATAGCAGCGACTATGGCTTTTACCGGCTCGACTATTTCGGTCGCGATTATCGTACCGGTCCGATGGTCGGCGCTTTCATCGAGCACAAGAATGTGCTTGGGCTAAAGGTTCGTGGGCAGGTGTTCAATCTGGCCGGCCAGACCGAAGGCTATGACGAGGTGTTTTATGTCGACCGCCGCGATGGCCCCATCGATTTCACCCACACCGGGCGCAACAAATATGGCCTGATTTACCGCGCCACCGTCAGCGGGACTTTCTAAAGCCGGATACTTCCCTATATCGGCCTGATGCAAGGAATGGCGGCGCAGCCGGAAAACGGGAAAGAAAAGGAACCGGCGAAGGCGGAGGCGAGTTTCGCCACGCTCAAACGCTTCCTGCCTTATTTGTGGCCGAAGGATATGCCCGCGCTGCGCATCCGTATCGTCATCGCGATGCTGCTGGTGCTGGTTTCCAAGGGCGTCCAGCTGTCGATGGGCTTTGTCTATGGTGCGGCCATTGACCGGATGCAACCGGGGCTGGAGGCGGGCGTCTGGATAGCGATCGGACTGGTCGTTGCCTATACCGGCGCCCGCTTTGGCGGGGTGCTGTTCGATAATCTCAGGAACACCGTGTTCGAACGCGTCGGGCAGGATGCGACGCGGCGCTTGGCGGAAAACACTTTCGCGCATCTCCACCGACTATCAATGCGTTTCCACATGAACCGCCGCACGGGCGCGGTTACCAAAGTGATCGAGCGCGGGACAAAGAGCATCGACGTGATGCTCTATTTCATGCTGTTCAACATCGCGCCGACTGCCATCGAACTCATCGCGGTGCTGGTGATCTTTTGGTTCAAATTCGGGTTGGCGCTGGTGGTCGCAACCATCGTCATGGTCGTGACCTACATCCTCTTCACCCAGCGCGTCACAGACTGGCGCAACAAGCTGCGCGAGGAGATGAACGAACTTGATACCGCGACGGTTGCGCGTTCGGTCGACAGCCTGCTCAACTATGAAACGGTCAAATATTTCAACGCCGAAGATCGCGAGACGAACTATTATGCCACGGTCGCGCGGCGCTATGCCGACGCCGCAGTCAAATCGGAAAACTCGCTGGCCTGGCTCAATATCGGCCAGTCGTTCATCACCAATTTGATGATGGCAGGCGCAATGGGTTTCAGCGTCTGGGGCTGGGCGCAAGGGCGTTTCAGCACCGGCGATGTCGTGCTGGTGAATACTCTGCTGATGCAATTGTTCCGGCCGCTCGACATGCTCGGCATGGTTTATCGAACGATCCGGCAAGGTCTGATCGACATGGCCGCGATGTTCGATCTGGTCGATACCCCGCCCGAAATTGTCGACAAGCCCGGAGCAACCGCGCTCCGCGTATCTGGCGGCGAACTCGCCTTTGAGGATGTAACCTTCGGCTATGATCCCGAACGGCAGATATTAAACGGCCTCTCCTTGCGCATCCCGCCGGGCAAGACGCTCGCGGTGGTCGGGCCTTCAGGCGCGGGCAAGTCGACGATCGCGCGGCTGCTCTATCGCTTTTATGATGTCACCGGCGGACGGATCACCATCGACGGGCAGGATCTGCGCGACGTGACCCAATCGAGCCTGCGTGCCCATATCGGCATCGTCCCGCAGGATACGGTGCTGTTCAACGACAGCATCGGTTACAATATCGGCTATGGCCGCGAAGGCGCCTCGCAAGCCGAGATCGAAGATGCCGCGCGCGCGGCACAGATCCACAATTTCATCGCCGCCCAGCCTAAGCAATATGAAACGCAGGTCGGCGAACGCGGGCTAAAGCTGTCGGGCGGCGAAAAACAGCGGGTCGCGATCGCGCGGACGCTGCTCAAAAACCCGCCGATCCTGATCCTCGACGAAGCGACCAGCGCACTCGACAGCCGCACCGAGGCCGAACTGCTGGCAAAGGACGGCCACTACGCCGAAATGTGGGCACGCCAGCAGGCCGAGAAAGAAGAAGAGGCTGTTGCGGCGGAATGAGCTTCAAATGAAACCGTAGCCCTGAGCTTGTCGAAGGGCGCTGTGCAGTACTGGTACACGTGCTTCGACAGGCTCAGCACTCACGGTAAACTTTAAGCACAGCCGTTCTTTACTTCAATATTTGTTCTTTATATGTTCCTTTGCGACTCGACTATCCACAGCGAAAGTCGCCGATGCCAGAAGAGTGCTCTATTCTTGAGGAACTATCCGGCCTAGCGGGCAGGAAGATGCTCGCGCCCGATACACTCGACCCTGCCGATGTGCTGCACCGCGTTTTCGGTTTTGCCGAGTTTCGCGGCGTGCAGGAACAAGTCGTGCGGCGGACGCTCGACAAGCAGAGTACGCTCGCGGTGATGCCCACGGGGGCGGGAAAATCGCTTTGCTACCAGTTGTCGGCTTTGCTGCTCGACGGCACCTGCATCGTCATTTCGCCGTTGATCGCACTGATGCACGATCAGCTGCGCGCCGCCAATGCTGTGGGTATCCGCGCGGCGACGCTGACCTCTGCCGACAGCAACCGCGCCGAGACCATCGAGCGGCTGCAGAGCGGCGCGCTGGACCTGCTCTATGTAGCCCCCGAACGCGCCTCGACTGCGGATTTTCAGAGACTTCTGGCAGAAACCAAAGTTGCGCTGTTCGCCATCGACGAGGCGCATTGCGTCTCCGAATGGGGGCATGATTTCCGCCCCGATTACCGTCTGCTCCGTCCGCTGATGGACGAATATCCGCATGTGCCAAGGCTCGCGCTGACCGCGACCGCTGACGCGCATACGCGTGAAGATATCGCCCAGCAACTCGGCATCCCGGCTAGCGGTACGATCGTCTCGGGCTTTGATCGGCCCAATATCCGATACGCCGTCACCAATACGGCAAGCAAAGGGTCGGCCATCGCGTCGGCAATCCGTGGTTGGCCTGGAGCAGGCATAGTCTATGCCACCACCCGCGACCGGGCGGAGAAGCTGGCGGCTTTGATTGCGCGCACCGGGCGGCGCACCCGCTATTATCACGCCGGCATGGAACCCTCCGCCCGCGCTGCGGCACAGGCCGAGTTCGTGGCGAGCGAAGACATGGTGATGGTGGCAACGGTCGCATTCGGTATGGGCATCGACAAGCCCGATGTCCGCTTCGTCGCGCATGCAGGAATCCCCAAATCGATTGAGGCCTATTATCAGGAAAGCGGACGCGCTGGCCGCGATGGCGACCCCGCCGTTGCGCATCTTTTCTGGTCGCCCGGCGATTTCAGCCTTGCCCGCGAGCGGTTGAAGGAGCAACCTGAGGCGCGGCAACTTGCCGAGAAAGCGCGGATCGACGCCTTGTCAGCACTGGTCGAAACCCCCGGCTGCCGCCGCGCGGTGCTGCTCCGCCATTTCGGTGAAGATCCTGCGCCATCATGCGGCAATTGCGACAACTGCCTTGATGCCCCCGGTGTGGTCGATGCGACCGAAGTCGCCCAAAAACTGCTCTCTGCGGTCTATCGCACGGGCCAGAGTTTCGGCGTCGGCCATCTGGAAAAGGTGCTGATGGGCCGCACCGATGAGCGCATCGAGGCGCGCGGGCATGACCAGCTAAGCGTGTTTGGTATCGTTACCGGCGAAGATACACGTCTGATAAAACCGGTTGCGCGCGCGTTGCAGGCGCAAGGGCATTTAACCGCAAACGAACATGGTGGTCTGATGTTAGCGGGGGCTTCACGCGCGATCCTGAAGGGCGAGATGAAGCTAGAAATCGTCGTCCCGCCAAAGACGCGCAAGGAACGGCGGAGCGAAGCCAATCCGGTCAATGATCCGCTATTCGAAGCCCTGCGCAACAAAAGGCGCGAACTGGCCGAAACGGCGGGTGTACCGCCCTATGTGATCTTTCACGATGCAACCTTGCGTGAACTGGCCGAGCGTCGCCCGCAAAACACATCCGATTTCGCCCTGATCAGCGGCGTTGGTGCACGCAAGCTTGAAGCCTATGGCGAAGCCTTCCTGTCTGTAATAAGGGAGGCAGCGGAAGGATAAGCCCATGTTTCGCAAGCTCACCGACAATATTTACGCATCGCCGCAAATCACCCTACAAGACGTAGCGGAAGCCGCGGCCATGGGCGTCAAAATGATCATCAACAACCGCCCCGAAGGCGAAAGCGACGATCAAGTGCCCGGCGCAGAAATCGAGGCAGCGGCACGCGCGGCGGACATCGATTATGTCGCCATTCCTGTCACCCATGCAGGTTTCAGCGAACCGCAGGTGGTGGCGATGGCCAAGGCACTCGACGGAGCCGATGGACCTGTGCTCGCCTATTGCCGCTCGGGCACGCGCTCTACCCTGTTGTGGGCCTTGTCCGAGGCCAGCCAGGGCGGCGATCCCGATGCACTCACCAACATGGCCGCGAAAGCAGGCTATGATGTCAGCCCGGTGCGACCGCTGATGGACATGCTGAAGGCGCGAGCCTGACGCATGGCGCCGGTCTGGATCGAACTGGCCAAATTGGGCGGATCGATTGCTGCGATCCTTTTCCTGTTCTGGCTGGCGCGCCGCCTGAACCTCGGCGGCGATCTGCGTATCCGCGACGAAGCGCACGCCCGCGCGCTGGCGGATGAAGCGATTTGCGGATTTGAGCCGACCGATATTGTCCTCGACAAGGCCGGCATGGGTGCATTGATGAAAGACGCATCCGGTCGCCACATGCTGATCCGTCGCCACGGCGCCGCCTTTGTCGCCCGTTTGCTCGATAGGCATAGCGAATCACGACTCGACCACAATTTCCTAACCATCGGCACGGGCGAGAAGACTTTCGGCAAGGTTACGCTGAACCTTGGCAAGGATGCGCAATATTGGGCCGCCGGCCTGCGGCACATGGTGGTTTGACATGGTTGGAAGAACGAGATTTGTACTAAAACTCGTCACCCCCGCGAAGGCGGGGGTCCATCACCGGTGGATGAAGTTTAACCGGTGGGAGATGGATTCCCGCCTTCGCGGGAATGACGAATTAAGTTTAAGGAATAAGGGATAAGATGGCACCCACCTTCAATCCGGTCGATTATGCCGTCCCTGCCTTCATCCTGCTGATCATCATAGAGATGCTGTGGGCGCGTAAAAAAGCGCCGGAAAAATATGAGCCCAAGGACACGCTCACCTCGCTCGCCTTTGGCACCGGAAGCACAGTGGCCAGCGCGTTAACCGGCGGGCTGGTTTTGGCGATGATGCTGTGGCTGTACGAGCACCGGCTGTTCGATATCGGCTGGGCCTGGTGGGCGTGGATTGCCTGCTTCGTGCTTGATGATCTGGCCTATTATATCTTTCATCGCAGCGCGCACCGCGTCCGCTGGCTTTGGGCGAGCCATGTGAACCACCATTCGAGCCAGCATTACAATCTGTCGACCGCGCTGCGGCAGACCTGGACAGGCTTCATCGCATTCAATTTCGTCTTCCGCATGCCGCTGGCGCTTGTCGGCTTCCATCCGGCGATGATTGCCTTTTGTGGTGGTATCAACCTGATCTACCAATTCTGGATCCACACCGAAGCAGTCGGCCGCATGCCGCGCTGGTTCGAGGCGGTGATGAATACGCCGTCGCACCACCGCGTCCATCACGCCACCAATCCCCGCTATCTCGATGCCAATTATGCGGGTGTCTTCATCATCTGGGACAAGATGTTCGGCAGCTTCACCCCTGAAACCGACGACGAAAAGATCCGTTACGGCATCGTCAAACAGCTCGGCACTTTCAACCTGCTGTACAGCGTGTTTCACGAATGGATCGGGATCGCCAAAGATGTCTGGTCCGCACCCTGGCGGCACAAGCTGGGCTATATCTGGCGCCCGCCCGGCTGGAGCCATGATGGCAGCCGCGATACCAGCGACAGCATCAAGGCACGCTGGCAGGAGCGGCAGCAAAATCAGGTGGCGCCCGCCGAATAGCGATTGCCAAAATTAATCGTCCGGTTAAACCTTACTTTCAAAGGAGTCAGTATGGACGAGTTTGATATCATTGTGGTGGGCGGCGGATCGGCAGGCAGCGCCGCTGCCGGGCGGCTGGCTGAAAGCGGCAAATACAAGGTCTGCCTTGTCGAAGCCGGCGGCAAGAATGACGATGTGTTCGTCCGCACCCCCGGCCTGCTCGCGCTGATGCCGAAGCGGAGCAACTGGGCCTATGATACCGAACCGATGCCGGGTCTGGGTGGTCGTATCGGCTATCAACCGCGCGGTCGTGGCATGGGCGGGTCGAGCGCGATCAACGGCATGGTCTATATTCGTGGCAATGCCTGGGACTATGACAATTGGGCAGCCTTGGGCTGCACCGGCTGGAGCTGGGACGATGTCTTGCCGGTGTTCCGCAGGCAGGAAGACAATGCGCGCGGTTCCGATGATTTCCACGGCAAGGGCGGGCCGCTGCATGTCAGTGATCAGATCGCCCCCAGTCCGGTGGGCGAGGCCTTTGTAGAGGCGGCAACCCGGTTGCAGCTTCCACGCAATGACGATTTCAACGGTGCAAAGCAGGAAGGTTTTGGCCTTTATCAGGTGACGCAGCATAATGGCGAACGCTGGTCAGCAGCACGTGCCTTTATCGATCCGCTGGCGGGCAAACCGAATTTGAGCGTGCGCACGGGCGCGCTGGTCGAGAAGATCATCATCGAGGATGGGCGGGCAACCGGTGTCGCCGTTCGCTTTGGCAACAAGCGCGAAGTGCTGCGCGCCAAAGCAGGGGTCATCCTGTCAGCAGGGGCCTTTGGCAGCCCGCAAATCCTGATGCTGTCGGGCATCGGCCCAGGTGCGCATCTGCAGGAGAAGGGAATCGAGACGTTGGTCGACAAGCCAGCGGTCGGCGCAGACTTGCAGGACCATTGCGATTATCTGGTCGGCTATGAACTGGACGATGTGTCGCTATTCGGCGGAACCTTGCGCGGCACCTTTGCCGTCGCCAAGGCGTTTTTCGAACACAGGCTTCGCCGCACGGGCATGCTGACGACGAATTTCGCCGAAAGCGGCGGTTTCGTTAAAATCCGGCCGGACGCTCCTGCGCCTGACATCCAATATCACTTCATCCGCGCGATCATCCAGAACCATGGCCGTGACAAGCTGAAGGTGCACGGCTTCTCGCTGCATGCCTGTGTACTGCGCCCGGAAAGCCGGGGATGGGTGAAGCTGAAATCCTCCGATCCGGCGGTGGCACCAGCTATCAACCCCAATTTCCTCAGCGACGAACGCGACCTCCATCTGCTGCGCGACGCCGCGCGGCTGATGTATCGTATCGCCGAAACCCCGCCTTTATCGGATATGGGCGCGCGTGATCGTTCGCCAATCGATTATAATGATGATGCCGCGCTGGAAACCCGCATCCGTGAGGTATCTGACACCATTTACCACCCGGTCGGTACCTGCCGCATGGGCGGCGATGCGGACAGCGTCGTTGATCCCAGGTTGAAGGCACGCGGTGTCGACGGATTGTGGATCGCGGACGCCAGCATCATGCCAAGGCTGGTTTCAGGAAACACCAATGCGCCGTCGATCATGATCGGCGAACGTGCCGCAGATTTTGTGAAGGCTGAGCTGGCAGCTTAAACGCAACCTCAAATATTGGGGCCCGAGCCGGGAGAGCCGGGGAGATTCGAGACCCGGGCCCCTGTGCCGTGCACGCACAAACTGAACTTGTTTAATCCTCTGCCCAGCGGAAGACCTCTTCGAGGGGTTTCCCGAAGACCCGTGCAATGCGGAAGGCGACCTCAAGGCTGGGGGAATATTTGCCTTGCTCGATGGCGGCGATGGTCTGGCGGGTAACGCCAACCTTGTCGCCCAGATCACCTTGCGTCATCTCACCTGCCATGAAGCGAAGCGTCTTTATGTCGTTGTCAAAGGGTAGGCGCGGCATCGTTCAATACCCCCTGCGATAATAGTAAAGCTGGGCACCTACCCGGACCAATTCGGCAATCACAACCGTCGCAATCAGCAGGTTGAGTCTGCCCGCAGCGCTGATGTGATAGAAAATGGCAAACAGATTGGCCCAAACGCCCAGCACAAGTGGGTAATAGGCCGCATGTGTACCCTTCAAATGGATGGTCTTCTCACGTTCGTCCTCTTTAAGATGCGCCTCTTTCGGGCTTTTAATAGCCAATGCAGCGGCGGCAACCGACATCGATCCGATGATCGCAATCGTAACCGGAACCAGCATTCCGGCTGTCGCCAACACGCCGGCCGGTGTGTTCACAATTGACCAGGGATAGCTCAGAAAGAACCAGCCGAAGGAAAGTGACAGACTGATGAAGGCCACCCAGTGAATTTTTTCGCGGAACGACATTGCAAACTCCATGTTATGTGATTCGCACTTTATGTTAGTTTTATTTAACATTGAGTCAAATATTATTCACTTATTGGCCTTTCGCGCTTTTGCCCCCCTGCATTAGTCGCTAAGCGCCGGGCCATGTCTACGACGCCCAAAACGCTCACCCTTCCTGTATCCACCAGCCGCGCGAACCCTACGCCGCAACCGATGAAGCGCCTCACGGTTCCGCGCATCCGGCAGCGCAAGGGCGGTGAGCCGCTGGTGATGCTGACGGCCTATACCGTGCGCATGGCGCAGTTAATGGACCCGCATTGCGACATGTTGCTGGTCGGCGATTCGCTGGCACAGGTGATCTATGGCCTGCCGCATACGGTCGCGGTAACGATGGAGATGATGGCGCTGCATGGCGCGGCTGTGGTGCGCGGCAGCTATCATGCGGCGGTCATCGTCGACATGCCTTTTGGCAGCTATGAAGCCTCGCCCGAACAAGCCTTTACCAACGCCTCGCGGCTGTTGAAGGAAACCGGTGCCGCAGGCGTCAAGGTCGAAGGCGGCAAGGTGATTGCGCCGACCATCGAATTCCTGACGCAACGCGGAATCCCCGTCATGGGCCATGTCGGCCTGACCCCACAGGCGGTCAACATATTGGGCGGATATGGC
The DNA here is from genome assembly GCA_937873665.1 of uncultured Sphingorhabdus sp. The sequence continues at coordinate 21,568 of CALMYW010000309.1, forward strand.
GTGCGCGGCAAAAGTGCTGCTGAGGCCCGCTCGATTGTCGAGGATGCCGAGGCAGTAGCCAAGGCGGGCGCCTTCGCTCTAGTGATCGAAGGGGTCATGGAGCCCATCGCCATCGAAATCACCCAAAAAGTGCCCTGCCCGACAATCGGCATCGGCGCATCGGCCCAGTGCGACGGGCAGGTTCTGGTCGCCGAAGACATGCTTGGCCTGTTCGATCGCGTTCCCAAATTCGTCAAACGTTTTGGCGCGATGCAGGAACATGTCGAAGACGCGGTCAAGAAATATGCCGAAGATGTCCGCTCCCGCGCTTTCCCGAGCGCCGACCAATTATATCGTCCCGAATAGACCTTTCGCCCTTCAGACTGGAAAGTCCGGCCATCCATGGCTAAGGACGCGACAAGTATAAGTTACAGGAGGCCATTTTGGCATTACCCCCGACCGACAAGCGCGCTGCTACAGACGAGGCTTTCCTGCGCGAAGTCGACGATGCCGTCCGCGCGGGCGACCTTGAAAATTTCTGGAAACGCTATGGCCGCTGGCTCGCCATTGCTCTGGTCATAGGTCTCGCGGCATTTGGTGGCTGGATCTATTGGCAGAACCAGCAGGCCGCAGCTGCCGAAAAGCAGGGCGAAGAATTTATCCTTGCCGTTGAAAAACTGCAGGGCGGCAATGTTGCAGCAGCCAAGACCGATCTTGGCAAACTCGCCAAGGCCGAGCAATCCGGATATCGGGCGATGGCGCAGATCCTGCTCGCCAATATCACGGCCGCAGAAGGCAACACCAAAAAGGCAGTCGCTGATTATGCCAAGGTGGCAGGCGACGAAAGCCTGCCGCAACCCTTCCGCGATCTGGCGCTTATCCGCCAGACCACCGCGGAATTCGATACGCTGCCACCGCAGCAGGTGATCGACCGGCTGAAGCCACTCGCCAAACCCGGCACCGCTTGGTTCGGTAGCGCGGGCGAAATGACCGCAATCTCCTATATGAAACTGGGTAAGGACAATCTGGCCGGCCCCATTTTCGCCCAGATTGCAAAGCAGGAAGACTTGCCCCAGACATTGCGCGCCCGCGCGCAGCAAATGGCGGGGGCTTTAGGGGTGGATACCGTTCAGCTTGACGCAAAGCCGACCGGTGCATCTGCGACGGCGGATGCAGGAAAGGACAAATAAGTCTGTGAAGAAACACGCGACCATAATCTCTTCGCTGGCGGCAATCGCGCTGCTTGGTGGCTGTTCGGCGCTGGGCGGCGGCGACAAAAAAGACACGCCGACCATCGGCAAGCGCATCGACATATTGGGTACCGAGGCGGATACTGTCGCCGACCCCAATCTGGCAGGCATTTCTGTAATCCTGCCACCCGCCGCGACCAATGCCAACTGGTCGCAACCCGGCGGCAATGCCGCCAAATCGCCTGGTCACTCTATGCTGGCCGAAGCCCCGCAACGCGCGTGGAGTGCGCAGATCGCGGGGGCCAGCAACCGTATGCGGCTGGCAGCGACCCCGGTGATCCATGATGGCAAACTCTATGTCATCGATACTGATGCTGTGGTCAGCGCCTTCGATGCTGCTAGCGGTTCAAAACTATGGGCGACCGCTCTCACAGTCGACAAGGACGGGAAGCCCTCCCGCTTCGGCGGCGGCGTAAGCACCGATGGCACCAGCGTCTTCGCCACCAATGGCGTCGGTGATGTCGCTGCGCTCGATGCAAGCAATGGCGCGATTAAATGGACGAAGCGCCCTGCAGGGCCGCTGCGCGGCGCGCCCACCTTGTCTAACGGCAACGCCTATGTAATGACGCAGGATAACCAGATTTACGCCGTGCGGATGAGCGACGGTGAATCGCAATGGAATGAAGCCGGTCCGGTCGGCGCGTCGGGCATCTTCGGCGTCGCTGCCCCGGCTGCCGCACAAGGCACGGTGATTGCGGGTTATTCGACCGGCGAACTCGCCGCCTATCGCTATGAAAATGGCCGAAGCCTGTGGAGCGACACGCTGTCGCGCACAGCAATGTCGACCAGCGTTTCAACACTGACCGACATCGATGCCGATCCGGTTATTGACCGGGGCCGCGTCTTCGCGCTTGGCCAGGGCGGACGCATGGCGGCCTATGAACTGGTCACAGGCCAGCGTATCTGGGAAATCAACATAGCCGGGATTTCGACCCCGGTCGTCTCGGGCGAATGGGTCTTCGTGATGACCAGCGACGCCAAAATGCTGTGCGTCCAGCGCGCGAGTGGCAAGATCCGCTGGATTTCCAAGCTGCCGCGCTATCGCGACGAAGAAGACAAGAAAGGCGTGATCACATGGCGCGGCCCCGTGCTCGCCAATGGCCGCCTGATCGTCGCCAATAGCGACGGCCAGATCTGGTCGGTATCGTCAGGCGAGGGCTCGGCGAGTCTGTTGGTGGATATTAAGTCACCGGTTTCGGTTGCACCCGTTGTCGCCAATGACACGCTGTACATCCTCGACGACAGCGGACGCCTGACTGCGTTTCGGTAAAATGCGCGGCTTCGGCCGTTTGGAAGGAACAGTTCATGCTGCCGTCGGTAGCCATTATCGGACGTCCGAATGTTGGCAAGTCGACCTTGTTCAACCGCCTAGTCGGCAAGAAAATCGCGCTGGTCGATGACCAACCGGGGGTGACGCGTGACCGGCGTGAGGGCGATGCGCAGCTTTTTGACCTGAAATTCCGCATCGTTGATACTGCAGGCTATGAAGATGATGACGCAGCAACCCTACCGGGGCGGATGCGCCAGCAGACCGAGGCTGCGCTCGCGGGTGCAAATGTCGCGATGTTCGTCGTTGACGGACGGGCGGGCATCACACCGCTTGACGAAGAAATTGCCCGCTGGCTGCGTGCTAGTGACAAGCCGGTCATCCTCGTGATCAACAAGGCTGAGGGCAAGCAAGCGGATAATACCGTGTTGGAGGCCTATGCTCTGGGTCTTGGCGAAGGGATTACAATTAGTGCCGAACATGGCGAAGGCATGGCCGACCTGTTCCAGGCGCTTTTGCCGCATGTCGACAATGCCGAAGAAGAGCATTTTGACCGCGAAGCCCCTGACGCACCGCTGCAGCTTGCCATTGTCGGGCGCCCCAATGCGGGCAAGTCGACGCTGATCAACAAGCTTCTGGGTGAAAACCGGCTGGTAACCGGCCCCGAAGCCGGCATCACCCGCGACAGCATTGCGATCGACTGGGTGTGGCACGATCCCAATCCGTCCGATCCCGAACTGGCCGAACGGCGTATCCGCCTGATCGATACGGCTGGAATGCGCAAACGGGCGCGGGTGCACGAAAAGCTCGAGAAACTGTCTGTCGCGGATACGCGCCGCGCGATTGACTTTGCCGAGGTCGTGGTGTTGCTGCTCGATGCAACCAAGGGGCTTGAGCATCAGGATCTGAAAATTGCAGACCATGTGATCGAAGAAGGCCGCGCACTGATCATTGCTATCAACAAATGGGATGTGGCCGAGCATGCTTCCAGCTTGTTCAACGGCATCAAGGCTGCGCTCGATGAAGGCCTTTCCCAGTTGAAGGGCGTTCCGGTTCTCGCAGTCTCCGCCGCGACGGGCAAGGGGCTCGACGTGATGCTCAAAGCCGCGTTCGAAGCGCGCGACAGCTGGAACCGCCGCGTGTCCACCGGCCAGCTCAACCGCTGGTTCGAAGAAGCCGTCGCCGCCAATCCTCCACCAGCCCCCGGCGGCAAGCGGATCAAGCTGCGCTATGTCACGCAGGCGCGCAATCGCCCACCGACCTTTATTGTATTCGGCAACCGGACCGACCAGCTGCCCGACAGCTATCGCCGCTATCTGCTCAACGGTATCCGGCGTGATCTGGGCTTTGGGGCGGTACCGGTGCGGATGAACTTCCGCTCATCCAAAAACCCGTTCGCCGACAAGGATTGACGCTGGACGCGAGCCGTTGCGGTCCTCGCAACGTCAACGGCTTGTTTACCTGTCGCGTTTATGGCTGCGAGCTTGGAGCGTTGAACCAAGCGGAGCAACAAAGTCGATGAGCCACACGGCCGAAGATATTGTGAACTGGGGCACCTTTGCCGGGACACGTACCGTGCTCGGAGAGGCCTTTGTGCGCGTGCTCGGCTATTTCCGCGAGGATGGCATCAAATCTGTCGCGGCGATCGAACAAGCTATGCGTGAGCGCGATTCCGCCAAACTCGTACTGCCCTCACACACGCTGAAGGGTGAAAGCTGGCAATTCGGTGCCGAACGATTGGCAGCGCTTGCCGAGGAAATCGAAGTCGCCGCCCGCCATTATGTCGAAATCCGGCAGGGCCCAGAAGAGCTGGTCGAAAAAGTCGTCCAGCTCCGCCCTTTGTTCGAGGCAACTCTAACTGCGCTGGAAGCCGAAGCCAGCCCGCTCGTTGAACGCCGCGCGCAATTCGGTGCCCGCACCTTCGGCCAAAGCCAGTTCGGTCGGCTCTAAGCCCTTAAATTTCAGCTTTCTGCCGCTTCCGTTTGCATCTGGATATAATTCTGGATGCCCATCTGCTTGATCAGATCAAATTGCGTTTCGAGAAAGTCGACATGTTCTTCCTCGCTTTCGAGAATCTCGGCGAACAGATCGCGGCTGACATAATCCCGCACGCTTTCACAATGCGCGATCGCGTCCTTGAGTAGCGGAAGGGCATCATATTCGAGATCGAGATCGGCCTTCAGAATTTCTTCGACCGACTCGCCCACGCGCAAGCGACCGAGCATCTGGAAATTGGGCAGACCATCAAGGAAGAAGATGCGCTCGGCCAGTTTGTCGGCGTGCTTCATCTCGTCAATCGATTCGTGCCGTTCATATTCGGCCAGTTTGGAGACACCGAGATTGTCGAGCATGCGGTAGTGGAGCCAATATTGGTTGATCGCGGTCAGCTCATTCTTCAGCGCTTCGTTGAGAAATTCGATGACTTTGCTGTCGCCCTTCATGACCGTTCTCCTGATTTTCGATGGCTTCAGGATAGGCGGATGAAGCGCGTTCGGAAAGCGGGAAAAGCCCTGTAACCAGCGCTGTTACATTTGGATAAGCTGGCGCTATTGCTACGCGCTTGCAGGCTTGATGCTGATCAGATCCTTGGCGAAGGAAAGGCATTGGCCGCATTTCGGTTTGCGGCCCAGCCGGGCATAGACATCCGCCGGTTTTTCGCTGCCGCAACGCACGGCTGCGCGCAGGTCCTTTTCCCGAATGGCATTGCAGACGCATACGATCATGGGATTCGCATTAGCGTTAATGCGAATTGATTGCAATAGCATTTAGGCCTGCCCAGTCATTTTCTGAGCGGCTGGAACTTCCCGCGCGCCAGACTGCGCCACAGCCATTCAAACGGGCCATAGTGAAAACGCTCGAGCCAGGGTTTTGACCAGAGCAGCATCAATGCCCAGGCCCCCAGCACGAAGAACCACAGGCTGGCACGACCGACCTGATTATACAGCCCCAGTCCATAGCCGTAAAAAATTGTCGACATCAGAATGCTGGTGCCCAGATAGTTGGTGAAAGCCGCCCGTCCCGCTGCTGTAACCCGTCCGATCAATGCCGAACCGGCGAAGGACTGGATCGCCATGATCAGCAGCGCGGCATAGCCGATTGTGATCAGCAGCCGCGGAATCAAACTCCAGGCGAGAAAATTGCCTAAAGTCGTGATTAGGTCAAACCCGCTCGCAGCGACCCACAAGCCCAGCCCGGTCGAGATCAAAAGACCGGGGATCAGCATCTTGCGGGCCCAGCGTACATAATCGCTGCGATCCCACTCGCCAGTCAGAAACCCGTTCTTCTTCATCGCCATGCCGAGCATCATCAGCGGTAGGGTTTCGGCGAAAGATTGTGCGATCAGTATCAGCAAGTTGAGCGCATCATCCCAGCGTCGTGCGACAATATCGGCATAGCTCCCGCTATAGGCGGCAATCTCCGCGCTGGCATCGAGGCTGAAGTCGGGGCTTGCGATGACTTCCTTATATTGCGCCACTACCGACGCATCCGCACCGGGCTGCGTCGCCATGAACTGCAGGAATTGCAGCCCACCAAATTGCAGCGCGTACAAAAGGAAACCGAGGCCATAGATGATCAGCGCCCATTTGATCAGCCGCTTTGCCTCCCAGTTGCGGAACCGGTAGGCGATGCAGCCGATTGCGGCGTAGAGGAACAATATGTCGCCCCACCAGATGAAGAGATAATGGGCGAGACCGAATAGCAGCAGCCAGATCATCCGCGAATAATGAACCTTCGCCGGATTTTCACCCTTGGCTTCAGCCCGCTCGATGATCAGCGCCATGCTCGCCCCGAACAATAGCGAGAACAATCCGCGCATCTTGCCATCGATGAAAATGAACGAAACCAGCCAGCTTGCTTTGTCAGCGGCGCTATCTCCACCATAGGTTCCGGGTGCGATATAAGCCCATTCAGGGAGCGCGAAAGCGACGATATTCATCGCCAATATGCCCATCACCGCGAAGCCGCGTAGCGCGTCCAATGTGACGTGGCGTGTTGCAAGCGCTTGGCTAGACATGATTTTCTCCCCCTGTATTAAGCTATCAATACAGTTGGGGCAGTGATACGTCCAGTCGCTATTGATAGTGACTCGCTAAGCTGCTATTTACACTTATGTCGGTAAGATATCGGCAATGATTGCAACATAGGTAAGATGTTCATGGATCAGGCAATTCCCCTTTGCGACCCCGCCCGCACCGATTCGGGTTTCCGCCCGATGAAGGCGCTGCACCATTTCCGCAAACTGATCGCCGACAAGGAAGATACCGCCCAGGTCTTCCACATTATCGAAGCGCTGCGCGACAATCGTTTTGCCAAATCGGCAGAACGCTTTTTCGAAAGCCCGACCGGAAAGACCATCCTCGAAAAGAACGAATATCTGCCGCATTTGCTTGATGACCATGATCGGCTGCGCAAACTGCCGATGGGCACCGTGGCACACGCCTATTGTGACTTCATGGAAAAAGAGGGACTCACGTCGCAAGGCCTGGTCGACGAATTTGACCGGTTCCAGCAGGGCAAACCACGCCATGACGATATGCTTGAACGTTATGGCAACCGCCTGCGTGATACGCATGATCTGTTCCATGTCCTAACCGGCTATGGCCGCGACGCTCTGGGCGAACAATGCGTCCTCGCCTTTTCTTACAGCCTGAACCCCAGCTGGGGCGTGTTGTTCATCGCATGGGCGGGCGCACGTGAGCTGAAGAAGACAGTGTCGACCGACGCGCCGATCTACGCCGCAGTGCGTGAAGGACAGCGCATGGGCCGCGTTGCCAAGAGCCCGGCGCATGAGGATATCGAGGCCTTGCTGGCAATGCCGTTGGCGGAAGCGCGCAAGAAACTGAACATTGCCGAGCCGGTCACCTATCAGCGAGCGCATGCTATCATGCGCGGCGAGGGCATCGATCCTTACGACCTGCTGGGCCAGCAAAAGGCTGTTGCCTGACTTTCAGCGCCGCATAGCTACTGAATCAGGCTTCCATCCAGTCCTTGAAGAAGCTCTCATGCGCGGCGCGCAGGTCGTTCAGCGAAACCGTCGAACCATTAACGCGGATGGCATCGCCACTGACGGTACCGATGGGTTCAAACGGCACCTTGTTCCGGTCAAGCGGCTTGTCTGCCGGATAGGTCACCAGATAACGCGACTGGGTTTCGTTGAAGGCAAAGGCCGTATCCATAGGCGATAGTTCAGCGCCAATGCCGCCTGCCAGCGCCATTTCCGCCACGGCGACCAGCAGGCCGCCATCCGAAATATCATGCACCGCCGTAACCGCACCATCGGCGATCAGTTGGCGCACAATGCTGCCGTTCAATTTCTCGTCGGCTAGGTCGACAAAAGGCGGGTCGCCCTCTTCGCGGCCATGAATTTCGCGCAGCCATAACGACTGGCCGAGTTCCGGATAGTTGGAGCCGATAACGGCAAGGATTTCACCCTCGGCCTTGAAGCCAATGGTTGCCATTTTCGACACATCGTCGAGCAGGCCGACGCCGCCAATTGCAGGGGTTGGCAAGATTGCACTACCGCCGCCAGTCGCCTTGCTTTCATTGTAGAGCGAGACGTTGCCCGAGACGATCGGGTAATCGAGCGCACGGCAGGCATCGCCCATCCCCTCAAGCGCGCCCACAAATTGCGCCATGATTTCGGGCCGCTGCGGGTTGGCAAAGTTGAGGCAATTGGTGATCGCCAGCGGCGTGGCTCCCACGGCGCTGATGTTACGATAGGTTTCAGCAACCGCCTGTTTGCCGCCTTCATAGGGGTCGGCATAGACATAGCGCGGGGTGCAGTCGGTCGACATGGCGAGCGCCTTTTTGTGGCCGTGCACGCGTACCACAGCGGCATCACCACCCGACTTCTGAGCAGTATCGGCGCCAACCTGACTGTCATATTGCTGCCAGATCCACGCGCGGCTAGCGAGATCGGGCGAAGCCATCAGCTTGAGCAAATCTGCACCCAGATCCGCCGATTGGGGGATATCGCCCAGCGGCTTCACTTTTGCCCAGGCCTTATAGTCCTCACGGCTCAGCGCCGGGCGGTCATATTGCGGGGCATCATCGGCGAGCGGACCGAGCGGGATATCGCAGACCACTTCGCCATTCCATTCGAGCACCATATGACCGGTATCGGTCACTTCGCCGATCACCGCGAAGTCGAGTTCCCATTTCTCGAAAATCGCCTGCGCCATAGGCTCCTTGCCGGGTTTCAGCACCATCAGCATGCGTTCCTGCGATTCGGACAGCATCATTTCATAAGGCGTCATGCCGGTTTCGCGTTGCGGAACCTTATTCATGTCGAGCCGGATGCCGCATCCGCCCTTGGACGCCATTTCGACGCTGGAGCTGGTCAGGCCAGCCGCACCCATATCCTGGATCGCGACAATCGCATCGGTCGCCATCAGTTCAAGGCAGGCCTCGATCAGCAGCTTTTCAGTGAAGGGGTCGCCAACCTGGACAGTCGGGCGTTTTTCCTCGGCATCCTCGCCAAAATCGGCCGACGCCATGGTCGCACCGTGAATGCCGTCGCGCCCGGTTTTCGATCCGACATAGACAATAGGATTGCCCACGCCGGTGGCAGCTGAGTAAAAAATCTTGTCCTGATCGGCAACGCCGACGGTCATCGCATTGACCAATATATTGCCATCATAGGCGGGGTGAAAATTGGTTTCGCCGCCGACGGTCGGCACACCTACACAATTCCCATAGCCGCCAATGCCTGCAACCACGCCTTGCACCAGATGCTTCATCTTGGGGTGATCGGGGCGGCCAAAGCGCAGCGCGTTCATGTTCGCCACCGGCCGCGCGCCCATGGTGAATACGTCACGCAAGATGCCGCCTACGCCAGTCGCCGCGCCCTGATAGGGTTCGATATAGCTGGGGTGGTTGTGCGACTCCATCTTGAAGATCGCCGCCTGCCCGTCACCAATGTCGATCACGCCAGCATTTTCTCCCGGGCCGCAAATCACCCAAGGGGCCTCGGTCGGCAGTTTTTTCAAATGGATGCGCGAGCTTTTATAGCTGCAATGCTCCGACCACATCACCGAGAAAATGCCAAGCTCGACCAGATTGGGCTCGCGCCCCATCGCATTCAGGATGCGCTGATATTCTTCCTCGGAAAGGCCATGGTCGGCGACGACTTGCGGGGTGATCTGGGAGGCAGCTTGGGTCATGCGCGGCGCTTTAGCGTTGCATGCCGCCTTTAGCCAGCCTGTTTGCGGCCTTCGCTGCGATAAACCCACCATGCGGCGAGCGTGATCAGGCCAAAGGCGAAGAAAGCGAGCAGGCTGGTGCCGGTGGTGACTTCAGGTTCGACGGGACCGAACCAGTTGACCGCCTGAAACAGCAGCATCACGCCGCCCAGCAGGGCAAAGGGCAGTGTCTTGGGTCTCGCTATTTTTGCGTAAAGCCAGAGCGACCCGAAAGTCAGCGCCAGTTCGAGCGGCATTTCGATTGAGGGGTGGTTCCAGAGACCCAGTCCCAGCTTGGGCGGGCTGCCCGCGAGCGTAAGGTCAGGCACATGCACCAGCAGGTCGAGGAACCAGTGTGACAAAACCACTAGCCCGGCGACAATCCCGGCCATGCGGCTTTTAGAAATCAGCAGCACCAAGGCACCAAATAACGCCGCAAAAAGGGTCGAACCCAATAAGCTATGCGTGTAGGGCATATGGTAAAGGTCCATCGGGTTCATCACCGAAATCCCCGGCGTCACCCGCATCTTTTCAATGCCGGTCAGCAACAGTCCGAAAAAGATCCAGTCGACCAGTTGCGCTCCGACGAACAAAACCGGCAGGCTGGGTGCATCCTTGTGACGCGCGGCAATCATCGCCGGTGCAAAATGTCCGATAAACATAAGTGGTCCCTCCCCCGCCCGGGGAGACTAGCGAGACAAGTGCAATGCGCAAGAAAAAGGGGCCGACAAGCGACCCCTTCTCCTGCTTCGATTATATGCCGTATCAGTTGCTTTTGCAGGTCTGTGCGCCCTTGTCGGCGAGCTTGAGGTTGATCTGCTTGCCGTTGCCCGAAAGCATGGTCTTTCCATCTTCGGATTTGAGCGGGCCAGCGGGCGCTTCAGCTGCCGGTGCAGTTGCACCTTCAGCAGGTGCGGCAGGCTTTTCACCGCTCACGCGAACAGCGGCAGCAGTTTTGTCACCGACGCGAATGTCGGCAGCTTCATTCTGGCCGAGGAAGTCGACGTGCACGATGGTGTTATCGGCGCAGCGATAGGTCGCCTGCGAAGTGATTGCCGGTGGCATTTCTGCAGCGGGTGCAGCAGCTGCTTCGGTAGCAGCGGTAGCTTCGCCTTCGGCAGCAGGGGTTTCGGACTTGTTGCATGCCGCTAACGCCAGCATGGACAACGGGGCGATGAGGAGAATGGATTTCTTCATAGACTCGGGACCTTGCCCCAGCTTTGTTGCAGCTGAAAGTAAAATCGGTACTGAAGATCGACGAAGCGAAACGCTTGACCGGCAAGCTGCCCCGCGCCAAAGCTGCGGCATGACCAGCGAAAGCACAGAACCCAGTTTTGAAGAGGCGCTCAAGGCGCTTGAAGAGATTGTACGCAAACTCGAAAGTGGAGAAGCGGCGCTCGACGAATCGATCGCGCTCTACGAACAGGGCCACAAATTGCGCGCGCAGTGCCAAGCCCGCCTCGATGCCGCCCAGGCAAAAATCGAGCAGATTGTGCTTGGCGCTGACGGTGCACCCGCTGCGACACGCCCCTTTGATGCGGATTGAGCCCTGATGGGAAGCCCAACCGCGTCGATCAATCAGGCAATTGCCGAGGTCGCGGCTGACGTTGATGCGATGTTCGGAGCGTTATTGGTCGTCCCGACCGATGCTCGCGCCCGGTTGTTTGAGGCGATGCGGCATGCGGCAATGGGTGGCGGAAAGCGGCTGCGTCCGCTGCTGGTGATCGCGACGGCAGGCATTTTCAACGTGGCGCGTATCCAAGCGGTCCGGACCGGGACGGCTGTCGAAGCAATTCATGTCTATTCTCTCGTGCACGATGATCTGCCGTGCATGGATGATGACGATATGCGGCGTGGCAAACCGACGGTGCACAAGGCTTTTGACGAATCGACCGCCGTGCTGGCGGGGGATTCGCTACACGCATTGGCCTTTGAAATCCTCTCCGATCCCGAAACCCATCCAGATCCATTTGTGCGCGGCGACCTGATTGCCACACTGGCCAAGGCCAGCGGCCCCGATGGAATGGCGGGCGGTCAGATGATGGACCTAGAAGCCGAAAAATCGAGCTTCGATCTGCCAACCGTCACCCGATTGCAGGCGCTGAAGACAGGAGCTTTGATTGCCGCAAGCGTTGAAATGGGAGCCATCCTCGGCCACGTACCGCCCGAAGGCCGCGTCCATCTGCGAGGTTATGCAAGAGACATCGGCCTCGCCTTCCAGATTGTCGATGACATCATGGATGTCGAGGGCGACGAGGCGCTGGCGGGCAAGGCGCTGCACAAGGATGCCGATGCCGGAAAGGCCACGTTCGTCTCGCTGATGGGCCTTGAACGCGCCAAGCAGCAGGCCGAAATGTTGGTCGAACAATCAGTCAACCATCTGACCAACTATGGCCGGGAAGCAGATTTGCTTCGCGCCATCGCCCGCTATGTGCTCAAACGGGATCGCTGAGGGGGGGAGAAAAACATGAAGCGTATCGGCGTCTATCCGGGAACTTTCGACCCGATCACCCTTGGCCATATGGACATCATCGCGCGCGGTGCAAAGCTGGTCGACGAACTGGTCATCGGCGTGACCACAAATATCGCGAAATCGCCGATGTTCAACGACGACGAGCGGATGGCGATGGTGGAGCGCGAAGTGGCGAGACAGGGAATCAGCAACACCCGCGTCGTCGGCTTCAACTCGTTGCTGATGGACTTTGCCGATGCGCAAGGCGCCGCAGTTGTGATTCGCGGCATTCGGGGCGTGACCGACTTTGAATATGAATATCAACTCACCGGTATGAACCGCCAGCTGAACGACCGGGTGGAAACCATCTTCCTGATGGCCGATGTTGCTTTGCAGCCTATTGCGAGCCGCCTGGTGAAAGAAATTGCAATCTATGGCGGTGACATTTCCAAATTCGTAACGCCCACCATCCGTGATGAAGTCGTTAGCAGAGTGGATGAGATTAAACGCAAGAGCGTTTGATCCGCATTTTTCCCAACTTTGAAGAACCAGTACATTCCGGAACTTACCCGTCGCACGCAGGCAGCCTATCAGTCCCGCAAAAGCAGCGAAGGGAAATGCACATGCTACGTTCGATCATGGCGGCGGCTATCATATTTGCCGTTCCGGCAAGTGCTATCGCCCAGTCCTATAATAGTTCCGACCTCGGCCAAACTGCCGACAAAAGGATAAGCTTAGGCCTGACCATACCTGTCGGCCATGGTGGCAAGGCGCAGGAGCGCAAGCCCCGGCTTGAACTCGGTTTCGATCATCGTGCCAGCCAACAATCCGTTGCAGTTGTCGGAACCGATTTGAAAGCCCTGAACAATCAAAAAGCGCGAATCGGGTTAAGTCTGTCCAAAGACCCGCATCTGATGCTCAATGGCCGAGAAGTGCCCAAAGTTGACGGGCGGTATAACATGTCAACAGTGGCATGGATCGGGATAGGCTTGGTGGTAGCGGCCGGCATCGGAGTGGCTGTTGTGGCGCACATAGCCGAATCGAGATCCGAATAGCGCGACTGATGCCTAATCAGCCTCTGCTGGCTCGGGCAATTCGAGATATTCCTTACGGATTTTGATGGCATTGGTCGCAAGCCAGACTTCGCGCACAAATGCGGCCAGTGCTGCAGAGAGCAACATAAGAGCCAGAATGAAGACCGCAACGATCAGTTCGGCTGCGGAAAAATCCGACAGTCCCATCAAAAACAGCAGGCCGATCATCACGCAAACACACACGGCCGCCAACACCGCAAGCAGGATCGATTTACCGACAACCCACATGCGCTTTTCCAGCAGGCGCAGCTCGAGGACAAGATTGACAAGGTCTTTGCCGCTGACCTGCGCGTGCTTCTCTTCAAGGCGACGCGAACGGTCAACGATACGCGACAAGCGCCCGGTTAGCACGTTCAACAGGCTGCCTACCGCAACGAGCAGGAAAGCCGGTGTCAGCGCGGTTTGTACCACGCGGATCACCGATTCCAGCTCGACGCCCCACTGAACGTGCAACAGCGGGTTCACGCAATTTCTTTCCCGGCGACCATGTCGCGCAGTTCGGTTTTCAGCAGTTTTCCGATATGACTGCGCGGCATTTCGTCGATCTGGAAGAGCGCGGAGAGGCGCTGGGTCTTGCCCAATTGCTCGTTGGCGGCAGACAGCAAGGCATCGGTATCCAGCTCGACGCCTTTGCCACCAGTCACAAAGCCGACCGGGGTTTCACCCCAGCGCTCGCTGGGTACGCCGATGACGGCGGCTTCCTCAACACCCAGCAGACCGAGCAATATACCTTCCAGATCGACCGGATAGATGTTGAAACCGCCCGAAATGATCATGTCTTTTGAACGGCCCAGCAGTTCAACAAAGCCATCGGCATCGACGCGCCCGATATCGCCCATACGCTGCCAGACACTGCCGTCTTCCGGATCAAGCCAGTAACCTTCGCGGGTTTTTTCGGGCTGGTTCTGGTAGCCCGACATCATTGTTGCCGAGCGCCCCACCAGCTCGCCAATCTCGCCTGACGGCAAACGGTTGCCCGCTTCATCGATTGTGAAAACTTCGCTACCCTTCCAGGGTATACCAACGGTGTGCAGCTTGTCGGGATGCTCATGCGCCTGCAGCAGGCAAACGACGCCACCTTCGGTCATCGAATAGATTTCGACCAGACCGCCCGGCCAGCGTTTCAGCACATCGGCCTTGAGTGCCGGGGCAAAGGGGGCGCTGGTGCAATATTTCAGCCAATAGCTCGACAGGTCATACTCATCGAACTTCTCATATTCCATCAAGCGCTTATACTGGACCGGTACCAGCATCGTGTGGGTGATACGGTGCTTTTGCGCACGCTCCAGATAGCCGACTGTGTCGAATTTGGGCATCATGTGCAGCGTGCCGCCATAGGCCAGCGTCGGAATGACCAGTGCCAACGTGGTGTTCGAATATAGCGGGGTCGAAGCGAGCGAGGCAGCTTCGGGGGCGCCATAGCCGGTGTTGGCACCGACGCAGGCGTGCAGCCAGCGCATCTGGCGCGAATGGATGATGCCCTTGGGCGTTCCCGTTGTCCCGCTCGAATAGATGATGTTGAACGGATCTTTCGGACCGCAGCCATGCGGTGCGGCCTCCGTACCTTCCTCGGCCATCCAGCCGAAAATGTCCGGATTGTCGCCCAAAGGAGCATCCAACATGATGGTCTTGACCGGCGGCAAATCCCGCCCCGCAAGATCAGCCAGCTTGGGTGCATCAATGAACAGGTGAATCGCACCCGAATCCTTGAGCATCGCCTCCAGTTGCTGCGGCGTTGCCGAAGTAGTGAGCGGCGCTGCGCAGCCACCGGCGCGAATGGCCCCGAGATAGGCCAGCGCATAGCGCACCGTGCTGGTGCCCAGAATTGCAACTGCCTGCCCCTTTTGCAGTCCATCGCGTTGCAATTGTGCTGCAATCCGCTCGACCAGCGCGGCGACTTCGCTCCAGGTCAGGCTCTCGATTCCATCATCAAGCGCAACGCGGTCCGGTCGCTGTTGCCCATAAGCGGCGATCAGGCCGCTATAATCTCCAAAGGGTTTTTCCAGTTCGGCCGCCGGGTCGAATGTCATCTCATCTCTCTCCTTGTTTCCCGGATTGCTTAAGCTGACGAATCGATAAAAGGAAAGCCCAAATCCTTGTGGAAAAGAACGGCTTTTCCTTGGGATTCCGCACCCGTTCCCCTATAGTCCGGCGATGAGTGAAAACACCCCCAGCGGCGACAGCGCTGCCAATCCGAACAAGAATGAATATGGCGCAGACAGCATCAAGGTGCTGAAGGGCCTTGATGCCGTGCGCAAGCGGCCCGGCATGTATATCGGCGACACCGACGATGGCTCTGGCTTGCACCATATGGTGTTCGAAGTTTCGGACAATGCGATCGACGAAGCGCTGGCCGGGCATTGCGATCTGGTGCTGATCGAGCTCAATCCCGATGGTTCGGTCTCGGTCGAGGACAATGGCCGCGGCATACCGACAGGCATGCACAAGGAAGAGGGCGTTTCCGCCGCCGAAGTGATCATGACCCAGCTGCATGCGGGCGGTAAGTTCGAGAATACTTCGGACGACAATGCCTATAAGGTGTCGGGTGGCCTGCATGGCGTGGGTGTTTCGGTGGTCAATGCACTGTCCGAATTCCTCGAGCTCACCATCTGGCGTGAGGGCAAAGAGCATTGGATGCGCTTCGAGCATGGTGATGCGGTTGCCCCGCTCAAAGTTACGGGCGATGCGCCGGTGGTCGATGGAAAGCCCAAAAAGGGCACCCGCGTGACCTTCATGGCGTCGACCGACACCTTCAAAAATGTCACCGAGTTCGATTTCGACAAGCTCGAGCATCGCTATCGCGAGCTTGCCTTCCTCAATTCAGGTGTGCGCATCCTGTTGCGTGACAAGCGCCATGCCGATGTGCTTGAGCATGACCTCTATTATGAAGGCGGCATCGCGGCGTTCGTCAAATATCTCGACCGCAACAAACAGCCAATCATGCCCGATCCGATTGCGATCTCTTCCGAACGCGATGGCATTGGCATCGATGTGTCGCTCGAATGGAACGACAGCTATTATGAAAATGTCCTCTGCTTCACCAACAACATCCCGCAGCGCGACGGTGGCACGCACTTGGCCGCCTTCCGCGCCGCGCTGACCCGCACGATCAACAATTATGGCGAGAAATCGGGTATCCTGAAAAAAGAGAAAGTCTCGCTGACCGGTGAGGATATGCGCGAAGGCCTGACCGCGATCGTGTCGGTCAAATTGCCCGACCCAAAATTCAGCTCGCAGACCAAGGACAAGCTGGTTTCCTCCGAAGTGCGCCAGCCGCTCGAAAGCCTGATGGCCGACAAGATGGCGGAATGGCTTGAGGAAAATCCGGCGCATGCCAAAACGCTGATTAGCAAGATCGTCGACGCCGCCGCCGCCCGCGAAGCCGCCCGCAAAGCCCGCGAACTGACCCGGCGAAAGGGTGCGATGGATATCGCCTCGCTGCCGGGCAAACTAGCCGACTGTCAGGAGCGCGATCCAGCCAAATCCGAACTGTTTCTGGTCGAAGGTGACTCGGCAGGCGGATCTGCCAAACAGGGCCGCGACCGCCACTATCAGGCGATTTTGCCGCTAAAGGGCAAGATCCTGAACGTCGAGCGCGCACGCTTTGACCGGGTGATTTCATCCAAGGAAGTCGGCACGCTGATTCAGGCGATGGGCACCGGCATCCGCGATGATTTCAACCTTGAAAAGCTGCGCTATCACAAGATTGTGATCATGACCGACGCTGATGTCGATGGCAGCCATATCCGCACGCTTTTGCTCACCTTCTTCTACCGGCAGATGAAACCGATCATCGAGGCAGGGCATCTCTACATCGCCCAGCCGCCGCTCTACAAAGTCGCCAAAGGACGCAGCGAACTTTACCTGAAGGACGATGCAGCGCTCGACAATTATCTGGTTGATGCGGGGTTGGGCGGCGTGCTGCTCGAAAGCGCGCAGGGACAGCGCAGCGGCAATGATCTGGCTGCTTTGGTCGAACATGCGCGGCGGATGCGCAGCCTGATGGCCTATGTACCGCGGCGCTATGACCCAACCATCATCGAAGGACTGGCGCTCAACGGCGCCTTGGCCCCCGAGCTGGAAGGTGCAGAACGCGAAGCCGCGGTCGCCAAGGCAGCTGCCTGGATGGATGCGCAGGACGTTGAAAGCGTCTGGACCGGGCGTGTCGCCGAAGAAGGCGGCTATCATTTCGAGCGTCGCTGGCGCGGTGTATCCGACCACCACATCATCGAGCGCAGCTTCCTGATCAGTGCCGAGGCCCGCAAGCTGCACCGGCTGGCGATGGAAGAGGCCGAAAGCTATCTGACGCCCGCCCGACTGGTCAAATCGGGGGCGGCCGCAGCCGAGCCTGAAGCCGAAGTTGAAGCCGCGGACAGCGAAGAGGTGCAAAGCCCCGCCGCACGCAAGGCATCGGCCGACAAGGCGATCACCCGCCCATCCGAATTGCTCGAAGCGGTGCTGGCGGCTGGCCGAAAGGGCCTGTCGATTGCGCGCTATAAAGGGCTGGGCGAGATGAATGCCGAACAGCTTTGGGAAACCACACTCGACCCGACGGCCCGTTCGCTGCTGCAGGTGACGATCGAAGACAGCCAGGAAGAGGGCGAGATTTTCGAGAAGCTGATGGGCGATGTGGTCGAACCGCGCCGCGAATTCATTCAGGATAATGCGCTCAACGTCGCCAATCTGGACGTATAAGGCGCATTCGCACTGGTGCATAGTAAGGCTGGAGATTGAAACTGGCTGCCTTAGGTTGGCAGAGTGGTTGTCGTTGTCCTTAAATCTCAGATAGTCCGGCTAATGGCGCTGGTCATCGCTGCGATGGCGCTTTCGTCATGCCTCTATCTTCCGGGCCAATATGAGAGCCTGCTGCGGATATCGCGCAACGGACAGTTTGAATTCCAATATAGCGGCCAGATAAGATTTGCACCCGCAGGTGTGGGCAAAAGGAACGCTGCGGACAACGCAACCTGGTCCGACATGATGGCCTATTGTTATGACGAAAAGGGCAATCTTCAGACAGTTCGAGACAAAGCAGGCCAGATCGATCCTTCCTGCACGCCCGAGAAAGTTGCCGAGCGCAAATTGGAATGGGAGCGCAAACATCAGGAGCAACGCGAAGAGGAGGCGATGGTCGTCAATCTGCTCGGCTTCAATCCGTTCAACGATGCGGACAATCATGCAATCGCCGAGAAACTGATGCGTTATGATGGCTGGAAACAGGTCCGATATCGCGGGCGAGGTATATTTGATGTCGAATATGCCATCACCGGAAAGACGGACCGTGATTTCATTTTCCCGACCATTCCAGGCGTTCAGATCAACTATCCTTTTGTCTCGCTACGCCGTCGAACCGACAATGAAGTCGAAATCAAAGCAACGGGGCTGGCAGGTTCAGGATTACCGATCTTTGTGCGAAACAGCGATATTATAGCGCAATCGGATGATCCCGAAAGTAAGGCATCCGACCCACGCTATTGGATAGCAGGCACGTTCGTGATCGAAGGCGACAAACAGTTCGAGAGCGAGAATGGTGAAGCGGCGGGATTGAACCGTATCCAATGGCAGATTGACGGAACGACTGCGTTGGTCCCTGAAGCAGAATTTTTGCTGGACGATATTCTACCGACTACCGCCCGGTGATTTCGCCTGAACGGCTGCTGTCCAGCCTGGCAAGCATCGGATATAATTCCTTGCAAGCCAGTTCGAGTGCCGTCCATTGTTTGGCCGTATCGCGCAGCTCTCCAGCCGCCAGCGTTTCCAGATATTCGGCTTTACGCTGGCCGAGATCTGTTTCGACTGCATTGGCATCATTGTCGTCTGACAGCATGGCTCGTGCCGTTGCGGCAAAATCGGCGGCTACCGCCTTTTGGGAATCACCTGCGGCTTCGCCCTCGTCCCTGTCCAGACGTTCGCCTTCAATTGTGTGGAACGCCGCGCAACGAAGCAACGCGTCGTAAGTTTCCGCATCGGCGGGCTGCGCAAGCAGGAGGAAAGGCAAGATGAGCATCGGTCCTACTTAACCCAAAGTCATGACCGTTCGCTGAACAAACAGGTTCATTGGGGCTCGGGTGCTAGACCGGCTTCGTCGACGATGGCCGCCGCGGCTGGTTCAAACTGGATGCAGACCTGCTTCAATTCTTCCATTTCGCGCTTGTGCTGCTCTGGCTCAACGGAGACTGAATCCTCATACAGTCCCTCGACCGTTTCCTCGATCTTGGCTTCGGCAGCATCCGGATTGTCTTCGGGAAATTTTGCATAGGATGCGAGCAGGAACAGGATGGCCTTTTGTTCACCGAATTTCGCCTCTTCACTGCCCGGTGTAGCCAATGACGCTGTATAGACATGATATGCTGCGCAACCGGTGGCGGCATCAAACAGTGCAGCATCGTTCGCCTTCTGGTCGGTTGCCACGTCGGCGGGCTGTTCAGCAGGTGCCGGTTCGGCAGCAGCAAGCGCAGCGATCAGGAGCAGCGTTGCTGCCATCGATATTCCTTTCAGTTTATTGCGATCTGGTCGGTGCGAGATTGCAGACGGCTTGTCAATCGGCAGCGATGGCGGCCGCCTGCCATGCGGGAAGCTTCATATCGGCCATATTCTCAACCCTGCGCAGTTCGACCGCAAGGCCCAGTTCGGGATAGCGGGCACGCGCCTTCGCCGGATCAGCATCGGCTATCGGTACGACCACCAGCCGCCGGTTGACCTTTTGCCGCCAGTTCATCCGCGCGGTATTTTCCTGCCCGACATAACAACCCTTGGTGAACGACACGCCGTTCAGTTCGGCGGCATTGGTTTCCAGCCACAGCGTCGCATCGCTGCCCAGTTCGGCAAGCCCTTCCGGAACGCCAAGCGACAGGCGGTGTGCGCGGTAGAAGGCGCTGATATCGACATCATCATCGGCAACCGGCGCGATCCAGCGTACCCCCAGTTCGGGCAGGCGCGGATCGGAGGGGCGGTCGGGTGCCGCTGCGGCCCAATATACACCCAGCGCCAGATCAACGGATATCGCGATTTTCCTTCGCAAGCGGTAGATCGACAAGCGGCGAGCGAGTGCCTCCGCTTGCGCCGTTTCGCAATCGATCAGCACATCCGACTGTCCTGAGCTTGTCGAAGGATCGGCCCATAAAAAGAAATCAAACAAAGCTTTGCCTTGCGGCGTCAGCAGACCGGCCCACAGCGGCAGTTCCGCTTGCGTATCGTTGGTCACCAGGCCTTGAAGGAACGCACGAACATCCTCCCCCTCTTCCTGAGGAGACAGGCGAATAATGGCGCGATCGAACAATCGGGGTGCAGACATGGGTGACAGATAGGGAGGCACGCGACTAAAGGGAAGCCATGACCGTGACGACTCTGACGATCCGCCGCCCCGACGACTGGCATGTACATCTGCGCGATGGGGAGATGCTGAAAGGCGTGCTGCCCTATACCGCGCGCCAATTCGCCCGCGCCATCGTGATGCCGAACCTGTCGCCACCGGTTACGACGACCGAGGCCGGACGTGCCTATCGCGATCGCATCCTTGCGGCCTTACCCGAAGGGATGGCGTTCGAACCGCTGATGACCTGTTACCTCACCGATACGCTGTCGCCTGAGGAGGTCGCCCGCGGCCATGCAGAGGGGGTGTTCACCGCCGCCAAACTCTATCCCGCGCACGCAACAACCGGCAGCGCGCACGGTGTAACCGATGTCGCCAACATCTATCCGGTGCTCGAACGCATGCAGGCGATCGGCATGCCGCTTTTGATCCATGGCGAGGTCACCGACCATGAGGTCGATATCTTTGACCGCGAGGCGGTATTTATCGAGCGCACGCTGAACCATATCGTCCGTGACTTTCCGGATTTGCGGATCGTCTTCGAACATATCACCACGGCTGAAGCGGTCGATTTCGTGACCGCTTCTGGCCCGAATATCGGTGCAACCATCACACCACAACATCTGCATATCAACCGCAATGCCATGTTCGTCGGTGGTATCCGCCCGCACGCTTATTGCCTGCCCGTCGCCAAGCGCGAGAAGCACCGGCTGGCGCTGCGCAAGGCGGCAGTTTGGGGCAACCCCAAATTCTTCCTCGGCACCGATAGCGCCCCGCATGCAGTATCGGCCAAGGAATCAGCCTGCGGTTGTGCAGGCATTTTCAACGCGCCTTATGCGATTGAAAGCTATGCGACGGTGTTTGAAGAGGAAGGGGCGTTGGAAAAGCTGGAAGGCTTTGCTTCCGAATTCGGCCCCCGTTTTTACGGCCTGCCGCTCAATGACGAGATGGTCACGCTGGAACAGGCCCCGGTAGAAGTACCACTGTCGGTCGATGCCAATGGTACGCCGGTTTCACCCTTCCACGCGGGCGAAACCATCGGCTGGAAACTGTTATCCGCCTGATCGCATCCGGCGAAAAGCGTCGATGCTGAACAAGGCAATCGCGGTCCAGATCAGCGCGAAGCAGGCCAGCTTGGTCGCATCGAGCGGTTCATCATAGGCAAAGGCGCCGAGGAAGAAGACGATCGTCGGGGCCAGATATTGCACGAACCCCAGCGCGGTATATCTCATCCGCCGCGCGGCTGTCGCAAAGAGCAGCAGCGGGATAACGGTGATCGCCCCGCCAGCCGCGAGCAAAGCCTCGGTTCCGATGTCACGAAAACCTCCAGCTTGCGAAACACTCCAGATGCAAACGGCCAGCGCAATCGGACCGAGCAGGCACATCTCGACCGCGAGGCCCGGAACCGAACCCGTCGGCGCGGTCTTGCGGACGAGGCCGTAAGTGCCAAAGCTGAAAGCCAAAGTCAGGCTGATCCAAACGGTTTCGAGCGAACCGGCGAGCAAAATTGCCACGCCCATTCCAGCCACGGCGACCGCCCAGCCCTGCCGCTTGGTCAGGCGTTCGCCAAGAAACAACCGCCCCAGCAGCACGTTGACCAGTGGGTTGAGATAATAGCCGATGCTCGTCGCCAGCACGCGGTCGGTGGTAATCGCCCAGACATAGACCAGCCAGTTGATCGCAATCAGCACCGCCGACAGCATCATCGCACGGCGAGCCTTGGGATTGGCAATGGCAGCGGTAAATTCGCCCCATTGGCTGCGGAAATAGAGAATGATGAAAACGACGGGCACCGACCAGACGATGCGGAACGCCAATATGTCGAGCGCCGGTACCCTCGCCAGCAGCTTGAAATAGACCGGCAGGAATCCCCAGATCAGATAGGCTGAAAAGGCGTAGGGAAGCCCACCGCCTTGCGGCGTCTGCTGGTTGGCGGTGGTCATGTCTGTTTGGTTCGGATCAAATAATCCCGCCGCCCAGCCACAGCCGAATGGCGCAAATAGCGACGACGACGAGGCAGAAGTTGCGGCCTGCATTCTTTTCGGACGCAAAACCAAAGGCGACCCCTGCGCCCGCAATGACGATGATCAGCCAGTTGAGCCAGCCCAGCAACGGGAAGAATGCGGGAATAGCCAATACCAGTGCGATCAGGCCGAGGATGAATGCTATGATGTTTGCCATATGTCGAAGACTAGGCATCGTATGCTCGCTTGGCAAGCATAGTCAGCGCCACGCTTCGACGCTCGCACGAAACCGTTCGACCAACAAATTCGCTTCCGTCTAGATTTCGTTCATCTAAAATCGGCGCATTGGCTGCAACCAATAAGGAGAAGATCGTGAAGAAGCTGATCGCAACCACAGCCGCATTTGCCCTCGCGCTGCCAGGCGTAGCGCTTGCAGATCCACCGCGCCATGCCCCGGCACATGGATATTACAAGAAAAAGCAACGTAATGCCGAGCCGATCTATCGCGACACCCGCGTGTGGCGTGGCGACGATGATCGCTATTATTGCCGCCGAAGCGATGGCACCACGGGCATGATCATCGGTGCCGCAGGCGGTGCGTTGATCGGTCGTGCCATCGACACCCGCGGCGACCGCGCGCTTGGCACGATCCTGGGTGCCGCCGGGGGCGCGATCCTTGGCCGGCAAATTGATCGTGACCGCTATCGCTGTAGGTAGGCGTTTATTCTTAACTCAACTTTCGTCATCCCCGCGAAGGCGGGGATCCATCTCCGGTATTTGAAATTCGACGGCAGGTGATGGATTCCCACTTCCGCGGGAATGACGAAGCAAAGGCTTATCCGAACGCCGATTCTCTACGAAGCCTTGAAACGCAACGGCAAGGTCTTGAGCCCGCCGACAAAGGTCGAGTTCGCACGCTTGGGTGCGCCCGCCAGCTCGACTGAGTCCAGCCGGTCGAGCAATTCCTCAAACAATATCCGCATTTCCAGCCGGGCGAGATGCAGCCCGAGGCACTGGTGCGCGCCTGCGCCAAAAGCGATGTGCCGGTTCTGGTCCCGGGTGGCATCGAATTTACGCGGTTCGTCAAACTGGGCGGGGTCGTGGTTGGCAGCAACATAGTTGATCATCAGCCAGTCGCCCTTGGCGATTTTCACGCCAGATATTTCGACATCCTCATTCGCCATCCGCATGAAATGCTGCACCGGCGTGGTCCAGCGGATCGCTTCCTCGACGATACCAGCAACCAGACTGCGGTCCGCTTTCACCTTGGCGAATTGGTCAGGATCTTTGGCTAGCGCCAGCATGGCCCCGGCAGTGCTTGCCGAAGTCGTATCATGCCCGGCTGCGGCGACGATGATATAATAGCCCGCCAGATCAAGCGGATCGAGCGGCTGTCCGTCTATCGTTCCATTGGCCAATATCGTCGCCACATCCTTGCCAGGGTTTTGGCGACGTTCCTCGGCCAGTTTCTCGAAATAGGCTGTAAAGTCCTGCACTGCACCCAGCACGATCTGCGTGATCTGTTCGGGCGACAGATTGGCCATGCCGGTCTTGTTCAGATCCTCATCCTGCCCACCGAACATCTGCTGCGTCAGGAACAACATGCGCGGCTCGTCTTCTTCGGGCACACCCAATATCTGCATCACCACATGCAGCGGATAGGGTGCAGAAACCAGCGGCACGAAATCCGCCTCAGGACCGGCGGCGATCAGCCGGTCAACCGTGCGCTTGGCTAGGTCCCGGATATCAGCTTCGATCAGCTTCAGGTTCTTGGGCATGAACCATTCCTGAGTCAGCCGCCGCAGCTTCGGATGCTTGGGGGCATCGAGCGCAACCAGCGACTGGACCAGATTGGGTGATCCGCCTGTGATTTCGCGCGCTAATGCTTCGCCGACCTTGTTGGTCAAAACCGTCGGGCGGGGTGAATTGAGGAAAGTCGCATTGTCCTTGCTGATCCGCATCACATCTTCGTGGCGCGTAATCAGCCAAAAGGGTTCATGCTCGTCGGTTGGGCTTTCGATGCGCAGCACCGGGGTTTCCGCCCGGATCTCGTCGAACAGGTCGAGCAGCGGATCCCAAGCCGCATAGGATTTGGGATCGATCACCGCGATGGCGGTTTCGGGCTTTGCGACGGGTGCGTTCATGTCCTCAAACTCCTCAAACGATCCGGCTGTCTTTGTTTCCCCAATATTCGTCGCGCAGCAGCCTCTTGTAGAGCTTACCGGTCGCATGACGGGGCAGCTCTTCGCGGAAGTCTATCTGCCGCGGCATTTTCACGCCCGACAGGCTGGGGCGCAGATAGGCCTTGAGTTCGTCGGCCAGTTCGTCGCCCGCATTGGCCCAGTCGAGCGGCTGGACGATGGCGACCACACGTTCGCCCATATCGTCGTCGGGCGCACCAATAACGGCGGCGTCGGCAACCTTGGGATGGTGCACGAGCAGATTTTCGATCTCTTGCGGATAGATATTCACACCGCCCGAAATGATCATGAAGCTCTTGCGATCGGTCAGATAGAGGAAGCCCTCTTCATCAACCTTGCCGACATCGCCGAGCATCGACCAATTGGCATGTTTCGGGTGGCGGCTTTCGGCGGTTTTCACCGGATCATTATGATAGCTGAACTGCGATTCGCTCTCGAAATAAACGACGCCTTCCTCGCCCACCGGCACTTCCTCGCCATCCTCGCCACAAATGTGGATGATGGCGTTGAGTGCCTTACCGACCGAGCCCTTGTGCGCCAGCCAGTCTTCGCTGTTGATGAAGGTAAAGCCATTGCCTTCGGTACCCGCATAATATTCGCGCAGCACCGGACCCCACCAAGCGATCATCGCCTCCTTCACCGGAACCGGGCAGGGGGCTGCGGCATGGACGGCGCATTTCAGCGACGAGACATCGTATTTCGCGCGCACCTCTTCAGGCAGCTTCAGCATTCGCACGAAATGTGTTGGCACCCACTGGCTGTCGGTAATCTTGTATTTCTCGATCGCGGCCAGTGCCTCTTCGGGATCATATTTTTCCATCACCACCACGGTACCGCCAAGGCGATGCACCGCCATGCACCAGCGCAGCGGGGCGGCGTGATAAAGCGGGGCGGGTGACAGATAGATGCTGTCGCCGGTGAAGCCGAAGGCACCGGCAGCAATCATCGCCAGCGGGTTGACCGCTGCGATGTCGGAGTCTTCAGGAAGCGGCAGGCGCACGCCCTTGGGCCTACCCGTGGTGCCGGAACTGTAAAGCATGTCGGTGCCTGCACGTTCATCCGCGACCGGGTCTGTCGGCATTTTGGCCAGTTCGGATGCGAGCGGCGTCCATCCCGCACGTTCGCCACCGACGATATAGCGCTTCACCGGCGTTTCGATCTGGTCAAGCGTGTCGCCCAGATAGTTGGAGGTAAACAACGCCTGCGAACCGCTATCCTGCAGGATGTAATCGATCTCCGAAGCAGTCAGCCGGTTGCTGATCGCCACAAAGACCAGACCGGCGCGCTGCGCACCCCATGCGAGATCGAAAAACTCGGCCCGGTTTTCCATGCACATGGCAATCGTATCGCCATGGCCAAGCCCGAGCGAACGCAGCAGTTGGGCCACCCGGTTCGAATTGGCTTCAAGCTGGGCATAGGTCACAACCTGTCCGGACCCGGCCATGATGACGGCGGGTTTATCGGGGTTAACCGTGGCATGAATCTTGGGGTGCATCACTCTCTCTCCGTCACAGCGTTTTGTCTGTTTTCTGCAGCGCGATCTTACAAAGTCAAAATTCGTCACCCCCGCGAAGGCGGGGGTCCATCACCTGTGGCTTAAATTTAGCGCGCCGGAGATGAATTCCCGCCTTCGCGGGAATGACGAACGATAAAGATCGAGCCAATTGCAAGAATCACGTTCCCGTCCAATTGGGCTTGCGCTTTTCGGCAAAGGCCGCTGCACCCTCGCGGGCATCGTTGGTAGCGAAGAGGTTGCCGAGCGTTTCGGTCTGCTTTTGCCACATTTCGGCTTCGCTCCATTCGCCCGATTCGACGATCACCTGTTTCGACTTTTTCACGGCAAGCGGGCCGTTGTCGGCAATGCTGCGGGCCAGTTCAATGGCTGCATCAAGTGCCGGGCCGGAAGTCAGGCGATTGACGAGGCCCAGTTCATAAGCGCGCTTGGCATCAACAAAATCACCCGTCAGCGCCAGTTCCATCGCAATGTGCGGCGGGATTTTCTTCGGTAGGCGCATCAGGCCGCCTGCAGCAGCGGCCAATCCGCGCTTCACTTCGGGGATACCGAATTTGGCATTTTCGTTGGCGACAATCATGTCGCAGGCAATGGCTACTTCAAGGCCACCTGCCAGCGCATAGCCATCGACCGCCGCGATCAGCGGCTTGGCTGGTGATTTCTGCGTGATGCCGCCAAAGCCGCGCCCCGCAACGAAGGGCGTTTCGCCGCGCAGGAAGCCCTTGAGGTCCATGCCCGAACAAAAGGTTCCGCCTGCACCGGTCACAATGCCGACGCGCAGGTCGTTTTCGGCATCGAGCCGGTCGAGGGCTGCGGCTATCAGTTCCGACGCCTCCTTGTTCATCGCGTTCTTCGCGTCGGGGCGGTTGATCGTGATGATCAGTATGCCGTCGCGGGCTTCGACCAATGCGTCGCTCATGGATTATCCTCTCTTTACTTGGTTTTCGGAAGGCCGAGCACATGCTCGCCGATGATATTGCGTTGAATTTCGCTGGTGCCGCCGCCGATCGTGGCGGAGAAGCTGTTGAGATAACTGCGGTGCCAGAAGCCGCCATCGACGGCATTTTCATCCCCCACATAATAGCCCGCTTTGGTTCCCTGAAACTGCAGGGCAAATTGCGTCAGCTCGCGCACCAGCTCGGTCCGCGCCAGCTTATTCATCAGCGAAAGCCCCATCGGGCGATCCTGATTGAGCGGTGCCATCCGTCTGCGGGCATTGTTGAGGTTGAGCGCCTGCGCATCGATCAGGAATTCGACCAGTCTGTCACGCATCACGGGGTCATCGAGCAATGGCTTGCCTCCACGCTGTGCATTGCGCGCCAGATCGAGGATTTCCATGACGTCCATTTCCTTGGCAAAGGAACCGCCCGCCAGATTGACCTTCGCGCCCCGCTCATATTCAAGCGTCTTCATCGCGACCAGCCAACCCTGGCCTTCCTCGCCCATCATGTCACTGGCGGGAATGCGGGCATTGTCGAAAAAGGTCTGCACGAAGCCATATTCGCCGGTGAGCTTCTTGATCCGCCGGGTTTCAATGCCCGGAATGCGCATCGGTGAAAGAAAGAAACTGAGCCCGGCATATTTGTTCGGCGCATCCGGATTGGTGCGCGCGAGCAGTATCATCATATGCGCGCGGTCGCCAAGCGAGGTCCAGATTTTGGAGCCGTTGACAACATAGTCGTCGCCATCGCGCACAGCGCGCGTTTGCGCATTGCCGAGGTCGGAGCCATTCTCTGGTTCCGAAAAGCCCTGGCACCAGATTTCCTCAGCCGCCAGCATCGGTTTGATATAGCGCTTCTTCTGTTCCTCGCTGCCAATGTCGAGGATCAGCGGCCCGGCCCAGCCATTGCCGATCGCGTTGAGCATGATCGGCGAATCATATTTCTTCATGATCCGGGTGGCGATCCGCTGAAACTCCGGATGCATGCCCCGACCACCATATTCGGCGGGCCAGCTCATCCCGATATAGCCAGCCTCATAGACCTGATTCTGCCATTTCTGCAGGAAATCAAACTGCTGGTCGGTCGAAACCTCCATGAAGGTCAATGGCAGCATGAAGCCCGGATCGGCGACGGTATGCTCGCGGAACCACGCGTCGCATTGCGCCTCGAAATCGGCGAGTTCTTGGGCGGCGGGCATGCTCATAAGTGATTCCTCTCTCGCGGTTTAATTGCGCGATTAAACCGAGGATTGCAATGCCTGTTCAGCGATTTTTTCATGTGATGCAACCAATAGCGCTTGTTGCGTTCTTACAATTATTCGCCCGACCTCCGGTATATCTAGGCTGCACTAAGCATGATCCGAGGGGGCTAGGAAAATATGCGAAAGTTGATTGGCTTTGCTGCGCTTATCGCGCTGTCTGCGGGGGCAAGTGCGAAGGACGAAGAGCCTGCGCTGAGTTTGTCAAAATGCGAAACCAACTATGGCACCATCGCAGTTGTCGATGGCGATACACAGGGCTGGACCAAATTTGGCTTGGGGAGCCCACGCGAGCTGGTCAATGCGTTTGCACTCGAGTCGGGCTGCTTTACGCCGCACAATCCGGCAAGCGGCGAACCCGCCAATTATTTGATGAATGTGATCGCGGGCGACAAGGAAGAGGTCGACAAGAGCATCGACCTTGCGAAGGCGGCGGTTACCGAGGGGCTGGTTCGTTCGGGGGCAGTCGGGGGTCTGGTTGGCGGCGTGCCGCTCGCAGGACCGTTGCTGGGAATGTTTGGCGGCTTGGGTGGCAAGAAAAAGACCGTTGCAGCCGGCATTCGTGTCGTCAGCCCGGCCAACGGCCTGACCTTGGTCAGCGGCAGTGGTGAAGTCAAGAAATCCGCTCTTACCTTTGCCGGGGCTTCCGCTTGGGAAAGCGGCGTAAATGCCGCGGGCTATGGCTCGAGCAAGGACGGTAAAATGCTCGCCGAAGCCTTTATGAAAGCCTTTAACGCCGTCAGCAGGCAGGCATCAATCCTGTCGCAAGCCGCACCGTCACCAAAAGCCGGGGCAGGTGCGACCGCAGCCGTCGACACAAGCATGTACGCAGCCGCAAACAAGGAAAGCGCTGTCCTGCGCGCACTGCGGGCCGGAACCAGCCTCAATCCCACAGGCAACCGCGAAGGCCTGTTTGTGGAAATGACCGATAATTTTGGAACCCGGGGGTGGGTGTCCGTCGAAGACCTGCAATAGCGACCCATCTGCATTCGACGGACACCCGTGCGGTCGTGCCTAAAAACACGGCCGCACTTTTTCGTTCCGGGCCTGCCTATTTGAACAGGCTGCCCAAAATTCCGCGCACCAAGGATTTGCCGAAACTGCCTGCCAGCTGGCGCCCGACCGAGGTCGCCGCTGACCGTGCGGCCGATTGCACCATCTTTTCCGCCATGCTGGGCTTCGCCGCCTCACGCGCCTGACGCGCGGCTTCGCGGGCAGCCTCTTTGGCAGCTGCTGCTTCTGCCTTGGCTTTTTCCTTGGCGGCGATTGCGTCGAGCTTGGCCTGTTCTTCGGCGGCTTCTGCCGCCTCTGCGGCAGCGGCAGCTTGCGCACCCTTGGCCAGCAGAATCTCCTCGGCGGATTCGCGGTCGATCAGATCGTCATATTTGTCGCCAATCGCGTCGGTCGCGATCATGACGCCCCGCTCCTTGGCGTCGAGCGGGCCTGTGCGCGATGCCGGAGGCTTGATCAGCGTGCGTTCGACCGGCGTCGGCGAACCATCGGCTTGCAGCACCGAGACAAGGGCTTCACCAACCTTCAATTCGGTGATCGCGGTGGTCACATCGACGCCAGGATTGGCGCGGAAGGTCTCCGCCGCCGATTTAACCGCTGCCTGATCACGTGGGGTGAAGGCATTTAATTTGTGCTGAACCCGGTTGTTCAACTGACCTGCCACGGTGTCGGGAATGTCGATCGGGTTCTGCGTAATGAAATAGACGCCGACGCCTTTTGAGCGGATCAGGCGCACAACCTGTTCGATCTTCTCGACCAGCGCTTTCGGTGCGTCACTGAACAGAAGATGCGCCTCGTCGAAAAAGAAAACCAGCTTGGGCTTGTCGGGATCGCCGATTTCTGGAAGCGTTTCAAAAAGTTCGGAAAGCAGCCAGAGCAGGAAGGTTGAATAGAGCTTGGGGCTCTGCATCAGCTTTTCAGCCGACAGGATGTTGATAATCCCGCGCCCCTTGTCATCGCAGGCGATAAAGTCGTCCAGATCGAGTGCGGGCTCGCCGAAGAACCGGTCGCCCCCTTGCGACCGCAATTGCAGAAGTGAACGCTGGATAGAGCCGACGCTCTGCTTGGACACGTTACCATAAGTGGTGGTCATTTCTTCAGCACGCTCGGCGATGTTGACCAGCATGGCCTGCAAATCGTCGAGGTCGAGCAAGAGCAGACCTTCCTTGTCGGCAACATGAAAGGCGATGGTCAGCACGCCTTCCTGAACCTCGTTCAGATCCATCAGCCGCGAAAGCATCAGCGGACCCATTTCGGAAACCGTGGTCCGCACCGGATGGCCATTTTCGCCGAACAGATCCCAGAATTGCACAGGATTGTCCGAATAGACCCATTCGCTGTCGCCGATCTCTTTTGCGCGGTTAACGAAATTTTCGTGGTTCTTCTGCGTGGCGGCACCCGCCATCGCCATGCCGGCAAGGTCGCCCTTCACGTCGGAGACAAAGACGGGAACGCCATTGCGCGAAAAACCTTCTGCCATCACCTGTAGCGTGATGGTTTTACCGGTGCCGGTTGCGCCTGCAATCAGTCCGTGCCGGTTGGCTCTTTTCCAGTTGATAGCCTGACGTGCGCCTTCGGCTGTCGAACCGATAAAAAGGCCTTCTTCGGACATTGAACATGCTCCCGCGAATGATTTCGATTGCATAAGGACAACTACGCCAACCCGTTCAGGTCAAGTAATATCAACTCCTATAACCTTGGATTTATGCGGCAACGCTTTGTCGGATGCGTTGAGTCAACTGGCCGCAAAGCTTGATTGGAGCGCTTTTCCGCGGATGCTTTGCCCGCTAGTCATGTTTTGTAAAATTTCGTGGATTATGGTGTGTGGATGTTTGCTAGAACAGCTTTGATATTGTTGCTGCTTGCGGGCCTTGGCGGCTGCGTTTCGGCACCTGCGAAAGTCCCACCACAGGCCCAGTCCAAACCGCGTGTCATCGTAACCCAGCCGGCACCCCCGCCCGTGCAAAAGCCGACACATCGCCCGGCAGAGCCGGCAAAGTTGGTTCGCGTAACGGTACCTGAGCAGCTGATCGCCGAAATTGATACGGCTTGGCGGCAGTTTCCCGGACGCACCGGTATCGCGGTGCAGAGGATTGACGGTGATTGGGTAACAGGAAAGCGGTTGGGCGAGCTGTTCCCGCAGCAAAGCGTCTCCAAAATGTGGGTGGCAATGACGATCCTCGACCAGATCGACAGCGGCCGCGTTCGCCTTGACCAGAAAGTGCGCATCACAGCATCGGACCTCGCCGTTTTCCACCAACCGATCCGGGATCGCGTGCTCGCCAATGGAGAGATTGAGGAGACGGTTCTGAGCCTCTTGGAGCAGGCGATAACGGCCAGCGACAATACCGCGAATGACAGCCTGCTACGCACCGCAGGCGGGCCTGAAGCTGTGCGCAACTTCATCGAACGCAAGCGGCTGGGCAAAATCCGTTTCGGCCCCGGTGAGCGGCTTTTGCAGAGCCAGATTGCGGGGATGAGTTGGCAGCAGGATTATTCAATTGGCCGGCGTTTCTACACGGCGCGCTCCGCGATTCCGCTGGAACGGCGCAAAGCGGCGCTGGATGCCTATCTGGCTGATCCGGTAGATGGCGCTGCACCTGATGCGATTGCCAGCGCGCTGGCCCGCCTGGCCAAAGGTGAATTGCTTTCACCCGCTTCAACACGCTTGTTGCTGGCGATGATGGAACGCACCAAGAGCGGACCGAACCGTTTGAAAGCAGGTGTCCCGCCCGGCTGGCGTTTCGGTCACAAAACCGGCACCGGACAGGAACTGGATCCGGTTTCAACCGGTTATAACGACATCGGAATCATGACCGCGCCAGATGGCACCCGCTATGCTGTAGTGGTGATGATCGCAAGTACGACTTCGGGCATTCCGTCGCGCATGGCGATGATGCAGGCGGTTTCACGGGCTGTCGCCGCGAACCATCGCTGATCGCTATTGGTTGACCTGATCGGCAAGAGTGGGCGGATCAGCCTGCTCTTCCTCGAGCCGTGCTGCGGCTTCGTCCAGCGCTTTGGCATCTTCGACGGAAACGCCGCCTGGGCCCGGATCGGTAGGCGCCGGGCCGCATGCCGAGAGCAATAGGATCAGTGGAAGGCATGTGCGCATGACTGCGCTGTTACATTTGGCCGTTGGCGGAGGCAAAGAAAAAGGCTGCCCTGCAATGCAGGACAGCCCCTTTCGAATTTAGCTAGAAGCTAAGAAGCTATTACTTGGTTGCTTCTTTTGCAGCGTCGCCAGCAGCCTTAGCGGCATCGCCAGCAGCAGCAGCTGCGTCGCCAGCAGCGGCAGCAGCTTCTTTACCAGCTGCAGCAGCGTCGGTAGCAGCAGCAGCGGCTTCGCCGGTTGCAGCTTCAGCAGCGTCGCCAGCGGCGGCGGCAGCGTCGGTAGCAGCTTCTGCACCTTCAGCAGCTGCATCAGCAGCAGCTTCAGCGCCTTCAGCGGCTTCGGTGGTGGCTTCTTCAGCGCCCGAGCAAGCAGCCAGAGCCATTGCAGAAGCGAGAACGAGAGAAACAGCAATCTTTTTCATGTGGGAAATCCCCCTAACAAAGAACTTCAAAAAACCAGACAAGCAGCATGCGATGTGCATAGCTTGGCTTGCGGCGCCTCCACTAGCGGCTTCAAACATTCAACGCAATCGGCTTTTTTCTACAAAATGCGTAGAGTGCGTCTGTTCGCTCCCATTTGGCGACCAGCGGTTCAAAAATATGTCACAATTGCGCCAATTGACACGATATAAAGAATTCTTTATATGCCATGCCAATGACACCCTTGCTCAACATAATGCGCGCGCTTGCCGATCCGACGCGGATGCGAATCACGCTGTTGATACGGCAATTGGAGCTTTCCGTCAGCGAGGTCGTACAGATTTTGGGGCAAAGCCAGCCGCGCGTATCGCGCCACATCAAGATTTTGGACGAAGCAGGTATCGCGGAGCGCCGCCGTGAAGGGGCATGGGTCTTCCTGCGCCCCGGTCCAATGTTGTCGCACCATGCAATCGAACCCTTGTTCAGCTTGCCGGGCACAGAGGATTCACGCCCGGTATTGCGTGATCTGGCGCGCCTGGAGGAGGTTCGCTCGGCGCGCACCGAAATGGCGGCCACCTATTTTAATGCCCATGCCGAACAATGGGATCAGATCCGCTCGCTGCACATCGCCGAGGCCGAAGTGGAGGCGGCCATGCGCGCACTGCTGGGTGAAGCTCCGGTTGGCCGCGTGCTCGACATCGGTACCGGCACCGGGCGCATGATCGAATTGTTCGCGCGCGATGCCCAACGCTTCGTCGCCCTTGATAACAGTGTGGAGATGTTGCGGCTTGCCCGCGCCAAGCTGGGCGGGATGGAAGATGCCGCAGCGGTGCAGGCGCACACGGAAATCGTGCTCGGCGATTTCAACACCCTGCCCTTCGCCGATGGCAGCTTTGACACCATCCTGTTCCACCAGGTGCTGCATTATGCCCAGCATCCCGAACGGGCTATTGCAGAGGCCGCACGCGTATTGGCCCCGGAAGGACGATTACTGGTCGTCGATTTCGCCGCCCATGATCTCGAAGAACTGCGCAGCGTCCACGCCCATGCCCGCCTCGGCTTCACCGACGAGAGCATGGCACGCGCATTTGCCAGCGCCGGGCTGGTGCCCGCACGCACCGAAACGCTTGCGGGCGGCAAGCTTGCGGTAAAGATATGGCTGGGCCAACGCGGTCAGACCGCAAGCGAATCTCCCAAACTCAGGCCCCCAATTCTTAGGAATGTTGCATGATCTTATCACTCGACCAGATGGCCGAATCGCGCCGTGCGCTTGCCAGCTCGCTATTCGCGGGGCTGCCTGGCGATGCAGAGATCAGCTTCGAATTCTTCCCGCCCAAGACCGAGAAGATGGAAGAGCAATTGTGGGATTCGATCGTGACGCTCGCTCCGCTGGCCCCTCGCTTCGTTTCGGTGACCTATGGTGCGGGCGGATCGACGCGCGAACGGACGCACAATACGGTCGCACGCATTGCCAAGGAAACCAGCATCCCCGCTGCGGCGCACCTCACCTGCGTCGATGCCACGCGTGAGGAGATTGCAGAGGTCGCCAACGCCTATTGGGAAGCAGGCGTGCGCCATATCGTCGCGCTACGCGGCGATCCGCCCAATGCGGGCGGGCAGTTTGAGCCGCACCCGCAAGGCTATGCGAGCGCAGCCGAACTGGTCGAAGGCCTGCGCAAGCTGCGCCCGTTCGAGATTTCGGTGAGCGCTTATCCCGAAACCCACCCCGAAGCGGCGACCGCGCAATCGGATATCGATTTCCTCAAACGCAAATTGGATGCAGGTGCCAGCCGCGCGATCACGCAATTCTTTTTCGAACCCGAAACCTTCTTCCGCTTTCGCGATGCCGTGGCCTCAGCGGGTATCGAAGCCGAGATCGTGCCCGGTATCATGCCTGTTTCCAACTTCGCCGCGATCCAGCGCATGTCCAAAATGACGGGAACTGCAATCCCCGAATGGATGGCGCATCTGTTTGAAGGGCTCGACGATCATCCGTCTGCGCGGCAACTGGTTGCTGCCACAATCTCCGCCGAAATGTGCCGCAGGCTATATGCAGGCGGTGTCCGCCAGTTCCATTTCTATACCTTGAACCGTGCAGAGCTCAGCTATGCCATTTGCCACCTGCTCGGCAAGCGCCCGGTCGAAACCGCGAAGGAAGCCGCAATATGAGCGCCCGCGAAGACTTCACTGCCCGCTGCAAAGAACGCATCCTTGTGTTCGACGGCGGATACGGCACTTCAATCCAGCGCTACAGACTGGAGGAAGCCGATTATCGCGGCGATCTTGATCTCGCGAAGGACCAGAAGGGCAATAACGATCTGCTCTCTATCACCCGGCCCGACATCATCGGCGCGATCCACGATGCCTATCTGGACGCGGGCGCGGACATGATCGAAACCAACACTTTCAGCTCCACCCGCGTGGCGATGGCCGATTATGGCTGTGAGCATCTGGTTCGGCAGATCAATGTCGAAAGCGCCAAGCTCGCCCGCGCCTGTGCCGACAGGGCCGAGGCGAAGGATGGGCTAAAGCGTTTCGTCGCAGGCTCCATCGGCCCGACCAACAAGACGCTTTCCCTCTCGCCCGATGTCAACGATCCCGGCTATCGCGAGGTCGATTTCGACACGCTGAAGGCCGACTATCGCGAGCAATGCGATGCGCTGATTGAAGGCGGGGTCGACTTTCTGCTGATCGAAACGATCTTCGACACGCTCAACGCCAAATGCGCGGCGATGGCAGCGCAGGAGGCGGCGGCGGCCTCGGGCCGCGATGTGCCGCTGATGATCAGCATGACGATCACCGACATGGCGGGCCGCAACCTGTCCGGCCACACGGTACAGGGTTTCTGGAACACCATCCGCCATGTGAAGCCGCTTACTATCGGCCTCAACTGCTCGTTCGGCGCGGATCTGTTGCGGCCTTATCTCTCGGAACTTGCCAAAAATTCCGACGCGCTGGTGATGGCCTATCCCAATGCGGGGCTGCCCAATGAGCTTGGCCAATATGACGAACTGCCCGAGCAGACCGCAAAGCTGATCGAGCAATGGCTCGACGAGGGGCTGGTGAATGTCGTCGGCGGATGCTGCGGCACCACGCCCGCACATATCGCCGCGATTGCCAAAGCCGTCGCCGACCGTGCTCCAAGACAGGTGCCAACCGCGCCAGTGGTAACGCGGCTCGCCGGGCTGGAGCCCTTTGTGATGGCGGCTTAGCGAAGCGTCGCCCCGGCGAAGGCCGGGGCCGCGACAGGTTTAGCCTGCACCCATTGAGAAAACCTCCAACGGCCCCGGCCTTCGCCGGGGCGACGAGTAAGAACAAAATGAACCAGACCGCCAATACCGCCCGCCCCACCGGCTCCTCCTTCGTCAACATCGGCGAACGCACCAACGTCACCGGATCGGCCAAGTTCAAGAAGCTGATCCTCGCCGGGGATTATGAAGCCGCGGTTGAGGTCGCGCGTGATCAGGTCGAAAATGGCGCGCAGATCATCGACGTCAACATGGACGAAGGCCTGCTCGACGCCGAGCTGGCGATGACCACCTTCCTCAAACGCATAGCCGCCGAGCCCGATATCGCGCGCGTGCCGGTGATGATCGACAGTTCCAAATGGAGCGTCATCGAGGCGGGGCTGAAATGCGTTTCGGGCAAACCGGTGGTCAATTCTATCTCGATGAAAGAGGGCGAAGAGGCCTTCCTGCACCACGCACGCCTGTGCATGGCCTATGGCGCGGCCGTGGTCGTAATGGCCTTCGACGAAACCGGGCAGGCGGACACCAAGGAGCGCAAGGTTTCGATCTGCAAGCGCGCTTATGACCTGCTGGTCGGCATCGGCTTCCCGCCCGAGGACATCATCTTCGATCCCAATATCTTCGCGATCGCGACGGGGATCGAAGAGCATAATAATTACGGCGTCGACTTTATCGAGGCGGTCAAGGAACTGCGCGTACTGTGTCCGCATGCGCATTATTCGGGCGGTCTTTCGAACCTGTCTTTCAGTTTCCGTGGCAACGAACCCGTCCGCCGCGCGATGCACAGCATCTTCCTCTACCATGCGATCCCCGCCGGACTCGACATGGCGATCGTCAATGCCGGGCAGCTCGATGTTTATGACACGATCGATCCCGAACTGCGCACCGCCTGCGAAGATGTAATCCTGAACAAGGACCCTGACGCGACCGAGCGGCTGATCGCCCTCGCCGAACGCTATAAGGGCACCGATGCCGCACAGGAAAAGGCCGCCGCCGAATGGCGCGGCTGGTCGGTTGAACGCCGCATCGAACATGCGCTGGTCAAGGGAATCGACGCGCATGTCGTCGAGGATACCGAGGAAGCGCGCCTCGCGATCAAGGAACGCGGCGGTCGCCCGATCGAAGTGATCGAAGGCCCGCTGATGGACGGCATGAATGTCGTCGGCGACCTGTTCGGCAGCGGCAAGATGTTCCTGCCGCAGGTGGTCAAATCCGCGCGCGTGATGAAAAAGGCCGTTGCCCACCTCTTCCCCTATATCGAGGCCGAGAAAGACGAAAACTCCAAGGGCAAGGGCCGGATCATCATGGCCACGGTCAAGGGCGACGTCCACGATATCGGCAAAAATATCGTCGGCGTGGTGCTGCAGTGCAACGGCTTTGAAGTCATCGACCTTGGCGTCATGGTGCCATGGCAGGAAATCCTCAAAAGCGCGGTCGAAAATGACGCCGATATGATTGGCCTGTCCGGCCTGATCACCCCCAGCCTTGATGAAATGGTTACGGTGGCTGAAGAAATGCAGCGGGCTGGCATGACGATGCCGCTGCTGATCGGCGGGGCCACGACGTCAAAAACGCACACAGCGCTGCGCATCGAGCCGGTCTATTCGGGGCCGACGGTACATGTGCTCGACGCCAGCCGCGCGGTGGGTGTGGCCTCCACCTTGGTCAGCGATACACTTGCCGAGAAATTTGTGGCGGATACCCGCTCCGAATATGGCCATATCCGCGACGCGCGCTCGGGCAAGACCGCCAAGCCGCTGGCAACGCTCGAAGAGGCGCGCGCCAATGCCTTTGAAATCGACGAAAGCCTGAAACCCGGTGCACCGCTGCAACCCGGGGTGCATGTTTATGACGACTGGCCGCTCTCCGATCTGCGCGACTATATCGACTGGACGCCCTTCTTCCGCGCCTGGGAATTGCACGGCAATTACCCCGCAATCCTCGAAGACGAAGTGGTCGGCGAAAGCGCACGGCAATTGTTCGCCGACGCACAGGCGATGCTCGACAAGATCGTTTCGGAAAAATGGTTGCGCGCAAAGGGCGTCGCGGGGCTATGGCCTTGTGCACGTGAAGGCGACGATGTTGTCATCTATCTCGACAACGAAGAGCATGTCCGCCTGCCCTTCCTGCGCCAGCAAGTGGCCAAGCGCGAAGGCCGCGCCAATATGTGCCTCGCCGATTTCATCAGCCCCGATGGCGACTGGATCGGCGGTTTTGCTGTCACCACCGGCCATGGCATCGGCACCAAGCTCGCCGAGTTCAAGGCCCATAT
The DNA here is from genome assembly GCA_937873665.1 of uncultured Sphingorhabdus sp. Next base: position 60,045 of record CALMYW010000309.1, read on the forward strand.
CGACGATTATTCGGACATCATGCTGAAGGCGCTCGCCGACCGTCTGGCCGAAGCCTTTGCCGAGCGGATGCACGAACATGTCCGCAAGGAACTATGGGGATACGCCCCCGAAGAGCAGCTGACCAACGAAGCGCTGATCCGCGAGCAATATCGCGGCATCCGCCCCGCCCCCGGCTATCCTGCCTGCCCCGACCACAGCCTGAAGCCGGTGCTGTTCGACCTGCTCGACGCCACCCACCGCACCGGCATCACCCTGACCGAAAGCTTCGCCATGCTGCCAACAGCGGCCGTCAGCGGCTTCTACTTCGGCCACCCGCAAAGCGAATATTTCGGCGTCGCGCGGATTGGCGAGGATCAGGTCGCAGACTATGCCGCACGGCGCGGGCTGGAGCTCGACAAGGCACGGCAATATTTGCGGCCGAATTTAAATGAGTGAAGGGGAGCTAGTTGATGGATTTATGAGCTCAAGCCATCGAGCAGAGCGTCTCGCAGAGCCTCTTCAACTGCAGAAATAATAGTCTTTGTAATTCGACCGCCGATTAAGTCCCGCAGCTTTTCGTCGATTGTTGTTTGGGGATTTGCAACGAAAAAGTCCCAGCTGTTGTAGGCAGCTATGGTGCTAAATCGAGGCAATAACCCATTCAGAACCGCATCATTAGCATATGTCCCACCACACAGCGCTTTATTTGGCGTTAGCGGAAATAATGCACCTCTCAGCCCAGCTGCTCCGACAAATGAAGCAGGGATTACTCCTTCGTCTGCGTCATCCACTATGATGACGCAATCAGGCAGTATCAAAGGCTGATGGGTTTCGACTACTCTCCATGGCAGTCGACTGAATGCTTCAACGCGTTTCTCTGGCTCCACGTCTTCAGATAGAATATTTTTGTGAGCCTCCGCAGCGAGGGCCGAGAAATCGATGCCTGAATAAGGCGCAAACATCTGGGGGATGGCCTTTTCAAAGTTTGAATCCCAATTGCGATTCACATGTCGAAATGCAAATATTCTAAATTCATGTCGAGACATTCCCGATTTTCGAATTTTCGCTTTGTTTTCATTGTAAAATTGGTCGAGCCGAACCTTGAGTTTTCCGCTTGGTTCGCTCCCGGACAAACCTAAAATCTGTCGCAACTTCTGTGAGTTAGAAAACACATCCATTGCTTTACGAATGGCATATTCACTTCCTGCCGACATGGCTTCGCGTAAGTTTGCTCCTCTTACTGAAAGGTGGCAGAGTAGTCTGGAAGCCGCTTCTGAATCTATGCTTCTGTCGTGTGGCGCATCAATCAATGATCGGTGTATTTTGGCATACTCAATCTCTGCGCCGGTAATGATGTCGTCGAGCGTAGCTTCGTCGTCATTTTTGGCAGAGTAAAACTCACGTGCAGCGCCAATCCCATCGGGAGCGGAAATAAAAGTTCGTTCGCGTTGAAAGACTCTGACTTGCTTTTTCTTACCTTTGGCGTCCTCGCCAAACTCCCGGAGGACAAATTGGGGTATGAAGTGCTGTTTGCGTCCTGACATCTGTTCGAAATGGGAATGATGGAGGGATTATCAATGCGTCGCTCCAGTGCATTTTCGTGAAAGTTGCGTGCCCCCTCTCCCTATGGGAGAAGGACCAGATGTTCTCGCTTGAAATGTAGGACTTGTTTTGCCAGCCTCTCCTCGCCCACCGCCGATGCGGTACGGCTGGCTCTTTGATAGTGTGAGCCCTTTCTCCCAAAATCGCCGCCGCACCCATCGCTCCAGATGTTGGAAATTTCCTGTCGCGGGGGTGGAATGTTTGAACGTGATATGGTGTCAGTTTTGTCAACTTTCGAGCCAGCCGTTAAGTCAACCCCGCTTCGCAATCACCTCCGCCAGCGCCTTCAGCTTGGGCGTGACCACCGGGATCGTCAGCATTGTCGAGGCCACCGCCATCAGCAGCAAAGCCGTGAAGGTCTCGTTGGTGATGATGGCCTTATCGAGCAGGATGTTAGCGAAGATGATCATGATCAGCGCCTTGGTCTGCAACAGCCAGCCGATGATCGACGCCTCACCCTTCTCCCACTTCAATATGCGCCCTGCGATATGGATGCCCGCGAGCTTGCCGACGACTGCCGCGACCAATAGCAGGGCCGCCGCGCCGAACACCGCAACCCCGCCGACATCCCATTGGGTGCGCAGCCCGGTCGACAGGAAAAACACCGGCATGACCGCCAGCAATATCGTGTTGCGGAAATTGTCCATGTCTTTGAGCGTGAACCATTTGCTGTCGAGCACAGCGCCGGCCAGAAACGCGCCGACCATATAGTGCAGCCCCGCCCAGTCGGCTGCGAGGCCGGATGCCGCAAGCCAGATGAGCCCGGCATACCAGCGATCCCGTTCCGGAATTCGCACCATCAGCTTGCGGATTGCAAAGGTCAGTGCGCCGAACAAGACGAGGAACGCGCCCTGCCGCCCGATCCTCTCCCAATCGAGCAGGATCAGCGCGAGCACGCCCCAGATCGCGATATCGTCAAGGCTGGCGTAACGCAGGATGCGCTGGCCGATGGGTTGGCGCAAAATCTCCATCTTTTCCATGAAAAGCACGAGGATCGGCAGTGCAGTGACCGCACAGGCCATGCCGATGCCGAGAATGACTTGCCAGCGCGCGCCTTTATCCCCCGCCCAGCCATCACCGGTTTGCAGCAGCAATATGGCCGCCAGACTGCCGAACAATAGCGGTGTGAACAGCGCAAAGCCTGCCGTCACCCCGGTTTCGCGGCGCCGTTTCCATGCCTCTTCCAGATCAAGTTCGATCCCCGCGACCCAGACAAACATCATAACCGCCCACCAGGCAACACCGTTCAATGCGGTGACCACTTCAGGCCGGAAGACGAAGCTGTAATAATCGGGGAAGGCCGCTCCCAGCACGCCAGGGCCGAGCAAGATGCCCGCGACGATCTGAACCACCACCAGCGGCGCATAATATTCGGTCCGCCCCAGCCGCCAGACCAGATAGGGCAATGTGAAGATGATCAGCATCGCCAACAGGAAAACTTCGGTCGTGGTAACCGCGTGCATATACCCTCCGCTCGCCATCGATTCTGTGTCGACAGTCAGGATCAAGAACTAGCATCATAGGCGCCCGTCGCAAGCGCAGCAGGACCAGTGAATCATGAATAGCTATGTCCCCGAAGCGGACAGAAGAAGGCATCTGTGGTTAACCCGCTGGCGGGAATCGCCGGAAGCAGGCACATTCGACTCAAAGCCAAATCGGAAGATATATCATGAACCGTATCCCGTTCTTCCTCATTCCCGCCATTACCGCGATTGCCGCCGTCTCGGCAGCGGCCCAGCAAGGCATGGCGCCGTTTCAGGTTGCCGAAACCGGACGGACCTATTCGCGTCTGGCCGATGCCATCGAGGCGATAGGCGACGCGCAAGGAACGATACTGATTGCCCCCGGCACCTATCGCGAATGCGCGGTGCAATCTGCAGGCCACATCTCGTTCAAAGCCGAAGTCGCTGGCCGGTCGATCTTTGACGGCGATATTTGCGAGGGCAAGGCAGCATTGGTGCTGCGGGGCCGATCGGCCGCCGTTGACGGTATCATCTTCCAGAACATGGCTGTGCCTGATGGCAATGGCGCAGGCATCCGTCTGGAAAAGGGCAATCTGGCCGTCACCCGTTCGGTCTTTCGCAACAGCGAACAAGGCATCTTGACCGCCCAGGATCCGGCAGGAGAAATCGTAATCGACCAGACGACATTCAGCGAACTGGGCCGTTGCGACAGGGGGCTTTCCTGCGCGCACAGCATCTATATCGGTGACTTTGCCTCGTTGACCGTCACCCGCAGCCGTTTCGAGCGCGGCAATGGCGGGCATTACATCAAAAGCCGTGCTGCCACCGCGATCATCCAGAACAATGCCTTTGACGATACGCGCGGGCAGGCAACCAATTATATGATCGACCTGCCCGGCGGGGCCACCGGCATGATCAGTGGCAATGTGTTTGTGCAAGGCAAGGACAAGGAAAATTACAGCGCCTTCATCGCCGTTGCAGCCGAAGGCCGCCAGCGCAGCAGCGCGGGCCTTGCGATCAGCGGTAACGACGCCAGCCTTGCCACCGGTGTTGATCGCAATACAGTCTTCCTAGCCGACTGGTCGGGCGATGCCATTGTACTGGGTGCGAACCGGCTGGGCCGGGGCTTGAAGCCGTTCGAAAAGCGGTAAGCGTTACCGCCCCTGAGCACGCCAGCGGCGGACAACGCGGTCGAGAAGTTCTTCCTCACCCCCCGTTTCCTGCCACAGGACAGAGAAGAGCGGATCTTCCGAAGCTGGACGCTTTTCTTCCTCCAGCGTGTCGAGTGCAACGCGGATCGGGATCGACACGCCTTCACCGCAGATGATGCATTCGCGGTTGCGGAGCGCCGGAATTGAATCGAGGAAGCCCCGCGCACCTTCCGGCATTGCCGCGCGCACATAGGCCTGGTCACGATCGTTATTCAGTCGCATCGAGATAATCGTGCCGCACTGCGACAACACACCTTCGGCCAAGTCTGAAGGGCGCTGGGTAATCAGGCCCAGCGAGACACCATATTTACGGCCTTCCTTGGCGATACGCTCGAGGATCGTCCGAACCGCACTGCCGCCTGCGACGCGGTCCGAAGGGATATAGCGGTGCGCTTCCTCGCAAACGAGGAGGATCGGACGCTGCGGTTCATTGCGCGACCAGATCGCATAATCGAAAACCAGCCGCGAGAGCACCGCGACCACCGTCGACGTGATATCGGAGGGCACTCCCGAGACGTCGATGATCGAGATCGGCTTGCCATCACTTGGAAGGCGGAAAATCTTGCCGAGAAAGTCGGTCATGGTATCGCCGACCAGCATGCCCGAGAACATGAAGCTGTAGCGCGGATCGGCTTTCAGTTCCTCGATCTTGCCCTTCAAACGCATGAACGGAGCGGTGTTGGTGGCCTTGTCGAGTTTGCCCATCTCATTCTGGATGATGGTGGTCAAATCAGACAGCAGATAGGGAATCGGTGCGTCGACTGTCAGTTTGCCAATGCTTTCCGCGAGCCGGTTTTTCGAACGAGCCTGCAAAAGGCATTTGGCCAGAATGTCGCAGTCTGCCTGCCGCTCGTCGCCAGACGAGGTAACGAAGACTTCGCAATGCTCGGCGAAGTTCATGAGCCAATAGGGCATGGCGAGGTTGTTGACGTCATATAGTGCGCCATTACCCTTGAACGCGGCGCTATACTCGCCGTGCGGGTCGATCATCACGATATGACCTTCGGGTGCCAGTTCGCAAATCTTGTGCAGGATGAGCGCCGCACTGGTCGATTTACCGGTACCCGTCGATCCAAGCAGCGCGAAATGCTTGCCGAGCATCGCATCGACATACAGCGATCCACGAATGTCGCGGGTCGGGAAAACGGTACCGATGCTAACACTGGCCCGGCCATCGGCAGCATAGACCTGTTTGAGGTCGGAACTGGAAACGGCGTATACTTCCGAACCCGGAACCGGATAACGGGTGACACCGCGGCGGAAATTATAGATTTTGCCGGTCAATCGCTCTTCATCGCCCTCCCCGAGGAAGTCGACTTGGGCAAGGATCGTCTTGGCATCGGTCAGATCGAGCCTTTGCGTGCGGATATTGGCGAGCAACCAGACATTGCCGACACGGATCTTGATCTGGCTTCCGACCTGGCCGGCCATGGCAATCGAAGGATCATGATGTTCGACCAGCGCATTGATCAGCGCTGCGTTCAGGCTGACCTGCGAACCCGATCCTGCAATTTCAATGACAGTGCCAATCTTGTGAAGACCGCTATCGGCTGCCTCATGGCTACGTTGGGTCTGACGAACGCCAACGGCACCCTGACTCTCTTGCCGGGCGGTAGGGGCAAAGGATTGCGGTGTCGGCTGGGCTATCGGGCGCACAGCAGGTTGCGCGGTTGTTGCTGGTGCCGATTGCTGTGCAGGGGCCACAGACTGCGCGGTTTGCTGGACGGGGGGATAAGGCTGCGTCGGCTGGACCGCTGGCCTGACCGGCTGCTGATAAGGGCTTTGCCCCGAAGAGGCTGCACTTTGCGCCGATTCTCCGGGTTGATATGGCTGCCCTTGCCCAAATGTGCGGCCTGAAAAATTATCGGTCATCTGATCACCCTGTTGCTACAGGTTCCAGACTAGGATGATGGGGTTAATTTTCAGCTAAACGAGCCGCTTTTCAAGCCAATCGGCCGCCATCAGAGCCGGCCAAAGACATAGCCCGCAAACCAGCCGAGAAAGAGCGAAATCAAAACAGCAAATGCGCCATATAGCAGACCATATTCCTGCGCCATGATTGTGACGAAGCGTTCGAACCCGGTCTTGCTGATCTCTACCACGACACTGTCGTCCGCCATGATCACCCGCCCATCCCGGATCAACAGCGTTTCGGCAATATAGCGGCCTTCCGGAACGCTCGACGGCAGTGTCAGACGCGCGCGATAAAGAACCTGATCGGTGATATCGACTTCGCCGGGGGCTTCCGCAAACAGGCCGTCCTTGCGGTTCAGCTCAACCAGCCCGTCGGTAAAGCGGCGCACCTCACGCGTCTGGATTTCGCCAGTAGGCGATAATTGCAGCCGCTTGAGCCCCAGTTCGTAAATCGCTGCCGTCCGCGCATCGACGATTTTTTCGATCGGGCGGGAAGAGGCGATGGCATAGTAAGCCGGGGCCGAACGGAAATCGATGCTGTCGGCGTTGACCCAAATGCCCGCCACCTTCTGCTTTTCACGCAGGATGATCGGACGCGTCGGCCCGCGCAGCACGACCGCAACGTCGATCTGCCCTTCGGGAGCGACGCCGCGTGGATAAATAATTGCACCGAACATCAGCAACTCTGCTCCGGTGAAGCGCGACTGGATATTGATCTTGCGCTGCGACACATCGGGCACCAGCTTTGGTTCGCCCGCGCTTTGCGCCAGCGCCGGGAGCGGCAGCAGGAAGGCGAGAATCAGGAGCAGCCGGACAATCACAGGAATTGCACCGTGTAGATTTCATCGGGTCGCCAACCCAGCCCGAGCGCCATGCGCAACGCCACAATCAACACGATAGCCGCAAGCAGGAAGCGCAGATAATCCGGCCGCATCCGCTGCGCCAACCGCGCACCAATCTGCGCGCCGGTAACGCTGCCGATCAGCAGGAAAATGGCGAGGACGATATCAACCGCGCGCGTCGTCAGGCTGTGAACCATCGTGGACGACATGGTGACGAAGAGGATCTGGAACAGCGAAGTGCCGACCACGACATTCGCGCTCATCCCCAATATGTAGAGCATCGCGGGCACCATGATGAAGCCGCCGCCGACACCCAGCAGCATGGTAAGGATGCCGGTGAGGAAACCCAGGATCAGGGGCGCGAGCGGCGAAATATACAGCCCCGAACGATAAAAACGCCAGCGGCCGGGAAGGCTAGCCACAAGCGGATGGTGCCGCCTTTTGCTGGCTGGCAGGGGTTTTCCGCTTCGGCTGGCTGACATGCTTTTCCAGGCATCCTTGGCCATCAGCCCCCCAATGCCGCCGAGCAGCAGCGTGTAGAGGATGTTGATGACGGTATCGGCCTGTCCCCATGCCTCAAGCAATTCGAACAGCAGCGCACCGAACAAGGTGCCCAACAGCCCGCCGACGACGAGCACCGCACCCATATGGAAGTCGACCCCGCCGCGCCGCATATGCGCGAACACGCCTGATACGCTTGCCCCAGTCACCTGCGTCGAGGCAGAGGCCGCGGCTACCGTCGGCGGGATGCCGTAGAAAATCAGCAAAGGTGTCGTCAGAAAGCCACCGCCGACGCCGAACATGCCCGACAGCATGCCAACGGCCCCGCCGAGCAGGATGATCACAACGATGTTTACCGACAGCCCGGCTATAGGCAGGTAGATATCCATCGCGCCGCGCTAAATCCCTTCCCCTGAACGCCGCACGAATGGCGACGCAGGCAAGACCCTAAACCGATTTTGCGGCGCGATAAAGGCGTCTGACAGCCGATCACTCTATATATTTCGTCACCCCCGCGAAGGCGGGGGTCCATCGCCTGCCGTGGAAATTTACTGCGCGGGTGATGGATTCCCGCCTTCGCGGGAATGACGACTATGTTAGGACGGCAAGGGCCGGACTTCAGCTACCCCAACCGCGCAAGCGCCGCGCTCAGCCTTTCGACCTCGGCGGCCTTTTCGGCATGATCGGCACGGGCTTTTTCCACTGCTTCCGGCTTGGCCTTTTCGACAAAGGCGGGGTTGGAAAGGCGGCCTTCCAACGACTTGGCTTCCTTCGAAACCGCCTCGATCGCTTTGGTTATGCGTGCGCGTTCGTCGTCGAGATCGATGATGCCTTCAAGCGGTATTACGAAGGTAGCTTCGTCGACCACGATCTGGAGCGAACCACCAGCAGGCGCTTCGGCGTTGGCAACGCTGTCTAGCCGCGCCTGTCGCGCAATTGCCGACTGCTGCCGCTCAATTCTCGCCAGTGTCTCGGCTGAGGCGTCGCGGACGAAGGCGTTGAGCCGCGCGCCCGGCGCAATACCGAGCTCGTTCTTTGCACTACGCACTTCGGTGACCAGCTGGATCAGCCAGTTGATTTCGGCACCTGCGGCCAGATCGAGATCGGCTTTGGGCTCCGGCCATTTGGCGACTATCAGGTCATAGTTCCGCTCGCCCATTGCATGCCATAGCTCTTCGGTAATGAACGGCATGAAGGGGTGGAGCATGACGAGGATCTGGTCGAGAACCCAGCCTGCGACCGTCTTGGATTCTTCATCCATCTCCCCTTTCTCGCCATCGACAAAGGTGGGCTTGATCAGTTCCAGATACCAGTCGCAGAAGGTGCCCCAGGCGAACTGGTAGATCGCGTCGGCCATCGCGTCGAAACGATATTCGTCAAACGCCTTGTTGAGCTTCGCCAGCGTTTCAACGACTTCGCCGATGATCCATTTGTTGACCGCAAGGCTCACCTCCGGCGCGCGCAGCGTGGTCGATGCGCCGATGCCGTTTGACTGGCAGAAACGCGCTGCGTTCCACAGCTTGGTCGCGAAATTGCGATAGCCTTCGACGCGGCGTTCATCCATCTTCACATCGCGGCCCTGGCTTTCCATCGCCGCCATGAAGAAGCGCAGCGCATCGGCGCCATATTTGTCCATCAGGATCAACGGATCGACGACATTGCCCTTGGATTTGGACATTTTCTGCCCGTCCGCCGCGCGCACCAGCCCGTGAAGATAGAGCGTCTTCCACGGCACTTCCTTCATGAAGTGCATCCCCTGCATCGCCATACGCGCATCCCAGAAGAACAGGATGTCAAAGCCGGAAATGAGAACGTCATTCGGATAGTGACGCGCCAGCGCCTCGGTCTGGTCAGGCCAGCCCAATGTACCGAACGGCCAGAGTGCGGAGGAGAACCATGTGTCGAGGACGTCATTGTCCTGTGTCAGCGCAACGCCTTCGCCAGCTAGCGCTTGCGCAGCTGCTTCGTCCTCTGCGACATAAACCTTGCCATCAGCGTCGTACCAAGCCGGAATCCGGTGACCCCACCAAAGTTGGCGGCTGACGCACCAGGGCTGGATATTCTCCATCCAGTTGAAGAAGGTCTTCTCCCAGCTCTTGGGGACGATTTCGATCCGCCCGTCGCGCACTGCCTGTATCGGCGGCTGGGCGAGCGTTTCGGCGTCGACATACCATTGGTCTGTCAGCCAGGGTTCGATCACCACGCCGCCGCGATCGCCAAAGGGCGTCTGGATGGTGCGCGGTTCGGCGTCGAGCTCGCTTTCCTCGCCATCCGCCGATTTGACGATATGCGGAACGAGGCGGCCCAGCGCCTTCATCTGTTCGACCACCGCAGCACGCGCATCGAAGCGATCCATGCCGACCAGATCGTCGGGGATCAGCCCGTCGGCCGTCTGCACCACGCGGGCCTCGGCATCGAACATGTTGAGCATCTCGCCGGGCTTTATCCCTGCGCGCTTGCCGACTTCAAAGTCGTTGAAATCATGCCCGGGGGTGATCTTCACTGCGCCCGAGCCCAGTTCCGGATCGGCATGCTCGTCTGCGACTATCGGCACGCGGCGACCTGTGATTGGCAGCTCGACATATTTGCCGATCACGCTTTTGTAGCGCGGATCATCGGCATTCACCGCGACCGCCATATCGGCGAGCATCGTTTCGGGGCGGGTAGTAGCAACAACAATATGGTCCGCGCCGTTGTCGAGTGTCACGCCGTCGGCCAGCGGATAGCGGAAGTGCCAGAAATGGCCTTTCACCTCGCGCGTTTCAACCTCAAGGTCCGAAATCGCGGTCTTCAGCTTCGGATCCCAATTGACCAGCCTTTTATCGCGGTAGATCAGCCCCTGATTGTAGAGGTCGACAAAGACCTTGAGCACCGCGCGGTTGAAATGCGGGTCCATGGTGAACTGTTCGTTCGCCCAGTCCATTGAGCAGCCAAGGCGGCGCAGCTGGCGAGTGATCTGCCCGCCGCTTTCCGCCTTCCACTTCCAGACGATGTCGACAAATTCGTCGCGGCTGTAATTGGTGCGCTTGTCCTGCCGCTCTTCGAGCTGGCGTTCGACCACCATTTGCGTGGCGATGCCCGCATGGTCCATGCCGACGACCCACAACGCATCCTTGCCCTGCAAACGGGCGTGGCGGATTAAAATATCCTGCAGCGTATTGTCGAGCGCATGGCCGATATGCAGACTGCCCGTCACATTCGGCGGCGGGTTCACAATGGTAAAGGGTTGCGCATCGGGGCGCTCGGGGCGGAAGGCGCCGCTCGTTTCCCAATGCTCAAACCATTTGGTTTCGATTGCTGCCGGGTCGAATGTCTTGTCGATAGTCATGGGCCCGCGCCTTACCCGCGCTTTGCCCAAAGGAAAACCCCTCGCCTTTGCCTGAGGCGAGGGCTTTGGCCCTATTTGCCACCTTTCAGATGCTTCGCCACCCAATCGAAAACCGTGCGGTGCCACTGGATCGAATTTTTGGCCTTCAATATCCAGTGATTCTCATCGGGGAAAACGAGCAGCTTGGATTCGATCCCCTGTCGTTGCAGCGCTGTGAAGGTCGCCAACCCTTGCGAATAGGGAATACGGAAGTCCTTCTCGCCATGGATGACCAGCATCGGCGTTTTCCATTTGGTGACATGGTTCACCGGGTTCCATTTCTCCGCATCCTTGCGGCTCCACCATGGGCCACCATGATCCCATTCGTCGAACCACAATTCTTCGGTTTCAAACGCCATCGCGCGCAGATCGAAAATGCCCGCATGGTTGACCAGACATTTGAACCCTTCGGGCCAATTGCCCGCGATCCAGTTCATCATATAGCCGCCATAGCTGCCGCCCAACGCGCAGGCGTTGGCGGTATCGAGCTGTGGATCGATCTTGCCCAGTTCGACCATGCCAAGCTTCAGGTCGGCTAGGGGCTTTCCACCCCAATCCTGATTGATGCTGTCGGTAAAGGCCTGTCCATAGCCAGACGAGCCATGGAAATCGATCGTCACCACAGCATAGCCCTGCGATGCCATCACCGCCGGGTTCCAGCGGAAGGACCAGCTGTTGCCGAACGAGCTTTGCGGGCCGCCATGCACCAGCAACAGCACCGGCAACTTGCCGGTCGCGCCTTGTGGCTTGACGATCTGGCCATGCACCCGATCGCCATTGGCGCCTGCAAAGCTGAACTTCTCATATCGAACCGGGTCGAGACCCTTGTACAATTCGGCGTTCACATTGGTGAGGCGCGTGGTCTTGCCTTTCGCGTCCATCCACACCAGATCCGCAGGAGCGGCAAGGCTGTTGATCGCATAGATTACACCGCCATTGGACAGCGGCACCACTTCGGAAATAGTGCCGCGATCGGTCAGGCGGGTGACTTTGCCTTTCAGGTCAACGCGGAACAACGGACGTTCCAGTGTATCCTGCGCGGTAACAAGCAAACTCTTGCTGTCCGCAGCCCAGGCAATCGATTCGACCGAACGGTCCCATCGATCGGTCAGCGCGACCACTTTGCCCGTGGCCTTATTCATCAGCATCAACGTCTGCCGGTCGGCTTCATAACCGGGACGGGCCATTGCGGCCCAAGCCATCCATTTGCCATCGGGCGAGGCGGCAGGCAGCGTGTCGGTTGCCTTGTTCTCGGGTGTCAGATTTTTAGGGTCACCGAACGCATGTTCGGACGCATAAATATCGAGGTTGGTCGAACGCGGTTCCTCCGCATCCGCCTTGCGCAAGGCAAAATACAGCTTAGCGCTATCCGCGCTCCATGCGATTTCCTCTCCGCCACCGCTGGGTTTTGAAGGCGTATCGCCGATAAGGGTTTCAGCGCCATCGCCATCCATATTGAGACCGCCCGCCAGCTTGCCATCGGCCCCGATCTCAAAGCTGAACAGGCGACTGTAATTGCCCGGTGTTTCCCATGAGTCCCAATGGCGGACAAACAGCTGATCATATGCGCGACCTGTGCCCGGCCCGGATTTTGAACGATCCCCATCGCTGTCACAGCCGAAATCTTCGCAATCGCGGGCAATATCCCCCCAAACAGCAACCCTTTTGCCATTGGGCGACAATTTGAATCCGGCGACTTCGGCTTTGAAATCGCTCACCTGCGCGCTTGTCTGGTCGCCAAGATCATAGCGCCAAAGCTGGTCTGATCCGCTCGCATTGCTGAGATAATAGATCGACTTGCCACCGGGAGCGAAGGCCGGGCTATGTTCGTTGAAGTCAGGCTTGGATGCAATTTTCCACGGACCTCCTTCCTTGCCATCGACGCGGTACAGCCAAAGGTCGCTGCGCCGTTTGTTCGCAGCAAGATCGGTTTCCTGAAGCTGATAGGCGACCAGTTTTCCGTCGGGCGAAGCGGTCGGCGAAGCGAGCCGTTTCATCGTGGCAAGATCGGTCTCGGTCATGGGACGCGCGGAAGCGGGCACGATAGGACCACCGGCAATGACCAAAGCAAGTAACGAGGCAGTGAAATAATGTTTCATAGCGGCGGAATATCGGGCGAATTGGCGCAACGCAAGCTGCGTGCGCACTTGCACCATATTGCTGCACCCGCTAACGCCGCGCGCGTCATGCATTATATCAGCACCAGGGGAAATGCGTCGAACCTCGATTTTGCGGGGGTGACGCTGGCAGGGCTCGCAAGCGATGGCGGGCTTTATGTCCCCGGCGCTTGGCCCAAATTCACGCACGCCGAAATCGCCGCGATGCGCGGCCTGCCCTATGTAGATTTGGCCGCCAAGGTGATGGCGCCCTTTACCGCAGGCAGCCTGAACGAAGACGAACTGCGCGAATTATGTGCCGCAGCCTATGGCAGTTTCTCGCACGCTGCGGTCACCCCGCTGACTCAGCTGGACAACCAGCAGTGGCTGCTCGAATTATTTCACGGCCCGACGCTGGCGTTCAAGGATGTTGCCCTGCAACTGCTCGGCCATTTGTTTGAGCGCTTTTTGAGCGGCGGTGACAAGGCGTTGACGATTGTCGGGGCTACCTCTGGCGATACCGGTTCCGCAGCGATCCATGCGGTAGCCGGACGCGAGAATATCGAGATATTCATGCTCCACCCGCAGGGCCGTGTGTCGGATGTACAGCGGCGGCAGATGACGACGGTGCTTGCCCCCAATGTCCACAATATCGCCATCGAAGGCAGCTTTGACGACGCGCAGGCGATGGTGAAGCGGATGTTCGGCGACAGCGAAGTGACGAGCGCGATCACGCTGTCTGCGGTCAATTCGATCAACTGGGCGCGGTTGATGGCGCAGGTGGTCTATTATTTCTGGGCCGCGCTGCAGCTTGGCGCGCCCGAGCGCAAGGTTGCTTTCTCGGTGCCCACCGGCAATTTCGGCGATGTCTTTGCCGGCTATGTCGCGGCGCAAATGGGGTTACCGGTCGAGCGGCTGATTGTTGCGACCAACGTCAACGACATTCTGCACCGTGCGCTCGCCAAGGGCGATTATTCGGTGGGTTCGGTCACGCCGACTGCAGCACCTTCCATGGACATCCAGGTATCGAGCAATTTTGAGCGACTGCTGTTCGATCTTGAAGGCCGCGATGGCAGCACCACAGCGGCGCGGATGAAGGTGTTCGAGCAGATGGGCAAAACCGCGCTCTCCGCCGATATGCGCGGACGGGCAAGCCTGTTCAAAAGCATGCGCGCCGACGCCGACGAAATGTCGGGCGCGATGCGCTGGGCGCATGAGAAATGCGCCGAGATTATCGATCCGCACACCGCAATCGCGCTCCACGCCGCGCGCAATTCGGGAATCGCGGCCGACATTCCAGTGGTGACGCTGGCGACCGCGCATCCGGCCAAATTCCCCGATGCGGTCGAGCGCGCGACAGGCATGCGCCCCTCGCTTCCGGCCCGTGTGGGCAATCTGTTCGACCGCGAAGAGCGCTTCATCGTGCTGCCTTCGGATTATGTTGCGGTGCGCGACCATGTGCTGGGCCATGCCGCTCACGCCTGATTTCGTCACCCTCGTCAGCGAGCCGAGACCCGATTACACGCTGATCGACAGCGGCAATGGCCGCAAGCTCGAATCCTATGGCAATCGCCGATTCATCCGCCCCGAGCCGCAGGCGATGTGGGAACCTGCGACCACCGACTGGCAAGCCGATGGCGAGTTTGTTCCCGGATCGGACGAGGATGGCGGAGGCCGCTGGTATTATGAAAAACCGGTGCCGCAAGATGGCTGGCCGCTCAAATGGAATGACGAGGTCAGCTTCACTGCCAGCTGCACCCCGTTCCGCCATCTGGGCTTCTTCCCCGATATGGACCCCGTCTGGCGCTGGATGAGGGGAGAGATTGAGGGGGTTGCCGAGCCGCACTGCATGAACCTGTTCGGCTATACCGGGGTTGGCACATTGGCGCTTTCAGCGGCAGGCGCGCAGATGGTGCATGTCGATGCTTCGAAGAAATCGGTGGCGCAGGCGCGCGAAAACGCCGCGCTTTCCGGCATGACGGAACGCCCAATCCGCTGGATTGTCGATGATGCGGCAAAGTTCGTCGCGCGCGAAGTGCGGCGCGAACGGCGCTATGATGGCATCCTCCTCGATCCGCCCAAATATGGCCGCGGACCCGATGGCGAGGTGTGGCGCTTGGAGGAAGATCTCCCCGGCTTGATCGCCAATTGTCGCCAGTTGCTCGACGCCAATTCGCGTTTCCTTTTCCTCACCGTCTATGCCGTCCGCATGTCGGCCATCGCGCTTGGCAATTTGCTGCAGGCGCATTTTGCCGACCTGCCGGGCAAGGTTGAATTTGGCGAACTGGCTGTTCGCGAACAGGCAAGAGGGCTATTACTCCCCACGGCCATCTTTGCGCGCTGGTCAAAACAGGACTGAAATGAACGATCTTCTCACCCTCGAAGTGCATGACCTGCACGTCAATGTGCTCACCGGCATTTATAGCCAGGAAACACACCTGCCGCAGCCGCTGCATATCTCGGTCAGTGCAGACCTAGAGGTTGCGCCGCATTATGCGCCAGACACGCCGCTGTCGGCTTCGAAAAATTATATGGCGATCAAGGAGGCCGCGACGGTCTTTCCCGAAGGCGTGCATTTTACGCTGATCGAAGCGGTCGCCGACCATATCATCGACAAGCTGTTTGCCGCCGACCCGCGCGTCCAGAATGTCAGCGTCAAGATTATCAAGCTGGCGATTTCCGAAGACGGTGAATCCATCGGGATCACGCTGACAAGGCACCGCAAGTGACACGCCCGCTCGCGCTCGTCACCGGCGGGATGCGACGTCTGGGCGCGGTAATTGCGGCGCAACTGGCGGATGCGGGCTATGACCTCGCGCTGACCAGCCATGGTGATGGCACGCCGGATGCGGAATTGGCGACAGCGTTGGAGCGTAACGCCGCCAACTGGACACATTTCCCTGCCGATCTTTCGGCAGAAGGTGCGAGCGAATCGCTGATGTCTGAAGTGCTGGCCCATTTCAGTCGCGCACCCGATCTGCTGGTCAACAATGCCGCGATGTTCGGGCAGGATGGGTGGGAGGAAATGTCTGCCAACACCCTGAGCGCCCACTTTGCGCTCAATCTTTTCGCACCTATATTATTGAGCCGGGCACTGGTGGAGGCTTCAGCTGAAACAGCCCAGCCCGCGATCATCCACATCGTAGACCAACGCATCATCAACCCCAATGGGGATCAGCTAAGCTATACCCTGTCGAAACAGGCGCTGGCTGGTTCGGTTCGCTCGCTCGCGGCGGCTTTCGGCAAACGCGCACGGGTCAATGGCGTCGCCCCCGGTCTGGTGATTCCCACCGATGACTATGACGATGTGCAGATGCAGCGCCTCAATGAAGACATGCCCCTGGGCCAATTACCGGATGCAAAAGCAATTGCCGAGGCCGTGCTGTACTTGGCCAAGGCCCGCCATGTCAGCGGGCAGATTGTTTTCGTCGATGGTGGCGCGCATCTGCGCAGCTATCCGCGCGACTTCATGCACCTTTAGGGTCAGTTGCCCCACCGTTTCAGTGAAACTGAAACAAATTCTAACGCACGCGCCAGACCTTCAGCCCCTCACCCATATCCGGCATAGCTTCGAGCCAATCCGGCGTATTGCCTTTCGCCAGTTGCGCCCAGAGACCGTCGGGGTTGCGCCGTTGATAGCCTTTCATTTCGGCTTCATCGGTACAAGCGACGATATGGGTTACTTTGCGCCGCTGTATGATTCCCCGCGACTGAATCGCTGGCAGCCGGTATATGTCGATGTGCGCGCGCATGGCCCTTTCATTACGGTGATGGCTGGAGGCCAAGACACTGTGGGAGGTGTTCAGCAGGATTTTGGGACCTATGTCGAACGGCGCGACGATATTGGCCTGTTTGAAAGCCGCCAAAGCACGAACCGATTCGCTGGATTCGCACTGCCCGGCTTCGCTGCCCTTCTCACCAGCAACCTCTAACTGGCTGTTAGCCAAATGCGGCGATAACAATTTGAATATCTGCGAAAAATATGGCCCCGGCATGAGCATTAGCGCCATAAGGGCGACCAACCCAATTCTGCGAATGGCGACAGGTTCCGCTCTGTAGCGGCTGAACAGTTTTGCAATACCAGTCGCGATGACAGGCGTTGCAACCAGTGTGGCGGTCGAAACGGTGCGGAAAACCAGCAACGAAAGCAGAAGCGTGTAAATACCGAGAAATGCGATGATGGCGTAATTGGCACGCTGCTCGGCGTCTGACCTGATCAACAATAACGCCAGGGTCGCAAGGCCGACAGCCGGTACAGCCAGCATCAATATGGCAGTGCCCCATTTCTGATGCCAAACCGGCAAGCCTTCGCGCACCATGTCATACCAATAGGCACGAACGACCGGATCCATGGTTGAAAAGGCGCCACGTGCACAATCGGGCGCCGCATTCAGGTAAATTGCCGCCGACGCAAGGGCAGCCGCCAGAACCAGTGCGATGCGTGGCACCCTGCCCAGTTGCAGGAGTAGGGCGGGCGGCGCGATGATCATACCTGCGGCCGCAATCGCATAAATATGCGCTGGCGAAATCGTATCGCAAAAATTGGGTGCAGACAGTCCCGTCGCTTGCGTGCCGAAGAAAAGAGCCAAAGTAGCAGAGGTAAATGTAAGCACAGCCCAGCCGAGCCGCTGTGCACCATCTCCTTTAAAAGCCCAGCGCCAGCCCAGAACTGCAAAAAACGCCGCTGCTGCAGGTGCCCCTTCCAGCGATATGTGCAGCCACACCGCCATGGCCAGACCCATTACTATCCCGGCTTTGCGGGGAGAAGGCCAGAACAACGTCCAGAGCGTAAGGGCGGCGCAAACCAGCTGCCAGCCGTGATGGTCAATCCGCATTGGGCGCAGTTGCATCGTTATTGCAGGTGACATCAACGTCATGATGACAGCAATCCCGCCAGCCAGCCTTCCCCCCAAAGACATTGCTACGCGGCCGAGAATGTAGGCGATAGTGGCGTAGCACAATAGGGGTATGACCGTGCCGGCGAGCATCTCCGCACCCGCCTGACCCAATAGCGGAGCCGCCATGATAACAATGATGGCGAGCGGCAGCTCGATTAGTCGCGACCAGTGCATCGGGCCACCCTCAGGCGCGTTCAACCGATATTGGGTGGTATCGAACCAGCTTTGCCCGCCAAGAAAATCACGCAGCTGCACCATGCGCAGCTGATCATCCGGATCCCATCCGGAACGGGAAGCGATATTGGGCCAGCTTGAATAGACAAGGAAGGCCGCAGCTGCCAGCCAGATGATGACTGCCAGCTTGGGCAAGGACTCTTTGCTGTTGTTTTGGGGAACGCCGTTCATCGGTTCAATTCGACGCGCCCTGCACAGTCGGCTTATGCTTCAGATACAGCCAGGGGACCTTTGCGGGATTAAACTGGGTCCGGTGATGCCGGTCGAAATAAGGCGGCATATGATCCCCAACTATAAGAATATCCGCTTCGGGAAAGTCGGCAGCCGAAATTTCACTCGCGAGTGCGGTGAATATGTCGTCATAAATGGCAAACTGCCTGCAGATCTGCGGATAATCGCTTTTCAGCAGAGGCGAGACACGTTCACAATTGTCGACATTGAGGTTCAGTCCCGCAGGTACCGGCAGATGCGAGTTGAGCGTCAGCCAATAGAGGAAGGTCGGCTTTTCCGCTGATTTCAGCCGCGCTGAAATCTGACGGGGAATATCGCGATCGCAAGCGCCGGGGAAAACACCCCCACATTTTTCGGATCCTTCGGCGACCATATCGCTTTTGAAGGCCATTTTCTGAAAGCCGACATTGGGATACCATTTTTCCCGCGCAAAGAAATTCGGCGTGAAGCTGTGCATCGCCAGCGTTTCATACCCTTTGGCGGCCAGCTTCGCCGGAATGCAATTTTCGTCTTTCCGGTCGACAAGATCGTAATAATCCCCCCAGCGCCCACACAGTTCGCGGATTTCCCCGGCTGTGGTGCTGTTGTAATATGGTGCGGAGCCCCGACTGAAATCAAATTTTGCCTGAACCGCCTTGTCTTGCAACAGCGGCGCAAACATCAGGCGCGACATTTCGGGATTGTTTTGGGGAAGACCCATGGCTTCCACCACGATCAATATCAGGTGCCGCTGCCCATCGGCGCGCGCCACAAACCCGCTGCCATTGGTTGCCGAATCGAATGTCGCGCCAGCGGGCGCGGCACGGAAATAGTGGCCGCGCATGTCCTTGCCCATCCACAAGTCGACGCCGGCCAAGGTGAAGAAAAGCCCGCCGGCACCGGCAATCAGCAAAGGCCGGGAAAAATGGATGTTGCGCTTCAAAAGCCGCCAACCGATTCCAAGCACCATCACGATCGCAATGGCCGCCGCTATATAGTCATAGGAGTTGGATGGCTTGATTTCCGCGAAGAATTTCAACGAATAGAGCAGCGAGGAGATATCCAGATTGAACAGGCCGCCAATGAAACGCAGCGTCGAATAGATCAGGGCACCGGCAAATGCGGCGTACCGTATCCAGAAACTGGCCCGCATCACGATGAGGCCGAGCACCCCGGTATAAACAATATCCATATGCCGTGGAGGTGCTCCGGAAAACCACAGCACTGCAAATCCCGCATTGGCGAGGACAACCCAGATGAGGAGCCAACGGCCAAAGCTTTTGAGTTGCTCATCCACGCCCCAAAATGGCGGGCGAACGGTCTGCGCTGTTAGCGTGGTCACCGGAAAACCCCCCATTTGCGCAGTGCATACACCGCGAAGAAACTGACAGCGACGGCAGCGCCTTTGGACGGGATGGGATGGATGCCCGCCCGGCCTAGAATTTCAACCGTCGCCACGGTTATGCCTAATCCGGCAAGTGCGGACCCGGCAAATAGTGCGCGCTGGATGTGGCGTGCCGCTCCTTCCCGGGTCTTTCCTGTAAAGACCAGATTGGCGCTAACCAGCCAATGGACAATGATACCCGCACAATAGCCAGCCGCCGAAGCCAGCGTCGGATCGACCTTGACCGCAACAAGGCTGGAAAACAGCGCAACGTCAAAGGCAAGGGCGATGATGCTGGCGACCAGGTAGCGGGTTATCGTGAACCGCTGCCAAAGCTGCATTGCGGAGGCAATGGCCCGCTCCATTGAAGTCAGGCCGCCTTGACGATTTTGCGCTGTTCCGTTGCGGGTGCTACGCGGGTCGGCACATCGCGTTCCGACGTCAGCGCTGCAGCCTGATCTTCGGTCACCTTGACCGCAATCTTTTCCTGCTCGCCCTCGTCGCCCGCTTCATGATATTCGGCGTCTTCGTTGACGTTCCAGATATTGTAGACACGCGCACCGGCCTCGATATTCTCGACCGTCAGCATCGCCGTCATCATTGCATGGTCCTGGTTATTGTAGCGGTGCATCCCGTTGCGACCGACCATGTGCAGCGTCGGATATTTGCTTTCGAGTTCCGAGCGCATCGCCTCGACATTGGCGGCATAGCTGTCGTCATAGACCGGATAGGCCTTTTCCTGACGGACAACCGCGCCACCAACAACGTCTGCGGGGTTGCACAGGCCAAGGATAGCCATTTCCTTCTTTGCGAGTTCGACCAGATCGGCGTCGCTCGACGACCAGAGGCCATCACCTTCGAAGCAGAAATATTCGAGGCCGACGCAGGCGATCGACGGATCAGGGACCATTTCGGGCGACCAGCTGCGGAAATTCTGTACCCGGCCCACCTTCACTTTGCTGTCGTGGATATAGATCCAGTTGTCGGGGAACAGGTCGTCCGACTTGATCATCAAAGCCACGGTCAGGAAGTCGCGATATTTGAGGTTCGATGCCTCGAGCGAAGTCTGCGGCAGCGGGTGGATGCGGGCCGACAATTCGCGCATCGGGGCAGAGCTGATCACATGGCGGGCTTGGATAACGGTCTCGCCGCCATCAGCCTTGGTCGCCGACAGCCGCCAGTTGCCCTTGGCATCCTGTGCCAGTTGGTTGAAGCTATGGCCCATCAACACGTGGTTGCCCTTGGCGACAACGAAATCGCGCGCCGCATCCCACATCATGCCCGGCCCCAGCCGCGGATAGCGGAAGGTTTCGAGCAAGGTCTTTGTCTCCATGCCGTCATTGGGTTTTTTGTTGAGGCCAAGGCTGCGCTTCAGCCCGTCCATCACCGCGGCACCGAGCGACAGCCCCTTGATGCGCTGCGCCGCCCAGTCGGCCGACATTTCGTCGCAGGGCATACCCCATACCTTCTCGGTATAGGTCTTGAAGAAGATCGAATAGAGCTTCCAGCCGAACTGGTTGACCGTCCAGTCTTCGAAACTGCGCACCTTGGTGTTCGGGAAAGCCTTCGCCTTGGCATAGCTCGCCATGCACAAGGTCGAACGGACGATGCCGAGGTTGAACAAGGCTTCGAAGGCACGCAGCGGATAGCTGTAGAATTTGCCTTCATAATAGATGCGGCTCATGCGCGGACGCTGGATGAAATCATCGGGAAGGATTTCGTTCCAGAGGTCGACGACTTCCTTGGACTTCGAAAAGAAGCGGTGGCCACCAATATCGAAACGATAGCCATCGACTTCGACGGTCCGGCTTATGCCGCCGACATAGCGTTCGTCCTTTTCGATAACGGTGACGCTATAGCCCTTTTTGGAGAGCAGATAGGCAGCGGTGAGCCCTGCGGGCCCTGCGCCGATGATCGCTACGTCCACCAAATCCTGTTTTTGCCCCGACATTTTCGCACTTCCTCCAGCGGCTATAGGCTTTCGGGGAAATCTCTGAACGAAAATGGATAATGAAAAGTTAACAGGGGCGTCTAGCAGCCAGCAACGACAGATAATTGCTGCATTGCAGTAATTTCTTGCTTTTTGGCGCCCACTGCGCCATATGGCCTTCAAGCGCATGAGGCGAGCGGAGATAACCGCCGCAGTATCGACAGCGTGAGAGCTTGTTCAAAAGCTCCGTCGATCGAGAGATGCGCGCAGCCAAGAGGCTTCCCAATTCACGCGGGGTGGTTTCCAAGGGGTCGGCGTTTCGCTTACCCTTAAACCCGCTTGTGCGCCGCGCGCTGCCAAAAGGCCTGCGCGGGCAGCATCATGCATATTTGAGAGTTTATTATGTCTTTTTTTGAAGAACTGGGCCTTGCCCAACCCCTCCTGAAGGCACTTGCCGCTTCGGGATATGATACCCCGACCCCGATCCAGATGCAGGCGATCCCGCCGTTGCTGGAAGGTCGCGACCTGTGTGGCATCGCGCAGACGGGCACCGGCAAGACCGCTGCCTTCGCGCTGCCGTCACTCCACCATTTCGCCACCAACATCAAACCGCGCGTGCCCTATGGCTGCCGGATGCTTGTGCTGTCGCCGACCCGCGAACTTGCGGCACAGATTGCGGAAAAATTCCGCGACTATGGCAAGTTTCTGGGCCTCACGGTCAACTGCGTCTTCGGCGGCATGCCAATCTTCACGCAAAAGAAGAAGCTGCAGTCGGGCACCGACATCCTCGTCGCCACGCCTGGCCGCCTGCTCGACCTTATTGAACAACGCGCGCTGAGCCTGAAGGATGTCGAAATTTTCGTTCTCGACGAAGCCGACCAGATGATGGACCTGGGCTTCATTCACGCGCTGAAGCGCATCGACCTGATGCTCCCCAAAAAGCGCCAGAGCCTGTTCTTTTCGGCCACCATGCCCAAGGCGATTGCCGAACTGGGCAACCGTTTCCTCAACAACCCCGTGCGCGTCTCGGTCACGCCGGCGGCGACGACTGCGGAACGCGTCGATCAATTCGTTACCTTCGTCACCCAGGGCGAAAAGCAGGCCTTGCTCAACTATCGCCTCAAGGATGAGGCAGTCGAGCGTGCGCTCGTCTTCACCCGCACCAAACATGGTGCCGACCGCGTCGTCCGCCATCTGGCGGGTGCGGGCATCAAGGCCGCTGCGATCCATGGCAATAAGAGCCAGGGTCAGCGTACTGCAGCAATGCAGGGCTTCCGCCACGGGCATCTGAAGGTGCTGGTCGCAACCGACATCGCTGCGCGCGGTATCGACGTGCCCGGTGTCAGCCATGTGTTCAATTACGAGCTGCCCAATGTACCCGACCAATATGTCCACCGCATCGGCCGCACCGCGCGTGCCGGCGCCGATGGCATCGCGGTCAGTTTTGTCAGCGATGACGAGCGCGGGTATCTGAAGGATATCGAGCGGCTGACCAAGGTTCGCTTGATGCAGGTTGGCCTGCCCGAAGGTTTCCGCCAGCTGGTTGCAGAAATGCCCAAGCCGGTCGTCGCCAAGCGCGAAGAACAGCCCCGCCGCGCAGGAGGACGGCCCGGTCAGGGGCAAGGTCGCCCCGGCGGTCGTCAAGGTTCAGGTCGTGCACGCCCGGCCCATGGCAGCCCGTTGATGAGCCGCGACGGTTATGGCCGTGACGAAATTCCTGTCCGCAATGATCGTGGCAGTGAACGTCGGGAAGATCAGCGTGCGCCCCGCGCCGACAATCGCCCCAACCACAAACGTGGTGGCCCACCGATCAGCGGCGCCTCTCATGGCCGCGACAGTGAACGCCCCCGCAACTATGGCCCCAAGCCATCCGGTGTGGGCAAGTTCAAGACTGCGGTTAAGCGGGCGCGGTAAGCGCCGTGGTTGCAGTTAGATTACCGTAGCCCTGAGCTTGTCGAAGGGCGCTTCTCAGATGTGGCGTGACGCTGAGAGGCGTGCTTCGACAGGCTCAGCACTAATGTTATTCCGCAGTTCTCAGTGCCTGAAATGCCGCATGCCGGTGAAGACCATCGCCAGCCCTGCTTCGTCAGCGGCGGCGATGACTTCTTCGTCGCGCATTGAGCCGCCCGGCTGGATAACCGCCGTCGCCCCAGCCTCTACCGCGGCCAGCAGGCCGTCAGCAAAGGGGAAAAAGGCGTCTGAAGCGACCGCCGAACCAACGGTGCGCGGGCTTTCCCAGCCATAGGTGTCTGCAGCTTCGCGTGCCTTGATCGCGGCGATGCGTGCGCTGTCGCGGCGGTTCATCTGGCCGGCACCAATGCCCGCTGTCGCACCGTCTTTCGCATAGACAATCGCGTTCGATTTGACATGCTTGGCAACCGTCCAGGCAAAGCGGCAGTCGGCGAGTTCCTGCGCTGTTGGCGCCCGCTTCGTCACCACCTTGAAATCGCTGTCGGGCACGAAACCATTGTCGCGTGACTGCACCAGCAACCCGCCGGTAATCGGTTTCACCATCAGGCCGCCACGTTTCGGATCGGGCAGGTCGCCGGTCAGTAGCAGGCGCAAATTCTTCTTCTTGGCGAATACCGCCTTGGCTGCGTCGTCAGCAGCAGGAGCAGCAACGACCTCCGTGAAAATCTCGGTAATCGCCTCGGCCGTCGCGCCATCTAGCGGACGGTTGACAGCAACAATCCCGCCAAAGGCCGAAACGCTGTCGCATTCAAGCGCAGCGCGATAGGCCTCGATCAGCGTATCGCCCGTGGCAACGCCGCACGGATTGGCATGCTTGACGATAACAACCGTCGGCGGCCCATCGCGAAATTCGCTGACCAGCTCGAGCGCAGCGTCGGCATCGTTATAATTGTTGTAGGACAGTTCCTTGCCCTGGATTTGCTCCGCCTGCGCGATGCCCGATCCGTGCGGACCAACCGGGACATACAGCGCGGCGCGCTGGTGCGGGTTTTCGCCATAACGCAGCTCTTCGGCGCGATTGCCGTTAATCGCAAGCATATCCGGGAAGAATTGCTGCTGATCGGCAAAGGCGAACCATTGGCTGATCATGCTGTCATAGGCGGCCGTTGCCGAATAGGCCTTGGCCGCACATTTGCGGCGGAAATCATAGCTGGTCTTGCCGCCCGATTCCTCCATCTCGGCGATCAAATTGTCATAGTCGGCAGGATCGGTAACAATCGTGACATAGGCATGGTTCTTGGCTGCGCTGCGTACCATCGACGGGCCGCCAATGTCGATATTCTCGATAATCTCGTCGCGGCTCGCGCCCTTGGCGACCGTCTGCGCAAAGGGGTAGAGATTGACGACCACCAGATCGATCGCGCCGATGCCATGTTCTTTCATCGAAGCGGCATGCTCTGCATTGTCGCGCACCGCGAGGAGGCCGCCATGCACCTTGGGGTGCAGAGTCTTGACGCGGCCATCCATCATTTCGGGAAAGCCGGTGAGGTCGCTGATATCCTTCACCTGCAGCCCGGCATCGCGCAGCGTCTTTGCTGTGCCGCCGGTCGACACCAGTTCGACATCGCGCTTGGCAAGTGCATGGCCCAATTCAACCAGCCCGCTTTTATCCGACACCGAAAGCAGTGCCCGTTTGATCTTCACATCGCTCATTTTGTTTATCCCAGAAACTTGAGGGCCCAGCCAATGGTCATGCCGCCCTTTGGCGCATTGACGCCAATCACGAGCTGGCGGGTGGGGTTTGGCCGGCCATTTTCATCCACCCAGATACTGTCATCGACCTCGATCGTACCGAGCGCGGTCATGAAGGTCCAACTGCTGCCATCGTCGAGGCGCATTACGACACTGCGTTTGTCGTCAGCGAGCAGCAGCTCGATATCGGGACCGAGATGGAAGCGGAGATGCACAGGCACCTCTTCGCGTCCCTTAAATTTCGCATGCGGCAGGAGCGTATCCTCGCCGCGCAACTCCATGCCGTCCGAACGCAGGATCAGTACCCGGTTATGGATGAAGCCATAGCTGCGCGCATAGCCATCATGATTGGCTTCGATCCGCGTCGCTTTTTCAATATCGCGCCGTTCAAGCTCGACATCGACAACACCAGCGCCCAGTTGCCCTTTGGCGAGCAGTGCGGTTGAATTGCTGTCGTCTACACATAGGGTCGAATGTGCAGCAGTGGTACGCAAACCGCGCGCCAGAGCCGCCGGTATGCTCGCCCCGGCAAGACCGGCACCGCCGCAATTGATCACGATCCGCTGCCTGCCAAAACTGAATTCGAACGCGAGCGTTGATGCACAGCCAACCAGCGCCTGTTTCGCATGCGGAGGCGGTCCGGCGTCAACTTGCAGGACAGCAGGCCCCGCACTGACCCGTTGATAGCCCCAATCGAGCGCTTGACGCAGTGGCCGGGCACGCACACCGCTGGCCTGAACCAGGGCCTCGATGCGCTCTGCCCCCAAATGGCCGCATCCCTGCCAGGCACCCAGTCCGCCATCGGCGTGCGTCAATCCCAACAGCGCCGGAACGTTGCGACTGAGCGTATCGGTAAGGAAATCGGGAACAGCTTCCTGCCGCGCTGTGTAACATTCGCGCAACGTCGACAGCAGCGCAATCAGTTCCATCAGTTGCTGCGGCGCGCGCGACAATAGCCCGCCATCGGGAAAAACCAGATCAGACAGTGCGGCCTCAAGGCTGTGCTCACCCATCGCCCGCCGCGCCTTGCCCTCCGGGAGCAATAGCGAGGCGGCGACAACACCCGCCCAGCCGCAGACCTTGTCAAAAGGCTTGGTCGCACGGACCGCCGACTGGTCGAGATGCCGGGCGGTGCGCGCAAAATGGTTCAGGATTTTGGAGCGATAGATGAGGTCAGTGCTGGTCAGCAAATAGGGCGCGGCGCTCGCCATATTGAGAAAGCGCCACGCGCTATTGTCGATCCGCCATGCCGGCATGCGCGGCCGGTCGCCATTGGCCGCCAGCCATTTTTCGGCAATCGATGCGGCGAGTGGCGCACCTTCGCCGCGATTGACCGCGGCAGACAAATCGCGCAGCCAGTCGAAGCGATGGACATAGTCGGCAAAGGCGGGAGGCAATGTCGACTTGTCATAATCGATCGCATTGATCGACTGCTCCATGCCCTGAAACAGGAATTTTCCGATGCGGATCGCGGTGCCGCGCGCCTCATCGCCCGGAAGCGGATCGGTGGGTACGGCCAGCAGTTTCATCGGCAGCTTGCCGGTGATCCGCATCTTGTGCAGCGGGGTGCGCCAGCTCAACTGATAGAGCATCAGCGAAACACGGGCGGCCAGATTTTCAAGACGACCTGCCGGACGCACGACCAGCGCATTGGCGCCAATCTTATCGTCCGGGCGATCGGCTTCGGCCATTATCCCCTCAGGGCTGCGATATTGGCCGCGTAAGCGCTTGGTCCGCCCTTGAAGGTCGCGGTTCCGGCGACCAGCGTATCCGCGCCTGCCGAAATGGCGAGCGGCGCGGTTTCAACCGTAATGCCGCCATCGACTTCAAGGCGGATGTCCTTGCCGGTCTTTTCAATCATCTTGCGGATCGCCTCGATCTTGCGCAGCTGGCTTGAAATGAAGCTTTGCCCGCCAAAGCCGGGATTGACGCTCATCACCAGCACAAGGTCGATCTCTTCAATCAGATAATCGAGCATCTTTGCCGGCGTGTGCGGATTAAGCACGATACCCGCCTGTTTGCCCAGTGACTTGATCAACTGCACCGTGCGGTGCGGGTGCGGTCCCGCCTCCGGATGGAAGGAAATGATATCGGCGCCTGCGTCAGCGAAGTCCTTCACAAATTGGTCGACCGGCGAGATCATCAGATGGACATCGAATGGCTTCGCGCTATGCGGGCGCAGAGCCTTCACGACGGCCGGGCCGATCGTGATGTTGGGTACGAAATGGCCGTCCATCACATCGACATGGATCCAGTCACAGCCTGCCTCGTCAATCGCACGAACCTCTTCGCCCAGACGCGCAAAATCGGCGGAAAGGATCGAAGGGGCAATGCGGATAGGAGCGTTCATGGCTGGCGCTTAGCGGGACTGCGCAGCAGGGGCAAGGCAAGCACCCCTTCATGCACAACTAATCCACCGTTTTATCCACCGCGTTGTCGCGAAAAAAGCTCGATACGGCCCATCGCTTCGTCTGTGGCCTCCAGAAAGCGGAAGCCCAGCTTCTTTGCAACCCTTCGCGACGCCCGATTCCCCGGATCGATGATACAGCGAATTTCGGGTGCCTTGAGTTCGTCGTCAGCCCATGCCAGCGCCGCCGCCATCGCTTCGGTGGCCAACCCTTTGCCCCATGCCTCGGGAATGAAGGCCCAGCCTGCTTCGGGGACGCCTTCAAGCCCGGCTACTCCGCGCTCGAACCATGAGAGCCCGCCATTGCCCAAAAATCTTCCGGTGGCGCGGTCTAGGAACGACCAATAGCCATAGCCCATGAACTGCCAGAGTGCCGAGGCAGCAAGGAACTTGCCCCAGCTTTCGGTGCGGGTGCGCGGCTTGCCGCCGATAAATTCGGTCATCGCCGGATCGGCCCATGCCGCGGCATAGTCCTCCCAATGGTCGAGACTGATGGGGGCTAGGATCAGGCGGTCGGTCGTGAGGGTAGGCGCATTCATGCTGTCACCTGAAAATGGATACGGCCAAGTTTAACGCCTGTCGAAGCACACCTCGCCGAGAAGCGCCCTTTGACAGGCTCAGGGCTACGGTGATATTTCAGCTAGCCCTTGCGCTGCAGGCAGGCAATGAAGAAGCCGTCGAGCCCGCCCTTGTCCGCAAGCATGCCGGGCAGCGTGCGGACATAGCCGTCTGTCGGCGTGATGCCTTCGGGCAGAAGGGCGGTGTCGATTTTTGCTTTGGCAAAATTGCCGTGCCGCGCGAGGAAGGCATCGGCCTGTTGCTCGCCCTCTTCGGGTTCGAGCGAGCAGGTTGCATAGACCAGCGTTCCGCCGGGTTTGACCATGGCCGCCGCCTTGTCGAGCATCGCGGCTTGTAGTTCTACCAGTTCGGCAATCTGCCTTGGCCCGATCCGGTGGAGCACATCGGGATGGCGGCGGAAGGTACCTGTCGCGGTGCAGGGTGCATCAAGCAGCACGGCGTCGAGCGGTGCCTCAGGCTCCCAGGTCAGCACATCACCAATGTTGGATTTCGCCGCCAGCCCGGTCCGCTCCAGATTGGCCGACAGCCGCTCCATCCGCTTCGCCGACTTGTCGAGTGCAGTGACGTTCCAACCTTGGCTCGCCAACTGCATGGTCTTGCCACCGGGGGCCGCACATAGGTCAGCTATCTCTCGATGCTGTCCCTGCCCCAGCAATCGCGCTGGCAGGCTGGCCGCCAGATCCTGCACCCACCATGCGCCATCGGCATAGCCGGGCAACATTTCAATCGCCGAGCCACGTGCCAGCCGGATATGGCCCGGTGCGAGGCTGGTGCCTTCCAGTTCTTCAGCCCATTTGGCGGTCTGCGAGGGATCCGACACAATCAAGTCGAGCGAAGGCGGCTCGGTCAAGGCGACACGCGCCGCCTCGACCATCTCCGCACCCCAAGCTGCTTTCCAGCGGTCGGCAACCGGATGCGTCAGGCTGGGCGCCTCAGGCAATGTCGGCTGCAACCGCCAGAGCGAACCGAGCACACCATGCACCAACCGTCTGGGCCCTTTGTCGAGCAGCGGCAGGGCGGTCGAGATCGCAGCGTGCGGCGGCGTACCCAGCCGAAGCATCTGCGCCAGCGCCATCCGCAGTACCATGCGGGCCTTGGCATCCTCCGCCAATGGCAGACGGGTCTGGCTGTCGATCAGCAGATCGAGGTCTGGGAGCCAGCGTAGCACTTCCTGCGCAATGGCAATCGCCAGCGCCCGGTCCGACGGCTCGAGCCCTTTGGCCATCGCACTCGCCGCCTGATCGAGTGGTTGGCCGGTGCGCAAGCAAGCGTCGAGCATCCGCAACGCAGTGCGGCGGGCAGCAAGGCCGGTGGCGGTGGTTGGGCGGGTGTTCATTGCTCCCCGCATAGGCTGCGGGCAAATTCTCTACAATCGAAATAGCGGCGTTTTGTCACCCCCGACTTGATCGGGGGTCCATGGTCTGAACTGTCGGTTTTAACCTTTGTGTCAGACCGTGGATTCCCGCTTTCGCGGGAATGACAGGATAGAAATGTCGCCGTTTATCTACTGCCGAAAGGGTCCAGCGCGCTGCGGCGCGGGCCCGAACCCATTTGCTCGGCCAAAGCCTCCAGCTCGGCAATCCGGTTCTCGGTTGCCGGATGGGTTGAGAACATCTCTGATATGTGCGTCGGCACGATGTAGAGCTGGGCTGCCGAAGGGTTGCGCTCGCTGACCGGATTGGGGATCGCCTGTGCCGCACCCGATATTTTGGCAAGCGCCGCGGCAAGGGCGAGTGGCTTACCCGATATCTCGGCACCGGTGCGGTCAGCCCCATATTCGCGCGTGCGGCTGATCGCCAATTGCACGATCATTGCGGCGAAGGGAGCAATCAGCACAGCGAGCAAGGTCGCCAAACCATTTCGCTCGCTATCGCGGAAGAACAGCCCGAAATTGGCGAGCATCGACAGCGCACCTGCAATCGTCGCGACCATCGTCATGATCAGCGTGTCTCGGTTTTTCACATGCGCCAGTTCATGCGCCATCACGCCTTCCACCTCGTCGCGACTGAGCATCGACAGCAGGCCGGTGGTCGCGGCCACCGCGGCATTTTCCGGATTGCGGCCGGTGGCAAAGGCATTGGGATTGGGGTTATCGACAATATAGACTCGCGGCATCGGCATATTGGCGCGCCGCGCGAGATTGGCGACCAGCCCGTAGAAATTGGGCTCGCTCTGCGCATCAACCTCGCGCGCATTGTGCATTTTGAGGACGATCTTGTCGGCGTTCCAATAGGTGAACAGGTTCATCCCCGCCGCGACCAGCAGCGAGATGATGGCCCCGCCCGAGCCACCAAGCGTATAACCGAGCGCCATGAAAAGCGCCGTCAGCGCCGCCAGCAACATCGTGGTCTTGAGCATATTCATCTTGATATCCTCCGTATGAGGCCCAATGTGGGGGGACGTTGTTCCGCTTTCAAGAATGTCCTTAGGAGCCTCACCATGGGCAAGCGCCCGCCGCATGTGAAACCGCCAGCCTATCTGTCGAAAAGCCCGCCTGTTCCGGAGCCCAAGGCGGTGGAGCACAAGCCGCTCCCCGATGAGGAACGGCCAGACCCGGTCCGCTATGGCGATTGGGAACTAAAAGGCATCGCCGTCGATTTCTGATTAATCACCCGATTAAATCGGGGCTTGCGCTCGGCGCGTTCGCCTTTATGCCTTCTCTCGAGAAGAATGTGAGGAGAGGCATGTATTATTCCGAGCTGCGCCAGGTGCGCGATGAGTTGACAGGCCCCGGTGGTCCGTTTGAAATCGTCGAAGCCGATATCCTGGGAAACCGCATCCGCACTTACAAAAATGCCCCACCCAGCGTCCGCGAGGTGTGGTTATCGACGGTGGCATTCGCCGAACGCCCCTACCTCATCTACCAAGATGAGCGGATGACCTATGCCGAAGCCCATGCGCAGGTGAATGCCATCGCAGTGTGGATGGCCGAACAGGGTGTGCAGCCGGGTGATCGCGTGGCGATCGCGATGCGCAACTATCCCGAATGGATGCTGATCTATTGGGCTTGCGTCGCAAGCGGCGTCACCGCCGTCGGCATGAACGCCTGGTGGACGACCGAGGAAATGGCCTTTGCGCTCAAGGATTCAGAACCCAAGATCCTGTTCCTGGATGCCGAACGACTGACGCGCTTTCGCGAAAAGCCGGAACTCGCCGGAAGCGTGAAACTGGTCGGCGTGCGGCTCGATAAGACGGAACCGGATATCACGCCCTGGTCTGAAGTGATCGCACATGGTGGCGAGATGCCCGCAGTCACGGTCGACCCCGAATCGGATGCCTGCATTTTCTATACCTCTGGTACTACGGGCTTCCCCAAAGGGGCGCAGCTGACGCACCGGGGCTGTGTCGCCAACCTGTTTAACATGCTCTACGCCGCTGCCTCGTCTGCGCTTGCGGTCGAACGGGCGACCGGCGTGGCGCCTCCGGCGACCCCGCCCGTCCCGGTGACTTTGGTCACGACCCCGCTCTTCCACGTCACCGCAAATAACTGCGCGGCTTATGGTGTTACCGCTGCCGGCGGTGCGATGGTGCTGATGTACCGTTGGGATGCGGGCGATGCGCTGAAGATCATCGAGCGCGAACGCGTGACCGGGATGAGCGGCGTGCCGATCATGGCGCGTGAGCTGATCAACCATCCCGATTTCGCCAAGACCGACACATCGAGCCTTCTCGCCCTTTCCGGCGGCGGGGCTCAGGTGCCGCCCGATCAGGTGCTCAAAATCGATGAGGCGGTTGAAACCGCGCGACCGACCACAGGCTATGGCATGACCGAAACCTGCGGGATCATCACCTCGCTGGGTGGTGATTTCTATGTTGATCGTCCAGACAGCGCAGGCCCCGCCATGCCGGTCTATGAAGCGAAATGCGTCGACGATGATGGCAATGAAGTGCCGCTCGGCGAAACCGGCGAATTGTGGGTGCGCGGTGCCGCAGTCATCAAAGGCTATATCAACCGCCCCGATGCGACCGCCGAATCGATTACCGATGGCTGGCTGCACACTGGCGATATTGCGCGGATGGATGAAGACGGTTTCATCTACATTGTCGACCGCAAGAAGGACATGGTGCTGCGCGGCGGCGAGAATGTCTATTGCGTCGAAGTCGAAGCCGCCATCTATCGCCACCCGGCGGTCGCCGAGTGCAGCGTATTTGGCGTTCCCGATGACCGTCTGGGGGAAGAAGTGGCCGCAGCCATCTTTCTGAAGGAAGGCGAAACGCTCGATGCTGACAGTTTACGCGAAGAAATGGCGAAACATGTCGCGAAGCACAAACTGCCACGTTTCGTCTTTTTCGTCGACGAGCCGCTGCCGCGCAACGCCAGTGGCAAATTCCTGCGGCGCGAACTTCGGGAAACTTTGGCTCCGGCTACGACCTGACCGTCAAGGCAATAATATCGTCGAACCCACTGTCTTGCGTGCCTCCAGATCGATGTGCGCCTGTACGATGTCATCGAGCGCGTAGCGCTGCCCGATCGAAACGGTGAGCGCCCCGCTGGCGAGCATCTCGAACATGCGCGTACTGCCTGCCTGGCGCTCGGCGGGGCTGCGATAATAGTCGAACAGACCCGGGCGCGTCACGAACAGGGAGCCTTTCGCAGCGAGTTGCCCGAGAGCAACGCCCGTGACCGGTCCGCTCGCATTGCCGTAACTGACAATCAGGCCTCGCCGCGCAACCGAATCGAGCGACGCCGCCCAAGTGTCTTTTCCCACACCATCAAAAGAGGCACGAACACCCCGCCCGTCCGTCAGTTCACGCACCTGCGGCGCAACGTCTTCATTCCCGTAGAGGATGACATGGTCAGCTCCGGCATCACGAGCCAGCTTCGCCTTTTCTTCTGTGCTGACCGTACCGATAACATGCGCGCCGATCGCCTTCAGCCATTGCACCAACAGCAATCCCACCCCGCCGGCCGCCGCATGTACCAATATATGCTCGCCGGGCTTTACGAAGGCACATCGTTCGACAAGAAATTCGACAGTGCACCCTTTGAGCAAGGCGGCAGCGGCCAGTTCATCGGAAACATTGTCCGGCGTCTTGAGCAAAGCCGAGGCGGCAATGTTACGGACGGTGGAATAGGAACCGCGTTCCGGGCCGAACGTGCAAACACGATCGCCCACCGCGAAGCCGTTAACCCCTTCGCCCACAGCTTCAACCACACCGGCCGCCTCCACCCCCAGACCACTGGGAAGTTCGATCGGGTAGAGACCGCTGCGGTGATAAGTGTCGATGAAGTTCAGCCCGATGGCCGTGCTGCGCATCCGCACTTCGCCGGTCCCGGGCGGGGGTAGAACGACGTCCTCAAGTTCAATTGCATCAGGACCGCCAAAGGCGCGGATGACGGCACGGCGAGAGGTATCGGAAGACATGGGCAAACTCCTTTGCCAAATTACCTATGGCTTGTGTTGCAAACCGGCAACCGCAAAGCACCGCGCTTGACCCACAGCGCTGGGCCGTTAGCGTGCGCCATATGAAAAGATTTGCCAGATATGCCGCCGCGATGGCGCTCTCAGCGCTCAGCCTTCCTGCCATAGCGGCCAGCGCCCCTGCCGCTTCCTCGCAGACAGCAGACTTTGAAACACTCAATGCCGATTTCGCCAAATGGATGGCCGAGGCGCATGTGCCGGGCCTTGTCTGGGGCATCGTCAAGGACGGGAAACTTGTTCATGCGAAGGCGATGGGGGTGCAGACCGTTGAGGACAATGTTCCTGTCACCCCCGACACGGCATTCCGCATCGCAAGCATGACCAAGGCTTTCACTGGCTATTCGATCCTGAAGCTGCGCGACGAGGGCAAGTTGCGGCTGGACGATCCGGCAAGCAAATATGTGCCTGAAATGAAGGGCTGGGCGAATGGCATCACCGTCGGCGACCTGCTCCACCATACAGCAGGCTTCGTGACCGACGATCCATGGGGTGACCGGCAACAGCCCCTGCCGGAGGCGGAATTCAGCAAGATGCTTAAAGCGGGCGTGCCCTTTTCGACTAAACCCGGCACGCGCTATGAATATTCGAACTTCGGCTATGCGACGCTGGGCCGCATTGTCGCCAATGTGTCGAAGCAGGACTATGCCAAGCGTGTTGAGGAAACAGTGCTGAAACCGCTGGGCATGGCATCTACCCGATACGAGGTGCGCGATGTGCCGCCAAACAAACTCGCGATGGGCTATCGCTGGGAAAATGACGCCTGGTCGCGCGAGCCGGTGATGCCGCACGGCGCATTTGGCGCGATGGGCGGCCTCGTCACCACCGGCAATGATTACGCCAAATGGATCGGCTACCTGCTCTCGGCCTGGCCTGCAAAAGACGCCGAAGCGCAAAGCACCAAAACGATCCGCGCGATGCAATATGGCGGCGGCCTGCTTCATGCCCGCCGCCGCCCGGGCAAGGAAGGCGACAATTGCCGCCTCTCCGCAATTTATGGCGCGGGACTGGTTCAGGCCAATGATTGCGTCCTCGGCAATGTCCTTTTCCACGGCGGCGGCTTTCCCGGCTATGGCAGCCATATGTTATTGATGCCTGAAACGGGTGTCGGTGTGTTTGCGCTGACCAACCGCACTTATGCCGGCCCGACCGCGCCAGTCTGGGATGCAGCTACAGCGCTGTTCAAATCGGGCTATTTCGCACCGCGCGCCATCGCGACTACGCGTGCTCTCGAAACGGGTTATGCCGCCGCACGCCGCATCTGGAAAGCAGGCGGGGTCGAGGGCGAGGGCCAGTATCTGGCGATGAATTTCGCGATGGATCGCAACGACGCCAGCTGGCGGCAATATCTTTCCGAGATCGCTGCCAAAAGCGGAGCATGCGATGACAGCCCGCCTCTGATCGCAACCGGCAAACTTTCGGGCCGATTTAGCTGGACCTGCGCGAACGGGGTAGTCGAGGGCAATGTCTTGCTCGCGCCGACATCGATACCCCAAATCCAGGCGCTTGGATTTCAACTGACAGCCAAACCCTGACTATCGACTCAGACGGCAGGCAACGGCATAGGGGCGGCGATGACAGACGATATCCTGACTCGAATCGAGGGCCATGCGGGGTTTATAAGCCTCAATCGCCCGGGCGCGATCCATGCGCTGACCCTGCCGATGGTCCACGCGATGACCGAAGTGTTGCTCAAGTGGAAGGATGACGACGCGGTCAAATGCATCATCATCGACCATGCCGAAGGACGCGGGTTCTGCGCTGGCGGCGATATCGCCTTCCTGCGCAATTCGGCAATCAACGACAATGGCGAGAGCGGACGGAAGTTTTTCCACGACGAATATCAGCTCAACCATTTGCTGTTCACTTACCCGAAGCCGGTGGTCGCCTTCATGGACGGGATCACCATGGGCGGCGGCGTCGGTATCAGCCAGCCTGCACGTTTCCGCGTGGCGACCGAAAATACCCGCTTCGCCATGCCCGAAACCGGCATCGGCCTGTTTCCCGATGTGGGTGGCGGCTGGTATCTGTCTCGACTTGAAGGGCGCGTCGGGCAGTTCCTCGCGCTGACGGGGGCACGGCTTGATGGGGCCGAATGCCTGGAGCTCGGGCTTGCGACCCATTATCTCTCCGCCGAAACGCTCGCCGACGCCAAGGCGCGGATCGCTCAGGAAGATGTAGAACGTATCGACGGCCTGTTGGGGACCCTGTCGGCAAAAGTCCCGGAGGCGCGCATCGTCGGCAACCTGTTCGACATCAACCGACATTTCGCATCGGATCGGTTTGAGGATATCCTCGCAAGCCTTGAGGACGACGACAGCGACTGGGCGATGAAGGAACTCGCCACGCTGCGCACCAAGAGCCCGCAGACCTGTAAGGTCGCTCTGCGCCAATTGGCGACCAGCGCAGGTCTTGATGATTTCGCCGACAATATGGCGATGGAATATCGCATCGGCAGCCACGTCCTCACCCGCCCCGATTTTGCCGAAGGTGTGCGCGCGGTGATCGTCGACAAGGACAATGACCCCAAATGGAACCCGGCAACGGCCGAAGGCGTGAGCGAGGAGCTGCTCGACGCCATCTTTGCGCCGCTGCCGGAAGCTGAGGAGTGGAAGCCGCTTTGATCGGACGCGTCGCCCCTGCGAAGGCAGGGGCCGCTATCGGTTCAACCAACCGGCGCAGAATGGACTTAGAACGGCCCCTGCCTTCGCAGGGGCGACGGAGGTAAAATATGAGTTACGAAACCATCTTGGTCGAACAAAAGGGTGCAGTCACCCTGATCACGCTTAATCGTCCGCAAGCATTGAACGCGCTCAACAGCCAGGCGCTGGCCGACCTGACCGATGCTTTTGCCAAATTCGACGCTGATGACAGTCAGCGTTGTGCGGTCCTCACCGGCAGCGAGAAGGCCTTTGCCGCAGGGGCCGACATCAAGGAAATGTCGAGCCAGTCCTTCGCCGAGATGTATGGTTCGAACT
The DNA here is from genome assembly GCA_937873665.1 of uncultured Sphingorhabdus sp. Next base: position 96,724 of record CALMYW010000309.1, read on the forward strand.
TCTTCGCGGGCTATGACCGCGTAACCGCGACGCGCAAGCCGTGGATCGCGGCCGTTGCCGGCTGGGCGCTGGGCGGCGGATGCGAACTTGCGATGATGGCGGATTTCATCATCGCCGCCGACAGCGCCAAATTCGGTCAGCCGGAAATCAAGCTGGCGGTCACCCCCGGCATGGGTGGATCGCAGCGCCTGACCCGCGCCGTGGGCAAGGCCAAGGCAATGGAAATGTGCCTCACCGGGCGCAACATGGACGCCGCGGAAGCCGAAAGCGCCGGTCTTGTTGCCCGCGTCGTGCCTGCTGCCGATCTGGACGCCGAAGCCCTGAAATCAGCCGAAGCCATCGCCTCGATGGCCCCGCTGGCCGCCATCGCCGCGAAGGAAATGGTCAATGCTGCATTCGAAACGACGCTGCAGCAGGGTGTCATCTTCGAACGCCGCCTGTTCCACGGCCTGTTCGGCAGCGAAGACCAGAAGGAAGGCATGGCCGCCTTCATCGAAAAGCGTCCGGGCAACTGGACCGGCAAATAAGTCACGGCGAAACGATTGTTGGAGTGGGGCTTGTCTTAAGCGCCTCACGCTGGTAATCGCCCGCCCGTCGCCGCTTTAGCTCAGTCGGTAGAGCACATCATTCGTAATGATGGGGTCACGTGT
>CALMYW010000310.1 GCA_937873665.1 uncultured Sphingorhabdus sp.
AGTGCTAGCTTTTCGTACCGTCACTTATTGCACTGAAAACGAGGAGACCCCTAAATTGGGCTGGCATCGATAAAATTGCGACTCCCTATCTTTGGAGTCACCTGAACATGAACCGTACCGAACTGATGGCTATCCGGATTACTCGGTGGAAAGTGACAAATGATGAGTAGTCTCTTCCAGGTAGAAACGAGTGTGGCACTCAAGGCACCACAGCACCGCGTTCTCGACGGCGGCATGGTTGTCGGTAAACGCTCGAGCGGCAGCCAGGACCTCAGCGTTGGCGTCCATCTCAGCCGGCGGGAACAGTCCGTGGCAGCACGCGCAGCGGTAGAGAATCTTGTTCTCCGCTGCTCGTTGGGCGCGCAGCTGGCGGGCGGATGGCTTCCGGTCGTTGAAGAGCATCCGGGCCCGGTTGCCTGGTCATCCGCGATGGCCCGGATCACGTTAACAAATGAAATTTACTCCGCATATTTGATTTGTATGTGTGCATACTATATGATTGGAGATAGAATCAATTATGTGATTTGCGCAAGCCAATCCGACAGTATGCCCGCCGCCTGCTGCCCACTATATGCTGCACCATTATTAACAGGAGATCTGCATGACAGCTGATGCTGACCCGTCCGGAGAATTCATACAGCGGAACCCCGCGGTACATCCTCCAGCCCATACGCCAAACTACAGGTTTACCGTGCTGCGCTCCCCACGCAATGCGCTCATTACGCTGCATAACTCGCTGTCGGAGGTCACTGCCCCGTCGTTCCGCCGCGAGGATCTCGGAGCGATTGATAACGACCTGATCATGAACTATGCGAAAGACGGCCTGCCGATCGGAGAACGCATCATCGTGCACGGCTATGTGCTCGACGAACTTGGTCGACCAGTTCGAAATTCGCTCGTCGAGGTATGGCAGGCCAATGCCGGCGGACGCTACCGACACAAGAAAGATCAATATATCGCACCGATCGACCCGAATTTTGGCGGATGTGGCAGGGTGCTCACAGATGCGAACGGCTACTACTTCTTCCGCACGATCAAGCCCGGCCCCTACCCAGTGCGAAGCGGCAGCACAACAGACTGGCGGCCTGCGCACATCCACTTCTCACTATCCGGTGATGGCTGGGCTCAGCGTCTCATTACCCAGATGTACTTCGAAGGTGATCCCTTGATCGCCACCTGTCCAATTGTGCAAACTGTTCCCAGCGAAGAACAAGTCCGCGGGCTGATTGCGTTACAAGATCCGAGTGCTTTTGTCACGCTTGACAGCCGGGCCTATCGCTTTGATGTCGTATTGCGCGGCCGTCGGGCCACATGGTTCGAAAACCGTATTCAAGGAGCTAAGTGATGCCACGGCAAATAAAAATGCTTGCTGAAACCGCTTCGCAAACAGCCGGTCCGTATCTACATATTGGACTAGCCCCGCAGCAGGCTGGTTTCGATATTTTCGAGAAAAACTTCGACAACGTGCTGGTCTCACCGCAGTCCAAGGGCGAACGCATTCGGGTCGAGTGCAGGGTGTTTGACGGTTTGCGCACGCCGGTGCGCGACGCGCTCATCGAAATCTGGCAGGCAAATGCCGCTGGACGCTACGCGCACCCTGGCGACAAGCAAGACAAGGCCGCCGATCCACACTTTCATGGGTGGGGAAGAGGCTGCACTGACTTCGATACCGGTCTCTGTACCTTCGATACCGTCAAGCCCGGGGCGGTAGTTGGCCGTAACGGCAGGTTGATGGCCCCGCACATCAACCTTTGGATTGTGGCACGTGGCATCAACATCGGCTTGAATACCCGCATGTACTTCTCCGATGAGGAAGAGGCTAATGCGAATGATCCGGTGCTCAACGGCATCGAGTGGGAAGTGCGGCGCAAGACCCTTATCGGCCAACGCGAAGCAAGCGCCAGCCAGGTGGTATATCGATTCGACATTTACCTGCAAGGACCAGAAGAAACCGTGTTCTTCGACATTTGATGCACCTGCTGCGCCGTTGTTCTTGATCGCCTTCGCCCCGATCGAGAACGACGGATTTCAGGGAGAGCAGGGACGATCAGCGCGAGGTCGGGAAGACTGACGTCGTGCTAACCTGAAGTTCCAGTAAGCGAAGAGCGAGTTTTCTCTGTATTTTCAAACGCTTGGCTTGAAATTCGCCTTTCGCTTTCTGTCTACACTTTGATCTGCCGTAGCAGTTCGATCGCACGCTGTTGCTTCGCGTTGGGGCTCGTGAGGACTTCGAAGGTAGGCACGCTTTTCGCGGCCTGTGGTGTGCGGCAGGTATTGCGCACGATGGTGGCAAGTTCAGCCATCAAAGTGCCAAAGCTGTGCACTGGGGTGTCGTCGTCGAGGGTGTCGCGGGCGACCTTGGTCAGCGCTGCCTGAGAGCGCCTGGCCGGCATCGGCAAACATGAGCTCACGCCAGGCTTCGCGCATGTGCCACTCGACATAGTACGCGAGCATGCACAGGAAGATGTGTGAGCGTACCCGATCGGCCAGACGGTGATGAATCGGGCGCACCTTGAGGTCGATGGTTTTGAACGAGCGGAAGGCGCGCTCGACGTTGGCCAGTGACTTGTAGTTGCGCACGCAATCTGCCGCCGCCATGTGCGTAGCCGGCACCGAGGTGCGAACGATGTAAATGCCATCCAGCGCGGCTTGCGCAGTGATACTGGCGGGCGTGCGCCGGAACACGAACGCCGCATCCTCAATGACGAGTTCGAAGTGCTTGGCGACCTTGTACTGGTTGATAATTTTGCCCACGCGCACGCCGATTTCATCCTTGCCGGCGAGCTTGGCGGCATCCACTCTGGCCTTGATCTTCTGTAAGCGCGAATTTCCCTGCACATAGCGTAACGATGTGAATGAGTGGAGCATAGGTGTCCACGTATGGAGGTGGACACCTATGCAAGAGAATCGGAATGACTCAGAGTTAGGGCTGGTGGTGACCAGCACACGGCGCGATGGCCGGCGGCGCTATGATTCACAATCGAAACGTCGGCTGGCCCAGGCATGCCTGCAGCCGGGCGTATCGCTGGCGGGAATGGCCCTCAAACATGGCGTGAACGCCAACCTGTTGCGCAAATGGGTCGTGAATTATCAGCGCGCGAGCACTTCTGCAGCGCCGCAGGCTGTCAGGGCGCGCTGCACCGCATCGGCGAAGATGTCAGTGAACAGTTGCATATTCCACCCCAGACGCCGTGGGTCTGGCAGCATGTCCGGTTCAAATAGGGGTGATCTCGGTTTCAGTGTAGATCGTAGCGGTTTGAATCTAGGGTAAACCCTTAATTTTCTGAGACTGGCTCATGGTCAGTGTTTCGCGGACGCCAGTCCCCCTGTCATGGTCCTTGCGCCCGCGCCGCCCGGCGCTGACGGAGAAACGCAGTGTCGAGCTTCCACCTGAGGTGGGGTCTCCTCGTTTTCAGTGCAATAAGTGACGGTACGCAAAGCTAGCACTGGC
>CALMYW010000311.1 GCA_937873665.1 uncultured Sphingorhabdus sp.
CAGTTGTGACAGCGGTAGTGTCCCGCCGGCTGCAAGCCGAACGGGCAGATTGCCGAGTGCCGGTAAGTCCGTCCGCAGCGCTTCGGGCAGGCGCACGACGACGGCAAAGCGCCGGTCGCCCTCGAACACCTCGCCCGCCTTGCGGCCGCCAGTTGCCGTGGCCACGGCATCCTGAACCTCGGCCATGCTGATGCCATAGCGTGCGAGCATGTCACGGCGCGGTGTGACCGAGAGCATCGGCAGGCCCGTGACCTGCTCGAGCTTCACATCCTCAGCCCCGGGGATAGACGCCGCCACGTCGTTGATGGCATCGCCGCTCTTTAGCAGCTGCTCGAGGTCGTCGCCGAACAGCTTGATCGCCACATCGGCGCGCACGCCCGCGATCAACTCGTTCATGCGCATCTGCACCGGCTGGGTGAACTCGTAGTTGTTCCCGGGAATCTCCGACACCGCCTTGTTCAGTTCGGCCACAAGCTGGTCACGCGGCTTGCGCGGGTCGGGCCATTCGCTCCTGTCCTTGAGCATGATGAAATTGTCCGCGACCGATGGCGGCATCGGGTCGGTCGCGACATCGGCCGTACCGATCTTCGCAAAGACGCGCTCCACCTCCGGGAACTGCCGGATACGTTTCTCCAGTGACTCCTGCATCTGCACTGCCTGGCCAAGACTGGTGCCCGGAATACGCAGCGCGTGCATCGCGATGTCGCCTTCATCGAGGTTGGGGATGAACTCCGACCCTAACCGTGTTGCTCCCGCAGCGCTGAGGGTGACAAGCAGGACGGCAAAGGCAACAGCGAGCTTCGGCCGAGCCAAGGCCTTGTCGAGGAGCGGCGCGTACCGCTCGCTCATCCAGCGCATGACGCGGTTTTCCTTTTCCTCCACCTTGCCGGTGACGAAGAGGGCAACGGCAGCGGGCACAAGCGTCAGCGAGAGGATCAGCGCCGCCGTCAAGGCCAGCACGACGGTGGTCGCCATGGGATGGAAGGTTTTGCCCTCAATGCCTTCAAGCGCGAAAATCGGCAGATACACCGCGGTAATGATGACGATGCCGAAGATCGAGGGGCGGATGACTTCGGCGCTCGCCTTGGCCACGAGGCCAAACCGCTCGTCGCGATCGAGCAAGCGGCCCATTCGATGCTGGGCTTCGCCCAATCGTCGCAGGCAGTTCTCGACGATGATGACCGCGCCGTCGACGATCAGGCCGAAATCGAGCGCACCCAGGCTCATCAGCTTCGCAGAGGTTCGGGTCGCCAGCATGCCGGTCAGCGTCATGAGCATGGCGATCGGGATCACCGCAGCCGTGATCAGAGCCGCCCGGAAATTGCCGAGCAGCAGGAACAGGACCACAATCACGAGCAATGCCCCCTCGGCGAGGTTCTTCTCGACAGTGGCGATCGTGCGGTCGACCAGTTCGGTACGGTCATAGAGCGGGTGCGCCACCACGCCTGCGGGTAGCGAAGCTGTCGCCTGCTTGAGCTTCTCCGCAGCAGCCTGGGCAACAATCCGGGGGTTTTCGCCAGTCCGCATGAAGATGGTTCCGAGCACGATCTCCTTCGCATTTTCGGTTGCGGCACCTGTGCGCAGTTCGGACCCGATCACAACTTCGGCCACGTCACCGACGCGGATCGGCACGCCGCCGCGCGTCGCAACGAGGATCTGCGAGAGGTCTGCTTCATTGGCCGCCTGCCCGGGAACGCGGATCAGGATCTGCTCGCCGCCGCGCTCGACATAGCCCGCGCCGCGATTGGCGTTGTTGCGTTCCAGTGCCTCGACAAGATCGTTCAGCGACAGATTGAGCGCGGCCAACTGCGCCGGGTTGGGCGTGACATGGTATTGCCGTTCGTAGCCGCCGATGGTGTTCACCTCGGCCACGCCGGGAATGGTGCGCATCTGCGGCCGCACCACCCAATCGGACAGGGTCCTGAGATCGGTTGCCGTCCAGGGACTGCCATCGGGTTTGGTTGCGCCGGGCTTTGGT
>CALMYW010000312.1 GCA_937873665.1 uncultured Sphingorhabdus sp.
TGATTATTAAAGTGGCTGGATTTTACAGCTATTATCCGCCTGCTAAGATCGGCGAGTTGAGAGAAGGCGCCTAATTCGGCTATAGAGCCAGGACTTTCGAGCACAATCACAACAAGCGAGCAGATGCTTGCAAGGTCAGCCTCGAAGTCCATTAGATTTTTGAAAAGACCATCCGTCTGCCATGTCGTTATCTCTTCGGGCCTGAAAAGCTCATAGGGCGTGTCATGTTTTACAAGCGCATGACGCAAAGATTGGACAGGAGGATCGACATCGTCAGGGCGTTCCTTTTCTTTAACAGCGCCGCCGCATAGCAAAACTATTGGAGATGACGAAAATTCGATTCGACTAGAAGCCAAATCCAATTGGGCGATCAAAATTGGCCGAGGATCTTGAGAGGTGCTGCCTTGCATCTTATTAGAATGGTGTCCTTTACCAGAACCAGCCGCAGATAAGGTCTGTGGACCGTAAGGAGCTCGCGACTGGAGGGCCACAGACCTTATCTGCGGCATAAGTCCAAGCAATCATATAGAGTCTGGCTAAACGCCCGACTAAGCCATTGAGGTTGCACGCAACTTTTTGGCTTTGTTCGCGTAAAGAACCTCTCGATTCTTAGCGCCCAGAGGAAGCAAGTCAAGGCCGCACTGCCGGCGATTGTTTTCATGAACGCTTGAGCTGCCGGCTCGGACAAGGGGCCAGATTTCTTGGGTCAACCATCGAAACAGTTGAATTAGGGGTAACAGGGCAATTAGGAAAGGTAGGACTGGGTATGCGAACAAGCCTCAGGAAACCTTTTCCCGGAGTCACCACAAAAGTCTTACCAGTAGCGTCAGAACCATCATTGCGATGATCCCCTACCCTGTAAAACCCTTGTAATACAGTGGAGCGGGCGATGGGAATCGAACCCACGGCTCTAGCTTGGGAAGCTCTGCAATAAGGACTGTTATCCCTTCGGAAACCCCTGTTTTACACCCCTACTTGTCCTCTTTGGTGAGGATACCTGCGTCGGTCTGGACGGTAACAGACCACCCCGGATACCGTGGATTACACCCGTTCCATGGTGCGGGTGGAGGGGTTGGGTTTCCCTTGGGGGGATGTCTGGTCTTCCTGAAAATTCCTCCCTGTGGACCTTTTGTAAGCCTCCCCTGAAATTGGACACAGGTTTGTAGAGTCTTCTGGCAAACTAATGACAGGAGATGAAAATGCGAAAGTCCAAATTTACCGAAAGCCAGATCATGGCGGCCCTCAAGCAGTTCGAATCCGGCGTGCCGGTCAATGATGTATGCCGGCAAGTGGGCGTTAGCTCAGCGACGTTTTACAAGTGGAAGGCCAAGTACGGTGGCCTAGAGGCCTCGGAGCTGTCGCGGCTGAGAGAGCTGGAAGAGGAGAATCGGCGCCTGAAGCAGATGTATGCCGATCTCAGTCTGCGCGCCCATGCCATGGAAATCGTGCTGGCAAAAAAGTTCTGAGCCTTGACCAGAAGCGTGAGATGGTCACGCAGCTGGTTGAGGCGCAGTCTGTGCCCGTCACGGTCGCCTGTGCGGTTATCGACTTGCCGCGCAGCAGTTGGTACTACGTGAGCCGGCCTACAGATGATGCAGAAGATCGCCGCATCGAGGACTTCTTGCGTGACTGCGTGGCACGCCGTCCGCGGCGTGGCTTTGGTAAATGCTTCACGCGGGCGAGGCGTATGGGCTATGACTGGAACCACAAAAGGGTCTATCGCGTCTATAAAGCGTTAGGCCTGAACCTGCGGCGGCGAGTGAAGCATCGCCTGCCGGCGCGGGTGAAACAGCCCTTGGTGGCGCCACTGTCACCTAATGCGGGCTGGTCGATGGACTTCATGAGTGATCGCCTCACTAATGGCCGCCAGTTTCGCACGCTTAATCTGATTGATGAGTTCAATCGGGAGGCCTTGGCCATTGAAGTTGACACCTCAATGCCATCGACACGTGTCATTCGTGTACTGGAGCAGGTCAAAAGCTGGCGGACACTACCGCAATCCATTCGCGTGGATAACGGACCGGAGTTCATTGCGGAGGCACTGTCGGAGTGGTGCGAGCATCATGGTATTGAGTTGAACTTCATTCCGCCCGGCAAACCGCAAAAGAACGGGTATGTGGAGCGCTTTAATCGCAGCTTTCGCGAAGACATTCTGGACTGCTATCTGTTCGAGTCACTGGACGAGGTGCGCGATATGGCGTGGGAGTGGCAAATCGAGTACAACGAAGAGCGCTCACATGAGAGCTTGAATAACCTAACCCCGGTCGAATATCGGCAGCGGTATGAGACCCAACTGGCTGAAGTCTCTAGAAACTGATGTCCAGCTTTAGGGGAGGCTTACACGTAGACGACGGCGGAGACTCCCTACTCTTATTTATATCACCCGCGAAAACCGCACCACCTCTACCGCGCCGTCCCGATGCAAATAGTGATCAAAACACGCCGCCACAATGCGCAGTAACAACCGACCGCGATCTGTCGCGTCGATACGATCGGGCGCAACCGTGACCAACCCGTCTTGTTCCAGCGGCGCCAGTCGCGCCATATCCGCCGCAAAATACTGCACAAAATTGATGCCGTAGCGTTTTTCTAATGCACGAATATCAATCGTGTTCTGACACATTAACTGTTGAATAAGATCTGCCCGTAAGGTGTCGTCTGAATTCATATTCATCCCACGCCATACCGGACGACGACCCGCTTCAATCGCCTCTTCCCATTCCGTTAAATCACGCGGATTCTGGCTGTAACTATTCCCGATATGGCTGATGGCACTCACGCCAAAACCAATCAAATCGCTCTCGGCGTGCGTGGTATAGCCCATGAAATTACGATGCAGACTGCCCTTTTCTTGCGCAATAGAGAGCTCATCTTCCGGCAACGCAAAGTGATCCATACCGATGTAGCGATAGCCCGCTGCCGATAGCTTTTCAATCGCTAACTGCAGCAATCCTAACTTGACCTCGGCACTTGGCAACTCATCGGCATTGATATGCTTTTGCGGCTTGAACATATGCGGCATGTGCGCATAGCTGTATACCGCCAGCCGATTCGGCCGCATGGCAATCACGGTATCCAAGGTGCGGCCAAACCCTTCTCGGGTTTGCAGCGGCAAGCCATAGATCAAATCAATATTAACCGAGCGAAATCCAACTTCCCGACAGGCATCCACCACCTCTCGCGTTTCTTCCATCGACTGCACGCGGTTCACGGCCTGCTGCACGGCCGCATCAAAATCCTGCACCCCAAAGCTAGCGCGATTAAAGCCCATGCCCGCCAGCGCTCGAATATCGTGCGCCTTAACAAACCGAGGGTCTAACTCAATGGAAAAATCACGATCGGCCGCTGCACTAAAATGAAAATGACGCCCTAAGCTATCGACTAATTCCGCCAACAGCTCTGTACCCAAAAAATTGGGCGTGCCACCGCCTAAATGCAACTGGATAACATCGCGATCGCGATCGAACAAAGGGGCAACCAACGATATCTCGCGCACCAGACGACTCAGGTAAAGTCCGCCTCG
>CALMYW010000313.1 GCA_937873665.1 uncultured Sphingorhabdus sp.
GGCAAACCTGCTCTGCAGGGCGGGGCAGGGCCGGGGCGGCCGGGTCGAACCCGGGCAGCCATAGGGAAGGCGCGGTAGGACGGGCCATCGGTGTGTTCTCCAAGGAAAACGGGGAACACAACGCCCCATCGGGGAGGCGGGCTCCCCGGGTGGGATGGGCAAGAAAACGGTCGTGGACGACCGGTTGGCAAAGGCCAGACGTACGCGACTGCGCCGGACTTCATGGCGAAACCGGCATATCGGGTACGAGGCGGCGAGCGCCAAGGGCTTGGAAACCAGCCGACGAACGTCGGCCGGCGCAGGGCTCAGTTCAGCGTGGTGCGCGGAACCAGGGGCAGCCATTGAACGCTGCCACAACAAAAATGCGGGTAACGACCGCAACGCCCGAGGCGACTCGGGAGCGCTCGAACGAGCGCGCGTTGGCCGAAGCCAGATGCCCTAACAGTGTGCCGTCCGGCGAGCGGCCGTGCGCACCGGTCGGCCATTCGCCTGCGAAATCTCTGGTGGAGCAGGCGGCTTGCGGGTGGCAATGGGTTGAGCGGCCACGAGTGGTCGGTGCTGAACGGGACTCGGTGCGCGTCCGACCATCACAGATTTGAGACTGAATGCGGAATCCGGTTTCATTGACTGCGCGAGCCGGTAAGTGCTGCTGACCGAAGCACTGCTCCTAAACCGGCGGTGTGCGGTCAGTGCCGGTCATCCAGCGGCAAGAAGAATCTGAGCTTTAATGGCGTAAGCCATCAGGAAGCCGAATGGCAGCGACTTGGCACGAGGCGCGTGGCGTAGCCCGCGAACTCGACGGCGGAGTGCCGGGACGGCATTGGTTTGATTGGCCTCTATTCCACAGGGGTAAGCACCGAACCTCGTCCTGAACTCGGCACCAATTCGACATACAGAGCTTTTCGCCCAACGATGACAGAAAGCATAGGCCTCTTGTCCAGACGCTTCGCTGATAAGCGGTTCCATTCCGATCTATCGAGACCAGAAGGATGAGGATAGTCTTCCGGATGGGTGTGCCATTCGCCCAGATAGCGAACGGTTCCCTGACTCGCCGTCCATCGAGATAGAGCAATGGCTTTGTGGCCAAACGGCATCCGCTCGAACAGGTAGCGAAACCGTTTGTCCCATGCCGTGGGAACCGTCGCTTGCTCAATGAGCATATGTGCTCCATGAACCGAACCGAGCAGAAGCCCGCCAGCTTCGCAGTCGGCATCACTGGCCTGAACATGCAGACAGAACGTCTCCAGCGTGGCCGTCGAGAAATGCAGCAGCGTCCTTTTGTCGTTGGTCGCCCAGGAACTCATGAATTGCATAGGGGACACTCCCGATCCCGGAGCGGATCACAATCGGGCGTGGCAAGCTGATGGGCATGGTCGATCAGGCTGGTGCGCAACGCAGGGGAATAGACGCCATTGACCCAGTCAAGTGCCGTCTCCGCGCCCAGGCTGGCGGCGTGCACCGACACCGAAGCGGGGAATGGCACGTACAAGCCCTCGCATCCATGCCCCGCCAAGATGGCAGGAAGAGGATCAATGGTGGAACGAAGTTCGTCTCTTCTGTGGCTATGCCACAGGCATCGATAGCAAGCGCCAGATGCATTCGTCTTCAGGAGCGCACGGACAGCCGTTCCCGGCCCCTCGATCCAGACCGAAAGCATGGGCGTCGGAGGCGGATAGTGGCCGCAAAGCCAATGCCCGAGGGATTCTTCCCCGGTGGCATCTATGAGTAAGTCTAGCTCTCCCAATTGGGCTTGCCTGACATCCACGGGGAGGGCACGAATCTCGGCACCAGGCGCCAAGCGGCTAAGCTCTTTCGCCATGGCCTCTGCTTTGTTCGACAGTAGGTCCGGGAATCCCAGGCGATGACGCCCGATGTTTTGCGGAAGAAGACAATCGAAATCAACCAGCGTAAGTTTTCCGCCGCATGTTCCCGCCCCGGCCTTGACCAGCATATCCGACAGATATCCGCCGATCGTGCCGCAACCCACAATCGCAATTTTTTTACCTGCCAGCGTCTTTGACTTGGGTATGTTCCGCTGGGCAAGGTATCGATCGTCGATTCTGACCACCGAGATTGGTATGACCTTCAACCCATAGCTCGAATCCCTGCGATCTGCGAGATTGCTCTTCTGGACTGGACGTTGGCGGTCATAGAGAACCACAAAGCCATAGGTCATCAACGGCGATTCGATGAGGATCAAGACGCCGTTGGCCTTTTTCCTTTCCGCCTCCTTGATGCGCTCGTGAATCTTGCGCCGGCACCGAGGGTCAAGGGTGCTTTGCCACGCCAACATATCCCCAACTGTTTCAGGAGGCCAATGGCTGGTCAAAGGGCGGGGTTGAGCACCCGTCTTTACCCGGTAAGTCAGCACCGTTCTATCGGTGACTTGGTGGCCGAGCGACTTTAGCTTCTTAGTTGTTCGATCTTCGTTGTCAGTAATGAACCACAATGGACTCCCATTGGCCTGCGCGACTATGCAGTTCTGTCGCCCTAAATCCTCGCCTTGCATGTCCACGAAGCAAAGCCCGCCGTGCCAGTAAGCGAAGAACTCTTCTGCTAGATCTTCGATCATCTCCCCCTTCAGGATCTGCCCGAACACCCCGGCCGCGCGTTGCAGGCACGCCAGCGACTGTCCGACAGGATCGTAGATGTCCAGAACGACCGTACCCTTGGCGAGATAGCAAAGTCCGCCATCTGCGCCAAGATGAGGAACCGCTGCGGGTAGCTCATGAGGGATTTCCAGCAGCCGGATGCGAGGCAAGTCGAAGAACGTGGGGTCGAGATGGACTTCGCACGGCCAGCCTTTGTCCGCATGTGGTGGCATCAACCGCCCATGCAGTCTGAACCAGCCGTCATCCGTCTTACCAACGAACTCGAAGCCTCGCTGCTTGAAGGCCTCGATTACGTCTGCGACCCCTGCGGCGCTGCTCATCCAGCCTTCGTTCGCCCGACAAGCTCGCTCGGACCGGCTATGGCCGGGGCCGCAGCAATGGTGGCGGCGACGGATACCACCTTGACCCGATCCGGGTCGTTCGGAAAGCGCGGGCCGAACTCTCCCCGCATCCAAATGCAAGCCTGTGAAGGGCTGCCAGCGTTGGTGGCTCCGCGAAGCACCTTTTCAAATTCCTCGAACGCCCTCGCCGCTTCTTCGACCCCCGCTTTGCCGAGCCGCTCCGTGAGCGACTCGGACTCTTCCACGGGGTTGTTCACGCCCGCGCGCAACCGGGCCGGCAGTGCCGCGACGACATCCAGCAAGGCGAGGTCGTCGCGCCGATCGCGTTTTTCGAAGAGCGGGGCTGCGGCGGCCATCAACAAGATCGAAGCAGGCCCGCCGCTGGACCACCTCCAATCACGGAATGCCTTCAAGTAACGAACCACGCGGCGGAACTGCTCCCCCTTTGCATCCACTTCGCCCAGGAACCACTCCTTCACAGGTCTGGGATCGGAGCGCATCCAGTTGCATTCACGGTGGGCCAGGAGCACCTCGTCAGCGGGCAGCGCTGTCCAAGCATCCCGCTCCGCCATGTTCACCGCTTCCGTCAGCGAGTCGTAGCCATATCGCTCCATCGAAGCCTTTGCGAGCATGACAAATTCTTCGTCGGGGATGGCGTACAGAGGAATATCAATGTGGGCATACGCGGCAATGACGATGCGGATGCACGTCGGCTTGTCGGTGACAAGCTTCCACCGCTTTTCCTCGACCAGCGGCTTCAATGCTTCTTCCGCAGCGGCAAAGAACACCGTTGTTGCAGTGCTGGGGCGCTTCGTCTGCGAGACGAAACTCATTGGCAGATAGCAGCCATCATCGACATCCGCCTGCTGAGGGCGTTGTGCCGGGGAGTTCAGCGTCTTGTATGCCCACGACCCTTGCGTGAAGAAGCGCGGCTGCGGCACGTCTTCCGTGTATCCGCTCGCGCTCAGCACACCGGGGATGCCTGTGCGCAGGCAGTCCCTGACGTCAGTGCGTGCGCTGGCGATCCAGGCGCGCTGCTCAGGCGTCAGATCCAGCTCGTCGTGCATGCAAGATTCGTCATCAAGGGTGGTGAAGAAAAGCGGGCTGAGGTTCAGCATGTGGCCTCCGGAACATTCTTGTTGGGGCCTGCGAATTCCGGCGTAAGCTGGACAGTAATTCCAAGGCAAGCTGGACACTGATTCCAGCACAACCTGGACAGCCCAAAGTCATAACGTAGCACGCGGGATAACCGTGGCACCCTCGGTAAATTTGCTGAGGACCACATGGCCTATAGCAGGTTATCCATGCGCAAGATTTTTGAAG
>CALMYW010000314.1 GCA_937873665.1 uncultured Sphingorhabdus sp.
CGCCAGCTTCACGGGGGTATTAAGTGGCTGAAATTTCTTCGCATCGAACTAGCACTGCAACAACGCATGCCTGCCCGACTCCAGATACCATTCCAATTCTCGAAGATCCGCCTCTGTCACAGGATGTCCCTCAATGACCGCGTAGAAACTACGAACGGCGGTCTTGTCGAAGCCAGCTTCGACCAATCTTAGCCACAGCCGCGCCTTGTCGCTGCTATTCCATCCGTAATGAATGCTCCACCAGGCACTTATGTCCATCAGTAGCCGAATGGGCTTGCTGATGTGTTCCTCAGACAACTGCTTCGCATTCGGGAAATCAGCAAACGATATTCTCTCGAAGTTGTGCTTGTTCCGGTAATCCATACGCACCATGCTCGCGAGCGTCTTGATGCCGCGGATGGAATACGCTTCCTCTGGTGCGTTGTCATGCAACCAGCCTAGGACACCATCGGGCATGGGCACCCCCTCCCGATTGAGCGCGATCGACGCTTGGTAGGCCCAGTAGATGGGGTATGACAGAAGCCTCGTTTCTATCGGATACGGAACCACTTTCCAGTCCCCAACCCCCTCTCTGCGGAGCATATCCACGTCCGCCTTACGCAGGAATAGATTGTTTCGGCGCACCTCCAATCGCACTGGAGCCAGACCAGACTCGGCCGAGACCTCACCAGCGTCACCTGAAGGGACGCCCTCGATCACACGCCCATGCTCAAATAGCTCGCAGCGTACGAAATCGACGGGCGTGAACAGCGCCTCCGCTGCGACATCACCTGCCTTGCCTGTCACTGTCGGCTTCCCCAACTGGAGCTTGCTCCTGTAGCGGCGCGTCAACCCTCCGTTGGTGAACGCATCGATCGTGCAGGCACCCGTTGCACGGACCTCGTCCGCCTGGCTCTCCGACAGCCGCAGCAGCAGGATGCTGCCATTCTGTGAACGACCCGCTCGCTGCCGGGTGAGGACTTCCTTCCGCCCCGCGGTGGAAACCGTAGTGGCTGGCGCCTTGGTTTCGACGAATCGTGCGTAGTAGCTGGTTTGATCCACTTTGACGAAGACATCCAGGCCCTTATCCAGGATGACGTCAAGCGGATTCCGGCTGCCCACGATCTTCCACCAGGAGACGGTCCTGTACTCGATCATCTGGTCCTTCATCGCCACCCCATTGGGACGCTCACCGGGTGCTGCCACAGCCAGCATCGCACTATCGATGACGACGCTTCCATCAGCAACGCCGCCTATCCATGCGCCCGGGCATTGAGGCCCGGGCGCATGGTCTCTTGCTACTCGTCGCCGCCTCCATCACTGGTCGCAGGCGGCTCCACGCTCGCCACCAGATCATCCTGGCTCAGCTGCTCGCGGAGCAGGGGGGTGGGCTTGAAGCCCGGCGGGTACTTTGAGCGCGTGCCACCGAGCATGCGCCGGACGAACTCCAGTGGGTCGCTCGACGCACGTGGGCGTCCGAGTTTCTTGAGCGCCTGACGTGGGATCGGTGAGCGCCAGAAGTTACGTTCCTTGTTGCTGGTGGCCTTGATCACGCAGTCCTGTTTGGACATGTACCAGATCGCTGCGCGGATCCCGGCCAGCTTCTCCACGTCGTCCAAAGTGACGAGCCCCAATCCGTTGAACAGGTACCGCTTACGATCCGAATAACAATTGTGGTAGGCACCAGGCCCCTGCCCCGTGCGCCGCATCCAGTGCTCGCCGAGCTGTCGCGAAAGGAAGTCGGCGCTGCGCTGCTCGTTGCCGTCGCACAGCACCATCAAATGCCAGTGCATCCCGCGGATGAGCCCGTTCTCGCGCTTGATCATGAAGCCCAAGTAGCCAGGCAGCAGGGTGCGCTTGCAGGCCTTGCCGCGAAGCCAGCGCAGGAAGTCGTGCACCGCCTTGTCGGCACGCGCCACGTCGTAATAGGGCTTGAAGTACAGGTCGATGCGCAACACCAGCAGCTTGGAATGCATGCTGGCCTGGTGGAAGATGAAGTCGCGGGCACTTTTGAAGTTGTCCTGCTCTTGACGCTCGTGGGTCTCCCCCGCGTTGATGAACCGCCACGCCTTGGCGACACGGCGAACGAAGCGCACCAGCCGCCTCAGCCCTACGACGAGGGCTTCGCTCTGGGTGATGTTCCTGTCCGGATCGCCGTTACGCCGGATGACCTCGGCGTACGTCTTCATCGCCCGCAGCATCACCGTCAGCTTCGGATTGAAAACGTGATGCATGTAAGCCACGTTCCACTCGGCCTTGTACAGGCGGCAACACATCACGATCTGCCGTGCCAGTTGGCTCAACTCGAACGTCGGGCCCGCGAAACGCCCAATGCGAGGCGGTGCGATCGCTCGATACGGCTTCCTGTCACTCTGGGCAATCCTGTCGAACAACGCCGACAACAGGCCTTCGACGAAGATCTTGAACTCGTGATCGTCTAGGCCCGTCAGCGCAATGCCCGGCTGATCGGTGGGAATATAGGCCTTCGACCTCGGGATCCTGACCTTGCCGTTGACGGTACCCACATAGGTCACCGCCTCGGCAAAATATTCTTGATGGCCCTCGGCTTTCAGGATCTCCTTGATCCTCAGTTCAAGGGGTGTCGGCCACACGGGTTCGTCTTGCAGGGGAGGCTGCGCCGCGCAGGCGGACGCTTCGTGGTTCTTTTTCATGGTTTCACCTTTGGTCTGGAGCCACGGCAACCTTGCAAGGACAGTCCGGCATTCGCCCCTGTCGTATTTAGGCCTCGTGACTGATCTAGTTCGTCCCATCGAGCTGTGGGCATCAACGGGCGGATTGAGAGAGCAGCCGCTGCAGAAGCCGTCTGGTGCGCACCAGGGGGATTCGTACAGCGGCTGCCTGAGAGCTGACCAGCCCTTGGCTGCAGTCAGCTTTGGATCGTTGTCACCGCGCTCTGCCGTTATCGCGAGCCGTGATCTCAATGAAGACGATAAAGTACTTAATAACTGTACTCGATAGTCTAATATTCCGGAATTCGTCTACCCGGGAAACAGGAGGTTTAGCGGGGTAGCGATGCCGGTGTCCCTACGTTACCCCGGGAACGGCGGGGTGGTCTGAGTGGTCGAGTTAGTGCTGCGTCAGGCTTACGAAAGAGCCGCCACCCAGGCGAATATTTCGCTTGCCTTCCAGCCTACCGCACGCTTGCCGAGGGGAACGGACTCGGGAAATTTGCCCGCCTTCTTCATCGCGTACATAGTCGATTTGGACAGACCGATGATCGACAGCACCTCCGGCAGGCGGAGAATGCAGTCACCGGTGCAGCTGTTCATCTTCTTCTCTGGTACTCCATCGTGAACGGACACACAGGCTAACCCCCACTTAGCGCAATTAGAAAATGCTCCCGGAATGTTAGGGAATAGTTATCCGATCGAGACCTTCTTACGTCGATCCGGGTCCCCAAGGGCCGCGCTGTCGAACAATCCCGCCTCACTCCCAGCCCGTCGCCCGTGTCGTCAGCGACCCCTGCCGCTCGTTAGGCGGGGCCAGCACCGGCCCGATCGTCCATGCGTTCTGTGCCTAGCTCACTGCCCTCAGGGGGCAGGCCAAGAAAGTTTGTGCGGGTTCGGCACGATGTGCCTACGTGGTTAACTCGACCATTCCAAGAACGTCCAAACGGTGCAGACCAAGGGCTGGCCCAGACGCGAAATGTTTTATGTTTGTTTAACATTCCGGGAGTTATTGCTGATCCTTGGCTGGGTCGATACAACGAGTCATCCAATTCGCTGGTCGCCCCATGCCCCACCCGTTTCCGCAGTTCCCGAACTTGACCCCGATCTGCCCCGTTGATGTGCTCCCGGATGTGCTGCGGGATGCCGTGCTCCATGCGATCTCGACGAAGGACATCCCGGCCGGCGTGGCACTCACTGATGCGACCGCCGCCGCAGCCGCGATGGTCCACTGCGCCTACGACGCCGTTACCCCCGACGGCGAGCGCATGCCCACGACCATCAACACCTGCGGCACGGCGGATTCCGCCAGCGGGAAGGGGCGCTCGATCAAGCAGTTCTTCAAGCACTCCCTGGAAATCCGCAAGCTCCCTCCGCCGGTCATCGAAGGCCGTCCCCAGCCCATCCCATGGGCTCGTCGCTTACCCAGCCACATGATGTCCAAGCCCAGCTTTCGTGCGCTCATGGACGCACTGGACGGGCGCGGCATGAACCTCACCATTCAGCGCGAGGAAGGCAGCAGCTTCCTCAAGACCGACTTGTTCAAGAAGGACACCGATGCCCTCGCCCAAGTGTGGAGTGGTGACCCACCGTTGGATCATGTCGTCCACGGGGTGCACCTGGAAGCAATCGATGCTCGCTGCAGCCTCGGCTTCCGTATCCAGCCCTCCATGATGGACGCGTACCTCAATGGCCCTGGGCGAGGCTCCTACAAGCTCGGGTTCTGGCCCCGCACTATCGCGTGCTGCCACGACTCCGAGAAATTCCCCGCAAATGAGACCTACAGGTTTTGGGGGCACGGCAAGTACAGCACCGAGGCGTACGACTTGCACATGCAGCGCTTGTCCTCGCTCGTGACCTCGTTCGTGCAAACGGCCTATGAGGGGCGGATTCCTGTGGAACTGGACCAGGACGCGAAGGCGTTCATGCTTGAGCTGAGCTACCGGATGAAGCAATGGCGAATGGCCTACTACGGCGACATCCGCGAGGCCGCTGGACGCGCTTGGGAGAACACGTTGCGCGTCGCGGTGGTCCTGCACGTGTTCTGCATCGGCGAAGGCAAGGTCACGCGCGACTACGTGGAGCGGGCTTGGGCGATTGTGGAATGGTCGCTCTCGCAGCACCGGTTGATCTTTATCGAGTCGCCACGCCAAGCGCTCAGCACGGCACTCGTATTGAAGGCAGTACCGGCTCGCCCGCTTCGCGTCGCCCAGCCCAAGCCTCCGAAGCCCCCTCGACCACTGCAGATGGCGCAATGGTTTCTCCAATGCATTGCCAGACTGCTGCAGCGTCAGGGAACGGTGACGGTTCGCGAGGTCAACCAGCTGGCGGTGCTGAAACCGAAGGAGTTGGAGAGCGCCCTGAAGTGGCTGGAACTGGAGGGCGCCGTGCGACTGAAGCCCCACGGTCGCGAGACGCTCATCGAGCTCGTAGCTTGGCGGCCCACTCTTGGGTAAATCGGACATTAGAACCCGTCACCATGAGCGGCGTGGCGCGGCGCACCGCTGGTTCCTGTCTCACATGGTGCGACAGGTGGCGAGCACGCTGCCATCTCCTACCAGGGAGACTCCTCATGACCACTCGCAGCCACATCACGGTCCTGCTCGACCGCACCGGATCCATGGCCTCCATCCGAGATGACGTGATCGGCGGGTTCAACACCTTCCTGGCCGAA
>CALMYW010000315.1 GCA_937873665.1 uncultured Sphingorhabdus sp.
GCCAGCCAGGTCGTGAAGCGCTTGCGGATTTCATCGCCATTGTCAGCCCAGAACGCGTTGTCCAGCGTCAGGGCAACGGTCATGTTGGACGGACTGGTCGGAAGGTTGGCGGCGTCCTCCGAGGTCACGAATTCAGCTGCGGACTTGCGAACAGGACCGTAGGGAATGTACTTCGTCGTGCCGGCGAGAACCTTCGGCTCCACGGCATACTTGATGAATGCCAGCGATGCTTCCGGGTTTTTGGCGCCCTTCGGGATCACCCAGTAGTTGGAATCGAGGATCTGGTTGTCCCATACGATCTTGAAGTTCTGGCCTTCCTTGTTCGCATTGTAGATGCGGCCATTCCACGCGGTGGTCATCACGACTTCGCCAGATGCAAGCAGTTGAGGGGCCTGCGCACCCTTTTCCCACCAGACGATGTCCTTCTTGATTGTATCGAGCTTGGCAAATGCCCTGTCGACGCCTTCCGGGGTGGACAGCACCTCATAGACCTTGTCGGCCGGCACGCCGTCAGCAAGCAGGGCAAATTCAAGATTGGTGGCCGGGTTCTTCCAGAGGCCGCGCTTGCCCGGGAACTTCGCCGTATCAAAGAGGTCGGCAATGACTTTGGGCCCATCCTGAAGCGTAGCGGCATTGTAGGCCAGCGCTGTGGAATAGACGATGGTTCCGACACCGCAATCAGACGACGTTCCCTGGAGCCAATCTGAACGATCGCCAATCTGTGCCCAGTCGATCTTCTCGAAAATTCCCTCGTCACAGCCTTGCAGCAGCGTGGGTGCATCGACATCGACCACGTCGACGGTCGTGTTACCCGACTCGATCATGGCGGCGATCTTGGCTATCTCGCCGCCATATTCCTGCTCATCAACCTTGATTCCTGTCGCGGCCGAATACGTTTCGAACACGGCCTTGCGTTGTGCTTCCTGATAAGCACCGCCAAAGCTCATGACCGAAATGGAGCCCTCTGCCAGTGCTGGAGTGGCACTCAGTGCCACAACGCCGAAGATCGCCAACGAGCGAATGGTCCTCATCTTTTCCATCGTCATTTTCTCCCTAGGTTTCCTTTATGCATTGATGCACGTTCTGGTTATTTACAGCACATCGCGCGTGCTGCCCGGTCGTTACCGGAGTGGTGCAAGGTGAATGTCGTTTCCCTTGCACCTCTTCACTTTGCGTGGTGAACCGAACCCCTGACGAGGGTGCTCAGTTCTTTCCCTTCACAATCAGATGGTCGGGACCGTAGGGGAAACCGGTAATGTTGGTGTTTCCCTTTTCATTGATGACGAGAATGTCATGTTCCCGGTAGCCGCCTGCGCCCGGCAGATGGTTGGGGATGGTGATCATCGGTTCCATGGACACGACCATTCCCGGCTTCAGGACAGTCTCGCAGTCCTCGCGCAACTCCAGTCCCGCTTCACGGCCGTAGTAGTGGCAGAGAACGCCGAATGAGTGGCCGTAGCCGAAGCTGCGGTACTGCAGCAGGTTTTCGGCAGCATACATCTCGTTCAGTTCCTTTGCGATGTCGCTGCACTTCGCGCCTGGAACGAGGAGTTCCTTGCCGCGATCGTGTACCTTGCAGTTGATGTTCCAGAGCCGGATGTTCTCGTCACTGGCCTCTTCGGCAAAGAGCGTGCGCTCCAGGGCTACGTAGTAGCCTGCCACCATGGGGAAGCAGTTCAGTGACAGGATGTCGCCGCGCTCTATCTTGCGGCTGGTGACGGGGTTGTGGGCTCCGTCCGTGTTGATCCCCGACTGGAACCACGTCCACGTATCAAGCAATTCGCCGTGGGGCCAGATTCGCGCGATTTCTCGTACCATGGTCGCGGTTGAATGCAGGGCGACCTCATGCTCGGGCACGCCGACTGCGGTCGCTTCAACGCAGGCGGCTCCACCAATGTCGGCGATGCGAGTCATCTTGGTTATATGAGCGATCTCTTCAGGTGACTTGATCATGCGCAGCCGCATGGACGCCGCGGCGATGTCGACGAATTCCATGTCCGGGAATTCTGATTTCAGCAAGTTCAGCGTGTCTATGTTGATATGATCAAACTCGATGCCCAGCCGCTTGACGCCACCCGTCAGGTTGCGGATGGCATGAAAATAATTATCCTTCTGCCAGTCCGTGTAGGTGAGGTTTCGTCCGCCGAATGTGCGCCGCCATGGCTGACCGCCGTCAATGCCTGCACTGATCGAGGTGGCTGTGTCGTGGTCGACCAAGAAGCCGTAGCGCCGGCCGAAGTAGCAAAACAGAAAGTCGGAATAGTAATTTATGCAATGATAGCTGGTGAACAGTGCAGCATCGATTCCAGCCTTTGCCATATGGGCCCGGATGGCCTCTAAGCGGCGCGTCATCTCTGCGTCTGAAAAGGTAGGAACGGCCTTTTCGCCGTTGTTCACGTAGTTCTGAAGCCGTTCGCGTTGCATCAAGATCCTCCACGGAAGTATGGGCCCGACTATCGGCCCTTTCCGCTGTAGGAAGGCGATAGATGGTCGATCTTGTCAAAAGACGATAATTCAGAGTAGCATTAGAAAAACTAAAGAGGGTCTCAGGCCATGGTGATGCCTCCCCTGAATGCCCTACGTGCCTTCGAGGCGGTCGTTCGGCTTGGATCGTTCAAGTCGGCTGCAGACGCACTGTTCGTGACCCAGTCGGCAATCAGCCATCAGATCCGAAATCTCGAGGCCTGGTTGGGGAAGCCGCTGTTCGAGCGCGAAGGTAATCAGAACCGGCTGTTGCCGCATGGTGTCCTCCTGGCGCGTAGCCTCTCGGTTTCATTGACGGAGATCGAGGCCGCTTGCCATCGCGCCCGCATCAACTCGACATCTCAGGCTCTGGTCATTGCCGCCATTCCGTCAGTGGCAATGTGCTGGCTGATCCCGCGGCTCAGGCGGTTCCGGGTCGAACACCCGAGCATTGAATTCCGGATCGTATATGCGATGCATGGCCGGAACATTGATTTCGATGCGGTGCATTTGGCCTTCGTGTTCGCGCCCGAAGCGCCGCGGATCGCGGGCGCCGTCAGTGTCTTCTTCCTAAGTGGTGAAAGTGCCCCCGTCTGCAGCCCAGCACTCCTCCGCCAGCACGGCAACAATTCTGGCGATCAAGTATCGGTGCATCCGCTCGAACTTGGGCTACTCCACGACGGCGACATGGCAGGATGGAAAACGTGGCTCGAGGAAACGGGTGAGGTCGTCAAAGATGCTATCCCCGGCGCAACCTTCGAGGATTTCAACCTCTTGCGGGCTGCGGCTCTGTCTGGGCAGGGCGTTGCTCTGTGTCCCCTGGCAATGGTACGGCCCGATTTAGAGACTGGCTGCCTCGTGCAATTGTCTGATCACACGATCAGCTACGGGTCTGACTACTACCTGGTGTCCAAGATCGCGGCAGACCCGGTGCTGGCGCATCAGACGCGTGTGTTCCGCGACTGGGCCCTGGCTGAGAGCCAAGCACTTTCTCAAACGTTCGTGTCCGCCTCCGTTCCCGAATAGCGTCTGTCAAGTTGGATTGTGGATTTCGGTGGGCAGGTTCGGTTCTCTTTTCAAGGTGATCTGAGCCGATGGGGTGGGCCGAATGCGATCGAGCTTAATGTGTCAAGATGTTACCGTCGCAAACGCTACGCAGGAGGCTGCGGAGCTTCCCCTGCAGGGACGCGATACATACTTCTTGCGCCAATTGTAGAAGGTCGCTTCGGAAATCCCGGCCATCTGGCAGACCTCGCCGATCGCCGTTCCTTCCTCAGCCTATTGCAGAATGTAGGCCATCTGCGCCTCGCTGAACTCCGAGGTCTTCATCGTCGTCCTCCCGTTCCGGCCCTCACATCACAACTGGAGTTTTCCAGCTTCCGATGGTCCAGAAGCCGGGGAGAAGAGCATGTGCTGTCGGCCAAAGGTGCGCTCACAACCAACGAAGCATAGGAGACACTCGAGCGGTTTACCTTGATCGACAAGGAGCTCGTCGCTGCCGTCATGGGCATCCTGGTCATCATCCAGACCCACACCGGCCTGAAGTGCGTTGACAATAGCTGAGTTGTAGGATG
>CALMYW010000316.1 GCA_937873665.1 uncultured Sphingorhabdus sp.
TTGCGACTTTGTCAAGAATACCAAGCTATCATGGGCCATACCCTTTGTGTGAATTTGGTTGATTCTTGGCACTGAGTTTAGTCAAGTGCCCTCAGTCCAGGAACTTGAGCACGGCGTTAATCCCGGATAGAGATTTGCAGAAATCCACGGTCCGGCAATCTATCTGGCCATTGCGAGACGATGCACTACAAGCGCTAGCCATGAACACTCCTCAAGAACAGTCGTCAGCCCGCACAGCTCGCTTCCAAAGAAAGCGGGACGCAATCATCGGTATCGCGACCGAGGTCATGAATGAGGTTGGAATCGGGGGAATGACGTTTTCGGATGTCGCTGACCGGATTGGTCTGAGCGCTCCGAGCGTGACATACTATTTCAAGAAGAAGGAGAATCTTGCCGAGGCGGTATTGGATAGGGGTCTGGACGAACTTCATTCCCATGCCTTGTCCGCGGCGAGCTTCGCCACCCCAGATACCCGTGTCGAGCAGTTCTTGCGACTGGAGTTGAAGAGTCTGGCGAGAGCCCATCGCGGCGAAGCCGCGCGAAGAGCACATATAGGCGAACTGCGCGCACTCGAAGAGCCTATGGGATCACGGCTCAACCGCAGATACGTAGAGATTTTCAGGTTGGTGAGAGGATTTTTTGGAACGGACTCGTCCGAATCCGAACGGGCCGCCAATATCGTGAAGGCACACCTGCTGCTCGACAATATCTATGCGATGCCGAACTGGTTGCGCTTCTATTCAAGTGGAGACTTCGACCGCGTAAGATCTAGGATGATGGAACTCTTTCGAAACGGTCTGATGCCTTCCGGAGGTCAATGGAATTCGCATCAATTGAGCTGTTCCGACGTGGAACCTGCAGCGGAGAAGGAACAAGATGCGTTTTTGCGTTCTGCGACCAAGCTGATCAACGCGCGCGGTTATCGTGGCGCTTCGGTGGATCGGATTGCCTCTGACCTTCAAGTGACGAAGGGAAGTTTCTACCACCATAACGAGGCGAAGGACGACCTCGTGCTGCAATGTTTTGATCGGACATATCTGAGAATAACTCACGTTCAGCGAGCAGTGGAGAAGGAAGACTGGACCTGCGCGGACAAATTGCGTTCGGCCATGCACAAGCTTCTCGAAATACAGCTGAATGGAGAGGAGCCCTTCCTGCGGACCGCCTCGCTTCAGCTCTTACCGTTAGAAATCAAGGGCGGTGCATTGGAGCGCTCGGCCAGGATAACTCGACGTTTCACCAACCTTGTGATTGATGGCATCACCGAAGGTTCTTTTCGTCCAGTCGATCCTCTGCTCGCCGGGCAAGCCCTGACTGTTGCGATCAATACTGCGCGAGACCTTCGTCACTGGTCAAAGCCCGAATTCGATGTCTCTGCAATTCCCCTCATTGAATCGGCCCTGGGAACGGGAATTGTCTAGCCCTGACGTGCTCCCCTTGGTCTGAGCCCGAAGTATCTACCAGCTACGAGTAGAGCCTTGGGCCGAATTGATGTCCATGCTTGGGCGAGATGGCAACAACCGTATTGAGGGCATGCCCCCAATACGGTTTGCCGATTGATCCAGCCACGAACTCGTCCGGGGTTCGGTTCCCGAAGCTCGAGTGGAGCCGGAAGTGGTTGTAGTCATTCCGCCAGACATCCAGCTCCTGGCGAGCATGGGCGAGGCTGGTGAAGATTGTCTCGATCAGGAACTCGTCCCGCAGGCGCGCATTGAAGCTTTTGATGAACCCGTTCTGATATGGCTTGCCCGGCGCGATGTAGTGCCACTCGACGTTGCGCTCCTTGTTCCAGCGCAGGATCGCCATGCTGGTCAGCTCGGTGCCGTTGTCGCTGACCACCGTATGCGGCTTGCCGCGCTTCCCGTTCAGCCGCGTCAACTCCCGCGCGACCCGCAGGCACGATAGCGACGCGTCGGCCTCCAGCGCCAGGCATTCCCGCGCATAATCGTCGACCACGCACAGGATGCGGAACCGCCGACTGCAAGACAGGTTACCCGCAGTTTCACGCCGACCGAAGCATTGCTGCGATACGACGAGGCGCGGCGAATCGCTGACCCAAATCCTTGCCTTCTATGGTCCAACTCCTTCGAGGCCTCGGTGGCTGCTCGCCACCAAGTCAAAGGCTAATCATAGGATGATAGCGAAGCCATCTCTTCGACGCGGTCACGGTGCCGAGGCTCATTAACCCAAAAGGTCATGATCATGAGCGAAATGAGAATGAACCCAAGTGACAAGCCTAGGAGTGGCCCGAAGCCTACCGCACCGATAAGTAGACCGGCAAAGATTGGTCCGATTGTCGAAACGATGCCCTCGACTGTCGTGACAAAAGCCAGCCGCATGGGAACATCTTCCCGTAGGCCAAATTCCAAGACTATGGTGCCCGCTGCCAGTACATATCCTGACGCAGCCGCGCCAAGTCCAAAGAATGCCATCACGATTGCCTCGGGAGACCAGGCAAAAAACAGCAGTGCTATCGAACATGCCCAGAGCATGAACACTCCGATGAGTGATACCCTGTAACCGTGCTTGTCACCCAAATGCCCCCATATGAGGTTTGTGACCGTGTCTGCTCCAAGGTACGCCAAAGACAGGGTACCGATGGTCTCACCGCTGAGCGGCATCAACTTTTGGGCATAGAGAATGTAAAAAGGGGCTGAAACGCGAGCACAAATTGCGAGTCCCTGCGCGACAACGAAATTGCGATAGTCCCGGTCCTCCAGCAAAACCGGGAACTGGCGCAAACGCTGCAAGAGCGGCTCCTCGATCCTAACCGTCGGCGCGCGAGGCTCTACCATTCCGAATTGGAGCGCAAGCAAGCCCAACGAGGTCAGAGCAAATGCCGCCAGGAATGTCGTGGCATATCCGTTGCCGAAGACATTGTGCTGTATGAGATATTTCCCTGCAGAGTAGGACAGCAGCGCGGCGATCGCTCCGCCGACCAGATTGCGCCATGCCTGCAGACGGCCTCGGCGAGAGATGGGAATGACCTTGGCCATGACCAGGGCAAACGCAACGCGCTGCATTCCTTGAAAAATACCCATCAGGAACAGAAAAACGAATGTCGCCACAACCAGCGGCATTCCGCTCATGAAAAAGCCCGATAAGGCAAGGCCAAGAATCTGCAACCGGACCAACGTTCCCGCTCGTACCGACATGGGAAGCACGTAGTCCTTGGTCTCCATCCGATTGGCCGCGACTAAGGGGGAGACAATTGCGCCGAATTGCAACAATGACTGGCCAAGTCCCACCATCACCGTCGATCCGGTCAACATCTGCACGTAAGCCGGAATGAATGTCGGGGCGTATATCAAACGGAAGCCCGTCAACCCCAACATCCCATGCAAGAAATGCGAAATGTAGTTGCGCTTGAGATTGGACTCGACGTGCGCATCGAAGGCAGCTTCTCGTTCTTGGCGGGTCGAAGAGGCTTTCGGCTGCTGTTCCATGATGTCGGTCATCAGAAGGCGAGCAACTGCGCAAAACGATCCCGCATGAAAGCGCTATTCCCGAACGCATTTTCAAGTATGCGCGCCCGCTTGATATAGAGACCGACATCGAACTCGTCTGTCATGCCGATGCCGCCATGCAGTTGAATAGCCTCCCTGCTCATCGTGTTGAGCATGTCATTGGCGAGCGCCTTGGCCTGCGCAGCGGTGACGGAAATGTCTCCACCATTGTCAAGGGCAGCCAGGGCTCCTTCTACTGCGGATCTGGTCAGCTCGATTTCCGTAAACAAGGCGGCCATGCGATGCTGTAGCGCCTGGAACGAGGCCAGAACCTGGTCGAACTGAATACGTTGCTTCAGATAATCCAAAGTCACGTCGAACAATTGCCGGCACATCCCGAGCATCTCGATGGCACACAGGATCCGGGCCTGGTCGAGGATCGTGTCTGTCAAACCTTCGCCGCCACAATCCAACTTCGTTGCTGGAACCGAATCGAACCCGATCTCGGCATGGCTGCGACTGTCCGTCATCGATCGCGTGGACCTCGTAAGCCCCGCAGATCCGCCGTCCACCAGGTACCAACCGTCGCTCGCAAGGACCACGAAAAGGTCAGCGCTGTCACCATTGTCGACAAACTGCTTGCGTCCAAAGAGCTTGCCATCGAAATGTCTGGTCTCGATTGCGCCCTGACCGTGCCGCGGTCCTTCATCCGTAGCCAATGTGGCCACGATTTCGCCTGCGGCGATCCTGGGAAGCCACTTGTCCTTCTGCTCATCGGACCCACCCAGCACAATGGCTGCAGCGGCAGCACTCGAGCTCGCCAGCGGGCTTGGGGTCAGAGTCCGGCCAAGTTCTTCAAGCACGAGACCCAGACTGAACCAGCCGAAATCGGTCCCTCCATAAGCTTCCGGAATGACAATCCCGGTCCACCCCATTGAGGCCATTTCGGCATATACAGCCGGATCGAAACCTTGCCGTGAACCGCTATCCCTAAGCTTGCGGAAAGCGCTCACTGGAGACTCATTGTTCACCCAATCCTGCGCCATATCGCGCAGCATCGACTGCTCTTCGGAAAGCACCGCCATTTCGCTGATCCTGATTACTGGTGGTCGAGCATGCCAAGAATCCGCTTGGCGATTACGTTATTCTGGATTTCGGTCGAGCCGCCGTAAATGGTCGTGGCCTTGCCGCCGAGCCAGCCGCGGGTTGTCCTGAGCTCGTCGGGGGAGAAACCTTCCCCTTCCCAGCCCAATCCCTGCATGCCCATGATTTCGAGCGACAGCTCCGACCTTTCCTGACCGAATTTCGTGCCGGCAATCTTCAGGATAGACGAAGCGACGGAAACGCCGTTCCCGCTCTTCGATTCGTCGGCGACCCGCCGCGCTGTTTGCAGAAAAGCGCGCCACTTCATCTCGAACATTGCAATTCTTGCACGAAGGTCAGCATCGCGAAGCTTCCCGTTTTGGTCAGTGCCGACGTACTGCTTTGCCAAATCGGGCAGTGACTTGCTCGAATTGAGCCCCGCACCCGCTCCGACGAGATTGGTACGCTCGTGCTGGAGCAATCGCTTCCCTATGGTCCAACCCTCTCCTTCCTTTCCAACACGGTTTGTCTTCGGTACTACGACATTGTCAAAGAAGGTTTCGCAAAAAGGGCTGGCTCCGGAGATCAGGCGAATCGGTTTGGTTGTCACGCCTGGCGTCGTCAT
The DNA here is from genome assembly GCA_937873665.1 of uncultured Sphingorhabdus sp. The sequence goes on from CALMYW010000316.1 coordinate 5,155, forward strand.
ATCAATGAGAAGGAAGGTTATTCCTTCGTGCTTCTTCGATTTGTCGGTCCGGACAAGCGCAAAGCATTTGTCAGCCCATTGCCCACCGGATGTCCAGGTCTTTTGACCGTTAACAATGTAGTGATCACCCTTGTCTTCGGCGAATGTTTGCAGAGAAGCCAGATCCGAGCCTGCCCCAGGCTCCGAATACCCCTGACACCACCGGATTTCGCCGCGACAAATGGCAGGAATGTGTTCCTGTTTTTGTTCTTCGCTCCCATACTCGAGAAGGGTGGGGCCAAACATCATGACCCCCATCCCGCCGATCGGGTTGAAAGCGCCGGCACGGGCCATCTCTTGGGAGAGAATCTTCGCCTGTTCCTTGCTCAGACCGCCGCCGCCATATTCAGCGGGCCACGTCGGAGTGCCCCACCCCTTGCTGCCCATCGCCGCCTTCCAGGCATTAAAGTCGGCTGCCTCGGGGCCAGTGACGTCAAGCTCCAACGCAAGTTGCGCCCTACCCTTGAGGCTCCGTGGAAAATTGGCGTCGAGCCAGGCGCGTACACCGCTCCGGAAGGCTTCGGGATCCAGAGAGTCATCCGCTCTCGCGGCCGTCGACATAGTGTTTCTCCTGATTCAAGTTCTTTGCCAGAGCGCCAAGAGATTTGCACCGCGGTGCTATCCCCTTGCTTCTTTCACTCACGCATTGGATTTTTGCGATTCGAGCGCAATTTCTCGGACCGCCTTGTAGTCCAGCTTCCCGTTTGGAGCTCGTCCGACACTGTCAACAAAGACAAATGCCCTCGGAACCTTATAGTCAGCGAGTTGATCGCCAACCCATTGGGCAAGCGCCTCGCGACTTGGTTCAAGTTTCAAGTCCTCCAACTCGACTACCGCAACGATCCGCTCCCCGAAACGGGGATCGGGGATTCCAGTAACCGCGACGTCTCGGACGGCCTCATGGCGCCTCAGAGCTTCTTCGACTTCTTCGGGGAAAACCTTTTCACCGCCGGTATTGATGCACTGAGATCCTCGCCCAAGTATCTCTAGGGAGCCGTCAGCATTAACAATCGCCCAATCGCCAGGCATGCACCAGCGTTGGCCTTCGATTACCGGGAAGGTCTTGGCCGTTTTCGCCTCGTCCTTGAAGTATCCAACCGGATTGGGGCCTCCGACCGCAAGCAGTCCCGGCTCCCCCGATCCTGGAATGACTCGGCGATGATCCTCGGTGAAGACCGCGCAGCTGGGAGAAAGTTCAAATCTAGCCGTTTCGGACACGCCGCTGGCGGTCGTGGTGCTACTTCCCATTCCCATGGCTTCAGACGACGAATAGCTGTCAACCAGACTGGCATTCGGCATATGGCGCAACAGGCCCAATTTTGTCTCGCGGGTCCACATTGCGCCGGAGGACCCAATTGCCAGGACACCTGTGACATCCCAGCGTTCCGGCTGCGCGTCGAGCGCGGCGAGAATCGGGCGAGTGAACGGTTCCCCCACCACGGTCATCCGGGTAACTTCTTGTTCCACTACAGCATCGAGCAACAATTCAGGATCGAACTTTCCGGGGCGGAGCAAGACGACCGCCCCACCGCTAGTCAAAGCGCCAAATGCAGAAATCAGGCCGGTAGCGTGCATTAGCGGGGGAGCAATCAGCGACCGCGGCCGGCTTGGCGCCGCCAGTGCCCTGGGACCGGCCTCGTCCGGGCTCTGCATAGGTGGCAAGCCCGCCACTGGGTTGGCTCCGAAGTTGCCGCGAGCAATCAGGTCCTGGAGCCGCCACATTACACCTTTCGGCATGCCCGTCGTGCCGCCAGTATAGATCATCATCAGGTCATCATCATTGCGACCCCAAGGCGCAAGGAACGGGTGCGCTCGACGATGGTCGGCAATTGCGTCCTCCCAACGCGATGCCCAATGCGGGCATTGCTCCTCCGCGCATCCAACGACAATCCAGAGCTTGACGTCGGGGAAGCCGGCGCGAACCTCCTCGACGCGATCAAGGAACTCCCGGTCGAATACGACCGCTTCCGCATCCGCATTGCCGATGAGATAGCGAAGTTCGTTTGCAGTGTAGCGGTAATTGACGTTGAAGGGCACGAAGCCGGCCTTGAATGCGGCAAAATAGGAAACAAGGAACTCGGGTCGGTTCTGCATGTAAACAGCCAGTTTCGCATGCCTCCCCATGCCAGAATTGAGCAGGGTCGCAGCAACGGCATCGGCATGGCTGTCGAACTCCTTCCAGCTGAGCATCTTGCTCCCTTGGATAACCGCTGGACTTTGGGGAATTGCATCTGCGACGGACTCCCACATAGTCGCGTAGTTCCATGCCAGATTAGTCAATGCCGTCACTCCCGGTATTCACCCAACATTTGCCCTAAAAGGCAGCTTTCGCGGCCGGACCGAGTTCGGTGGAACCCCGCCGAAAGTTCCCGCATCCGCAAGCCCGCGAGCCAATCTCTCGAATCTTGCCGCGCCTCCTTATGGATCATACCCCCGATTTGAAATTAACATCAACCTCAGAAATCGGGGCAATGCACATTTTCGAATTTTCGCCAGAATCATCCGTCGAACGTTCGTTCGATCCTGCAAGATATCAAGAGCTCTTCACACACTCATACCTTGAAACGAAGGGCGTATCGTCCTATGAATGGTGAACAAGACGGCGCGGTGGTACATTTGGTTTGCAGCGCAGATCAGGCAAAGTCTGCGATACTGAACGCACAAATCGTGCTGGCGGCGCCTCGAACAACAGTGCTGATGGGAGATTGCATTTTGGAACTGGTTTTCGCCTTCTTGCCCCAATTTGAGTGCGGCGCGTGAGAATCCAATTTTCCGGCCGAAATGTCAGGCAACGAGCCTTCACGGCTGCGACCGAAATGCTTCAGGAGGAAGGCTGGGAAGCTCTAAGCGTTCGCGCCATCGCGAAGAGGGCGAGAATCGGTGCTTCGTCAATCTACCACCACTTCCCGAACAAGGAATCGCTACTGTTGCTCATTGCAGTCAAAGGGTTCAAGTCCTTGACGTCGGAGATTGAAGATTCCGGCACCCCTGAAGGCCAGTTGGCTCCCTTTGCCAGCGCATCCAGAGTCTTCCTGAATCATGTGGCCAATGAGCCCGCGTTGCACGACCTCATGTTCAACCGACATCTCCTTTCTTGCCATGAGGAGCTGCGTCAAGCTGAGCGGGATGCGTTCAATGCCTTTTCCAGAAAGGTCGAGGCGGACCCGAGGTTTCCATCCAGGCAATCCACGGCGATCGCGACAACAATGTGGGCATTGGGAAGGGGCCTGGCCGCTACTGCGCTGTCGAGTCCCGAACGCGAATTACCGGCCGAACTTCGGCTGAAGATAGGCGAAGGACTGGCGTATTTGATTGAGAGGCACGATTCTTAGATTTCACTTACGATACGGATTGCCGAACGGCGTTCGAGTGACTTGAGATGCGGCGTTGTTGGGCGACGTGGCTCAGCGATCGCATTTAGGCAACTTTGCAATTTCGATCTTTTCAAGAGTAGAGGGAATGAAATGGGGAAGGTGACGTACGTGGAATTCGATGGATCGAAGCACACCATCGATCTCGATGATGGTCTTTCGATCATGGAAGGTGCGGTTCGCAATGGAATTCGCGGCATTGATGGGGATTGTGGTGGTCAGCGCGCTTGCGCGACCTGCCATGTGTTCATCGACGAAGGATGGATCGGCAAAGTCGGAACGATGAGCGAGCAAGAAAACGAGCTTCTCGAGCTCGCACCTGAACGGGGAGACACTTCGCGGCTTTCATGTCAGATCGCGATGGCGGATGAGCTGGACGGAATTGTGGTTCGCATGCCGGAAAGCCAGCATTAGCGCCTGCTTGCGGTCGCGTGACGCGGCCGCAAGTCTCGTATGTTCGAAAGCGTTGAATGGGTTCGAGCTACACAAGCCAACAGATCTCCGGTCAACGCACCACATACCGTGGCGCGTCTGGTCCTGCATCATGTGGAGGGCTTTGCTCTGGCTGGTTTCCGTGTCAGCTAGGGCATTGCGATGAAGGACCCGCCTTGATGAGGCGCGCGCCCGCACTGGCCTCACTGCATGATTTTTCCCATCTACTCAATGCCTTATGTGCGACAATTGCAACATGCCACTAACTGCAATTGATGCCAAGACCGCACTTCTAATTGTCGATCTTCAGAATGGCATTGTCGGCCGTCTTGCTGGCGATCCAATCAATCGTGTGGTCGGCAATTGCCGCAGGCTGGCCGATGCGTTTCGCGCACATCGGTTGCCTGTTGTGCTCATCAATGTCGTCGCTGGAGCGCCAGGCCGTACCGAGGTCGGCATGCATATGCCCGACAAGCTGCAGAAGGATTTTGCCGATATTGTTCCCGAACTTGGCAGGCACGAGGAAGACATATTCGTCAGCAAGCGGTCTTGGGGAGCCTTCGCCAACACCGATCTGGACAGCCGCCTGAGGGCTATGGGTGTTACCCAGGTTGTCGTTTGCGGTGTGGCGACCGCCACCGGAGTCGAGGCGACCGCACGCCAAGCCTATGAGTTGGGGTACAATGTCACCCTGGCGCTAGATGCGATGATCGATGCGCGCGCCGACGCTCAGCAGTACAGCTTTCTAAGTGTATTTCCCCGGCTCGGAGAAACCGGCACGACGGACGATGTGCTGGACCTTGTCGAACGTCTGCGTTGAGCATGTCGGGGTCGATTTGGTCACGGCCGACCAATTGCAAAACCCGACACTTCCGAGGGGCAAGCCTTGGAAGGCGGAACCTCGCGCCCGTTCCGCCGCCGCCAAAGGCGTACATCGCCGCAGTGCGCAGAACCAGCCTCAATCAGATCGCTCGCATGCGATTCCAGTGCGAGTTAGCTGCATGAGCATATCGATAGCGCCAGCCTGATCTGGTTGTTCCTGAGCTCGACATTGCTGCGGCGAGTTGAGAGGGCCGACTCGATCACGACAATCTCTGGGAGCGTTTGGGAAAGCTAGAATGAGGCGCACATTCAGGTCGCTGGAAAATCCGAATTACCGGATCTGGATCGCCGGTGCCTTTGTTTCCAACACTGGCACTTGGATCCAACGTGTCTCGCAAGACTGGCTGGTCCTGACGGTACTAACCCGAAATAGTGCTTCTGCGCTTGGGCTGATCATGGCGCTCCAGTTCGGACCGCAGTTCTTGTTGCTTCCTTTTACCGGCTATGCGGCCGACCATTGGAACCAGCGTAGGTTATTGATGGTGACGCAGGCCACGATGGGAATCCTCGCCATGGCGCTCGGGCTACTGACAATTACCGGACTGGTACGGCTGTGGCATGTCTGCATATTTGCCTTTCTATCAGGCTCCGCTGCGGCATTCGATGCGCCGGTGCGCCAGACCTTCGTTACCGAGCTGGTTGGCGACCGTGATCTCCCTAATGCCGTTGCGCTCAACTCGACTTCTTTCAACAGCGCCCGGATGATCGGGCCAGCAATGGCCGGCCTGATCATCGCTTCGGTCGGCTTGGGCTGGGCCTTTCTAATCAACGGGGTATCGTTCTTCGCCGTGCTGATCTCGCTTGCACGGCTGCGAATCTCCGAACTTCATGTTCGGCCCCGCGCCCTTCGCGCCAAGGGCAGTTTCACCGAGGGGTTTCGCTATGCTTGGCGGCGCAGCGATTTGCGGATCACGCTAATCATGCTGTTCCTCATAGGAACCTTTGGCCTCAACTTCACGATTTTTATTTCGACCATGGCAGTTCGCGTATTCCACGTTGGTGCAGGTGGTTACGGCCTGCTGTCGTCAGCCATGGCAGTTGGAACGATATCGGGAGCGCTGACAAACGCAAGCCGCAACCATCCGCGATTCGAAACGCTGCTGGGCGCGTCTTTTCTGTTCGGCGCAGGGTGTACCCTGGCTGCCCTGGCGCCGCTGTACGGAATTTTTGCCGCGACCTTAGCTCTCACCGGTTTCGCATCGCTGAGCTTCACCAATACCTCTAACAGCCTGATCCAGTTATCGACGGAGCCGTCAATGCGCGGCCGCGTGATGGCGCTGCGCATCGGATTCGCGCTCGGCGGAACGCCCATCGGCGCACCGATCGTCGGGGCCATAGCAGATCACTGGGGCCCACGCTGGGCTCTTGGGGTCGGAGCACTCGCGGGCTTCGCGTCGGCGCTGATTGGAGTTGGGGCGTTTTTGCGTGGCAATGTCAGCAATCGGCCGAACCTTGACCAGCAATAGCCGGTCGTCTCCATGGAGACGTTCGGAACCAATTCTTCCCCGTAGGTTGCTGCGTTCCTGAGCCCTCACGAAGGCATTCAAGCATCGAATCTGCAGCTGCATTCCGGGTTGCGAACCGGGTCGGCCACTTTCAACGTGCCAAGAACGAGCCGCTCGCATACGAGGCAGGCGATTGCCAAAAAGGGCGCGGCCCTGATAATTCGCCCAAGACGGATAGCAACTCAGTTCCAGACAAGGGGTAAGTCTTTCCCGATCGGCATGCTATCTGCAGGGAAAGTGCCTTCTCATCAGAATTCCGAAGGCATTCAACAGCTCCCCTTGCCTGTCCTGAGGAGGCAAGGCGCGAAGCTCTGATATGAGTTGCTTTCCATCAATTCCGAGCTTTCCTTTTGGCGGCGGACAGCTTTCCGGTCGTTGCCCAGCCTTGCGCTGGGTGTCGAGTCGAGCTCGATAAGTTCGGCTGACGGTCTCCACAGCGGTTTGGAGTTGCTTTCTCTCAGGCGCCCAAAGCGCACCAATCCCTTTGGCTTTCAGTCGATCAACAGTTGCCAGGAACTCGTTGACGGTCATGGCACTTGCTGGTGCAGAAATCACAACTGCCAGGCAAGCCGATGCGAGCGCAATCCAAGGTGCCTTCAAAGCAGAATCCTTCGATTCGATTTGCGAGAAAGGGTCGGGTCAATAACCGTCCAGTCGACCGTACCGATCCCGATGGAAACTCTGATTGCCGAACATGGCCTCCGTCACGCGTGCTCGCTTTAGATAGAGACCGGCGTCGTGCTCGTCGGTCATCCCGATGCCGCCGTGCATTTGAACCATTTCGTTGCTTATCAGATGGTAGGTGTCACCGACTTTTGCTTTCGCTGCGGAAACCAGCATCGGGACATTTTCCCGGCCCTGATCGATCGCGGTCAACGCAGCTTCGACGACCGAGCGGCTGAGTTCGATCTTGCCAAGCATTGCGGCGGCGCGGTGCTGCAGCGCCTGGAACGATCCTATAACGTGGCCAAACTGCACGCGTGTCTTGAGATACTCGACAGTTGTTTCGAACGCCTGGATCGACGAGCCGAGCATTTCCGCAGACAGTACGGCTCTCACGCGGTCTGCGATGTGCTCAAGCAATTCGATTCCACCTGACAGCGTACTGTCTTCGTCGAGCGCAACGTCCTTGAACGAAACGAGCGCGGCACCGCGGCCATCGGCCAGATTTAGCTTTTCGCGCTGGATTCCGGGCAGATCAGACGGCACCAGGAACACCTCGATCTTGTCGTCAACCTTTGCGGAAACCAGCAAGAGGTTCGCGGCCATGCCATCAACCACGAAAGTCTTTTGCCCGTTGAGGACAAAGCCGGTTCCCGATTTGACGGCGGTGGCGCTGACATTTCCCAGATCATGGCGGGCGCCCTCTTCGAACGCCAGGGCCGCGACGCAGCTTCCCTCCGAAATGCGTGGAAGCCATTTATTCTGCTGACTCGGGCTGCCGCCTTGCAGGATCGCAGATACCGCTCCCACACCCGTCATCAAGAGAGGCGAGGCATTCAGGGTGCGCCCCAGCTGTTCGAAAATGAGCCCCATCGTCAGGTAGTCCAGTCCTGCTCCGCCGAAGTCCTCAGGGACGATAACGGCCGACCAGCCCATTTCGGCCATTTCCTTCCAGGTACCGGGGTCAAAACCAGACTCCAATTCCGCGTTTCGGACCTTGCGAAAGGCAGAGACCGGACTTCTCTCGTCCACCCAGGACTTTGCGACATCGCGGAGAATCGTTTGCTCTTCATTCAACGCAGCCATTACGCAGCCTTCCCTTCGAGCTTTTCTGAATGCGAAGTCAGATCCGGCAACCCCAGTATCCGTTTCGCGACAATGTTATTTTGAATTTCCGACGATCCGCCATAGATCGTGCCAGCTTTGCCGCCCAACCAAGTGCGCACGGCCGCCAGTTCCTCGGGCGTGAAATGCTCGCCTTCCCAGCCTAGGCCGCGATACCCCATCATTTCGACGATGAGCTCGGCGCGCTCCTGCATGGCATCCATGTTGGCGTTCTTCATGACCGATGTCGCGGTCGAAGGTCCCGAATTGCTTTTCGCTTCGGCGGCGATACGTCGGACGGTCGCTTCGACGCAGTACATTTCGATTGCGTTGTCGATAATGCGCGCACGCAGATCATAGTCGGCCAGACGTCCTGCTTCGTCCTCGCCGACATAGGCCTTGGCCACGACGCCGAGCGGCCTTTCCTTCTTCTTGTCGCCGCTGCCGGATATCCGACCGCCCATTCCTGAACGCTCATGCTGCAGGAGGCGCTTGGCAACCGACCAGCCGCCATTAAGCGGGCCGATCAGGTTCTCCTTGGGGACTTTGACATCGGTGAAGAACGTTTCACAGAACGGCGAATGCCCTGCAATCAACTTGATTGGCCTGACTTCGACACCCTCCTGGTGCATCGAAAACACCACGAATGAAATGCCTTCGTGCTTGCGACTCGTATCGGTACGGACCAGGCAAAAGATCATGTCGGCAAGATGTCCACCGCTGGTCCAGATCTTCTGTCCATTGACTAGGAAATGATCACCCTTGTCTTCAGCACGGGTCTGCAGACTCGCAAGGTCGGAGCCGGCTCCAGGCTCCGAAAAGCCTTGGCACCAACGCACGTTACCTTGGACAATGTCGGGAATGTAGCGCTCTTTCTGCTCTTCAGTGCCGTATTCGAGCAAGGTTGGGCCAAACATGGAAACGCCCATACCTGCGACAGGATTGTAGGACTTGATCTGAGCCATTTCCTCGGTCAAGATTCGCGCTTCCAGAGCCGACAGCCCGCCACCGCCGTACTTCTTCGGCCAGGTCGGTGTCCCCCAACCCTGTCCAACCATGCGCTCCTTCCAAAGCTTTTCGTCCTCCGTCAGATTTCCTGTTAGGGCTCCGGGCGAAGGCTCGCCCTTATTCCGCAATGAAGCCGGGAAATTGGCCTCCAGCCAGGCCCGAACCGTGCTGCGAAAGTCGCTCGTGTCTTGAACTTGCGTCATAGCTTTATTCCAATCTAGATCTGGCGCGAATGTCTCTGCCAATACTTTGCCCGTACTTTTCCTCTTTGAATCTTGCCGGCCGCGGATCGAGGCAAACTATCGACAAAATCCACACTCCTTGGAACTTTGAACTTGGGAAGTCGCTCGCGCGCGAGCGTCAAGATTTCTTCCGCGATCGTCGGATTGGCAGTAAATCCCTGTTTCAGGACGATAACCGCCTTGACTTCTTCACCCCACTCACTGTGCGGAACACCAACAGTCGCCGAATCTGCAACGGCCTCGTGCTGAACGAGGACATTGTCGACCTCTTGCGGATAGATGTTGACGCCACCTGAAATTATCGTCTCGGCGCTACGGCCAGTCAGGAACAAGTAGCCATCCTCATCGAAATAGCCGATGTCACCCATGGTGAAGTAGTTGCCGACCCTCGACGACTGTGTTTTTGCTTCATCCTTATAATAGCTGAAGCCGCCCGGAGATATCTCCATGTAGATCGTGCCTGCGGTCCCATCAGGCAAATCTTGCAAGCTTTCGTCAAGAATGCGCACGCCAAGCACTGCCGGTCGCTTACCGACACTGCCGGGCTTGCGGAGCCACTCCTCACTGTTGATTGTAAAGCCCGCTCCGCCTTCCGAACCGGCATAGTACTCGCTCAGGATAGGACCGAACCAGTCGATCATCGCGAACTTGACTTCGGGCGGACAAGGAGCCGCTCCATGAACAATGTAGCGGACGTGATCAACAGGGTAGCGCGCCTTGACGTCGTCCGGGAGCGCCAAGAGCCGCTGAAACATGATCGGAACAAGGTGCATGTGCGTCACCTTCTTCTCCGAAATGATTCTCAGGATCTCCTCGGTGTTCCACTTGTCGACGAAAATTAGCGGCACACCGGCGCCCATGGCCGCACGAATATCGAACGCAAGGGGGGCGGCATGATACGCGGGTCCGGCGCACAATTGAATGGACGAATCACGATCGTACCCGCGTTCAGCATAGATCGTAGGGTTCGATACCGTGGGATTGGGTCGATAAACACCCTTCGGCCGCCCGGTCGTACCCGACGTATACATCATGGAGTTCCCGAGGACCGGGTCGTCGATGTCAGACGCGTCCTCTCTATCGAGGACGTGCTCGTAGGATTCGAATCCCTCGATTGACCCTCCAATGGCAAGCCTGATGCTGGCGTCAGGCGCCTGCATTGTGGCCGGACCACCGGTCTCGATCCTGGCTTCTGCGAAGACAGCCCTCGCTTCGCAGTCCCGCAGGATGTAGGCGATTTCGTCCTCGGTGAGGTGCCAATTGACCGGAGTAAGCCGAAACCCGCCTCGCAGCGTAGCTGCCAGAACCTCCACTCCCTCGGCCCGGTTGGAGCAGATCAGTGCAACTGAATCGCCGGGCTTCAATCCGCGACTCCTAAGCAGTCGAACGATCTGGTTCGCTCTTGCATTGATTTTGGCAAATGTGTGTTCTTTGCCTGAAGGATCGATCACCGCGACCTTGGCGGGTTGAACGTCCGCCCAAACCGCCAAGGTCATTCCGGTCTCCGCAGCCTCCGCCAATCGTTGAGACAGTTCGATCGAGCCAGGCCATGCATTCTCTTCTGCCGACATTTTGTTCACTCTGACTAGCTGTTTATGAGGCAAAGTTTGGCGGAGGTTCCTTTTAGGTTCCGATGTTTGAACAATGCTCGTCTCATTGCCACTCGCACTCTTTCAAGGATTGCAGCCCTATGAAAGGACGCGCTCAACGCTTGACGGAAAGAAGATCTGCTCGGCATGCTCAGCCACATCTTCGGCGGTATAAGGCGTTTCCGATCGGAACCCTTTGGTCTGAACCATTTTGATTTCCGCGACGCCTCTTGCGGAGGCAGCAAGCACCTTGCCTGTATGTTCGGACGCGAGGTCCGAAGCCATGAATAGCACAGTCGGAGCAATGTTTTCCGGAAGACTCATCGGATTGGTTTCGCGGCCTTGCATCCCGGGCAGATCCGCCGTCATCCGCGTAAGTGCACCTGGGGCAAGTCCCATTACCCGAATATTGTATCGTGCACCTTCGAGTGCAAGCACGCGCATGAAGCCGTAGATTCCGGCTTTCGCAGCCCCATAATTGCTCTGACCGAAGTTGCCATAAAGTCCCGAAGTCGAGGACGTCATGATGATCACCCCCGGATGATTATTTTCCTTCAACCAGTTCCAAACCGGGAACGTACAGCAATAGGTTCCTTTCAGATGGACTTTTACAACGACGTCCCAATCTTCTTCCGAGGTCTTAGCAAAGGTCTTGTCTCGCAGAATTCCGGCATTGTTTACGAGGATGTCTACTTTCCCGAAGGCTTCGAGCGCGGTCGCGAGAATGGCCTTGCCCCCTTCTACAGTCGAGACGTCAGAGGTATTTGCCACCGCCGTGCCGCCAGCCGCGACGATTGCATCCACCACCGTTTGCGCTGCGCCAACCGAGCTTCCAGTTCCATCCCGCGCGCCGCCCAGGTCATTGACGACGACCGAGGCACCTTCGCGAGCAAACAGCTTGGCATATGCTTCTCCCAATCCGCCGCCTGCACCAGTGATGATTGCAACTTTCCCAGCAAGGAGTCCCATCTTCAGTTCCTTCGTTTTTGAATTAACGACCAAATGTCTCGTCAGATCCGGGTTGCACCGGATCCGCATGCTCAGCATTCATTCCTTCAAGGACAGCTGCCTCGCTGTAGAGGGCATCCCTGTGGTCGAGCTGACGTCGAATATCGGAGTGAGTTGCGTCATCGAGATGATAGCCGATCAAACACGCTGCCCCGAGCGTCACAAAGAATATGGGGCCAGCAAGATAGACGATTTCCAAATGACGTACCGCCTCAGGAGTATTTACGGCATGCTCCCCAGCCACGTATCCGACCTGTGACAAGACGAAAAACGTAAGGCCAATCGCAACAGCTCCGGTGATCTTATTTGTCATGGTCGTCATCGCGTATAACAGAGCGGACATCTCCTTTCCGCCTTCCAGCCTCACTTCGTCAGCAACGTCGGCGGTCATTGCACGCGTGATCGCAGTGAAGCTTGCAGAGAAGAAGCCAGCCATGAAGAGGGCGATCGTACCCCAGACCATGTCCCCTTGGGGAATGGCAAGAAATGTCGACGTCGTCAGTGCAAAGCCTACCGCAGCGACCATCACGGCTCGATGTTTAGAAATACGCATCGCCAAACGCGCCATCGTTGGGGCTCCGACCATTCCTGCAAGAATGTAAGCCGCCAACAACAAGCTCGCCTGCGCTGTTGTGAAACCGCGGCTATCGGTGAAGAAGAACAGATAGCTGGCGCTCATCCATCCAGGCCCCAACGCCAGGCAAAGGTCAGCCAGCAGAATCCGGCGAAATGCGGGCCTCGTGACCAGCGAAAGGTAATCACGCAATCTGAATCTTGTGCCGCCGACGTCGGTCGAGACGGTTTCAGGCGTGACCCACAGGACAAGCGCGACCGTCACGGGAGTTAGCGCGATAACCAACCAGCCCATCAAATTGGCATTGGAAGAGTCCGCGCCGCCTAGGTAGCTGTTGATGACTGGAACAAATATCACAGCGGCCGCTCCCAGCACACCAACGGCAGTCAATATCCCGAACAATCTGGATCTTTCGTTGTACCGGGGCGCCAAAGTAACTGCCCAAGCGACATGAGAAATGGTCATGATCGAGTTGCCGAGATACATGACGAGAAGCCACAATATCAGGTAGGCTAACGAAATTTGTTCGGGCGGAATGAAGAGCCGAAATGTTCCCAGCAGAAAGATTGGCACCCCGATGATGGTCCAGAACCGGTATCTGCCCAGCACGGTTCGGGTACGATCCATTGCCCAACCGAGCAGAGCATCGATGGGGATATCGATCGCCCTGACGATGAAGAAGGCTGCCCCTACTGCAGTTAACTCAAGCCCGAGATGGCTGGCATAATGGCGCGGAAGATAAACACCGATTGCCAGCGTAACCGCGGCAATGGGCAGACTGGCTGCAGCGAAAGCAACTGCCGCCCAAAGTGAGAGGGCATTCGTATTTCCATGTGTTTGCACTCTCACTTCGACGACTCCATTGACATTCTAGGGAACCTGGCAGGATTGCCTTATAGCTTTAGAAGCGCTTGGTAATCGCAACGCCGTAGAGCCGCGGTTCCAACAGGTACGGAGTGCGAGCAGCCCCCAGATTTTCGTCGGCAATCTGGAACCCGACCACGGTATCCTTATTCAGCAGGTTCTTGACGAAGATCTGAACGGTGAGGTCGATTTCATGGTTCTGGAACGCCAAGCTCGCATTGACATTTTCCCACGCATTCACCTGGTCAGATGGTGCGTTGTTGTAGCGCTGGAAGCTCTTCGACTGGCGATAGTAGTCGCCGCGAAGAGTCACATCCCAATCAGACGCAAGCGCGAATTTGTACTCCGCGCCGATCGACAAGGTCATCTTGGGAGCATTTGGCAACTGGTTGCCCACAAGATTTTGCCGCACACCTTCGCCAGCACCGCTCGTGTAGAGCGACACGTTTGAGCCGTAGTTGTACACCCCTGCTGCCAGGGCGGCCGCGTTGGCCGGCGTGAAGCCGGCACTGATCATCCTGGTCTGCAAGGATGCAGGGCCAACGCACGCGAAATTCGCCAGCAAGGCCCGGCCGGTGGCTGTTCCGAGCATGTTAGCAACGCCTTGAGCATTGAGAATGCAGCCGCCAGAGGTCGAATTGGCGTAGATGTAGGTCGAGTCGCCCTGAGTGCGATTGAAGGTGTCAACCACAACCCCTTGCTCGATCCGCGTATCGAGGATACCCACATTCGCATTTAGGCGAAGTCCATCGACCGGCTCAGCAATGAACTCGAACTCGAGGCCCTTAATCTTGGCATCGATGTTTTCATTGTACACGCTGCGATTGACGCTTCGGCCAATCTGATAGCCCTTGTAGTCGTATATGAAGCCGGTTGCGTTGAATGTCACCTTGCCATCAGCCAGAGTATTCTTGGTGCCCACTTCGTAGGCGTTGACGAATTCAGGCTGGTAGGTGGAGGGCAGACCCAGAGCGATCACGCCCGGGGGATTGAACCCGCCGCCCTTGTAACCCTTCGAGTAGGAGGCATAAAGCAAGGTCTGGTCGGTGAAACTGAGGTCTGGCTTCCAATCGACGTTGAAGCGGCCGGTTACTTCCTTGAATCGGGCGGTCATCGGCGTATTGAAAATGGGGCCGCGACCGCTTGCAAACAGGGTTGAACCTGAGCCTCTCGTCCACTTGTCGTCGTCGGTATAGCGCAGGCCCGCAGTGAACCTGAGGTCCTTCAGCGGTTCGACATACAGCTCGCCCATCAGGGCCTTCGACTTCAACCGATACTCGCTCTGGCTGATGAAGTAGTTGTGGCCAGTGTAATCAGGATCGGCGAGCGGATCGATATAGGCAGCAGGATTGAGGATCGCGACGGCACGTGTCGCTGCGTTGGTCGCAACGTAAGTGATCGCTTCAGCCTTGTAGTCGAGATAGAGACCGCCAATGTTGAAATTGACCGGACCATCGAAGCTCGATTGCAAACGCAACTCACCCGACCACTGGCGGTTCTTGTTCTTGCCCCCGCTCTCGCTAAGCAAGCGATCACTCAGTCCGATCTGCGGATCATTCAGTGTGCCTGCCGGGGCGAGTGCGGTGACGGGAAAAGCAACTGTCGGATTTCCGCCGGTTGAGTCATACCGGGAAAAAGTATGGTTCTCGTTGTACGCCACGAGCAGCGTCGTCTTCAGGCTGTTGGTCACATCCCATTCGGTATTGGACTGGACGATATCCGTATGAGCCCGATACTGCGGGTCGCGGAACAATTCGACTTCGCGCAAGTCACGCGAAATCGTCTTGCCCAAGAACGAGTCCACGGGCTGCAGCCCAACTTGCCGGGCGATGATCCCTGAGAAGGTTGAAAGCATATTGGTGGCTTCGTAAACATCGTTCCCATAGACGCCCACGGTTTGGCAGCCCTGGGTAAAGGCTGCCTGAGCCGACCCCGTCGGGACTCCAAGTACGGTGGTCAAACCGGGATCCTTGGCGCAAAGCTGCTTCAAGAAAGCACCCCTGTCGTCGTTTTCGTCGAAGACTTCCCACATCACGGTCGTGCGGAAGCTTGGCGATAAATCGAATCCGATAGTCCCACGCCCTGAGAGGATCTTGCGTCCATCAACGTCCTGCCCAGTGAGAAGGTTGGTGGAGTACCCTTTTCTGATCAGCCCGAAACCGGCCAGGCGGATATTCACGCCGTCAAGCAAGGGGGCGTTGAAGTATCCCTGGAACCGCCCATTGGCATAGTTGCCGAATTCTGCAGTCAAACCACCGTCAAGCTTGCTCGTCGGCTTGTTGGTGATCACGTTCACGACGCCGCCGGTCGCATTGCGACCGTAAAGCGTACCTTGTGGCCCGCGAAGCACTTCGACCCGTTGGACGTCAAAGAAGTCGGCATCGGCGATGCGATTATCTGTTAGGGGGGCCCCGTTCAGATGGATCCCAACACCATCATCGCCGCCGGTTGCGGTCAGCTGTGATCCCACACCTCGGATTTGGAAATTGTTGCGCAGCGTACGGCGCTGAAAGGTTACATTGGGTACAGCCAGAACAAGGCTCCGTCCTCCGTCTACGCCTTGGTTCTTCAGTGACTGCTCATTGAAGGCGGAAACAGCGAGCGGCACATCCTGAAGCTTTTGCTCCCGCTTGAGAGCAGTGACGACGATTTCGTTCGCCCCCGTGCTGCCTTGATCGTCTTCGGCGCTCTGATCAGCTGGCTGACCCTTCGGCGACGGCGCAGTTTGCGCGTAGGCGTTGCCATGAATTAGCATCGCAAAAGCCGCACACGAAATAAGATAACGCTGTTTCATGCTCCACCCCCTTCCCAATTCAAGGCCGACATTTTTTCGCCTAACCTGCAGTATTCATCGCAAATATCTACCTCAGCACGCAAAGTCCGTTCTTGATTACTTTTACTCCACGTTCGGCAACGCGAGCTTCAAAATGGATCGAACGGTCTTCAAGCCAGAGATCGACCGTAATTTTTTCCCCCGGGAAAACAGGTGCGGAAAACCGCGCCTGATGACTGAGGATTTGGTCCGGATCGAAATCTGTAACCGCTTCAAGTATTGCCCGGCAGGTGATGCCGTATGTGCAAAGCCCATGAAGAATAGGCCTTGGAAAGCCAGAGCGCTTCGCGCTATCCGGATCAGAGTGCAGCGGGTTTCGATCACCGTTGAGACGGTAGAGCAACGCTTGGTCGTGCCGGGTCGAATAGCTAATCGATCGGTCTGGAGCACGCTGCGGCACGTCTGGCGGCTCCGGCGCCCCGTCACTCGGGCCGCCGAAGCCGCCATCGCCACGACAGAAGCTCGAGCTTGTCAGGGTCACGACCGGCAAACCAGCCTCATCGCGCCAGATGCTTTGCCGGACGAGCACGGCCCCCTTTTCCTTGCCTTTGTCGTACGCACCGACAGTGCGACCCTCTATCGTGAACTTGCCTTCGGGTGGCAGCGGCCGGTGCAGTTCGACCTTCTGTTCCCCATGAACGAGCATAAGAAAGTTTGGTTTGCTGGGACGGTGGCCCGCCGGGACAGGTAGCGCCTCTCCCCGCGGCCGCCCCGATGCAGAAGCCAGAACCGTCACCGCCGTTGGAACGACCTTCAGACCTTTTTCATAGACAAAAGGCAGTTCGGCCTCGTTCAGCGGGTCGGATCCCAACCCGATGCCGAGCGCGTACAGCATAACGTCCTTGTCGCCGTATGAAAATTCAACGGGTGCCGTTCCCTCGTCAAGGATATCAGGATAAAATATCGCCATCGGCCTTACTTCTCGTTCGTCATGATTATCGTCCCGGAAGCTGCAAACATGCCTCCGACGCCGTGCGCGATGCTGATCTTGGCCCCGTCGACTTGTGCCTCAGCGGTCCCGCGCAGCTGGCGAACGCTTTCCTGAAGCGCATACATCCCGTACATCCCGGAATGCATGTATGACAGCCCACCGCCGTTGGTGTTGAGGGGCAGCTTTCCGCCGATCGCTGTATTCCTGTTGCGAATGAATTCAGCGGCTTCCCCGCGCTCACAGAAACCGAGGTCTTCCAGGCCATACAAAGGCAGGTGAGCAAAGGCATCGTAGATCATGAGATGATCGACGTCGGAGTGAGAGATGCCCGCTTCTGTGAATGCCTTTTTGCCGGAAACGCGAAACGCCTTGGAAGTGGTGAAGTCTTCCATTTGGCTCACCATCGGCGTTTCGACGCTCTCGCCGGTACCGAGGATGTATACTGGCCTTTGCGGCATGTCCTTGGCCCGGTCAGCCGAAGTGAGGATCAGCGCTCCACCGCCATCGGTTACCAGACAGCACATCAGCAATCGAAAGGGCCAGGCGATCATCGGCGAATTGAGAACGTCATCAACGGTGATCGGATCCTTCATTGACGCACGCGGATTGAGTGCAGCCCATTCCCGCTGGATGACCGCAACCCAGGCGAGGTCTTCCTCGGTATAGCCTCGCTCCTTGAGATAGCGCAGTACGGGCACCGTAAACATCGTCGGCGGCGAAGTGACGCCGAAAGGCATCTCGAACTGGCCCATTAGGCTTGCCGGCGACCGGCCGAATGGTGCGGCACCGACCCGGCTCCGACCGCTTTCGCCGTGCGTAATTAGCACCGTGTTGCACAGACCGTTGCTGATTGCTGCCGCCGCATGACGAACGTGAAGCATGAACGAGCAGCCCCCGACCATCGTGCCATCTGCATAGGTCGGAGTAATACCCATGTAATGGGCAAGTTCGACGGGACTTATCCCGGCACATGCAACGCCATCGATATCCTTTGCAGACAGCCCAGCATCCGCCATCGCATTCAACGCTGCATCTGCGTGAAGACCGATCACCGAAACGTCGGGAATTCGACCCATCTGAGTCGTTTCCGCCGCTCCAACAACTGCTACCGATTTAGGATTCATGTAGTCAGCCCTCTGCAGGTTTAAAGAAAGGAAGGCTGATCCCGCCTTCCTGCTCGGCAAAAACAACTTCGACCGGCATATCCAGGACCAAGAATTCAGGCTCCTGCGGGCACTCGACGATATTCGTCATCATTTGCGGCCCCTCGGCGAGCTTCACGACAGCAATCGAATGCGGTTCGCTGCCCATATCGGGTCTCGGTCGATGGTTGATCACGTAGGACCAAAGGAGAGCCTTGCCGCTGGCGTCGAAAACCTCGACATCCCGACTGGAACAATCCGGACAAAACGGACGCGGCGGAAAATAGACGTGAGCGCAGCACCCACACCGCTGGAGCTTCAGAACTCCTTCGCGACAACCATCCCAAAAGTGCTGCGTCTCCGGTGTCGGCTGCGGCAGTATACGTGACGGCATTCCTCTTCACCCTCCCGACTCTTGAATGACCCGTCAGAAGCTACTTTGTTGGAACCCCATGTCAAGCCGCAGATGGATACCGTGTCTTAGAAAAATGCATGTTTGGCTAGGCAGCGTGTGTTTCCCGTGGCAAACTACATTCATTGATATGGAATCGGGCACGAGGGAGAAAGCAGTTGCCAGAGTCTGGAACCAACGTTGAGCTGCCAACACGAACCAAAACGGATTTTGATGTTGTAATCGTCGGCGCCGGCATCGCTGGGATCGGTTCGGCCTACCATCTCAAGACCGGAAATCCCGGCAAGTCCTTTGCGATATTCGATGAGCAAGAAAGCTTCGGCGGGACCTGGCACACCCACAAGTATCCGGGGATCCGATCGGACAGTGATCTGCATACGTTCGGCTATCGCTTCAAGCCCTGGCGCGGCACGCCGATTGCAACGGCTGAGGAGATTCGGAAGTACATGCAGGAGGTCATCTCCGAGAACGACTTGGAGAAGGACATTCACTACCGGCATCGGATCCTCACCGCGCGATGGTCGACCGAGCGCTCCCGGTGGGAGCTTGAAATCGAGGATCTGGCCCAGGGGATCACGAAGAGGATTTCCACAAGGTTCTTGTGGATGTGCCAGGGGTATTATCGCCATGACAAGGGCTACACTCCCGAGTGGCCCGGGATGGAGGACTTCAAAGGAACCATCGTCCATCCTCAGGAGTGGTCGGACGACATCGACCCTGCGGGCAAGAAGATCGTGGTGATAGGTTCCGGCGCCACCGCAGCTACGCTGGTTCCGTCCCTGACCGAATCCGCGGAGCACGTGACCATGGTGCAACGTTCCCCCGGGTATTTCACGCCCGGCAGAAACAGGAACGAACTTGCGGAAACCTTGCGCTCACTCGAAATTGATCCAGCGTGGATCCACGAGATCGTGCGCCGCTCGATTCTTTCCGAGGGCGCGAAGCGGACAAAGGCCATCCTGGCCAATCCTGACGCAGCGAGGACCGAATTGCTCAAGGGATTGAGCAGCTACCTCGACGAGGAAACGATCGAGAAGCATTTCACACCATCCTACGCCCCCTGGAACCAAAGAATTTGCTTCGTTCCCGATGGCGACTTCTTTAAGGCGATGAACGCCGGAAAGGCGTCGGTGGTAACCGACCGGATCGAGAAGTTCACACCTGACGGCCTGTTGCTCGCCTCGGGCGAGACGATTGACGCCGACATCATCATCACCGCGACGGGTTTTGATTTGCTGGCGATGGGTGGGGTCCAATTCTACGTGGACGACAAGCCATTCGATTTTGCTGACACGGTGACATACCGGGGGATGATGTTCACCGGCGTCCCGAACATGGTCTGGGTCTTCGGATATTTCCGCGCCAGCTGGACCTTGCGGGCCGACCTTGTCGGCGACTTCGTCACTCGCGTGCTCAAGCACATGGACGAAAACAGCCTTGCGACGGTCGAAGTCGTTCTCGCCTCCGACGAGGCGGAAATGGAACGGCTGCCCTTTGTCGATCCTAACGATTTCAATCCGGGCTATCTCCAGCGCGGCATGGCGAAGTTGCCCAAGAGCTTGGCCAAGCCGGAATGGCGCCACTCGCAGAATTACGCGCAGGACCGGGAAGTATTTCCACAAATAGCAGTCAATGATGCCCCGTTCGTTTTCGGCTGAACGCGCGAAACGCAATCAGATCAGTCCAGGGAAGAAGAGAAATGATTGAGAGCCTGCAGTTCTACGTTGGCGGCAAGTGGGTCGATCCGGTCCGACCGGCAACCCTCGATGTTTACAATCCGGCGACCGAGGAAGCGTTCGGCCGAATTTCGGCCGGCTCGGCGGCGGACGTAGCTGCCGCCGTGGCAGCGGCCCGGGCCGCCCAGCCCGCCTGGGCCGCAACCAGCCGCGAGGAAAGACTTGCGGTTCTTGCCAGGATAGCCGGAGAATACCAAAAGCGGTTGGGAGACCTCGCTACGGCAATCACCGAGGAAATGGGTGCACCTGCTTCGCTCTCCCAGCGCGCTCAGGCGCCAGTGGGGCTCGGGCACATTATGACTGCCATTGAAGTGCTCAAGACCTTCGAATTCGAGCAGGACAAGGGTCCCACCCGTATTTCGCGGGTGCCGATCGGCGTCTGCGGGCTCATCACCCCTTGGAACTGGCCAATGAACCAGATCGCCTGCAAGGTTGCGCCGGCCTTGGCAACGGGCTGCACCATGGTCCTGAAGCCTTCGGAGGAAGCGCCCTTCAGCGCCAAGATATTCGCGGAGATCATGGATGCTGCTGGCGTTCCAGCCGGCGTATTCAACATGGTGCACGGCACCGGTCCTGAGGTTGGTGCTGCGATCTCCAGTAATCCCGATATCGACATGGTGTCTTTCACCGGATCCACCAATGCCGGCATCGAAGTGGCCCGGGCAGCAGCCGCCACGGTTAAGCGGGTTACACAGGAGCTGGGCGGCAAGAGCCCCAACATCATTCTCGATGATGAGGGGTTTGCGGGCGGTGTGACGCGCGGGACCATGTCGGTGATGAACAACTCTGGCCAGTCCTGCAATGCACCGACCAGAATGTTGGTTCCGCACAGTCGCCGCGACGAAGCAGTTGCGATCGCAACGGCAACTGTCGACGGGCTGATCGTGGGAGATCCCAAGGGAAATGCACACCTCGGGCCGGTCGTCAATCGCAACCAGTTCGAGCGCGTACAGTCCTATATCGAAATTGGCATCGAAGAAGGAGCATCGCTCGTGGCAGGGGGACCTGGCCGTCCAGAGGGACTGGAACGCGGCTTCTACGTAAAGCCAACGGTATTTGCGGACGTCACCAACGACATGCGAATCGCCCGTGAGGAGATATTCGGACCCGTCCTTTCGATACTTTCCTATTCGGACCTCGACGAGGCGGTCGAAATTGCGAACGACACGACTTTCGGGCTTTCGGCATATGTCCAAAGTGCAGACATCGAGAAGGCCCGTGAAATCGCCAGCAAACTTCAGGCCGGCCAGGTCTCGATCAATGGCGGCAGTGACTTGAAGGCCCCATTCGGTGGCTTCAAGACAAGCGGGAACGGACGCGAGTGGGGCGAATATGGCTTCCACGAGTTTGTCGAGACTCGTGCCATTCTCGGCTACAGCCCGGCATCAGCCTGACGATGGATTCGAATCGCGACCTTGAAGGCATGGACCTTGGCTTCCGTGCCATGTTGGAGGCAGAATTTGCCGAAGCCGCCGCGCGTCCGCGACCCGCTCCGGGCTCGCTTCCGCTTGAATTGGCGCGGGAGGGCTATCGCCTTCGCAGGAGGTCCCAAGACCCGTCTCCGCCAAGTGACGTCGATTCGAGGGACCTCACGCTCGAGCTTGAGGGCCGAACGCTTCGGGCTCGTCTCTACTCACCCGCTGAGACCACCTTCCCTTCAGCATTGCTGGTCTATTTCCATGGTGGGGGCTTCATAGTCGGTGATCTGGAAAGCCATGACGGTCATTGCAGACGCCTCGCAGCGGGTTCAGGAGCGCAGATAATGGCGGTCGACTACCGTCTTGCGCCCGAGAACCCGTTTCCTGCCGCTCATGACGATGCCTTGGATGCGGTGCGGTGGGCGTTTGCCAATTGCGCAATGCTAAATGTAGCGCGCGACCGGATAGGCGTCGGCGGTGATTCCGCTGGCGCGAACTTGGCCGCCTCGGTAGCCTGCGATCTGTTCGGCGATGCAGAACTTGAGCTTGCTGTCCAAGTGCTGCTCTATCCGGCAATTTGGCCCGAAGAAGAAACCGAATCTCGGAAAATTCATGACGGGCTAGTGCTGAGCAAGGCGGGGTTCGCCTGGTTTGACAAATGCCTAAGAGTCGATGGCCGTGCGGAATGCGATCGCCTCAAGATCGCCCGTCGCCCGACTGCGACGCCGCAGATGATCGTAACAGCCGGCTTTGACCCGCTTCGCGACGAGGGACGGTTCCTGCACGAACTGCGCATACGGCAGGGCTTGCAGAGCAACTACGTGGACTTTCCCGATCTGATTCATGATTTCTTCGTCATGCCGGCTATCTCGGCAAGGGTCGAAGTAGCCGCAGCGCATGTTGCCAGCTCGGTGGCCAAGGCGTTGTCGGGCGGCGCTTGATTGTCGGCGTAGGTTGTGCTTGAAGATCGGCCAATTGTTTTGGTGTCAATTTCCGTGAAGTTAATCTATCGATGGAGAGACTAACATGAAAGCTGCGGTGCTTCGCGAAGTTCGCAAACCACTTCAAATCGAGGATGTCCAGATTTCGAAGCCTGGGGCGCACGAGGTCCTGATACGAACTGCGGCGGCGGGATTGTGCCATTCCGACCTTCATTTCATCGAGGGCTCTTATCCTTTTCCACTTCCCGCGGTTCTGGGTCACGAAAGCGCCGGAGTCGTGGAAGCGGTGGGTTCGGAAGTCCGCACAGTCAAGCCGGGCGATCACGTGATCACTTGCCTGTCGGCCTTTTGTGGCCATTGCGAACACTGCCTGACCGGTCACATGAGCCGCTGCCAATCGCCAGAGACCAAGCGCGGTGCCGATGAAGAACCGCGGTTGACTCAGGACAGCAGGCCTCTTCCGCAGTTTCTCAACCTCTCGTCGTTTGCGGAGCAGATGCTTGTGCATGAACATGCACTGGTGGCGATCCGAAAGGATATGCCCCTCGATCGTGCTGCGCTCATCGGATGTTCGGTGATGACCGGCTTCGGTGCGGTATCGCATACGGCAAATGTGAGAGCGGGCGAAACGGTTGCCGTGATCGGTTGCGGGGGCGTCGGCCTTTCAATCATCAATGCAGCCGCGATAGTTGGCGCTTCACGGATTATTGCGGTCGATATGGTTTCATCGAAAAGCAACCTGGCCATGAGCTTTGGTGCTACTGATTTCGTCGATGCTTCTGACGGTGACGCGGTTGCGAAGGTCCTGCAATTGACGAGCGGAGGCGTACACCACGCATTCGAGGCCATTGGCTTGGCGAAAACCGCGGAGCAGGCCTTCAACATGGTAGCGCGAGGTGGAACTGCGACTGTGGTCGGGATGATTCCCCCTGGGCAGACCGTCAATCTGATGGGCGCTGCATTTCTGGGAGAAAAGAAGATTCAGGGCTCGATCATGGGATCCAACAGATTTCCCGTCGACATGCCGCGGCTCGTCGATTTCTATCTTTCGGGCAAACTGAAGCTTGATGAACTGATCTCGCGACGGATCAAACTCGAGGAAATCAACGAGGGGTTCGATGAGATGAAGACCGGGCAGCTTGCAAGATCAGTGGTAATTTTCTGAACAGATGAAAGTGGCGATGGAATAATGCTGGATCTTGAAGGAAGAATCGCGCTTGTCACCGGAGCGGGGCGGGGGCTTGGAGCAGCAACGGCTCGAGCGCTTGCGGCTGCGGGAGCAAGAGTTGTTGCCACAGATGTCGATGCTCCGATCGAATTGGCCAACGAGATCGATGGAGTTGGTCTGGCGTTGGATGTCACCGATGAAACGGCATGGGCAGATTTGGTCGCGCGTCTGCCTGCGCTTGTCGGTGGCCTCGACATTCTCGTGAACAATGCTGGTCTCTGGCTTCGCAAGTCGATTCTCGAGACCACACTCGCCGATTGGCGGAAGCTCCATGCCGTCAACGTTGAGGGGGTGTTCTTGGGAACGCGAGCGACGATTCCGCTGCTGTCCGAGCGCTCTCGGATGTGGCCTGGTGGCAGCGCCATTGTAAACCTGTCTTCCGTCGCCGGGATTAACGGAGCAGCCAATGCGACCTGCTACAATTCGACAAAGGGTGCAGTTCGGATCTTCACCAAAGGCTGCGCGATGGAGTTGGCCTCTTCGTACATCAGGGTTAACTCTGTGCACCCAGGAGTAATAGACACGGACATGGGCCGTACACTAGTGGATGACATGGCCGCCGCGCGTGGAATCGGATATAACGAAGCAAGAACTCTGATTGGTGCAGGTCACCCTCTTGGCCGTCTTGGGGTGCCGAAAGACATTGCTGATGCAGTCGTGTTTCTTGCATCAGACAAAGCAGCTTTTATCACAGGAAGCGAACTAGTTGTTGATGGAGGAATGACAGCAAGGTAGCTTTAGTAATACTTACAGGGTAGACCAATGCGTACTGCGTCGATGATTCGCGTGGTAGTGCATTTGAATTTGGATTCTTTCGTTTAGAGTGGTTTTCGACCGATCGATATACCTCTCCTCGGCTCATGATGGCCCATGCAATCCTGACGGTCTTGTTGGCCAGCGCCACGTTCGCGATCTTGGCCGGTTTGGTTGTCAGCAGTCTGGCTAGCCATGGCTGCTTCGCGTGATCCTTGCGTGTCATGCGCAGCACGGTCGTGGCGCCGACGACAAGGAGGCACCGAAGGTATCCTTCACCCTGTTTGGTGATGCAGTCTAGTCATTCCTTGCCGCCTGAACTGTGCGGTCGTGGTGTCAGACCCAACCAGGCCGCGAACTGGCGGCCTGATCGGAAGACCGAGGCATCGGGTAGTGTCGCCGCAATGGCTGATGCCGTGATTGGCCCGATGCCAGGAACGGTGGCAAGCCGCTGGCTGACCTCGTCGTGGCGATGCCAGTCGAGGATCTGCTTCACGAGGTGCTCGATCTCGCGCACCAACGCATGGAACTGAGCCACGATGCTCCGCAGGGCCGGATCGTGCATTCACCGGCACGGCATCTTGTGCTTCAATGACCAGCGCCAGCAGCGAGTTGACGCCGGCAGGGCCTTGAGCCTTCACGATCCCGTACTCCCCAAGGTGCGCGCGCAATGCGTTGATCAGCATGGTTCGTAGCCGGACCAGCAGATCGCGGTTCTTGTGCAGCGTGAGCGCAGCTTGATGCTCTTTCGACTTCACGGCGACGAAGCGCATGACTGGTCTGGTCACTGCTTCGCAGATCGCCTCCATGTCCGCTGCATCAGTATTGCCTCGCTTCATGTACGGCTTCAGGCATCAACCGCACCTGATGGCCGAGTGCACCGAGCTCGCGGCTCAATAGTGAGCAGAGGCACAAGCCTCCATGCCGACAAGGCACGGGGGCAACTTGGCAAAGAACTTCAGCACCTCCGCACGGCGAATCTGGCGACGGACGAAAGGCTAACCTTGCGCATCGATGGCGTGGACCTCGAACACGTTCTTGGGCAGATCGAGGCCGACAACGACAATCTCCTTGGATATGGACGACTCCTCTAGGCGTGGCTTCGACAGCCGCATCTTACACACCCAACTCGGTGCAGGGGCGTCCACCCCATCACGTCAACTCGCCCAGGCAAAACAAGGTCTAATTGATCAATTTCCGCGATGCGCTCTACGACTCACAGGAGTCTATAGATCACCTCCAACTGGTCGGGAGCGATCTGGCACTGATTTGAAGTAACCTCCCATCGCGTACGAATTCACCTTGCCACAATGCAAGGGCCTCATCCCGAGTTGCTCGGCGTCGATCTAAATGCTGCGATTTGTGCCACGATTTGTGCCATGATTTTTGCTTGAGTTTACGAGGAGCCTAACTATGCTCAGGAAATCCGCAGATTTCTGCGGCCCTGGTTGCTTGGGTAAATGAGGACAAAGCAGGTACACGGTTTTTGGTACCGTTATTTCAGGTGACAGGATCAGGTCTTAGCGTGTCCAAAATTTCAACTGCCCTCAGCTTATGCTCAGGCGCTAAGTGCGCATAGCGGAGCGTCATTTCATAGTCGCTGTGCCCTAACAGCTCTCGCACTGTGTTGAGGTCTACCCCGCCCATCACCAGCCTCGAGGCAAAATGGTGACGCATGTCGTGCCAGCGGAAGTTTGGGATCTCAGCTTGCTTCAACAAACCTCGCCACGAGGTGTTAGCGCGATCGAAGCGCTGTCCATCTTCGTTTAAGAATACAAGTCCGCTTGAGGCACCAGTCTGCTCTTTCCAGCCGGTCAGCACCCAAGTTGCCTCACGATTAAGGGGAATATGCCTTGTTCGTTTGGATTTCGCGTTCATGCCGCTCACCGTCATCACGCGTCGATCGAGATCAACATTTTCCCAAGCTAGATCGAACAGCTCTCCTCGCCTGGCGCCCGTGTTTAGCGAGAGCAAAATCAGTGGTTTCAAGTGATCCGTGAAGCGCAGGTCATGCATGTCGGGTAGCGGCTGTTTACGCCGTGCAATCCGCCAAGCGTTAGCGGAGGCTCTTTCCCTCCTTCGGCGTTCTTCACGCAGATCGAGCGCCGCGCGCAACCGCTCCTCCTCCTCCGTCGAAAGGAACCGCACTTTGATGCGATCGTCAGTCCTAACCTTCTTCACCTTAGCGAGCGCATTTTTCTCCAATATTTCCCAGTCGACAGCTCGGTTAAAGCAAGCTTTGATCGAGGAAACATCGCGATTTAGCGTTTGATGGCTGAGTCCGCGATCCACTTGCTTCCCGCGCCAACGCTCGACGTCCAGTGCTGAGATCTGGTCCAATTTCTTTGGGAGCAGGGATTTGAACGCGGTCTTCAGCCGATCAAGATTTTGCTCATGCGCCCGCTGATTGGCGCGAGCCCATGTCCCATAATCTCCGTCCAAGAAGTCATTCAAGGTAGGGACTTCAGCGGCAGGCTTGCGCGCCTCGATCGGATCGATACCTCGATAATACTCAGAAAGAATTTTCTGCGCTGCCTCAAACGCTTCAGAGTATGAGACCGCATCTACCCTGCCTAACCAGACTCTCTTCGCGCGAGCGTATTCGCAATACCAAGACTTGACGCCAGTCGGCGTGATCCGCAAAATCAGGCCCTTGAGACGAGTGTCTCGGTAATCCACTGGCCGATCCGGGATTGGGATCTTCTTAATGAAGTCCCGGGTGAGATTGACGCGCATTTCAAACCCTACCTTCGAACTTTCGCCCAGATTCTGGTGGTGCACTGGTGGTGCAAACTAGCGGAACGCTGTGGAACACATATAGAACAAATTTACCACCAACGCAAGCCTGGCCTTGTCGAAATAGCGCCGAAATTTCTCATCTTTTATCGTCTTTACATAACTTTAAAGACATTATCTACTAAGTCAAATTAGGAACCTGGGGGTGTGGGGGTCGGAGGTTCGAATCCTCTCGTCCCGACCATTTTACAACAGATTGAACGGAAGAGATCCCGGAGACGGGTGCTGTTGCCCCTGTTGGAGCAGGTCAGCGCGCCGACACGCTTATGGCCGGCCGCCTGCGCCGGGTCCCCCATTCGCGCCGGGCGCGGTGATCACAACCTGGCAGGCGTCGCCTTCGATCCGCGGCGCCGGCACCATTGCCGATGCCACTTCGAGCAGCGTGGTGCGATCATTGCCTCTCACGCTCAGTTCGGTCATCACGCCGTTGAACGAGCGGCAGTCCCTGAGATTGGTGTTTCCGGCGCCGTAGATATTACCCAGCACGGTGTTGTAGCGCAGCCATTCGGCCTGGCTGGCTCGTGACGATTTCGCGCCGAAGAACGTGCGCAGATCCCGTTCCGCCGCGTCGAAACTCGCAACGTGGGATTTGACCAACCGGTCGAAATTCGAGCTGATATCGGCCGTCATCACCCGGCAGCGCAGCGATACGTTCATCAACAGGATTTTCAGCTCCTGGATCCGGGCCGCCGAACTTATCGTCTGGTCGACGCACTGGGCGGCCTGCACCGGAGCTGCCAGCAGCAGGCTCGCGACAAGCGCCGCGCCGATGGCGGTCTGCTTCATCCGGGTCATTTCGCGGCTTCGCATGTCCTGACCGGGACGGCCATCAGCTGCCCGAACAGCCCGACGAACCGGTTCTCCGCTTCCATCGCGGCCAGGGCAACCGGGTGGTAGGCTTGGGAATCGGCGACGATCGCGTTCAGGGAAATGGTATCCTGGTCGTGCCTGAAGCCGTCATACAGCTGCTGCAACGAAGCCATGTAGGCCACGGCCTTGCTGTTGTTGCGCGAAGCGGTGGCCAGCGCGGGCAGATAGGAGCCCGAGTGGAATGCGTTCCGCTCTTCGGCCGAGCAGAATTGCGGCGGCAGCGTCAGGACCGGAACCTGCTCCATCTGGGGACGCGCGGGGATTGACGGCCGGACCGCGCCAGACGCGGCCACTGATTGCGTGCGCGCGAGCAGTCCCAGCGCAGCAGTGTTGCCCACTATATAGGACGCCGGCTCGTTGACTGCCGCAACTCCGGCCTGTGATCCGGCAACCGGGGTGGCGACTGGCGGCGCGGTGACAACGGGCGCGATCCCCGCAGGTGGCGGCGCGGCGACCGCCGAGGGTGCCGCGGCAGGCGCGGCCAGGGCTGCCGGCGTCGCGGCAAGCGGCGTCGCGGCAAGCGGCGTCGCGGCAAGCGGTGTCGCGGCGAACGGCGCTGGCGCGAGCGCCGCGTTGCCTGCGGGGGCGGCGGGTACTGGTGCGGGCACTGGCGCGAGCAGCGGTGCGGGCTGGACAGGCTCTGCCCTGGGCGCGGCAGCGCGAGCGAAGGCGGCTATCCTCAGCTTTGCGAGCTTGCTGAACGTTCCTTCGGGGTACTGGGCCAGATAGGCGTCGAACATGGCGGGATCGTCGCTCGACTGGACGGATTGCCAGAACACCAGTTCGAACTGCGATCCCACGCCATTGGTGGTTGCGCCCGCGCGCGCACTGCCGGACGAGGCGTCGTCAGCCACTGCCGGAAAGGCTGCGGCAAGACAGATACAAGCCGCCCCATAGACAGCTGCGCGCAACGATTTGCTTTCCACGGATGCCCCCCTTGGCACTCAACCGCAACAGGCACGACCGTTACTTTTTCCTGTTCATACAATCGCGGCGGCAAGAGTCAAAGCGATGCGTGGGCAGGCCCCCGGAACCCGGCCGCGTGGCGGGATCCCGGGGGCCATGCTCCTCAGCAGGGTCAGAAGCGGAACGGGATCCGCATGCTGACGATCATGTTCGGCGCATCGGCGGTCAGCCCGATGCCGACATTGGTGATCAGCGTCGTGTGCTCGCTCAGCGAGAAGGTGGCGCCGATGTTCATCAGCGCCACGTTGGCACCGCTGCTGGCGACCTTGGTCCAGTCCTGTCCGTCGCGCCGGACGCGGGTGTGGCTGACCAGCCGCTGGGTATAGCCGAAGTTGAGGCTGGATCGGTCATTGAGGGCGAAGGCGACCCCGGCTCCGAACTGGATCGCCCGGCCCAGCCGTGCCGAGCCCGGCTGGTCTCCCACTGCCTCGTCGATGTCGCCGAAGTGGCGCTGGAAGTTGTGGAAGTAGCTGACGCTGCCATAGACCACCATCGGATCGATCGTCTTGAGCGCCGACAGGCCGACCGATGCGCCCCATACCCCCGAGCCGGTCGACAGCTGGGTCGGCACGGCGAGATTGCCCTGGCTGCCTTCGATCTCCTGCAGCTCAACGCCGAAGGGATGGCGCCCGGTCGGAGCCTTGACGCGGGCGTTCAGCACCACGTCCGGCGTCCCGGCCCGTTCCTGGAGCAGGCGGTAGCTGGCTCCGAAGCTGACGTCACCCAGCCCCCGCGCGGTGCGGGTGGCTTCGGACACGCCCTCGGAATTGCCCCCTGCCCCGCCCGAGGCGAAGTGCGACCGGCGGATCAGGTAGGGGACATTGGCATCGACCTGGAAACGCGGGCTGAAGCTATAGCGCCCCGTCATGTCGATCGTTCCGATATCGGCACTGACGTCGTCGATCGAAATCCGCCCGAGAAAGATCGAATCGAGCGCCAGGAAGCCGTTCAGGTTGATCCGCGCATTGTCGAAATGGGTATAGGTCAGCCCCGGCTCCAGCGTGAACCGGGTTCCGAAATAGCCCTGCTCCTTGCGGGTAATGTCCTCGACCGCTGCGGTCGGCGCGGCGGACTTGCGATCGGGCTCGGTGTCCTGCAATCGCGCCGCACCGCTCAGGCCCCGGGCGCCGGTGCGCATGATCGGCGCGAGGTCGTATCCACCGAAGTCGCGCTCGGCGATGACAGTGTCACCGATCCGGCGCCCTCTTAGTTCCGGCATCGCCTTGCCCCGGATCGAGGCCATGCTGTCATCGCCCTCGGGCAGGCCGAGCCGCGCCTCGAGCTGGGCGAACCGAGCTTCGAGCGCATCGGCCCGCGCATTGGCCTCGGCCAGCCGCGCCTCGAGCGAGGAGACCTGCGAGCGCAGGGCGACAGGATCGTCTTCGCCCGCGCCTCCTCCGGATCCGGGATCGTCGGGCATCACATAGGCAATGTATGGCTGCGACCGGGACAGCGCGGGAGACGCAGTCGCCAGTGCGCTGGCAGCCAGCAGGGCTGCCAGAATCTTGGATCGTGTCATGCTTGTACCTCCTTCTTGCGGCGTGAAAGGGATCAGGGGTTCAGCAATTTCCAGAGTGTGGCGGGATCGGGCACGCCCGTCGGATCGAGCGAGGCGCTGCGCTGGAACGAGGCAAAGGCGGCCTCGGTGGCGGGATCGAACTTGCCGGTGGCCTCGCCGCGGTAGAGCCCCCGCCGGGCGAGCGCCGATTGCGAGCGCTTGAGGATCGATTCGTAGAGCACGGCCTTGTGCTTGCCGTCGCCCACCTCGACCAGTTTCGAGGGGGTCGCCAGCCGGAGCGGCTGGAACGCCGCGACCATGCGCTGCGCGGCCATGCCCAGGTTGTCGGTCGGCTGCTTCTTGCAGTGCTGCTCAAGGATCAGCGCATAGATCTGCGGCGTGTGCCAGGGGGCAAGGTCGAAGGTGTTCGGCTCGTAGCGATTGGCGGCGCTGACATAGCCTTCGACAAAGCCGATTGCGCGCGACAGCGCCGGGCCCTTCTTGGCCTTGGCATCGAGGAAGGCGGGGCATGGCATTCGCCCGGCATCCTCAACCGCAAAGACCCCGTCCGGGCCTGCGGCATGGGCGGGTGACTGGGCCAGCGCGAACAGCGCGACGGCGGCGCCAACGGCCAGGCCGAGCGCAAGGGAAGCAGGCGGGCGCATCAGAAACCGTGTCCTTTCATGACCGAGAGCGAGTTCGCCACGTTGACCGAATCCAGCATCTGCCCGCGATCGATCCCCACGGTGACGTTCATGGTATTGGTCACGGTGTTGTGGTCGCTGTTCAGCAGGATCGACTGGCTGAGCTGGGCGGGATCGGTAGTAACCCCCTGCTTCACCGTGCCGGCGCCCTGCGCATCGACCATCGACAGGCCGAACTGGCCATTCGCCGCGGTGAAGGTCACGGTATCGCCGTCGCTGGCGGTATGGGTGGCGGTGCCGCCGAAATTGCTGTCGCCGGTTGCCGGGCTGAGCGAACTGGCCGGGACGACCGCCATGCCCATCCGATTGGCGGTGACGTTGTCGGACCCGGCGATGACATTGGTCTGGACCGCGCCGGCCGCCCCGGTGATCACGTAGTTGCCCGTGGCATCTCCGGAAAAGCCCGACACGTCCATGTCCGGATCGCCATCGCGCTGCCACTGCACCACCACCTGGGGGCCGGAGGCGCCGTCCTCGCCCAGCCAGACGCTGAAGCCAAGCGTGGCCGCAGTCGCGATGCCGTCCTCGGTCTGCCACAGCGAATGCAGCGTCACGCCGAAGAAGCGCACGCTGTCGGCGGAAATGAACTTGCCGCGCATCTCCGCCAGTTCGCTGTCGCTGACGATCGGCGCCGCGCCCAGCCCTGTGTCGAAATTGTCCTGCGCACTGGCTGGCGCACCGGACATGGCCGGAACAGAGCTGAGCGCGATCATCAGCGCAATTCGTGCGCCTCGCCGGGGGGGTGTTTCGCAACGGGTTCGCATGGCTGGAATCCTGCCGTTCAAAAGACGTGGGTGTAGGCAGGCACCAGCCCGAAATCGGTCGGGTTGGCGTCCTGCACGGGAGAGCGCTGGTCGAACAGGCGCCGCGCGGAAAGCGGCTCTGGCGGGTTCATCAGGACAGTGTCCGGATCGTAGCCCTCGCCCATCACGACGAAGACGATGCCGTTCCATTCGCGCTCGAAATCACGGCGCGTCATGACCCGGTTGCCAAGCGCAGGGTCGCCCAGGCTGACCCGGTCAGGCCCGGCCCGGCGAACCACCACGAAGTGCTTGTAGCCCTTGGTCGAAAGCAGGACGATGCCGGGCACCTTGAGCCCGGGCAGCGCATCATAGCCGACCTTGTAGCCTTCGGCCCGCATCCCGACCGCGGCGACGTAGCGCTTCATGTCGAGCAGCGAGAAACCCTTTTCCCGCACGACATCGGGATCAGCCACCTTGAACATGTTGGCAAGGATCTGCTGTTCGCTGCTCTGCTTGCCGTAGGCGAAGTTGAAGACTGTCGCGAGGGCAGCGGCGCCGCAGCTGAAATCGGTGCGCTGTCGCACCAGGTCGGTGAACTTGAGATCTTTCCAGCTGCGGATCGCCACGTCCTGGGTCTGGCCGTCGGCCGATACCTGGCCGAGCCAGACCGCAGTCGGCGCGGGCGTTCCGGTTGCACAGGCGCCCAGTACCAGCGCCGCACCAAGTGCGACGCTGGTCATGGCACGCGATGGGTTGCCTTGATTCGGTGCAAGTGCCATCGTGTTGCTCCACCAATCTGTCAAAAGTGGGTGGGGGAGGAAGGCCGTTGCCGCGGCCTTCCTCCTGCCTGCGGGATCAGCTGCCGTCACCGCCGCCGCCACCGCCGCCGCCGCCGGTTTCACCCGGGGTCGCCGTCGTGGTCGAGGAAGCGATCGTCAGCGCGTTGAGCTGCTGATTGCCCACGCCCGCCGCCAGATTGACGCCGATGTTGCCGGTTCCGCCAACTGTCAGGCCATCAACCGTGTTGATGCTGTCCTGCTGTTCAGTGACGTTGCCGTAGGCCGTCTGGATCAGGCCGGCATTGGCTTCCGCCAGCGTCGAGTTGTCGGCCACCGCCAGGGTCAGCAGGTTGGCCTGCTGATTGAAGGCACCGGCCGCGCCGTTGACGCCGACATTGCCCGCACCGGCGATGTCCCATGCGGTCAGGCTGTTGCGATCGCGGAAGTTGTTGCCACCACCGCCAGCTTCGGGATCATCCTCGTTCAGGATGTCGCCCGGAGCCGCCATGTGAATCACACCGGTCAGCGATTGCAGCGCCGTGCTGGACGCTTCGGCCCAGCCGCCAACTGCATCGGCGTTCGAATCGCTCGACACCGCCAGCGAGGCCGAGTTCATCTGCATGTTGAAGTAACCGGCGGCGGTGTTGAGACCAAGGTTGCCGGTGCCGTCGACATTGACGTCGTTCAGCGTGTTGATGATCGGCGCGAAGTAGCCGGCGCGGATCTGGGATTCCGGGGCGCCGTCGATCAGCTGGTCGTTCGGGTCATTCCCGGATTCGCTCCAGCCCGGGCCAAACACGGGATCGACATAGCCGTTCTCGCCGTTGAGCTCGTTTTCCTCGCGGTAGTAGACCACGCCCGGTCCCTGGATCTGCTTCACGTCGTTCACGGCCACGGCCGAGCTGTCGACGTCGACCGATCCAGACAGGGTGACCGTTCCGGTAAGGGCCACGTCCTTGGTGTAGGTAACATCGGTCACCACGCTGGTGTCGATGTTGTTGGCATAGGTGATGCCCCCGGGGACAGTCTGGGCCCAGGCGCTTCCCGCCATGAGCAGCGCCGGGACGGACGCCGCGAGCAAGAGTCGATTCCTCATCTCAAGTCCTTTCATTCACAGGTTATTCCCCGGCCTCGACAGTGAGGACGAAGGTGTTGGAGGAGCTGTTGCGCTCCCCACCAACGAGGTTTGCCTGGACAAGCCCGGTGCTCCCTTCGAACGCGGAGCTCGCCAGCTGGGCGCTCGCTTCGGGAGTGGTGGACCCGCCGGGCAGACCCGATGGTTGCTGTGACGCCCGCGCCTGTTCGAGCAGCGGCTCGCTGGCGATGGGGGCGTCGATTCCGATGGCGATGATCGCAAGGTTGGCCAGCTGGTTGCCGTTTCCGGCAGCCACGTTGACCGCCACCAGCCCGCTCGCGCCGGCCAGTGCGCCATCCTCGATCCGTGCGCTCGCGCTGCCAGCGCTGGCGCTGCTGGTGCCCAGCGATTGGGTCAGCGCCGTGGGGGTGGCGGTCTGCGCGCCTGCCGCGATGACGGCGACATTCGCCTCCTGGTTGAGATTGCCGGCAGCGATGTTGATCGCGATGCGGCCGCTGGAAACGGTATCCCCAGCCGACAGGACCGCGGTCGACTGCGGCTGGGGCGTGGTCTGCGCGGCGGCTACGCCCGGGACCAGCAGGGGCAGCAGCGCGCCGCCAAGGATGAGTGCGCCGCGCATCTCAGTTCCTTCCCTGTCCGACCGCCGCGCCGACCGCGCTGCCGATCACCGCGCCGGCCATGCCGAGCGCTCCGTGCATCGCCGAGAGGCCGCCGCGCATCTGATCAGCGCCCTGCCCGTGGAGCACCTGCCCCGCACTGCCGGTGACACCGGCATCGCCAAGCGCCGCAAGCAGCGCCTCGCCAACCAGGCCGGCAGTCTGTCCGCCAACCGAAGCGCCGATCGCGGCGGCCTCGTCGTCGGTCAGGGCCGTCATCGGCTGGAGCGAGCCCTGCCACGGGATGGCAGAGGTCAGCTCGACCTGGTTCGGGGGGGCGGGCTCACCGCGAACTTCGGCGGCCTTGAAGACGGGGCGGCTGTAGATCAGCACTCCCGCGTCAGGCGGCGGCGTAGCCGCAGAGGCTGCACACGAAACAGCGGACGCTGTGAAGACAACTGGACAAGCCAATGCCTTCACATAGTGAAGAAAGCCAACAGACATGAAGCAAACCCCCAAAAAGGAGTTAGAATAGGCGAGTCATTTTTCGCCTATCTGTTGATTGCTTCATATGCCGTTACATTGCGGCGTGCGTCATATAGATTAATGATGGATGAATAATTGCGAAAACGGTCACCATGAATGAAGCACACTTCACCCACATTTCATCCCGGTTACGCACGCCCAGCTTTCCATAAACGTGGGCGACATGGGACCGCACCGTGTTGATCGACAGGCATTCTCTCTCTGCGATCTCCGCGGGGGAGCAACCGCCCAACAGCTTCAGCACGATCCGGTCTTCGGCCGGGGTAAGCTGGTATGCTTCGGCCAGGCAGGCAAACCGGGGCTTCTCGGTCCCGTCGATCAAACGGAGCATCAGGGCCACCGCGGGCTGGCCGTCGGACAGGCAGGTGCGGAATGCACCCAGGACCACTCGGTCGTCCTGCCGGTGCAGCAGCCCCATCGAATCGGGTGTCATCCGCCGCTCGAGCAGCGCCTGGGTCAGGGGAGTGTCGCCGAGCCGCGCCTTGCCGTCGCGCAGGCCGGTGCCTGCCCCCGCCTGCACCAGTTGCCTGCCCAGCGCACAGATCGAGACGACTTCGCCGTCCGGACGCAGGACGAACCGCGCACAGCCGTCAAAGACGTGCCAGCAGTCGATCTCCTGCCTTGAGTACATCCTGTGCCAATCCCTTGTTCCCGCGCGGCAAAGGGCCGCGCCATGACGAACTGGCGGGAAGAACACGTAAGGCAGGGCGAAGTTCCGTCGCTGCGGAAAGAATGACGCTCCAGTCGCGCCCGGGTTCCCGGCCAGCGCGGGGAGACCATCGCATTTCTCCGCCGCGCGGCCCGGTCGGACTGTGGAGCCCGCCCTGGCCCGGACGTCGCCCGTTTTCCTACACGAACCAATTTGGTTATCTGACAGGCTTCTTCCCGTGAATGAAGGAGACCACCATGCCCCTCGTCGATTCCCTGATCGGACCGATCGCCTCGATCATCGACAAGCTGATCCCCGACAAGGCCGCCCGCGACAAGGCCAAGCTCGAGCTGCTGCAATTGCAGGGCACCCAGGAACTGGCGGAAATAAACGCCCGTCTTTCCGCAATCGTTGCCGAGGCCAATTCGCAGGATCCCTGGACCAGCCGCGCCCGGCCCAGCTTCCTCTACGTCGTCTACCTGATGTTGCTGTGGGCACTGCCGATGGGCGTGATTGCCGCATTCCGCCCCGAAGCCGCGCAGGCCATCGCCCAGGGTATGAACGCCTACCTCAACGGCCTGCCCGAGCCGCTCTACGCCTTGTTCGGGACCGGCTACCTCGGATATACCGCCGCGCGCCAGTGGGGCAAGAATGCGGGCGTCGACAAGTAACGAACGAAAGCCTGCCCGGTCTGGTTAGTTTTGCGTAATCATTTCGCGCTATCCCGGCTCCCAAGCCCCCTCCCGCAGGGGGCAAGGGAGCCGTGACGTGAATATCAGCCCTGCCCAGCCCCGCCTGCCGCGACCGGTCGTGCCGGCCATCCTGGCCTGCGCCTGCCTGGTCCTCGCCGGCTGCTCTAGCCGCGACGAACTCCTTGCCGAAAAGGTCGCCGCCGCGGAAGCGGCCGCCCAGCGCGCCGAATCTGCCGCCGTCCGGGCCGAGAATGCCGCCCGCAGGGCCGCCCCTTCGGCCAGGCCGGCGCAAACGGCCGCAGTCCAGTCAGACGACGAACCCGGCGTCGAGGACACGGTCGTGGAGCACGATCCGAACGAGCCGTCCAACCCCGCCGTGGCCAACAATCCGCAGCTCGCGCCTGGTTGATCGCGCGTGCATGGGGCTTGTGCCGCGCGGCAGGGCCGGTATGCAGGCGCGGCCCCAGGCACAAGCAGGAATTTCCCATGGCTGAACGCAAGATCCTGGTCCTCAGCGGACCCAACCTCAACCTGCTCGGCACGCGCGAGCCCGAGGTCTACGGCAGCCAGACCCTGGCCGACATCGGCCGCCTGCTGGAACAGCGCGGAGCGGCGCTGGGCTTCACGGTCGAATCCCGCCAGTCGAACCACGAAGGCGCGCTGGTCGACTGGTTGCACGAGGCGCAGGCCACCGGCTGTCACGCCGTGCTGCTCAACGCCGGCGCCTATACCCATACCTCGATCGCGCTGCTCGATGCGATCCGCGCAATCAAGGTGCCGGTGATCGAGGTCCACCTTTCCAACCCGCACACCCGCGAGGAATACCGCCACAAGAGCTATGTCGGCATGGCCGCCAAGGGCACGGTCTGCGGGTTCGGCGCCAACAGCTACCTGCTCGCGCTGGAGGCGGCCGCGCAGCTTTAGTCACCGTGGAAAGCCATAATTCCCCGCTTGCCTCTCCCTGCTACCCCGCGCATAGGCACGGCACGTAACAGGCAAGAGGATCGCATGGGCGACGCAAAAGGCGGCCGTTCCGACGGCAT
>CALMYW010000317.1 GCA_937873665.1 uncultured Sphingorhabdus sp.
GGCAAACATCTGACCGATAACGCCTCTCAATCCGGACACATCGTTCGATTTCACCGCCGCAATACCGGCCGCGACAAGGCGATCATGTAGTTGTTCATCAATGGCCAGGAATTTCTCTTCTCCAAGTCTCTGGAAGATCGCGAGCAAGAACTCAGGGCTTTCGGCCAAGACCTTGAGCCGAATACTCCGCATTTCATCAAGTGAATTCCTCGTAGTATCAAAATCGCGCTCGCGGATGGCCCGACGCGTTGTCGCCAGCAACTTCTCATGCCGATCTGCGTCAACCGGGTTAGCGTCGTCTCGAAGGTCGTCAAACTGAACTTCGAGCTCATTGACCTCTTTCGTCAGCACCCGTTCTTCATTTTCCGGTGCCAAGCGCAGCAGAGCCACCTCCTGCCGCACCCGGCGCGCCTCTTCCGCAACGGATCTGTGCGTATCGGCGTCAACAGAGGTGGAGAGCGCGGCATCAAGGCGCTCTATGCGCGCCCGGAGATCCCCTGACGGATCCGCCTTGCCGCCTAGCGTCTCGTTGAGTTCCTCCAGGTCGTTTTCGGCCCGCTCCAGAAGCATAGACGCCACTTCTGCTCCCTGTTGTCCGTCGAAGTTTATGTGCCCTCCCGGAGCAAGGTACAGATTATGAGAGTCGATTAAGCGCCCGAGGTGCGGCAACTCGACCGCGAAACTTAGGGTGCCATTGTCACTCATCTTCCAGTGAACAATCAGGTCGTCTCCGCGGTTTATGCGCTCTCCTCGCTCCAGGTCCTCCCGACCATTCATCCTGAAATCACCAATATGAAGATTGCGCTCAGGATCATCGATACCTTCGCGCATCTCGTAGAATTCGAAAGTGATGAAGTCATCCTCCCCAGCCTTGAGCGGTTTGCCAGCGCGAAACCTATGCCGCCCTTCAGCAGGCAGTGCGGTCCCCTTCTTCAGGATCGGCTCAAGACGATTCCGCTCATAGCCAACCGTACCCGTCTGCGTCTTCACCGCGAGCGTGTATGTCATGGGAATGCTGGCAGCGCTCGCCTGAGTGCGAACGATGGTGATCTGGCGTGTAAGGTCCTCAACAATTCGACCTGCAGCATTATGCACTGTCAGGACGAAGCGATTTTCCCCATCCTTACGAACCGGCACGCTCAGATTCACGACCCCGTCAAATGGCTTCCGACCGGTCGTACCGCCAGCTTCGTCCACGACTTCGATTTCAAACCCGCTAGGAACCTCAGAGGTAGGTGTTACTCTAATCCGGGCACTGTCTTCCGCGATCCTCGACTTGAAATCCACGGTCAGCGAGATCGTACCGGTTACAGTCTCCTGCCCACGACTCGTCTTACGGGCTGACTGATCGCCTTCCCACTGCCTGCTTTCTGCAAATATCGCGGCGCCCACCGCGACAGCGGTCATGGGGTCAAGACCCTGCTCCACTTCAATCGCGAGTTGGGACTGAAGCATTTCCCTAACAATTGGCATCTTTGAAGGGCCGCCAATTGGCACAATGCGGGAAATGTCTCCATGGCTGTATCCATTTTCTGTTATGACTTTTCTGCACAGATCAATCGAATCCTCGAGGCGATCCCCTATGAGTGAAACAAGCTGTCCGCGGGTAAAATCTATGGACAGGTAAATGTCCTCTCCATCCTGATCAGCGGCACGAACTTCGTCTTCACTTGCGAAAATTGAGGCTGTTTCCGAGGCAGAAAGCTGAATCTTTGCTTTCTCGATTGCACGATGTGCGATTGTCGAAAGATGCCTGTACGTTGCCTCTTTCTGGAAGTCCGACGGCAACGAGAAGTTGTCGAGCAGCCATGGGCGCACAACGCTATCAAACACGATGCGATCGAAGTCCCGACCGCCAAGCATGTTGATGCCTTCATGTGCAACCACCGTCACTGCACCGCCTGTACTCATCACAAGAGCGACGTCGAAGGTTCCGCCACCCAAGTCATAGACTAGGAAGACCCCGTCCTTCTGCTTGCTGTGCGCGATTGAGGCCATCGCCGCAGCCACCGGTTCTTGGAGGAGGCTCACTCTCTCCAAGCCCGCCATCCTCGCCGCGGTGATCGTTGCTTCACTCTGCATTTGGTTGAATGCCGCAGGAATGGTAATCACTGCCCCCTCGATCATTCGCTCGCCGCTCTCAGTTAGAGCTTGCCCAACAAGAGTCTTGATGATCTCTGCGCTGCATTCTTCAGGAGACCACTCTTGGCCTCCAATTCGAACCGGGCTTTTGGTGCCCATCAGCCTCTTGAACCCGGCCGCGACGTTTGCGGGCGCCGAGGTGATCCGATCCTGGGCCGCTTTCCCAACAAACCGATGCCCACGCTTGTCGAGGTAGATCACGCTTGGAAGGACATCAGAGCCATCCGAAGTCTTGAAGAGCCTCGTTGACCCATTGATGTTGCCCACGACCGCTGAATTGGACGTTCCGAGATCAATACCCAGGTACAAAGCTATTCCTCCTGCACTTCATCGCTGCGCCTCGCAACGAGAACCCGTCCTTTGTGGACCACCTTCATATCTCGCACGACGGCAGGCTCGATCGTCTTGGCGACAACGAGGTCCTCGTCCTGACCGAAGTCCTCTCCATTATCTGCAGACGCGGACAGTCCGACAGAATATTGTTCACCGTCAAACGAAACCAAATTCAAGCCAAGCTGCCCAGAGATGGTTGTAAGCTGCAGAT
Source organism: uncultured Sphingorhabdus sp. (assembly GCA_937873665.1). Next base: position 2,687 of record CALMYW010000317.1, read on the forward strand.
CTGAAAACTTCGCCTGGGCCGCCAGACGCTTTCCATCCTTGTCCGGCAACTGTTGGGCTGCGCGCTGGCTGGCCCTGATGAGCTTCCAGTACTCAAC
>CALMYW010000318.1 GCA_937873665.1 uncultured Sphingorhabdus sp.
CTTCGAGCAAGCGAAGGCAGATATAGGTATGCCGCAGGCTGTAACAGGTGCGGACGTGACCATCCCGGTCGAATTTCAGATTCAGCTCATCTAAGACAGTGTTCATCAATTCGCGCGGCGACTTCCCGAAAATCTTGTCGGTCGGTTTGAGCTGTTTGCGCTTGCGAACACGCTCAAAGGGCAGGATCGCACCGGGCATCGACTTGCAGAAACCAACGCCGCGCTTGCCGCGCACCTCGATCTCCAGAAGGCGCTCTCCGGTCGATTCGTCCTTCACGATCTTGACGTCCCGTAGCTCAAGTCGCGAGGCCTCGTCTGGGCGAAGGCCCGTGTTCCCCATAAACAGAACATAATCGTGAAAGGTCTCGCAGACTTCGCGCCAGCGCGGCTTGGGCGGATTCTTCGCCCGCTCGCGCGTCGCCTCGTAGAGCATCTTGTATTCCTCGGGCGAGAACCAGGCGCGATGCTCCAGCTTGCCGGAAGTCTTGTAGGGCGCTGACATATCCGGGATGGCCGCGATCCAACCCTTGCGGTTCGCGGTTTTCAGCACCTGACGGAGCGTGACGATTTCGTGATGCAGGGTGGCACGGGCAGGCTTCTTGGGCTTGCCGGTCTTTGGATCGAGTCGCGATGTCTGACGGTGCGCCCGATACTCCTGCACTTTGCCAGCGGTAATGTCTTCGAGAGCCGTGTTGCCAAAGAACGGCAACAGATGGACGCGGATTATGTCGGACTTTGACGCCACATACCCTGCATTGCGCTCGCCCAATGTGATAACCTCGAACTCGCTGGTGAACGCTTTAGCTGCATCCTCGAAGCTGGGGCCGGTTGGCGTTCGCCTTCGCCGCCCATCGGTCGGCGCGCCGGGGTCGGCGGCAAGAGGCTGGACGGGGGCGTCCAGCAGCAAGGAAACACCACCGCGTCGGCGTTGGCGATCTTCGACGCATCGCTCCATGTACCAATCGCGGGCGAAATCCTTGGCGGCAGCAAGGCTCGTTTCCTTGGTCGTCTGCCGGTGGTTGCGACTTCCGAGGTAGGTTGCGCATTGCCAAAAGCGGCTCCCCTCACGCCGATAAACGTGGAGCGCACCATCCATTAGCTCGTGGGTTTCAACTGGCATTACGAAGTCCCCAAAGTGTGTAAGACTTGTGTAAGTCTTTTTGGAAACCTCGTCCTTGCTCAAACTGTTGGTTTTACAGGGTTTTTGGCTTAGATTTTTAGGCTAAACGCGATTTTGAGTTGGGTGACGCCTTTGCCCTTCTCGACGACCTCTCCCACCGCCTCGTGACCAACGCAAAAACCCGTACCCAGTTCGAAGCCTTCACCGATTTCCGCAAAATCGTCATGGTATAGATGCAGGTCGCTGCCGCAGATGCCGCAGGCCTTCGCTTGAACCAGCACATCGCGGTCGTCCTCAATCCGCGCATCATCGAGCGTTTCGCAGCGTATATCGCGCTTTCCGTGAAAAATCAGGCCTTTCATCACATTCTCCGGCGGTATGGACCGGGCCGTCTGGTGCTCATGGCCCTGCGTGACGCCCCGCCCCATTGGGCTTGCAGACTGAACGGGTAAGGGTAGATTATTGATGGAGAGGTTGCGGGTTCAACTCCGAAAACTGGAGTGATTTGGCGTCCCGCCGGGGAGAGGATCGATGTATCCCGAGACATTGGATAGCAGACATCGCGCAATCGGCGACAGGGTGATAAGCAATTTCACCATTGGGTCTGTTGTAAAATATGCCGAGAAGGCACTGAAAACCAGAGTCTATTCCCATAAATATTATATAATTTCATTCTTATACGATAATCCCGGCGCGACATCGGATGCGATCCGGGAGAACTGCCCGTCATCCAATTCGACGTTTTTCAAATGCCTCAGTGAATTGAGGTCTGCCGGAATCATTATCCCCATGCAATCTTCGGATGACTTGCGAACGCGTCACTATCATCTTTCGCTGGATATAAAATCACTTATTTCTAAAACAAATAAATCAATTGGCGAATTTCTCAGCGGAAAGCTGACTCTTGAACTCAGCGATCGACCGGGCATCATTGATTTGGTGAAATCCATTGAGGCACAAATAGGCGCTCAATATTATTCGCGCGAATATACAATTATTATCTTTCTTTATGAAAACGAAATTTCCAATCCATCGGAAATTTTCGAAAATATTTCGACGAGCGAGGCTTCATTTTATTATTCACTAAAGCGCCTCGTCGAATCGGGCGTCATTTGTTCTCAGTCATCGCAATCCGACAAGAGACAGAGAAATTACCGATTGTCGGATGAAACCGCATGTTTGCTCGATAGCGCGCACAGGACACTCTTGCTGTCCCACCTGTTGTGACCGCCCCGCCTCATCCCAGCACGAGACCGCCGTCGAACTCGCCGTCTTCGGTGAACAGCGCAGCGAATTTCTCGCCGTCGCAGGCATCGGCATAGCGGTTGTACAGTACCGAAGTCTCGCGAATTTAATGCACGTCGAGCAAATATTGCAGCCGGTCATGCATCATCAGGCCTCCAGCTCCTTCTGGATCACCGGCCGGGTGACAAAGCTCAGGCAGCCGTCCCGGTCGAGAAATCGATCCTCGTCGGGCCGGATGATCTCGAGATAGCGCGGTTCGCTGAACGCGGCGACCATCGCGGCATGGCTCTCGAACCACAGTTCGCCCACACCGTCATATTCGGAACCAGCCCCCAGCACGAGCGCCTGACCATGGCCTGCGGAATCATAAGGATGCAGCACGTAGCGCTTCAGATATTTGGCGAATTCTGGCACACTCAACACCAGCGGGGCATGCCGGTTGAGCCAGTGGTCCTCGAACTCTTGCCGTGTGATGTCGGCACGCCGGCGCGCCGCGACGATTAATGCAATCATGTCTCTCTCCCACCGCATGAAATGCTCGTCGGCGTCGCGACGTTGCGGATGTGCCTCCGCGCCTTGCGCCGTGAGCCTCGCCGCCAGAGCAATTATTGGCACGCGATCGCTGGGTTCAACTCCGAAATTTGGAGTTGTCTGGCTATCGGCGGGGGCCGAAAAGACGTTAGATGATAGCGTCGTGGCGAATGGTCGCCGTCAGGCCAATCGGTAACGCCATGGCCTGCTCCCGGTTTGGTGGAGACCGAGATAAGCTCATTCAGGCTAAGGTTCGATACCGGTCTGGAGATCTTCTTCTGCAATCCGCAAAGCCCGTGGCAACGCGGCACCAACGAGAACACAAATGATCTGCTGCGACAGTACTTCCATAAAGGCACTGATCTCAGTCGGCACTCGGCCAGCGAGCTGGACGCCGTGGCCCATGCCCGCAGGCGGCGAGAATTGTCCGGCAAGTGAAATGCCATTGGCTGGGAAGGTAATTGAATAACTGATGTGATGGATCATGATTCCCATTTGGGATTAGAAGCACGGAGGAAGGCGGGAGAGGGTTGATCTGCCGATGAGACCATCGCCTGAAAATTGACCGATCAATTCAATCTCGACCGCTTCGTCCGCGCACAGACAGAAAGCTACGAAACCGCGCTCGGCGAGAACCGGAGAGGCACCAAGCGGAGCCAATGGATCTGGTTCATCTTCCCGTAGGTCGCGGGGCTCGGGCACAGCGACATGACGCGCTAATTCGCAATCGGATCGATCGAGTAGGCGAGGACATGGTTGTCGGGATCACGATGCGCATGGACCGCGTCGGCACTCTCTAAGCTTGTAAGAGAAAATAGCGAAGCAATTATATAATCTTGACGACTTAAAAGGCCGTCATCGATATCTCACTTGCAACAAGTAACCATATTCACTATTTTTCTGGAGATACAGGAAACGTCGACTGAATTTATTAGGTTTAGATAATGATGTGTATGTTTTCTAATATGCCTTGAGTCTCGATCAAAAAATAGATGAAAATCTAGTCTTAGGAGAGTGGTAAATGCCCATCATCACCAAACAGTTCGCCGATTTTCCGGTCGAAGATGCCTTTCGCCACAAGCTTGCACCCGAGGGCCGGGAGTCGCTTGCGCACATCCT
>CALMYW010000319.1 GCA_937873665.1 uncultured Sphingorhabdus sp.
ATAACAGGCCCTTCCTCTCAGGAGTTGGGGCCTCCGACAATCCCGGGGCGGTTCAAAGCTGCCATGTGGGTTCCACAAACCAACGGTCGGCTTTGTGCAAATATCCCGGTCCGCCAGCACCGTCCATTCTATTGGTTCAGGCCAAGGTTAGAGAGCCCCATTCACCAATCTATACTCATCTCTTGTACGGCAACCAAAGCGTGATCACTGTTCCCTTGGCCGTCTCACTCGTGCTGGACAGGACTCCATGCAATGACTGGGCGCGGGCGCGGATGTTGGCAAGTCCCTTGCCGGGCCGTTCCTCAGAGAGGTCGAACCCACGCCCATTATCGGCGACATGGGCGGCAATCCCTTGAACGCCCCCATGCATCTGTTCGCGGCACCCGATCCGCATCTCGGTCGCTCCAGAATGGGTCAACACATTGCCAATTGCTTCCTGAAAGATACGCAGGACGTGCAGCGCATTGGCGGCATCCAGCCACGGCACCGGCGCGCATTCTTCGACCTCCCATTTGCAGATCACCCCGGCATCGCGAAGGTCGCCCTGCATACGGTGGCGCAGATTGCCGATCAGCGCGACCAGATCGCCTTCGACCGGCTCAAGCGAATCAACCGTGATTTTAAGGTCTCCCAGCGCCCGGTTGAGCGTCTTGATCGTGCTCGCGGGCTGGTTTTGCTGGCGGGCGACAGCCAGCGCCGTGATCAGGTTTGAGCCGATGCCATCATGCATTTCCTGCATCAGCCGCTCACGCTCACTTGCAATAGCGCGCCCGACGACAAGCTCTTGCCGCGCGGCTTCGCTTTGGGCCAGTTCTGCTCGGGTTTCGGCAATACGTTGCTCAAGCGTGGCATTGGCCTTGCTCAAATCCGTAAAGGCACGCAGCGAACGCACCCCGAAGGTCAGCAGGAACGCAAGGCAATAGAAAAATCCGTTGAACAAGGCCAAGTAAAAATCATTTCCTTTCCATACAGTTCCGCTGCCTGCCAATAATGCGTCATAGGCGCCGAAAAACACCATCAGCGCCATTAAAGAAGGCCAGACGAAATCGCTTGGAATCCGCGTCCGATAAAAATTCTGATAGCCAATGATGGCCATCGAGAGCGTCAGAATTATCGTCGGTACGTAGAGGAAAAAATTTGAAAGGTAAAAATACCAATGTAAGAAGCAATATGGAAATATGATTGATATCATTGTTCCGATAATCAGCTTGTAATTCGGTATTTTCAGATATGATGCATAAAACGCGAATGTAAAAACCGAAGCCACCAACGTTGAAGCCACAGTTATAGCATTAAATATTGCGAGATCGAACGGTGTGTCTTCCGCAAAATATTGATAATTTCGCAAAAACCAGATCACAGTTGAGATTGATAGGAACAACAGCTCAATCTCCTGCCGCCGTCCCAGCCACAACAGAAAACCAAATCCACCAAGGATCAACATGGCTGAACTTGCGACCATCGTTGCTGAAATCCGCCAGAAAAATTGCCATTTGTAATTGTCCTCGACCGCCGAGTGTGGCCCGACGACGACCCGACCGACGGCGACTGAATCGCGCGACAGGGCACGGATCAGGATTTCGTTCATGCCGGGGCGCAGAGCAGTTTCAGGGATCGGCGCCAGATAGGGGCGATACCAAGCCAGCTTGTCGTCATCTTCGCTAGCAAAGTTGCGGAATATTTCCTGCCCATTCAAATAGATGGTAAACTGGTTCCGGGTGCTGACCGTGTATAGAGCAAGCGGCCCTTTGCCGAGCGCATTGCGGTCAAATCTATGGCGTGACCACAGGCCATGAAGATCGCCGGTGCGCCACTTCGTTTCGACCTGACGATAGATATTTGGTGTGTTCGCGCGCTTCCACCCTGATGTGGGGACGGCCTCTGCCAGCGTGAGCACATAGTCGCCCTCGTTGAATTCGATCACCGGCCCGTCGGGCGTTGCGGCCGAGGTGATCGCGGATAGTGGCTGCGCCAATGCGGCGGCCAAGGCCAAAATATGCGCCATGACCAGTGCCAACAGCCACAGGCAAAAACGCCCCATCATCGGCTGGGCCGCCTAAGTCTAGGTAGGCCCCAACAAACCTTGCGATGATGCTTCAAACAATGCCTCCGCGCGGCTGTTCACTTCCAGTTTGCGGTAAATGTTTTTAACGTGAGTGCCAATTGTATTGGCAGTGACGGTCAGGATCTCGGCGCATTCGGCATTGGAAAATCCGCGAGATAACAGGTTGAGAACTTCATACTCACGTTCTGACAAGGGCGATGCCAGCGGCGGCCTGGCGGCGGCCGGTTCGGGCGCGATCTGTCCCAGCAATTGCCGCGCGATGATCGGGCTGATCGGCGATCCGCCGCGTTTGATGTTGCGGATCGCCTCGATACAATCCTCGATCCGCTCGTCTTTCAGCAGATACCCGCGCGCACCGGCCCGGATCGCGTCGAGCACCTTGTTCTGATTAGCAAAGATGGTGATCACCAGAATGTCAGTGTCGCGCCCGGTCAGGGCCTCCTGCCGGATCAGTTTCGCCCCGTCACCATCGGGCAGGCCGAGATCGCACAGCAACACATCATATCCGCCGGCCTCGATCATACCCGAGCCTTCGGCGACGTTCTGCGCCGTGCCGGTGACCATCATGTCCGCGCACGCTTCGACCGAGGAGCTAAGCAGGTCGCGCATCACGGGGTCGTCTTCAATGATGGCGACTCTAATCATCTGCGGGTCCTCAGCGGTTCAGCGAACCATAGATGAATAGGCCAATATTCAAGCGGGGCAATCACCTGATTAGGTGATTGGCTGAAGGTCCCCGACGTGTTGAGTCTCTCTCCAGCGACAGCACTGATTTTTGGTTCGACAGGGCTATCCAGAACGGCGCCGCAATGCGCAACATCGCGACGTGCACTATCCACGTCAAAACGTAGGATGAAGGGGAATATCATGCGAAAATTCAGAGCATTGATTTACACCGCTGCGCTCGCCGGCGTGGGCACTCTGGGGATAAGTTGCGCCATCGCCCAGAGCCCAATCAACCCCAACCCAATCCAACAAGGTGCCAATCAAGCTATGCTTGATATCGACCCCAACGGCATCACGTTCGGCAATGCCTTTCGCTCCGGATTCCAACTGAGTGTGGAAAACGGCTTGGTCAAGCTGGTTCCCAAGGGCAGTCAGCCGGAGGCGGTCTGGGTTCTGGAGCGGTTTGCCGGTCCGGTCTACGCTTTCCGAAACAAGGCCGATGGAACCTATCTTTACCGTGCTCCCAATGAGCCTATCAGGTCAAAGCAGGTCGATCCGCGCGCTGATGTTAACGCCCGCTGGCTTGTCTTCCGCATTCCTTGGCGCCCCGGTTCTTATCGCATCGCGAAGCACCTCGAGGATTTCGTTCTGCACACCGAAACCGGCACGCTGGACGGCTGGGCGGCAGGCAGGCTTCCCGACAATTATGCGACGACATGGTGGAGTTTGAATCCGGCGCCGCAATCTGCACTAGCTCAGCCCAATCAAGCACCTGCTGCACCGACTGGCGTGGTGGCGACGCAACCCGCACAGCGCCCATTCCCGGACGACACTGCAATTTTGAGACGACCGAGCACAACGCCCGGCACCGGCGCGACACAACCGTCAGACCCCTATGCGACGCGTGCTCGGACCAGTGACAATTTTCCAGGAACGCCGCCGGCCACCACTCCCAATCGGTCACCAGTGTCGCAACCATCATGGCAGGGCCCACAGGGCAACACGACGACTGCCAGGCCGACAACGACCGGAGACACTTATGCAACCCGGAATAGGGCCCTCGACGAAATCGAGAAGAGTCAGTCTGCTTCTCCGCCTTGCGCTCCGACCCGGATTTGTTGGGTGCAGATACGAGCGGTGAAGGTCGAAAAGCGCACGGAAATCAGCGACGATGAAGTCTATGCCTCAGTTGTGTCAATACTTCCAAAATTGACATCCTACAGGTATCCCGCATCAACGACCGAACCGCGCGAAAAACTTGGCGTATGGGCTGATATTTTATATTCTGATACAAGATCGGTTCATTCGGTCGTAGCCATGAACGAACAAAAATCTCACCTCAAATACTTTGAGATCTGCCATAAGCAAATGATGCTTGGACCAGTCACGTTTTATTTAACTGAATCTGATAAGACAACATATTCAGATACGGACAACTCAGGCCCCGATAAAGACGATGAGATCGGCTCCCTGACCATTTCGAACACCTTGCCTCAGCATGTATATATGCACGAGTTTCGACCAGATGGGGGCGGAAAATATTCCGTCCTTTATGAAGTGGCTGAGAGTGAAGCCAAGTTGAAACCGTGCTCGCCCAGTGGTCCGCGTGATCCCCAACGCAACCCGGAGGTCGTCGCCGGGCCACAGCCTGCTGATCAATCAAGCGGTGGAGGCGGTGGCAGTTCTGGCGACAACTCCCTGCATCACGAATGTGAGGAATTCGCTGCCGGGACGACCGGTGGGGGAGCGCCATCAACGACCGAAATCGCGCTGGTCCAGTTGCTGTTTTACGGAATTTGCCGCGCCAATGGTGGGCCGTTTTGATCGGGGTGAAGTCCGGGTCGGACGTGCGCTGATCCGCACGACAGGTCGAACGGACAGGTGCGCTATCGTCGGTCGACCGACCGGCGGTGGCGTGGTCCGGGTCCGGAAGTCCGGATGACATGCCGATGCCGGGCAAACCTGGGGTTCGATCACCTTACCGACACTTACTCATGGGACTGATCATGAAGCATGTTTTCGGGCAGCACAGCATCTGTTTGGCGGTCGTTGTGCTGTTGCTCCACGCCTGCGCTGAAGCGCCGCCTGATTCTGATCGGACCTCAGATCAGCCGCCCGCGGTGGCGTCTGCGGCCGAAGTGGTCGAACCCGCCACCTCGCTCGCCTTCGAATGGAGCGCCAATGGCTTTGAACAGGTTGAGGCCCGCTACCGATGGTCAGGCTCAGGCGTCCGAGACGATGTGTTCGAGCCCAACCTTTCGCTGAGCGTCCCGGAAACCGATGACATCATCTGGTCATCCAGTTGCATACCCGGAGGCAAGGTCGAAACCCGGCTTTATCTCGCCCAGCCCAAGGGGATGCAGGGTAACCGGGTTGCCTTGCGGTTTGAAACGGACCAGTCGAGCAGCACCCGCAGCTATCCGGCGCGCTATGTGGCCGAAGGCCAGTCTGACGGCTTTGCGATTGTCCAGAGCGCCGATGACCCGATGTTCGCCGACATGAAGGCGGGCAAGTGGGCGTATATTCAGATCGGCGAAGGCACTGATGCTATCAAGCTGCGCATTTCGCTGACGAAGGCATCCAGCGCACTTGGCGCATTCCTGCCAGCATGTTCCAGCGCCACCGAGGGCGCTCAACCCGCAGTGGCGACCGTGACCGCCAGCTATGCGTGCGAAGACGGCCGGACAATCACCGCAAGCCATCTTGGCAATGATAGTGCAA
>CALMYW010000320.1 GCA_937873665.1 uncultured Sphingorhabdus sp.
CGGCGACATCAACGCCCGCTATGGCGTCGATCATGGCTTCAGCTTCTACACCCATGTTTCCGATCAGCGCGGGCCCTACCACGTCAATGTGATCTCGGCCGCCACGCATGAAGCGCCCTATGTCCTCGACGGCCTCATCAGCCATGGCACCGATCTCAGGATCGTCGAGCATTACACCGACACCGGCGGAGCGACCGATCATGTCTTCGCCCTGTGCGCGATGCTGGGATTTCGCTTCTGCCCGCGCCTGCGCGACTTTCCGGACAGGCGGCTTGCGCCGATCGCGCCGGTTTCGGCCTATCCGTCCATCGCCCCGTTGTTGGGCAAGCGTATCCGCACCGACATCATCAATGAACAATGGGACGACGTGCTGCGCCTCGTGGGGTCGATCAAGGCTGGCCACGTCGCGCCGTCGGTCATGCTGCGAAAGCTCGCCGCCTACGAACGGCAGAACCAGCTCGACGTCGCACTACAGGAGATCGGCAAGATCGAACGGACCCTGTTCATGCTGGACTGGCTTGAAAATCCCGATCTGCGCCGGCGATGCCATGCCGGCCTTAACAACAGCGAGCAGCGCCATGCCCTGACGCAAGCGATCTACACCTTCCGCCAGGGCCGCATCATCGACCGCAGCCATGAAGCTCAACAATATCGGGCATCAGGCCTCAACCTAGTCATCGCGGCGATCGTCTATTGGAACACGATCTACATGGCCGACGCCGCCCAGCATCTGCGATCGGCAGCGGCCCCGGTCCCCGATGATCTGCTTGTCCATACGTCGCCGGTTGGCTGGGAGCATATTGCCTTTTCCGGCGATTTCCTCTGGGATCGAGCCGCCGCTTCCGCTGGCCGCAAGGCCCTCAATCTTCCGCCGGACAGCCGCGCCGCCTAAGCGTTCCTCGGTTGTTCTCCCTTAGCGTTGTTTAGCGTACCTTCCACGCTATGCCCTCAGGAACCGTTCTGCCAGCGCTACAAATGCTGCCTCCTTGGTCGGAAAGAAGTGATAGACCGAGGCGGGCGGAACGTTGGCGTGCTTCGCGATGTCGTAAAGGCCCACAGACCCTGCGTCCTGCGCAGAGAGCAGGCTTTCAGTCGCATCGAGCAGCCGTTCGTAGCGTTCGCGGCTACGCTTCTGAACCGGCTTGCGGGGCGAAGTCGGCCGTGCCGCCTTCGATCCGGAATTCGCGGTTGCGGGCTCTGCCACCGGGGCGTTCATAGTTGCAAACTCGATAAGAATGGGTTCCTGACGCCATTCGTGTAGGCCTATGAGCCGGGCAATTGCAACCACTGGACCAATCAGGCCAAACGTTCAGCCACCTCCTTAGCCGCACGCTCGCCGGCTTGAATCGCCCCCTCCACATAGCCGTTCCAGAAAGTCGCGGTCTCTGTACCAGCCCAGTGAAGGCGCCCGATGGGGGTGCGGATCGCATGGCCGAAGGTGGTCCAAGTGCCCGGGGTCATGGTGCCGGCATAGCAACCGCGCGAGAATTCCTCTTCGGTCCATGACTTGTCGATGAAGCCCGTCGGGTGGGTCGCCTGTTCGCCAAAGCAGGCAACCGCTGTGCGGATCGCTTCGGCGCGGCGCGCTGCAGGCGGTTCGGCGATCCAGCGCCGCGCGGGCAGGCCTTCGGTAAAGCCCAGCAAGATGCCGCATGAGCCGTCCTCGGGCGAGTTATCGTAGAGCAGCTGCGGGACATCGTGATCGGTGAGAGCAAAGCCCGACAGGCCATCCTCGCGCCAGAACGGCTTGTCATAGATCAGCATCATCTTGATCGCGGTGCCCATCGGCATGCGCTGCATCAGCCCATCGCGTGCTGCCGGCATTGGCGGCTGGTAACGGATGCGGCCCGCCAGCGTCGGCGAGATCGCGATGATCGCATAGCGCGCGGTCGTCTGCGAGGTTTCGGAAACGATGCGGACGCCGGCATGGTCCTGTTCGATTCTGATCACCACTTCGTTGAAGCAGATGCGGCTACCGAGCTCAGCTGCAAGGCCAAGCGACAACTGCTGCATGCCTGTGTGGAAGCGGCTGTCCTGCCCCCCGCCGCGCGTGCCAGTGACCACGCTGAACCCGCCGCCCGCGCCAAAATAGAACGCGACATGCAGCATCGAAAGCTCGCTCGCATCGACCGAGAATACTCCTGGTGCGTTGAAGTTGAACAGCCATCTGCCGAAATCGGTGGCAAGGTTGCGGTCGATCCATTCGGCATAGGTCATCCGGTCGAGCGCCGCAGCCTCTGGGTGCTCCCACGGCGCGTCGAGCGGGATCGACGCGGCGAGAGCCTCGAGTCGTTCGCGCGCCTGATCTATGTCGGCATCGATCGCATCGTCACCGAAGCCCGCCATACCTTCAAAGCGCGTTACCTCCCCGCCTGACAGCACTACGCCTTCGCCATCTTCGAAGGTCGGGAAGATACCCAGCCCCAGTTCCTGCGCCAGCGCATGGACGCGGTGCTGCGATGGGGCGACCCACTGGCCGCCGATGTCGATCGTCACGCCATTGTCGAGCGTCTGGCTGAGCGTTCTTCCGCCCACTCTGTCGCGCGCCTCCAGCACGATAACGTCAATCCCCTGACGGGCCAGCTGGCGCGCTGCCGCAAGTCCTGACGGCCCGGCTCCGATCACCACAACATCACATGCTCGCGTCTGCATTACCGCACCCCTCCCAGTGGCCCGAGGATCAAAAGCGCCTCCAGCCTTGACCTTCATCCTAGTTTCGATTTTTATCGGTTCAAGAGCTATTCGCCTTGACCTTTCTCATGCCGTGTCTGAGGTCGGGAGATGTCAGTGCGAGGATGAAACTGGAACAGTGACAGCGGAAGGCGACCATGACCGTCTCGAACGTTTGCGCCGCGAGGCGCAACGGGCGCGCGAGGTCTCGCCGGTGCACGCTCACCTGCTGGCCCATCTGATCGATCGAGGTGAGTTGCTTGCGGCGCTCGGACAGTTATCACAAGCCCGGCAGCTTCCCGCATGCTCCGCCGATGCTCACGAGGCGCTGGCGTTTTATGCCCGGCGGCTGGGGCTGCACGAGATTTCAAACGCCCATTACCGTGCGGCGACCAGCCTCGCACCGGATGATCCACAGGCGTGGCACAATCTGGCCACCAGCGAGCGCAGTCTTGGCCGCCTGCAGGAGGCGGTTGATGCCTGCAATCGCGCGCTCCGGATCGGCGGCGATCCTTTTCCTACATTGCTGCTGCGTTCCGAATGCCGGCGTGCGACGGCAGCGGAGAACCATATCGATGAGCTTGCGCCTCTGCTGGACGGGGCGCGTACCGCTCGCGAGAGGATGTTTACCGGCTACGCACTCGGCAAGGAGCTGCACGACCTTGGCAATTATGACCGCGCATTTTCGGCCTTCTCAATCGGGGCGCAGGCGCGGCGTGCCAACCTCGCCTATGATGTCGCCGAGGATCAGCGCAAGATTGCCCGCATTATCGAGGCATTTGCTGCGCCGGCTTCTCCCGAACCGCTCGGAACGAATTCGGCTGAGCAGATCTTTATCATCGGCCTGCCACGATCGGGTACGCCGCTGGCCGAGCGGATATTGTCAGGGCTGGAGAGCGTAGGTTCCAACGGCGAGACCGATAATGTCATGCATGCGCTTATCCATGCCGCTCCTGCAACAGGCGGAGATGTGTTCGACCGGTTCGCGCGCGCCGACCCCGGAAAGTTTGCTGACCGCTACCGCGCACTGTCCAACCCGCACGGCGCGGCAACCACCTTCATCGAGAAGCTGCCGCTCAACTATCTCTATGCGGGCGCCATCGCGCATGGCCTCAAACGCGCGCGGATCATCTGGATCAACCGTCACCCTGTCGACAGCTGCTTTGCAATGTGGCGTACCCTGTTCGCGCAGGCCTATCCGTTCAGTTACGATTTCGCAGAGCTGGCCGCCTATCGTGCCGCTTACGATGACCTCAAGGCACATTGGCAGAGGAACATCGGCGAATTCATTCTGGACATCGACTATGATGACCTTGTTCGGGATCCCGCGGGCGCAGGGCGGCGTATGGCGCAGCATTGCGGGCTGGCGTGGCGCGATGCGGCTATCGACATTGCAACGGTTGAAACGGCATCGCTCACCGCCAGCGCGGCGCAGGTCAGGGAAGGCATTTATACTCATGCCAGCGGTGTCTGGCAGCACTATGCCGGTCACCTTGAGCCGCTAGTGACCGCCATCGCGCGGCAGTGACATCATGCCTGTTTCCCGCGGCGGCTCAGTCTCACCATGCAAAGCGCAAGGTGCCCCCCGCCTCGCGCGGCCTTCCGACCGTCTCTTCAAGATCGAGCGGCGCAAACGGGGTGATCCTCGCATAGCGATTATACACCGCGCGCTCGTTGAAGAGGTTACGGACGTAGCCGCCCAGCGTCCATTTCCCGATTTCAAGCGAGGCGTTCACGTCGAACAGCCAGTAAGCTGGCAAGACCGGATTGCGCAGCGTGATCGACGGCAGGGCCTGCGTCATGCTGGACTTGTAGTTTGCGCTGGTGCTGGCACGCAGCACCATGTCCGAACCGATGCTCGTCTGATAGTTGAGGATTGCGCTACCGCTGTGCTTGGGCGCTGACGGCAATGGCGTGCCAGCGACGCCAGGGATGGCGCAAGGATCGAAGTTAACGCCGTCGCCGACGCCGGCCGGGATGCAGAAATCGCGGGTCAGGTTTGCCTCGGTATAGGCATAGCCGAGCGACACGTCGAAGGCCTCGCTGATCGGCCCGCGGAGTTCGAATTCGATCCCCTGCGTGCGGGCGCGCTCTCCGTTCACCGTCACGGGCCAAATGTTGTACGGCGTGAAGGTGCCTATCTGCGGATCGAACCACACATCGTAGAAGACATCGATTGCGTAGACCCAACCGCTATCGAAGCGCCCCTTGAAGCCGATTTCGTAGTTGTCGACCTTGTCCGGCCGGTAATTCAGTATTTCCGCGGGTTCCTGCGCGAAGCCCGACAAGGCAAAGGCATTGGCCCCGCCGCGACGGAAGCCTTGCGAGAAGATCGCGTAGAACCGGTGGTTGTCGGATAGTGCGTAAGACAGGTTCGCCTTGAAGATCTGATCGCTGACATCGGTTTCGTTCGATGCCTGTTCGAACAGGAAAAAGTTGGGAATGTTCGATTCCACCTCGCGTGACAGTGATTGCTTGAACAATCGGACCCCGCCGGTCACATCGAGCCTGTCGGTTACATGCCAGGTCAGCTCGCCGAAGACCGATTTGTCGGTAAAGGTCTGGGTGCCACCGACCGTGAAGAACCGATCATCAGAGCCAATGCCGGAGAAATTGATCACCCCTGGAAGGTTGTTGTAATCGAACTGCCCTCTGCCGAAGCTCGACCATAGGTCGGTCCGCTTTTCCCGCTGATAAAAGGCTCCAACAACATAATCGAAGGTCTTCCCCGGGGCGGACACCAGGCGGATTTCCTGCGTGAATGAGCGTGTCCGGTCGGTGAATACCGAGATACTGTTGAAGCGAGGGTTGGTGGGCGTGCCCGTGTAATAAGGGACGAACACCGGGGGCAGCGATGCCGTGCCGAGTGATGTTTCGACGCTCGTTTGCCCGTCGGTTTCGAAGAAGCTTGTGGTAGTCGAAAGGGTGGCAAAGCCTGCATCGTAGCTAAGATCGGCGGTCCACATTTGTGACGTCCGACCAAACGGCTCGCGCAACCGCCGAATGCCCTCGAATTCTCCTGTATCGGGATAGGTCACTGACGGGTCGAACGGGTCAGGGCCGCCATTGAAATTGGGATTGTCAACGTTGGGCGCGAAGCCCTCGGATTCCACGCGGTTATAGGCAAGTGTCGCGGAGAAATTGTCGGTTGGCTCCCACTTCAGGGCTCCTCTGACGAAGGTCGCCTCGTCCCGGTTCACGTCCTCGCGGTTTTCGCGTTGTGCCGAACTGCCAACCGGATCTGCTGGATTGACCAGCACTGGCTTGCCGCGTGGATCGCCGTTCGCGGTCACGAACAGGCCGATCGCGTCGATGTAGCCCGCATTGCGATCATGCGCGACAGAGAAGCGTGCCGCCAGGGTATCGCCCAGAGGGATATTCAGAACTGCTTCGGCCGAATAGTCGAGATCGTCGGACGATCTGACCACCCCCAGCGATGCGCCGACCGAGCCGGAGAAGCGCCCAAGCTCCGGTTCGCGTGCAATCAGCCGGATCGCTCCGCCGAGCGAACCGGCGCCATAAAGCGTGCCCTGCGGGCCCCGCAGCACTTCAACCCGGGCGACATCCCTGATCGGGAAGAAATTCGCATAGGGCGCGTTGTCGAGATAGGTGCTGACCGAATTCTGCTCGAGCGTCTGCCCCTGCCGGTCGCTTGGCGAGGCGCTCAATCCGCGCATCACCTGCCGCTGCGCGCCAAGGTTCTGCGTCCCGCGCGAGGCGACCACGAGGTTAGGCACCTGCTGTGATAGATCCTCGACCGTGAAGATGCCGGAAGCCGCGAGCTGCTCTCCACCCACCACCGAGATATTGAACGGAATGCCGGTGACGTCCTGCGACCGCCTGTTGGCTGTCACTACGATCACATTTTCAGACTTGTCCGCCTCTGCGCTTGCTGCGGCGTCATCCTGCGCATGTGTGACGGCAGGTGAAGCGGCCACCATCACCGCGCTGGCCGCCGAACACAAGTATGCCTACCGATTGAATCCTTGTCTGGTCATAATCCCCTCCCCAGTATTCTTCTAATCCCATCGCGTCCGGGGCCAGCTACAGGCCGAGGAAGTCCGCCAGCTCCTCGTAATTGTTCT
The DNA here is from genome assembly GCA_937873665.1 of uncultured Sphingorhabdus sp. The sequence goes on from CALMYW010000320.1 coordinate 6,756, forward strand.
GCCAAAGGCTCCCGCCGAGTGGGTCACGCTGGTGAAAAGAGCGAAAGCCGATCAATTGCTGCATCTGCGGTGACATCTTGCGAACGGCTTCAATCGGGACAGTGAAGGGATAGGCCTCCTCGGGCACAAGAAATCCGGGGTTGTAAGGGACGGCAAGCACCCGCCGCTTAAAGTCCGCCGTCACATTGGCGCCGCCGCCGTGAACCACCTTGCCGCCATAAAACAGCGCTGACCCTGCCTTGAGCGTAGCGGGAATTGTCATTTCCGGTGTGTAAGGCCGGTCGAAATCCCACTTGTGGCTGCCCGGAATTACTCGGGTCGCGCCGGCCTCTTCGCTGACGTCGTAGAGGGCAAGGATCATGTTCACCATCACTTCGGGCGCATCGGGCCCGTAGCGGAAGAACACCGGGTAATTGCCCATATCACGGTGAAGCATCTGCGCCTGCTCACCGGGATGGATTTCGATCACCTGACAGGTGTTCAACCAGAAGGTCTCACTGACTCCGGCAAACATCGCAGCGACATATTCCAAGATTGTCTCGTTGGCGAACAACGCATCCTGGAGTGAAGGGCAATAGGTGACGACGTTAGTGAGTCGCTTGGTCCGCTCGCCGTGGAACGCCTTCATCATCTCGTCTTCGTGGGTGGAACCGGTGTGCAGCGTCTCAAGCCGCGGATCGAGCAGGGCATTCACTTCATCAAGCTGCTGCTGGTTCAGTATGCCTTCGATAATGACACCGCCGTCTTCATCAAGGATCTTCATGAGGTCCGTTACCGGCACGCCAAACGGTACCGAACGAAGCCTTGTTGCAACCTGCTCCTCAACATCCAGCATAACCCCTCCTCCAATCGTTTTTGTCTCCCTACATGAGAATAACCGATAATTATCGTTTATCAAGTGCGATTTCGCGGCGCTACCCAGCCACGGACTAAAGGGCGGTGGCTGCTTCCTTGCATCTGGCCTCTCCGCTATGCCGATCATTATCGATTCGGACGCCTTCCACTCGTAAGCTGGCTATTGAATCCGGATGGATGGATTAGGCGAGGGAGGTTCTGACCTTCACGCCAAGCGCCTGAATGCGCTGCATATACGCTGCGGGAGGCTGCAATTGGTCAGTCGTCCACACGCCAGGGCCGATTGCCGGGCCTCCCTCCAACCCAAGCATTCGCTCAACAGTCACAAGCAGACTGACAGAGGTCATCGAGGCGGCGGTATGAGGCAAAACCAGCGTCCGTCTGGCCACCGCCATTTGCCCGTCGATTAGGCCGACGACCTCAATCGCGATTTCATCTGCGGGGATGCCGGTCTCGAGGAAATGCGCCGAGTCTCCCCAGGTCTCCAGCACATGAACATCCCGCGCATTCGTTCGCGCTCCAATGGTCGGAACATCGACTGAAACCGATCCTTTCCCTTCCATCATTGCACCGCTGACGCCTTCGTAAGAACGGATGCTGTCAGCTTCCTGCTGCCACACATAGTTGCCCGCGATCCGAGCCAGCGTCGCGCAGGAGCTGCGCGCGACCCGCTCGAAATCAGCCAGCGACGCCGCACCGGCGGCGGCTGAGTTCCGGTCGATCGTGATGCCTACGACCACCGACTCGACCTGATCGAACTTCTCGCAAACATCCAGCACCGCCATCGAGGCCGCACCGGCGAACCAATGCCCTGCGATCACTACGGGTGCAGCAACGGCCCGTGCCAAAGCGTGGAGCAGATCGACCCCGATCTCGAAGGCTGCGCTTGAGAGGCTGAGATAGGGCACCCCACGGTCTTGCGCCCAGCGCAGGGCGTGGAGCCCGGAATCCTTGGCGAGAACAACGAGGCCGGACGAGGCCGCACTACCCATCCCTGCATCGCTAGCGCTCAAATCGAGAACCTGGCCAATTGCCCCGACTTCGGTAGCCAGAGTTTGTGCCTTCCTCAGATCACGGCCAGCAATGACCAGTGGCAAGTTCGGATGATGGTGGCTGAGCAGGCGCACGAATTGTTGGCCGGTTACGCCATAGCCGCCGATGATGTGGAGCGGACTGTGCATTCCGGCTCACCGCAGCCTGACCAGCATCTTGCCCGTGTTTCGGCCCTCGAACAGACCAAGGAACGCGGCAGGCGCGTTGGCGATTCCTTCCTGCACGGTATCCAGCAGCCTGATCTTGCCCTCGGCATACCAACCGGCCATCTCTTTCATGAAAGCAGACGTCAAATCGAGGTGATCGGTGCAAATGAAGCCACGCAGCGTGATCTGCATGTCAACCGCCCGCCAGATGTTCCCCGGCCCTCTGGTGGGAGCCGAATTGTACATGTAGATCGCACCGCACAGCGCAAATCGTGCGTGTGGACGAGCAACGGCGAGCGCCGCGTCGAGCTGCTCTGCCCCGACATTGTCGAAGCACACGTCGATTCCATCGGGCGCGGCCTGGCGCAGCGCGGCCTCGATATCGGCCTCTGCCTTGTAATCGATAACAGCATCGCAGCCGAGTTCGCGAAGCAGTGCGATCTTCTCCGGGCCTCCGGCCGATCCGATTACGCGGTGACCGCGGGCCTTGGCGATCTGGACGGCCGTCGATCCGACAGCCCCGGCCGCCCCGGTGACAAAAACGACATCGTCTTGCCTGAGCTCAGCAATGCGCATGAGGCCAATGTAAGCGGTCAGGCCCGGCATACCCGCTGCCCCAAGATAGGCCTCGGGCGGGAATTGCAGGTTTTCCAGCTTTTCCAGTTCGGAACCGGCAGCATTGAAGCCTTCACGCCACCCGCGGTATGACCTGACCAGATCGCCGGGAACAAACGCGGGGTCGTTCGATAACACGACCTCGCCGATTGCACCGCCCTCCAGCGCAACACCAATTTCGAACGGCTCTACATAGCTGTCATTGGTGTCCATTCGCCCCCGCATATATGGGTCGACGGACATCCATAGATTGCGGACCTGAACCTCGCCAGCGGCTGGCTCAGGCAGGTCAACCTGAACGATTTCGAAATGATCGCGTCTCGCCGCAGCCGTCGGGCGCTCACGCAGACGTACTTCCCGTACCCTCATCAACAATCTCCACCTCACCGTCAGGGGCTAGCGGAATCGTGATAATGCACTGCCTCAGCTATTAATAGATAAATATCGAATTTGATTCCTAAGCCGTCATGAAATCCTGGGGCAGCATCGGATCATCGCTTCCGCATCTCAATCCAATTCCTGAGGATCTCCTGGCCTGGTTCACGGCTCTCGCCGCACCCATGGGCGATCGTCTCATGCGGGGCCTCCTTTGAATCGGGTGGTCAGTCGCTGACGATGTCATTTCCAAATCTGGCAGTCGGCGCACCGCCCACATGCTGGCTTTGTGGAAGGCCTTTAGGTAAGCAGGAAAGTGTCCGCTTCCAAGCGGACCCAGCCTCTGTAGAAGCCTCGCGGGAACGACTGGAACGTCCCAAATTCAGCTGTTCCGCGCCCTATGAACGCGCGACCGCTTTCAGGAGCTCGCAGGTCGCAACCGCACGTCTGACATGGGGTCGGTTTGCGAATTTCCGGTTTCGGGGGAAAAGTGATCGAAGCTGCCAGTCCGGTTCAAGCGCTGGCCTCATCTGGAGCGAACGCAGGGCCGAGGATGCAAGATGCCCTTATCGGCCCTCCCGATCCAGACGGATCGCTTCCTCGAGAAAGTGCTGGGGGTCTCGAACATACTGCGCTGCCTGCGATTGCATGATTGTCCGCATGACAGCCTCTCGGCTCGGCTGAATGATCGCCCCATCCGGCGTCGCAAGGACGCTATCGAAATGGCGCGCGAGGTCGCAGATCCCGCCGACCAATGGCAAAGACAGGTCCGCAACATTGAGGCGGAACTGGATCTCCTCAATGGCCTGCCCGTCGATGCTGACCTGAATGTCGTCCGCTTTCTCGTCGCCCCAAATTCGTAAGCCGTCAGACCAAGACGGCTTCTCTGGGAGGAGCCTGCCGAGTTTCGAGAACAGCACCTCCGCATCAGCCGTCGAGAAACCGAGAACGGTCTCATCGAGTTGCGCGCGGCTCATCCGCACTGCGGCGACCCCTGCAACGCGCGCCGCAGAAGTAGGAATGAGTTCGATGACGAATTGCCACACTGCCATCGTCAAAACATAGCGCTTAGCTGGGCCACAGCAACAGGTTGAATTGCCGCGTCGTCCCTGGCGGTTCATCGCCCCCCGACGAGCCGCGCCGAACCGACTTAAAAGCCTGGGAGTGTTCCCGCTGTAACCCCTTCGCAGGGCCGAAGGGGCGGTCCGGTGTGGCGCTGAAGCGCCTGACCGGCCCTGCCTTCGTCTCTGCTGCTCGAGGGCGGGAACGTCTCTTCCACACACACAGGAACACCTGCCGAAACCT
>CALMYW010000321.1 GCA_937873665.1 uncultured Sphingorhabdus sp.
CGATCTCGGGTTTGATCCGATCTAGCAGTTTCTTGGTGCAGTGGAGGTGGAACATCGCGGCTTAGGATAGAGCTCGCTGTCAGGCGCGTCCACCGAAGCTGCCGGCCTCACCGGAAGGATGGCACAGACCAACCAACCTCGGACCTACCAGAACCTTGCTGACACCCCTACGAGCGGCGCTGCGCAGATCGGCGGAAACTTTCTGCTTGCGTCTCTCTTACCAAGATAGAAACTGCAACAAGGGCACCAATTTTAGTCCGCGGGTCGCTCAGCTAGTTCAATTTGGATTTGACGACTGTATCGTCGCTGGTTCGAACGCCACTCAGGAATTTTGAAATGAAGGATTGGTTCCCATTCACGAGCTATGACTTCTATGCTTATCTGACGGCAGGAATGATCACGTTGGCGGCCGTCGATCGCGTGTTCCTTGGCTCGATGCTTGCCAGCCAAGCAAATTGGACTTTCGTCAACGGAGCCTTCTGGACTGCGGTCGCTTATCTCATTGGGCAGATCCTTGCGATCCCATCATCGGTTTTTCTCGAACACCTCCTTGGTCGGAGATGGCTGCGGGCGCCGTCGCACATACTGCTCGGGCTGGAGCCGCCACGCTTGCGAGAAACCGGCGTGCGCTGGGCGTTCGGAGCGCGCGAGTACGAACCGCTGCCTGTCGCGACCCGTAACAGCGTGCTACGCAAGGTCGCGGCCGCTCTTTCCGTGCCCGAGACTGACATGGAGGGAGAGGCTGCGTTCCACTGCGCCTTTCCTCATGCGCGGAACGTAGCCGACAGCGCAACGCGGCTCGACAACTTCATGAATCAGTATGGCATGTGCCGGAACGTGGCATTTGCATCTGCGGTGGCGGCTGGTTTGATGTTTTGGCGTGCGTCCCAGACCTGCGACCGCCTTGACTGGTTCCTCGCGATCGCCGCGGTAGTACTGGCGGTTGGCCTGTTCGGGCGCTTCGTGAAATTCTATGCGGCCTATACGCGAGAGGTCTTCCGCAACTACGACAAGGTTGTATCCGCGCCGACAATCCCGCCGCCCACGCCAGGCATGCCCTGATCGCGGACTATTCTTCATATTCCTCTGGATAGGGGCGGACGGGCAACGGTCCCCAGCCGATTCGCGGTGGCGCGTTCCAGCGCGTGGTTACGTCGCCTTCCTCGGTAGTAATGAAGCGAGCGCCCCGATGAACGAACGCACGCTCTACCGACCGTCGCGGGTGATCGGGATCTGCTTTCGCAGAGCTGCAGATCGCAGTGAAAGTCTCTTGCCCGGCGCACGGCCGTTGGGGCAGCCGCGGGCCCAGCCATCGGTCCAGCAACTCGGTCGACACGTTCCGGCGTGAGCCGTGATGTGGCACCTGAAAGCGATGGACCCCCGGCAGGAGGATGCCTGCCACCGGCGCGAAGTCCGCTGCCTCAGCCAAAGCGCCGCGACCCGCGTCCCCTGTCAGTACAATTCGCTGGCCGGCAATCACGGCGGCCTGAACGACGCTCATTTCATTTTCGGCGCTGGTTTCCTCCGGGGAGAACACCTCGTAGCCCCAGGCACCACGCGCGAAGTTCACCAGCGCGCGGCCAATTTGTGCCAACTCTTCGAGTAGACCGGCAATGGTGTTGCTTGGCTCACCCGCCAACTCCGGCGTCTTCTCCGACCGGAGCAGGCATTCGAAATAGCGCTGCGGAGTGGGCGCTAAGACGGTGAAGGCTCCGATCCGGGCACCCTGGAATGGCTCTTGAATCGGTACCCCCTTTTGGTCCGCAATCCGCTCGAGATCCGCGATGTAGGGGTAGAGCTGCTTCATCCGGCTCGCCAGCCGGTCGGCGGAATTGTAGGTCGGGAAATACGGCAGCAGCGCCTCGGAGTAGAGCCAAGGGCGCAGCATCCAAAGCGTGCCGACGTTGCAGCGTTCGACAACACCTCGGAGCCCACAGGCGTGATCGCCATCAGGGTGTGTGACCACGACGTGATCGATCGGCTTGTTGTCGTAATGGGTGACGATGTGGTCGATAATCCTCTGCGTCATCGCGTCGAATCCGCCGTCAACAACGTGGATCATGCGTCGGCCGCCAACTTCGTAATGGACAGTAATCGCGTCGCCGCTCTTACGGGTCTCAACGTCAAGGAAGTCTATCTCGAAAAAATCGCCCATCATCCCCTCACGGTAGTTTCAGATGGGCCAGCGTCTCTTCCCCGGCGGCGATCACTAACAGGGTCGGACTCAGCGTCTCGGCATCGCGGGCGTGGTGCCGCATCATCGTGCCGTAATCGCGGCCGGACATGCTGGCGGATTCATTCGGATGGCTGTGCCAGCTGCCGCACAGATATATCCGCCCACGAGTCTTCAGCATGAGCCGCCGTTCCTCGCCGGTCGCGCCGGCCGGGCCGAGCTGTAGCGCCGTGGGCGTCGCGGTTGATTCAGGCGGCAGCGTCGTGGCCGTCGTCACCGTTATCACCCTCGCGGCCGGGTCCCACGCGCCGTAAAGGTATCCGCCCGTCTCAGAGGGCAGCGCCTCGGCGCGTGCGACGGTGATGCGTTCGAGCGCCAGCCCTGAGATCCTGACGCTCCACTCCGGTTCCGTCGCAGGCACTAGCGTTGTAAACGGGGGCATGGGGAGCCAACGCGAGCCTGTGGGGCGAAAGCGCTGGTCTACCGGATTAATCAAGATCCCCGCCT
>CALMYW010000322.1 GCA_937873665.1 uncultured Sphingorhabdus sp.
TGGATCTGCGCCAGGCGCATTCTCGGGGTCGGGAGGCCGATCCTGTGACACCGCTGCGCGCCGCCCCATTCCTCGTAGCCGGTCTTCTTTTGGCCGCGCCGGCAAGCGCCCGCGACTACGGCCAGCAAGGCACGGTCTGGTCCGTGATCGAGCCTGACCTGCTCGAGCAAATCCATGCGCGTCTCACCCACCTCGAGAAGACCGGCGAGACGGCCAAGCTCAATGAGGAGCTGAAGCGGCGCACGATCGCGCGCGTCAACCGCCCCGAGCCCGTCGCAGGCATCAACGCCGCAGCGGCAGCACGCAGCTGGCGTTTCGATCCGACGATCAGCGTCGAGCGTGACATTGCCGATGATAAGGGACGGGTGATCGTTGCGGCCGGGACCCGGGTCAATCCGCTCGACACCGTGCCGCTGCGGGTGCCGCTGGTCTTTCTCGATGGCGATGATCCCGAGCAGCTTGCCTGGGCGACCCGGCGCTATGCCAGCACCAAAGCCAAGCTCATCCTCGTGCGCGGTGCACCGCTGGAACTGATGAAGGCCCGCCAGCGCCGCTTCTATTTCGACCAGGGCGGCAGCCTTGTGAAGCACTTCGGCATCCGCGCCGTGCCCGCCACGGTCGAGCAGCAGGGCCGCATCCTCATCATCACCGAGCAGCCTGTCCGGCCCAAGGAGCGCGCACCGTCATGAGAACAAAGTCTCCCTCTTTTACATGGCTATGCAGTGCGATCCTCTTTCTCGGTCTCATGCTCGCTGCGGCTGCGCCCGCACAGGCATCGGCAGGACCGGGTCGCTGCACGGGCAAGTTCGTCAATCCGATCACCGATATCTGCTGGTCGTGCCTGTTTCCGATCTCGATCGGCGGCCTGAAGATCTGGCCCTCGAGCCGACCTGATACGAGCAACCCGGCGCTTCCGGTTTGCCTGTGCGGTTTGCGGCCGGGCATCGCCATGGGCTTCTGGGAGCCGGTGCGGCTTGCCGACGTCAGCATGAAGCCCTGGTGCTTCGTCAATCTCGGCGGGATGAAGCTCGATCCGGGATTCGACATCGGCTTCAAGTCGATGGCGGGACCTTCGGCCGTCGGCGGCGCGACGCAGTACAATTCGCAGTGGCATGTCCACTGGTATGCCTATCCGCTGATCTACTGGATGGAGATCGTTGCCGACTTCCTGTGCCTCGAGTCGGGCTCGATCGACATTCTCTACATCACCGAGATCGATCCGCTCTGGCAGGACAGCGAGCTCACCGCGATCATCAATCCCGAAGCGGTGCTCTTCGCCAATCCCTTGGCGCTTGCGGCCTGCGCGGCCGATTGCGTGGCGGCAACGGCCAAGCTGCCGACCGATGAACTGTTCTGGTGTGCCGGATGCCAGGGCAGCATGTATCCCTTGAACGGCAATGTCTCGGCGACGATCGGGCACGTCCAGGCATCGCGGCTCGCCCTATCGCGCTTCTCCTACAAGCTGCACCGCGAACTCGTCGCCTGGGGCACGATGGGCAGCAAGGGGCTTTGCGGGAAGTATCTGATGCCGGTGATGAGGAAGCAGCAGTACCGCTTCCAGGCCACCAATCCCAATCCGCAGACCAAGGGCCGCTACGCCTGCGCGCCCATTGGCGCTTCCACCACCTTCATGTCGGCAGGCCAGGTCTATCCCGCCATCGGCGAGGACATGGGCTATCTGGTCTGGCGCAAACGGAACTGCTGCGCGTTATGAAAATACTCCCTCATCTCCTTGTAATCGCGTCGATCACTGGCGCCGCCGCCATGGCGGGAGCCGCAGCGCAGACGAGCGAGCCGGAGCTCGATCTCGAAGCGATACGCGCCCGCGCCAAGGTCGAGGCGAGCGAAGCCGATGCGCTTGCCGCCAGTGCCCGCGCGCGCGCCGAAGCGGTCCTTAGCCAAGCCAATGACAGCGCCGCCGAAGCCCAGGCGCATGGCAAGCGCTACACCGAGCAGGCGGCAAGTTCCGCGCGGCCAGGAAGCGACGACGTCTTCGACTTCGACAAGATGGTGGCCGACGCGGGGACCATGGCCAGCGATGGTCTGGGTGAAGCACCCCGCTTCATCGCTTTTGCTTCGCTCTCGATGCCGCCGGCTGCCTTGCAGGCCATGGCGGACGATGTCGCCAAGGCTGGCGGCGTCGTTGTGCTGCGCGGCCTGCCGGGTGGCAGCGCCAAGACCCTTACGGCTGCGCTCGCGAAAATCGCCGATGACGGCGGGGCGCTCGACGCAGTCGGCATCGACCCGCGCCTGTTTCGCGCTTTCGGGATCGAGGCGGTCCCGACCTATGTGGTGACCAGCAGCGATTTCGATCTCTGCGATGGCTTCGATTGCCGGACCCAGGTTCCACCCCACGACCGGATGAGCGGTAATGTCAGCGTGTCCTACGCGCTCGAAACCTTCGCCCAAGGCGGCGGTCCCGGCGCGCTTCTCGCATCCCAGCATCTTGCCCGCTTGCAACGGAGTGACCCATGAAGCGGCTTCTCCTCCCCCTTCTCTGCCTCGCCTGCGCCTGTCTGCCGACAAGCGTCTCGGCCCAAACCACAACGGATGCCGCCAAAGCCGACGGCAAGGCCTTCGGGCGCGACCGGGCGGCCGCTGCGCAGAGCGCGGCGACGACCGACCCGGACGCAAACCGGATACCCAATTTCGGGAGCGTGCCCAGCCAGTCGGGCTATT
>CALMYW010000323.1 GCA_937873665.1 uncultured Sphingorhabdus sp.
GCGCCGTGTGGTCTACCGCTTTGAGAACGGCCGCGTCACGGAGAACGGCAGGGCGCTGCGATGAGGCTGGCCATCGTAGCCCCCGTCTGCCTGCGGGCGATTCCTATGACATGGATCAAAAACACACCCGAAACCGATGGTAAAAACATGCAAAAAGAACGAACAAGAACAACGGGAGAACACCCCTTGATACCCCATCCCCACGGGCGCCCCTTGGTGAGCGCCCGCAACGCTCGCCCATTGCCATGGGCGCGCTGATCTTCATCGGTGTTGCGCTGCTGGCCGGCGTGCTGCTGCTGGGCATCGCCGCCAAGCTGGTGGTAGAGGTGGGCCTGATCGCCGTCGCCGCGCTCGCCGGCATCGCCATCGCGTCCTTCTGGCTCAGCGCCGCCGTCGGCGCCGCAGCTTTCTTTGGACTTTTCGAACTGCTTGGGCAGAACCACACGGGCTGGGCGTTGGCGGGGGCTTTGCTGATTGGCGCGGTCGTTTGGGTTGGGGTTATTTCTGGTGGTTAGCGCGAGATTTATCGTTTCGTAACTGGATCCCGGAAATTATGACCAATGTCGCCATGTTTTCCTATGATGGATACACAGCAGCCAGTCAGTTCTGCAAGCCCGATACGACAATCGGCCAGATCCCAGACGGGAGAGGCATCATGTTTAAAGTAATTGGTGCAACTGTGGTTTACAGCTTTGCCAGCTTCGGTTTTTACAAATGGTGGAAGGCGTACAAGCAGGAACGTCCCTGCATTCAGCGCAGCGATAACGTAAGCGAGGATGATTAATGAATAACGAACGAAAAGAAGCGATAAACCAATCAATAAGTGTGTGTCCCATTTGGCCGACACAGGCTGCGGAAAAGATAGGTCAGATGATCAGTGAAATCAATCAGGCCAATGCCATCATGGGAAAAATTTCCGCGACTTCGCAAAACAGCGCAATCAAAGGAGGCTTTGCCGCTGAAACCGTTCATGCAGAGTCATTCAATCTGGATGCCATCCTGAAAGATAGGGATGTACGTGCTTTTACTGATGAATTCGCAAAGACGCCTCTTCAGAAAAACCATCAAATGCACGACATCGTGATTGTGAAAGATGGGGAACAGGTGCTGGGAGCGCAATTAAAATATTTCAAGAATGCAGACGCGACGCAAAAGGCTTTTCGATCCAGCAGAGATGGTGTTCATCTTTACGAAAACAGCGATCTATTTGTAGGACCTTCCGATCAAATTGAGGGAATCAAGACCTTCGCACAAAAGGCCACATTGAAGAATCAACAAACTCGCCCTGAAGTTTCACTTGCTGCAGAAAAGGTACGCGACAACACTGCCGGTCAAATAGAGGTCGATGGAGTTCAATCCACCCCTTTAAGTAAACGCGATGCCGAGCATCTCGGAGCTGGCTCAAAAATAGGCAACGAGTTGCACGAAAAAATGCAGAACGGCTATCAGGACAAAGCTACGCTTCAGCAAAGTATGAGAGCAGCTGGTTCTGCAGCTGTTATCACTGCTGTGACTGCTGGCTGCATAAATTCCTTCCAGTACATCAAGCAAGTACGGGAGGGAGAAATCACCGCAGAGCAGGCAGCACTGTGCATTTTGAAGGATACGGTGATCGCTGCTGGCGATAGTGCTTTGAAAGCTGGTGTAGCCACCGCGAGCGTCGCCACAACTGCACGTACTCTTCCTGGACTTTTTACAGGCTCGGCCTTCCAGACTAGTCTTGCAACCGGCGCCGTCGCCGGAGCAGCAATCTGCGCGGTTGATGCCGTGCAATGCATCGTAATGTTCGCTGCAGGCAAGATGACCCTTGAAGAGTTGGAGACTCGCACCGGAAAAAATGTCTTTCAGACCGGCGCTGCAGTCGTTGGAGCATCGGTGGGGGCTTCGATCGGTGCGTTGGGCGGGCCAGCAGGCGCACTCATTGGTAGTCTAGTTGGAGGAATGATTACGTCGCTCGCTATGACTATTGCCCTAGATAATCACGTCGAGAAAAATTTCAGGCTCACGCTCGCCTCCACGGAGCAAGTCGTCAGCAATGGAATGACCGTGCACGAGTCGTTGAATTACCTGCAGCTATCTCAAGAATACTATTCCGACTTTCACAAAGGGCTGTACTTATCCGAGCGACATTTCGCACGTCAAGTCAAAACCCTGCAAGCGCAAAGTGGGCGCCTGAAAAGCAAGATCAACCAGCTCTGAGGTAGAAAAATGAACAAAGTAGCCGAAGCGGATCAAAGGCAGATTTTTGAGGCACAAATGGAGAGTGCTGAACTTGAGGCCGTTAATGCCTTGGTTAGCAAGCACAAAACCAATGCCGCCATCACTCAACAACTGGCGCTTGATGCATCAAGATTGGTGTCGAGTAGCCAAGAACGACTTGCCAAGCAATCCGAAGCTGGATTCTTCAAGCGTCTCACCTGCGCAATAAGTGGTAAGACGAGCGAAAACCAGTTGTTGAACCAGATGGATATTCTGCAAATGCAGAAATTTGCCTGGCATTACCTGCAGCAATTGCAGCAGCAGAACCTGATCAATGCGCAGAGCATTGCAGTAATTCGCAACAATCTCGGTACGATGAACGAATACATCATTGAAACTAGGGATTTTCTCGAATTAGCCATAGACAAAATCGATAATCGGCTACGGCATGTTGAAAACAACACCAGTTTCAACAATTGGTCACTTAATATCGATGCAAACAAGCGCCGTTACAAATCGATTCCGAAAACCTTGCTGATCTTGCGCCTCACATACGACTTTATGCGCAGCCATCAAGACATCGTACTGACAGAGCGTGACATCAACAACTATCTCGTCACAACACTTGAGAAACTGGATATCAACTGCGACGAGGAAGTCAAGCTGCTGGAATTCATTAGCGAACTGATCGACCAAATTGAAGTTGTTGGCATTGACCAATACCGCACAGCAATCGACTTATCGTTTGATGAGCACGTTGTGGATTCGGAGTATATCCAGAAGAATATTTCCGGCATCGGCTTCAATGCGTTGTATTTTCTGTCTGATCACTACGAAAAGATCGTCGATCTGATAAGTGACGATCAACTATGCAATAGCGACGAAGCCCGCGAAAAAATTATATCGAAATTGTTTGGCAGTGAGTTCTCCGAACTTTCCGCGATATACAGCGTCCGCGATCTGATTTGCGAAATGGTCGGAGGTAGTCAACTCGCCATTGATGTCTACAAAGACGAGCACGGATTGAATGTCGTGCAGGATGAAATCGCCGAAGAACAGCAACCTGAGATCGAAGCACTCGTTTCTTCATTGCCAGATATCCGCGTACATACATTCTTAGACAATCATGGCACTGACGAGTCGAAGCGAAATTACCTTCTGCTGTTGGCGCTATGTGTTGAAAATTCGGAATCCTTAAACGGCCTTGCTCGTGAGTTCATCGCACATTTAGCAGAGAAAGCTGGCTGTCCTGAACTGCAGAGTGAAGTAATCGAACTAGCCGATAACCCACGCAAGCATAATGACTATCAAGTGATAGTGCGTGCCCTACTTGATGACGACGATAAAAAATATACGTGGTTGCTCGATGCGTTCTTCCTTCTTTTACTAGCCCAGAAACCGATTGAAAGTCCTCAAGTCAAGGCAATAATCGGCGCCATAAAACCAGCTCAGCTGAAGGAATCTCTCCCGAACATGCTGGTAATTATTAGCGAGTGCGATACCTCTCAGGTACTGGATGCAGTATGCAAGTTAGCTCCATTTACTCAAGGCTGGAAAAACATTATTCGGTACCGTGAGCTACGCTTTGATCAGTATTTTGGGGAGGCAGAAAAACGTCTCAGCACGGCCAGTTGGGCTGTCACTCGCCTCAACCTAGAGATGAGCGATGTATACAGAAAAGGAATGGAGCACGCCGTCTTTTTTAGCTTTTCTGATGGTGGTTTACTGAGCAATTTCAGCGATAAAGCTGCTGCCACTTTGTGTAGTCAAGGACGGAAATCCGCAATTTCCAGCTTGAATGAGTTTCGCAAAAAGGCAGCAGATTGTATTTCAGAGAACCGCTTAGCATTATTCGAAGCGAATGGCCTGATTTCTCGCTGGAATCATCCTTCTTTCGAGTTCAACGATGTGAACCATTACTCTGATTTTGATTTGGATAACTCGACTGACAACGAGGATTGGGGTGATCAGTTTGAGCATTATTATCGTCAAATAGAAGACAAGTTGGTCGCATTTTCAGAGGCTTGTGACGGCGCCACAGAGCAGCTCAGCCTCTTCATGAAAGGGAACTTTGATCAGTCGGTTCTCAATCTCAGAGAACAAAAGCGCCTAGAGCACCTGCGTCAACTGGAGCTAGAAAAACAAGAAAAGCAATCCGTGACTATCGTTAAAGATGGTAAAGAGCAATTGTTCGGTATCGAGTGGCAAAAAATTGAGAATCTACCCTTTGATCCTGAAAACATTAGCCATATCAAAACTGATGGCAAAATTTGGTTTATCGTCGCAAGCGTCAATTCTAATGAGCTGTTCTATCGCAGCGAAGACGCGATACATTGGCAGCAAGTACAACTCGACAGTCCGGACATCAAGATTTGGTTCGACGGAGTTGATATCGTCAATGATGTATGGATAATAAAAAACCGAGAATTGAGAGAAGGTACTCGCGAGGAGGGATTCTATTACTCCACTGATGCCATTACTTGGCAGCACAGTCCTGCACCGGAACCGTCGAAACGTTCTCTGTCGATCAATGATGGCCATATGTTTTTTGAAAATATATTATATTTCAATGGACTATGGCTATGGTGTGGTCAGCAGTATCGAAAATACAGCTATACCGAAAAAGGCTTCTTCTCTGATTCTACGAAAACCGACAACTATAGAAGGATAGTCCTCTATTGCGCACAAACTCTCGATGGGCCATGGCAATCTTGGGATCAGACACCGCAACTTTCTGAAGGGGTAGAGGTTGTGAAAGTCTGCTCGCTCCCCGGCAAAAACTCCCTTTTGGCTTTTTGCGAGTACAGCAGTTCCTTCATTCGAAACAAAAAGAAACCCGAAACTCCACCTTTCGTAATGTATTACGGAGCGGCCAAGGCTTGGAGAAATTGTACCTGGGGCAGCAGTAGCAATCCCCGTTTTTATGGCAATCCACCAATTATTGCCAATTACGGCGAAAAGTTGGTGTATTTCAATTCGGGCGAGATTCTCAGCTCAGATAAAGGCTACGAATGGGTCAAACAAGAGACGACGCTGTATGCTGACAAGTACTACCCTGTTAATGACTTCGGAATTTTTACGCGAGGAGATAGTTCAGTCATTTACTTGAGTCAAGATGCACAGACATTTAAGGAACTTGTGCTCGAAAAAGGCACTTGGAATCATCTCACTGCCAATGAGGATGGTATCTTGGGTGTGTACTATATCAATGAGCATGAAGAAACGATGCTACGGTTTGGTCGCTATATCTACCGAGTCAAGACATGAACCTATGATCAAATAGTGGTCCAAAATTTAGCCTGTTATTGTTTCGTACTTTCCTCTTGGTAAGTTGTTCACGTTATCCAATTGGCGTATTAATGTGAGACATGATCGTGCTCGCCTTTGGCGACCATGGCTCACGTTCCATGAGTTGCATGCCTATCTCCAGAATCTGTTCATTGATGGTTTGACCGTAGATCTTGTGAGGGCGCCACCCGTTTCCTCGTCGCCCCCTTGGTTTTGAATTGCGGCTACTCGCATGGAAAGCATGCTTAACCGACTCTGCAAATTTTTGTAGTGATCCCGCCGCCGCGCGCCGCTTTGAAGTCTGCGACCAAGGACTCCACATTCACGCCCTGGTCCTCCAGAAGCTTGTCTAAAGCCTTGCTGGCGTTTTTCAGCGCCAAGATGTCGGCTTCGCCCTGGCCTTGCGTGGGGATGAAGTAACCCACCGTCTGGCCATGCCGCGTGACGGCCACGGGCGTGCTGGATGCGATGTATTCGGCCAGACCGGCGCGAAATTCGCGGATGCCTACCTTGGTGGTTTCCATGGAGATGCCTTTGCCGTTGTGAATGTATGTGTACACAATTTACGTCAACACGGGGTGCTTGGCAAGCGGCCCGATGCCAAAGGATGACGATGGCGTGGGTTGAACAGGTTCAGGAAACGCCAGCATGGCCGGCTTTTGTGTCCGTATCGGCTCTCTCTCAGCGTGGCATGGCCATGAACCGCTATCAACCCTGAATTCAGTCGGGCAGATCAAGCGTCACGATCACCGGCGCGTGGTCGCTGGGCTGCTTGTTCTTGCGCGGCGCCCGGTCCACCACGCAGGCGCGCGCCAGCGGCTTCAGCGCTTCGCTGATCAGGATGTGGTCGATGCGCATGCCGCGGTTCTTCTGGAATCCCAGCATGCGGTAGTCCCACCAGCTGAAGCTCTTATCGGGCTGCGGGAACAGGCGGAACGCGTCGCTCAGGCCCAGGTCGACCAGTGAGCGCAGGTGCGCGCGCTCCTCGTCGGTGCAGTGGATGGTGCCGGCCAGACCCACCGGGTCCCAGACGTCCAGGTCGTCGAAGGTGATGTTGTAGTCGCCCAGCAGCACCAGCCGGGAGTGGGCCGCCAGTTCGGCACGCACCCACTCGCGCAGCGCGTCGAGCCAGCGCATCTTGTAGGCGAACTTGTCCGAGCCTGGCTCCTGGCCGTTTGGGAAGTAGGCGCCGATCACCCGGACCCCGGCGATGGTGGCGCTGATCACGCGGGCCATGTCGTCCTCGAAGCCGGGGATGTTTTTCACCACGGCGGTCGCCGGCTGGCGGCTGACCAGCGCCACGCCGTTGTAGGTCTTCTGGCCGAACCACTGGGCGCCATAGCCGGCCTCCTGGAAGGCCATGGCCGGGAACTTGTCATCGGTGAGCTTGAGTTCCTGCAGCGCCAGCACGTCCACCGGCGCACCGGCGGCGGACTGCGCGGCAAGCCAGTCGAGCACCTGCGGCAGCCGCACGGTCAGGGAGTTGACGTTCCAGGTGGCGATTTTCATAAGGGCCAAAGCGACGAATTTTATGCCGCTGGATTCCATTAGGATGAGGTCACTTCAATCGACCCGTCCATCTTCCCGATGAAACCACCCACCAGCGCCCCGGACCGGGCCCATGCCCGATGCGGCGACTCATGACCAGGTGCCGGTGCCTGCTGGCGGGCTGTGGATTGGCGCTGGTGTTGTGTACGGCGGGTGCGGCGTTCGCGGCGAGCCCGTCCAGCTGGTCGGCCCAGGTTCTGGGCGCGCCGGTTCAGGCCACCAGCGCCGAGGAACTGCGTGAAGCGATCCTGCTTGCGCTGACCGACCGCTACGCCGCCGACGAAGGCATCGACGTCAGCGCCGCCGAGGTGAGCGCCTATCTCACCGAGATGCGGCGCTTCATGGCCGCCAAAGGCACGCCGCTGCCGGACCCGGCGAAAGAGCCCGCTGCTGACCGGGCCGCGCGCGAGGACATCGCGCGTGCCTACATCCTGCAGCGCAAGATCGATGCGGCGCTGTTCCGTCAGTACGGCGGGCGCATTGCGCGCCAGGGCGGCGCACCGGTGCCATTGGATGCTTACCGCCGGTTTCTGGAGGCGCAGGCCGCGCAGGGGCGCTTTCGCATACCCGAGACCGCGCAGGCGGCGGCGTTCTGGGCCCCGTTTCGCGCCGATGCGCCGCAGGAGGTCTATCGACCCGGCAGCGAGGAAGAGGCGCGGGCTTTCGAGGTGCCTGGCGCACCGGCGGCGACTGCCGCGCCGGCCGGCCCGAAGGCGTTTGACAAGACGCTGAGCCTGCAGGGCATCGGCTTTCGCTTGGTCAGCGCCAACCAGGGTTCGATCAACCGCGTCGTCATCACCCCCACCGGGCTGACCCGGGACAACACACCGGTCTCGCGCGAGGTCGATGGCACCGTGACGGGCGCCGAAGTGGCGGACCTCAACGGCGACGGAGCGCCTGAACTCTATGTCTACGTGCGCTCGGCCGGATCCGGCTCGTACGGCTCGGTCGTGGCTTATGGGGTGGCGCAGCGCCAGTCGCTGAGCGAGATTTTCCTGCTGCCGATCAGCGAAGACGTGGACGCCTCAAAGGGCTACATGGGCCATGACCGCTTTGCCGTCATTGGCGACCGCCTGGTGCGGTATTTCCCGCTGTACCGCCCCGGCGACCGCAATGCCGAGCCCACCGGCGGCTCGCGCCAGGTCACCTACCGGCTGGCGCTCTCGGAGGCGGGCTGGGGGTTGCGCCGGGAGCGGATCAGCGACAGCCCGTGAGTGCCGCCCGGCAGTCCCGGCGTGACGGGGCTGGTTTCGGCAACCCGAAGACCGCCTGAAAGGTGAAAATCTGGCTCAAATTGGCCACTTCCCAGCGCCGATTGGTCAGTTCTAGCTATCAAAAATGAAGTGCCGCGGCGGCGCCCACCAGCACGCCGGCACCGCCGGCAACGAACATCGCCACTTCCAGCCACTTTTTCTTGGTCAGCAGCGCGATGGCGGCCATTGCGATGGAGACCTGCAGTACCGTGGTGGACTGGGCCCAGCGGTGGTGCTGGTGCATCTGTTCGTCGCTTTGCTTGTCCCAGGCGGTGGCATCGGCTTCCAGCTTTTCAGCCGCCAGCTTGATCTCGTTCTTTTCCTTCTCGTAGCGGTCCACCTTGGCCTGGTATTTGGCCTTCTCGGCCTCGCCGGGGGCCAGGTCGCGCGACATCTCGGCCAGCGACTGCTTGGTGCTCTTGGACTGGAAGTAGTTCCACTGGTTGGACG
>CALMYW010000324.1 GCA_937873665.1 uncultured Sphingorhabdus sp.
CGTGTGGGGGTTTTGTACCAGCGCTACAAAGCATCGTTGCGCAAAAATAGCTAGGACAGCTCTGCCCAACAACCTCATGCCTTTTCAGCATGACTACGCAGACAGCACCCAGGTTGTGTTGCTCGGCATGGAATCCGCGACAGACAGGGAGGTGTGGCAAAAAGCCAGAGATGAAGGTTTCGTGATCGTCACCCGCGACGCAGATTATCAGTTGCAAAGTGTTCCCCGTTCAAGGTGTAATATGCTGCTGTCATATTACATTTTGAGCCCAGCATGACCATTACAGCCAAACTCTTCATGAGCGGACGCAGCCAAGCCATCCGTCTGCCCGCAAAGCTGCGCCTGCAAGCCCAGGAAGTGCGTATCGAGCAGATCGGCGACGCACTCTGGCTGCAGCCGCAAACCGGGGCCAGCGCCAACATGGGTCAGTGGCTGGAGCAGTTTTACGCCGCCACAGACGCCTTGCCCGCCGACTTTCTGGCCGACCGCATCGACCCCCCGGCGCAAGACCGCGACTGGACCTGATTCGCGTCCTCATGCGCCGCACGCTCGACACCAACATCTGCAGCTACATCCTGCGCCGCCACCCGGCCAGCATGATCGAGCGCTTTGCCACGCTCGACCATGCTCAATTGTGGTTGTCCGCCATCGTGGCAGCCGAGTTGCGCTTCGGTGCGGTCAAACTCGCATCGCCCCGGTTCAGCGCTGCGGTCGAGGCCTGGCTCGCCGGCTTTGACGTGCGGCCCTGGCCGCTGGAGGCCACCCACCATTACGCGCAGATGCGCGCTTCTCTGGAGCGCGCCGGCAAGCCCGTGGGCGCCATGGACCTGCTGATCGCCGCCCACGCCATGGCTGAAGACAGCGCCATCATCACCAACAACGCCCGTGAATTCCATCGTGTGCCGGGCCTGGCCGTGGAAGAGTGGGCACTTTAGCTCTGTCCGAACTTGCTACCTCCACCTGCTTCTTCTGTGAACAATTGGGGTCTGTCCCCAATTAACCCCCAATTAACCCCGCCGAGTTGCGGCGCAGGCGCCAGTTTTTCAAGCCTTTTGGCGATCTCCCCTGCGTCAAACGGTCATAAAACGCTATCAAAAAAATACAAAACCCTAGGCACCGCGGCCGGCCACAATGTCCATTTACCCCGGAGAGCATCTTTAATCGCACACTCGCCCTGCAACAGCTCGCGCAGCACAATACAGTGTTGTCGCAGCGTTTCGGCGTGACTGATCTGGCCTTGTTTGGGCCCACCGTGCGCAACGCCGCGGGAACTGACAGTGAAGTGGACGTCTTGACTACGAATATTCCGGGGCTGTCCACAATTCGCTCAGTTGGCTCCAGCGAGACTTCGCCAAAAAATCTCTTGGTCTATGGGACCTGAGCGACCATGAATCTAAGTCCAATATTTGCTTTCAGACAGCTTGGTCTTGATGTGCTCATGGAACTAGTCGGCTCCAACGATTCCTCCCAACCGCTCACGCTATGAACCCGTATCCCGGCAGCGACATTTGTCCCGTTTGTACCGGTGGGCAATTCAGGCAGGTAGAGGGGCGTGACCTGCTATACGGGTTGCCCGGCGTGTTCCGGTATTTTCAGTGTCTTGCGTGCAGCTGTGTGTTTCTGGCCGACCGCATTGCGGATCTCTCGGCCTGTTATCCGTCGCGCTACTATTCCTACGCGTCAGCGCCACCGCCGAAGCGTGACTCGGCTTGGGTGGCGTGGCTCAAGGCCTGCCGCACCACGTATGCGCTGGGCGGCAATATGCGGCTGGGACGTGCGCTCAACGCCCTCAAACCGGCGGCACCGCTGTACTTCTCGCTGGCCAGGGCAGGGATCAACGTCAACTCCCGTGTCTTGGAAGTCGGCTGTGGATCGGGCACGTTACTTGCCGGCATGCGACGCGATGGATTTCGCAATCTGACGGGCATTGACCGCTTCTTGCCGACACAGGCAGCGAGGGAAGAAACGGGATTGAAGATCCTCAGCGGCGACGTAACCGCGCTTTGCGAACGGGAGTCCAACGCCTACGACCTGATCATGCTTCACCACACCTTGGAGCACATGTACAACCACGCAGAGATGCTCGGCACGCTGAGATCTTTGTTGGCGCCTGCCGGGGCGTTGTTCGTCTCGATGCCGATGGTCGGCTACGGCTGGCGACAATACGGCCCTCACTGGAGCAACCTCGATGCGCCGCGGCACCTGCTGATTCACTCCGATACCAGTTTTCGAATGCTATACGAAAAGGCGGGGTTTGAAGAGCTGGCGTCGGAACACAACTCAACGGCGTACTTTCTGATCATTAGCGAGCAAAATAAACACGGGACAGACTACTGGGGGCCGAACTCCTACCAAACCGATCCCCGCAACACACCTTTCAATGACCGGCAGCTGCAAGAGTTTGCGACCTTGACGGACAAACTCAACCGCAAGCGCGACGCGGATTCCGCGTGGTTTTTGCTGCGGAAACAGTGAGAATCACCACGGTTGATGCGTAGAGTTGAGCTGTAAATAGTAAATCATCGTCCTGAGTCGTACTTCACACGGCGTCGCGGCAAGTGCATGGCGACACAAGCGAGTCGAATCGTGGGTGGTGATGGATGAGTTCTGATAGTGCGTCGAGCCGCTGATTCCGGTGGGCGAGCGCAGCACGGATAAATCGTACGTGCGCAGGCCGGAGCTGGGCGACCGCCCAAACCTGCACCACAGGTGTTTGAGGCCGTCGTGTATGGTTTGCGCACAGGCTACCAATGTAAAGCGCTACCCAAGGAACGCTTTGGTAGCGCCAATGCTCGAAAAATTGGGGTCTGTCCCCAATTCACCCTTATCCATTCCCCGATGGCGGCCATTTGGTAAGTGACTCAATTTATTAATCAGCGAAAATGACAAACCCAAGAATTCATGCCACTGCCATCGTGCATCCGGATGCTGTCATTGATGCAGATGTGACCATTGGCCCCTATGCTATCGTTGGTCGTGCAACCATTGGTCACGGCTCGGTGATTCATCCGCACGTAGTTATCTCTGATGGCGTAAGTCTCGGTTCTGAAGTGGAAGTGTTTCCTGGTGCCTTTATTGGTAAAGAGCCAAAAGGGGCCGGGGCAATAGCGAGGCAACCTCAGTTTAATCACTTAATTCAGATCGGAGACCAGTGCTCCATTGGCCCAAATGCGGTAATTTATTTTGATGTTGAAATAGGTCGAAATACATTAATTGGAGAAGGGGCGTCAATTCGTGAGAAGGGTCATATAGGTGAATTCTGTATTTTGAGTAGATATGTGACATTGAATTACAATGTTCGCATTGGGGATCGCACAAAAATAATGGATGGAACGCACATAACAGGTAATAGCAATATTGGCTCTGATGTATTTATAAGTATCTTAGTTGGTACAACAAATGACAATGTTGTAAGAAGTGGGTACGGCTCACACATATCTGGTCCTGTGATTGAAGATCATGTGGTTGTAGGTGTCGGGGCTAGCTTGCTTCCTGGGGTAAAGATTGGGGAGGGTGCGACTGTTGGTGCTGGTGCTGTTGTCACCAAGGATGTTCTATCGGGTTCCACGGTTATTGGCGCCCCAGCAAAAGTCAAATCAGAAGCTTGAAATAGATGACGTTTAATATTGATGCCTGCCAAATAGTTTTGCTTCCGAAGATTTCGGATCCCCGCGGCAACCTGACATTCATCGAAGGTGGCAACCACATACCCTTTGACATCCAGCGCGTCTATTACCTCTACGACGTACCCGGTGGTGCCGAGCGTGGCGGCCACGCCCACAAGGGGCTTCATCAACTCATCATTGCCATGTCTGGGAGCTTTGACGTGGTGCTGGACGACGGCAACAAAAAGAAGCGCATTCACCTCAACCGCTCCTACAACGGCCTGTACGTCTGCCCCATGATCTGGCGCGAGCTGGACAACTTCTCGTCTGGCTCGGTCCTCATGGTGCTGGCCTCCAACAAATACGATGAAGACGACTATTACCGCGACTACGCAGAATTCATGCAAGGGCGCGCTCAGCTATGACCGTGCCATTCCTAGACCTGGGCGCGGCCTACCGCGAATTGCAACCTGAGATCGACAGTGCGGTTGCGCGCGTGCTTGCCTCTGGTTGGTATATCGCTGGACCCGAGGTGGACGCTTTCGAGGCGGACTACGCTCGATATTGCGGCGCAGCGCACGCGATAGGCGTCGCCAACGGCCTCGACGCACTGCAACTGGCCCTGCGCGCCATGGACGTGGGGCCGGGCGATGAGGTCATCGTGCCCAGCAACACCTACATTGCCACCTGGCTGGCCGTGAGCCAGTGCGGGGCGACTCCAGTGGCGGTGGAGCCGGACGCGCGCACCTGCAACATCGACCCGGCGCTGATCGAGGCGGCCATCACGCTGCGTACCAAGGTCATCCTGCCCGTGCACCTGTATGGCCAGCCGGCCGACCTGGACCCCATCCTGGCCATTGCCCGCAGGCATAGCCTGCGCGTGCTGGAAGACGGGGCGCAGGCCCACGGCGCGCGCTACAAGGGCCAGCGCCTCGGCGCGCATGGCGACGCCGTGGCCTGGAGCTTTTACCCCGGCAAGAACCTGGGTGCCATGGGCGACGGCGGCGCCGTGACCACCAATGACGCGCAACTGGCTGACCGCATCCGCGTGCTACGCAACTACGGTTCGCGTGTGAAGTACGTGAACGAAGTGCAGGGCACCAACAGCCGACTCGATCCGCTGCAAGCTGCCATCCTGCGCGTGAAGCTGGCGCGTCTGGACGAATGGAACGCCCGGCGCCGGGCCATCGCTGCACGTTATCAGCAGGGATTGGCCGGCTGTGGTCTGACCTTGTCACACGTGCCCGACTGGGCCGAACCGGTCTGGCACCTGTATGTGGTGCAGCACCCGCAGCGCGACGCGCTGCACAAAACGTTGGCCGATGCCGGCGTGGGCACGCTGATTCATTACCCTATTCCGCCGCATTTGCAGCAGGCGTATGCGGCGGCGGGCTTTATGAAAGGGCAGTTCCCCATCGCAGAGAAAATTGCGAACCTGTGCCTGAGTTTGCCGATGGGGCCGCACCTGACCGATGCGCAGGCTGGCGAAGTAATTACGGCTGTGAATGAGGCGGCACGCCGACTAAACAGTTGAGCAGCGCCGAGAAGAATTCGTACCGCGACATCCTGCGCTCGTCGTCCATCATGGGCGGCGCGCAGGCGCTGAACTACCTCGTGGCGATGGTGCGTGTCAAGATCATCGCCGTGCTCCTGGGTCCGGCCGGCATTGGCCTGGTCGGGTTGTACCAGTCGGCGGTGGGGCTGGTGGGCACGGTGTCGGGCCTGGGCATTGCCAGCAGTGGTGTTCGCGAGGTCGCGCTGGTGCATGGGCGTGATGACCCGCAACGGCTTGCCCGAACGGTGTTGGTGTTGCAACGTGCCTGCTGGGGCACCGGGCTGCTGGGCTGGGCGATGTCGGCGGCGCTGGCGGTGCCGCTCAGCCGATGGGCGTTTGGCGACACGTCCCATGCAGCGGCGATTGCCGTGCTGGGCTTGACCTTGTTGCTGGGCGCAATTGGTGGTGGGCAGACGGCATTGCTGCAAGGCGTGCGGCGCATTGGTGACCTAGCGCGGATTCAAGTCGTCGCCATGCTGCTGAACACAGTCGTGGCCATCGGGCTCTACGCCTGGCTGCGTGAGGAGGGCATTGTGTCCGTGCTGTTAGCGACGGCGGCGGTCTCGCTGGGGTGCTCCTGGTGGTATGCGCGGCGTGTGGCGGTGCAACCGGTGGCACTGCCGTGGAAACAGACTTGGTTCGAAGCCCGCCGGTTCGCCAAGCTGGGGTTTGCGTTCATGTGGAGTGGACTTATGTTGGCCGTGCTCGACATGGCAATTCGCAGCCTCATCACCCGAAACCATGGGCTGGAGGCTGCCGGCTACTACCAGGCAGCCTGGGCGCTGTCAGGCATGTTCGCCGCCTTTGTGCTGTCGGCCATGGGGATGGACTTCTACCCACGCCTGACAGCTCTGATCGATGATCGTGAGGCAGCGGTGCGCGCCGTCAACGAGCAAACTGAAATTGGTATCTTGCTGGCGCTGCCAGGGATACTGACCACCCTGGCTTTTGGTTCCTGGATTCTGGAAGTCTTCTACAGTAAGGAATTTCTAGCCGCTGCGGAACTGATGCCATTCTTCATGCTGGGTGTATTTGGGCGTGTTGTGTCCTGGCCTCTCGGGTATATTCAACTAGCGAAAGGCGCATCCCGAATCTATTTGGCAACAGAAACCTTAATCATCTGTCTGTGGTTAGGTTTGGTATTTTGGCTGGTGCCCGTCGTAGGGCTTAGCGGTGCAGCCTACGCCTTTCCTATCGTCTACTTGGTATATACGCTCGGCATGTTAGCTGTTGCGCATTATTTAATTGGCTTCCATTGGTCGCGAACCGTAAAAAGACTGTTGATTCTGTCAACCTGCACAATTCTGTTAAGTTTCGCTGTAATTTTTAGCGAAAACAAATGGCTTGCATACACCGGCGGTGGGCTAATAGCATTGTTGGCTACAGTTCATTCAATACAAGCCTTGGGGAAGCGATTAGGCCACACTCATCGCCTATCACGGTTTTTGCAGCCTTGGAAATGAAAGCCAACGTGTAACTTCTGATTGTTGAAAAAATACCGAAAATATTATGTATCACCGTTATCAATTAGTATGAACTTATAGTTGCCTATGAACCGACTCGTCACTATCGCCCTCTTCGCTTATAATTCTGAAAAATTCATTTCGGAAGCGATAGAGAGTGTTTTGTCTCAAGACTACACTCCATTGGAAATAATATTATCAGATGATGCATCGACTGATGCAAGCTATCGCATCATTGAAAAATACGCTAGCGAATATGTTGGCCCTCACAAAATTATAGCTCGGAGGAGTGATAAAAACCTAGGGGTGGCTGAGCATATCAACAAAGTATGGAGCCTTGTCAGTGGCGAATGGCTTGTTGTTGCCGCAGGTGATGACATATCAAATTTGGATCGTGTCTCAAAAATAATGGAATATGTTGATAAAAATCCGAATACTCAATTGATTACATCTTATGCCAAATTAATTGATCAAACAGGTAGGGCTGTCGGAATTGAGTATATGGCTGATAGGCTGGATTATCTTCCAGCGAGCGATAGCTATTCTTGGAATTTAGACGATAGGATTAATAACCAGGCGCCATTGCCGCACGGAGCCACCCTCGCCTATTCAAGGGCTCTGATTGATTATTTTCCTCCTTTGCCTATCAATTGTATCTATGAAGATAACATCATTGGCTTTCGGGGTGAGCTACTTGGAAGCTGCTGTCTGATTCGGTTGCCTTTGATCTGCTACCGGTCTCATTCGGAGCAGATCACCAAATTTGGTCCCGGTGATATTCGGGAAAAAGACATAAAGCGGAAAAAATTGAACGGCGATGGGATGGTTACCGTCAAACAAAATATAGAGGATTTAAAGTATACAGCCACATTGAATTCTGATCCCGAAAAATACGCAAGAGTGGATAAATGGCTGCGACTAAAACTGGTGTATTTCACTCGCTTAAAGCAATCTTTAGATTATGTGTGGCCTTTTAGGTTGCTTCCATTTGCATTAGTTATTTTTTCTTCGAGACATCAGTTTACATTTGTGTCAAAAGACATGATGGCGAGAATATTACTGCCAAGCGGTTTATATTTTTTCCTAAAGAGTTTTCAAAAATAAAGTTGACAAGGAGCGTTCTGCACAACGCTGTCGCAGAGACCTCAGCAGCGCGGTTCGGTTATTTGAGTTCGCCACTCTGCATCAAGTGTGGTTAGGCAATTGGTTTCAGGTGGATTTGGGTTCTCTTGTCCTCCCTGAACAGGGGCTACATGCTAAAATAACTGCTTCAGCACGTGAAAGCGTATTTACTAGGCACGGCGGTCAAACCGTGGCCCCCTGACGCATGCGGCGCAGTCAACGCCAGCAACGCCGTCCACGGAATCAGTGAATCATCTCAGCCACGAGACGCACGCTTGCATGCGTGCTTGGTGACAAACTAGAGTCTAGTTCAGGCAAGGCTGATTAATTTTACAGCTTGACTGTCTGTGTAAGATCGTGCTGTCATCGGGCAGAAATTTTAAAGATCATCCTAACTGATTCGAATCATAGGCTTCGATAGAGAAAATAGTATGAAGTTGTCGCGAACATTTGAGTTTTTTATCGTGGTCGCCCTAAGCCTATTTTTCACTTATGCCTACTGGCGTTATCAGCCGCAAATTATTGCAGGTAATGGAAGAGGATGGGATGGCATCGCATACCACCAGTTGTATA
Organism: uncultured Sphingorhabdus sp.; assembly: GCA_937873665.1. Next base: position 8,319 of record CALMYW010000324.1, read on the forward strand.
GTTTTTATTCTGGACTTCCAGTTGACGCAGATGTGACACATCCTTTCTGCAAAAGAATAGGCCTCCCATTTTTGGCAACACTATTTCCCTTGCAACCAACTAGTTCGTTTCGTTATTTAAATATTGTTTTTGGATTTCTTTCTATATCGATATGTTACCTTGCACTCAGAGCACGATTTAGCTTCTCTGTTTCGTTGGCTGCTGTCGTTCCTTTGTGTTCCTATCTCTTCAGTCCAATTCGATTTTCGAATTTCTACCCCTATTTTGTCGATCCGCCAGCCCTTTTTCTATTTGCAGTATGTTTAGCAACGCTAATTCGGAAAAGATATTATTCCGCATTCGCCATTTTGCTGTTTTCTGCCGTTTTTAGGGAATCCGGTTTATATTATGCGCTTGCGCTATCAGGAGCGCTATATTTTGCAAAGGAAATATCTCTAAAAAAGACAGCATTTTTTTTCGGTATAGTGGTAATTGTTGCATTTTCGATAATATTTTTATATTTCGGGCCGTGTGAAGGTAGTCAGATTACCGTCGCGACAAGTACAGCGTTAGCGAAAATGGGAAGTTTTGCAGGCTTGTTGAAGATAATCGCAGCACTGTCTTTGACGTTGGGGCCTTTTATTTTAGTTAATTCTAAATTAGAAATTAAGACCTACGAACCAATCGTATTGGTCTCGATAGTATTTCTGATTTTATCAATTGTAATGAGTTCGTTTGGTGGGTATGATACAACAAGAATTTTTTTTAGCGCCTATCCGTTGTATGTGTTCTATTTGTGCAGCCTGATTCAAGATGTGGCAAAGGCAAGAATTATTTTCTTTGCGATTGCAGGCATGATTGCTAATAGTTTTGCAATGAAGATACCTGAGCCAGAACATTATTGGCCAAATAATGAAATCGCAGGATTCTTTAGTTTATTTCCAGACTATGGCCACATTGCAATATCTGCCGGCATCATTGCTTATTGGGCGAGCTGTTTATTAATAGCCAGACTGATTAAGTGGGGGCAGCCAGCGGTCTGCAGTGACACTAAGTAAGGCTTGCAAAACCCCTTATTAGCCCAACAGGGGTCGAACAGGAACCTTGAAACAAATAGCGCACATGGAGCCGACCACGTCCGACTTTTATTCCTTGCCGAAAAGGACCTGCAAATAGGTCTTGCTTAGAGGCACGAAGCGAGTGATGCCTAGGGAAGGTCTGCAAAAGTCAGCCCCATGACGGTGTGATCTGAGACAGTTGAGTCATGGAACAAATGAGCCTTGCCAGCACCGGATTCG
>CALMYW010000325.1 GCA_937873665.1 uncultured Sphingorhabdus sp.
CTGTGTGGGCGTATCTTGGGGGTCTTGTGCCTGCAGTTTGAGCTGCTGGAGCGGGCGATGGGAATCACCCACGGCAACCAACCAATTGATTAATAAAGATTTTTTCTGGTTACCCAAGCCAGAAATGGCCTCTAAGCTTACCACCTCGGCCCTCTTGATGAAAGGCGTACATCCACCGCCGTCTGCTGGCGGCTACCGACAGCCACTGCGATCAGGAAGTGACCGATTTTGCGATCTGCAGTGCCCTTCGCTCGAATCGCTCGGAAACAGAGTTCGCTTGTCCCTGGGGTCTATGCAGGTGCGTCACGATCTCGTAGGGGCCGTCGTCCAGCGCTCGCATGCTGATTCCCCATCCATGGGCGTGCTTGATGCGCGATTGCGCGGATAGCCCGACACCGTAGCCGGCAGAAACCCATAGCGCCATCAGCTCGAAGGAAGTCACGTACTGAAGATTCTGCTGGTCAGCAGGCAGGTGCGAGAGCAGCCGATGATCCAGCAGTGAACACGTCTCAGCCCGCCAGCGAAAGATCGGGTAGTCCTGTAGATCGGCGATGGTGAGCGATGCCTGATCCAGCAAGGGAAACCGCAGCGGCATCGCAACGGCCATGTGCTCAATCCACAAGGGCTGGGTTTGGATGGCCGGATCGCTCGACCCTTGAAGCGACAGCCCTACGTCATAGCGGCCTTCACGGAGTCCATCAAGCAACTCGTCACCAGCAACCTCAAAGAACGCGATGCTGACCTCGGGTTCTTCGGCACGTTGCAGCGCGAGTAGCACCGAAAGCTGCGATGACGATACGCCTGGCGCTATCGCAAGCCTGAGGTGGGCGGGTTGGCTGGTGAGGTTGTCCATGGAGAACCCACAGAAGCGACGAAGCGGGTCAAGGGAAAACCAGCATCATAGTAAAGAGAGAACTTTAACGTCTATATGTTTAACGTGGTTAATTTAAGAGGTTTGTTTGACGCTTCTGTCGATGCAGAAGCTTACTATTCAGCCAGGTCGTCCACCTGGCACACCCACCTATGAATCCGAACCAGCATTAGCTTTCGGGCGGGCCGTGCGTGCCGCTCGCGTCGCGCAAGGCGTCGCTCAAGACGACTTTGCATTTCAGGCTGGAATATCGCGTTCGCACATGGGCAAGATCGAGCGCGGGGAGCATGTGCCTACGCTTCCCCTGATACTGAAAATTGCTACCGCGCTCGGGATCAGCGCCAGCGAGTTGATGGCGGCGACTGAAAAAAACCTCAACTCTGGCAGTGAGCTGCAAGGCTCGCCATAAGCGGCCGCGAACTTCAGTTACGGCCCTTGCCGCCGCATCAATCGCCCGAGTGCTCGCGCAGGCGCGCAATGAACCGCTCCGCCGACACCGGCAAATCCTCGCTGACGGGCCGCAGCAAGTAGGTTGTGATGACTGCGGAATCCATGGCCAGGGGGCGGATCACCACATCGGGGCGCAGGCTCGCCGCGATCCTGGTTGCCCTGATGAAGCCAACGCCGTAGCCTGCACCGACCAGGGTGAGCATCATGTCCAGCGAGGACACGTGCTCGGCGATGTCGGGATCACGCTCCAGCGGTCGCAGGAGCCGCGCCAGTTCACGGTAGTAGCCTTCGTATACCTGTGGGTCGCATAAGACCAGTGGGTAGCTCGCAAGCTGATGCAGCGGAACAGCCTTGTGTGAAAGCAAGGGGTGCCGGGCGGGCACCGCGACCACCAGCGAGTCGTGCCAGAGTGGCTCGGTCAGGATGTCATCGCCGACCTCCGCCGTGTGCGCAAACCCGATCGAGAAGTCGCCCGAGCGCAACCCGCGCAACTGCTCGGCCAGCGGCACTTCGGACAGGCGAATCTCGATCTCCGGCTCCTCCTCGCGGCAGCGGGCCAGGAGGGCCGACAGCCGGGGATCGATTGCGCCGTCGGACACTGCAATGCGAAGGCTTCCGCTCAGGCCCGCCGCGACCGCCTGAGCGTTCTCCTGAGCCTGCTTCAGCGCGGCGAACACCCTGCGCACGTCTTGCAGGAAAGTTGCGCCCGCCTCGGTAAGCACCGTACCTCGGCGGTTGCGCACGAAGAGCACCACGCCCAGATCGCCCTCAAGCTCCTTGATGGCGCGGGACAAGGGTGGCTGTTCGATATGAAGGCGCTCGGCGGCCCGTGTGAAGTGCAGCTCCTCTGCGAGAGCCACAAAGCAGCGAAGGTGTCGCAGTTCCATGGGCCATGCTCCTGTTCCATATCAAGGATCTATTCGCACCAGTTTTCGTCCGCGATGGCCTGCTGGATGCACCCCATTCCACGCCGTTCCTGGTGCGCTCCGCTGGGCTGATTGCCTACTCGTCCACGTCAGATCACTCATTTGCGCCTCAAAAAATGGTTATCATAATGCAGCGCACTAGCAAACCATCTTGGATTTATAGACGTCTTTTCAAGCAGCTCATATACTTTCTGCAGAAATCTGCATAAGCATTCGCTAACCCGAACGAGCCAACCAAGATGCCCCACGAACAGCTTGCCGATCTAACCCAGCCACAGCGTGACCGGCTCGCGTTCGTGGAGTTGCGCGTGCGCTTCATTGGGGAGATGCGCCGCCAGGACTTGGTCGCGCGGTTTGGTATCCAGTCCGCTGCTGCGTCCAGGGACCTGGCGCTGTACAAGGAAATCGCCCCCGGCAACATCGACTACGACGGCAAAGGCAAGTTCTACGTCCTCGGCCCGAGCTTCCAGCCGATCTTCGATTTCCCGCCCGAGCGGGTGTTGTCGTGGCTGACGCAGGGTTTTGGCGACGGTGAACCGATGCGCATCAAAGCCTGGGTGGCCAGCGAGAGCCCGTCCCGGCTCACCCACCCTGACCTGGACATCCTGGCGAGCGTGACTCGTGCCATCCACTACGAATGCCCGATGGGGATCGAGTACCACTCCATCTCCAGTGGCCGCACCGTGCGGGAGATCGTCCCGTTCGCGCTGATCGACAACGGCCTGCGTTGGCACGTCCGCGCCTTCGACCGCAAATCGCAGGAGTTCCGGGATTTCGTTATCACCCGCATCAAGCGCCCTGTGGTGCGCAAGGGGCAGCCCGTGGCGCCCCACGAAATGAACGATCAGGACATTCAGTGGACCCGGATCGTCGAGCTGGAGCTGGTTCCTCACCCGGATCAACCCCGGCCAGAAATCACCGAAATGGACTACGGCATGCGGGGCGGTGTGCTGCACATGAAGCTGCGGGCCGCCACGGCTGGCTACATCTTGCGCAAATGGAGTGTGGACTGCTCCCCCGACCACAATCTGCGCGGCCCCGAGTACCGGCTTTGGTTGAGGAACCACCTCGCCATCTATGGTGTGCGCAGCGCGGTGCTGGCGCCGGGTTACCGCTCCCCTGATCAACAACGACTCGAAGCCGAGACGGACTGATGGGATGAGCATGCTCGCAAAACTGGAACGACTCATCGGCGAAATCGGCGACATCAACAGCAAGTTGATCCTACTGGTCGGCACCAGCCGCAGTGGCAAGACCCAACTGCTGCGCCAGCTCAGCGCCAAGCTCAACAT
>CALMYW010000326.1 GCA_937873665.1 uncultured Sphingorhabdus sp.
CCGCCGCCGCCCGGCGTGCTGGCAGAGCCGCAGCGGACCAGCACGCCGGTCCCGACGCTCGAAGACAGGGCGATGGCGATCTCGGACTTTGGCACCAACAGCGCCTGGGTTCGCATCGGCACTATGAACCCCACCGGGCCGGTGCAGACCGGACAGTTCAGGGACATCATCGCCCGGGCCCCGGACCTGCGCAACCGGGACGCGATCATCATTGACGTGCGCGGCAATTCCGGAGGCGTCTACAACTGGTTCATGGCGTTCCTGCGCTCGCTTTATGGCCAGCCCTATGCCGATCATCATGCCCGCGCGCGGCTGGAGATCACCAATGTCATGCTCAGCCCGGCGGGAAGCAGCCTGCCCACTACGCCCGCGTCAGCGGTTGGAGGGCCAGACGCGATGCCACCCGATCCGCCGCTCGACGCCGCCTTCGTCAAGCCGGAAGTGCGGCCCCTGCCCGGCGGCGCCAGCCTGACCGTGCTGCGGGCACCGGACGCGGCGCGTCGCCAGCCCGGGCGGGCGCCGGTCAATCCGGTCAAGGCGCGGGTGATCGTGCTGGCCGACTATGGCTGCGCCAGCGCCTGCATTTCCTTCGTGGACGAGATGCGCCGCTTTCCGGGCGTAACCCTGGTTGGCACCGAAACCCACGTCGATCGCCGCTCGGGCGGCTGGCCTGAAGGCTTCGAACTGCCGAGCGGACTCGCCACTGTCCGGATGGGCAGGATGGTTCGCGAGGGGCGCAGACGCGGAGAGAACGAGCCCTGGTCACCCGACGTGCGCTACCCCGGCGACATCGCCCGGACCGACGAGGTCAAGGCCTGGATCGCGGCACTTATCGCCGAAAAATGACCGGCTGGCCAACGCAATGCTGTCCGCCTGAGGCGAAACGCTCTCTGTTGGCAAGGCGGGCACGATAGAGCAGGTGACAATTTTCACCGTATGACGTAACCGGTGCCGATCCGACGCATCATGCGGTTCCGCAAAGCGGCACCCGTCTTTCTATCGAGGAAATGACTTCCTCGTCTCCCATTCTAGAGGCAATCAATTCGTATGGCAGCTTACAAGGAACCCGGATTTGACCAACGCCGCTCGGCAGCGGCAGCGGCAAGAGACAAGGCGCTGGAGAAACTCAAAGCCAGAGCCCCTATCGATCCGGCAGTCCAGGCAGAACGCATCGCAGCTGCCGAAGCGCGCGAGAAGGCCCAGGCTGAAAAACGCGAAGCGATGAAAGCAAGGAAAGCGCAGGAACTGGCCGAAAAGCTGCAGAATGCTGCCAGCCTGGCGCCAGCGCCCGCACCTACCGAAGCCGAGCGCAAAGCAGCACGCGATGCGAAATACGCAGCCCGCAAGGCTCGGAAGAAGTAGGGTTTGGACGCTCCCACCGGAAACGAGCCCAACGAGCCATCAGGTCCGCATAACTGGTCCCAGTTGGAAGACGGCGAGCATTTAGTCGATATTGCCTACGTCCCCGACGGCAGCCGCCTGCGCCTTGTGCAAAGCGGTGCCGACTTTGCAATCCTGCTTGATCACAACGAGCTGATGAGCACTGACTTTTCCGCTTCGGAAGAGGTTCTGGCCAGGCTAGCCTGCGCCGAACTTGCCGGGAAGACGTCGGTGAGCATGCTTATTGGCGGCTATGGGATGGGGTACACCTTGAGGGCTGCTCTTGAGCAGCTTGGGAACGATGCCGAGATCACGGTCGCAGAGATCGCGCCGAAGATCCTGGAATGGGCCAGAGGCCCAATGCGGACCATTACCAACGGATGCCTCGATGATGCCCGGGTTCAGATCGTGCAGGACGATGTCGCGATGCTGCTTGACGCTGCTTGCGAGGGATACGATTGCATTCTGCTTGATGTCGACAATGGCCCCGAAGGGCTCACGCGTTCGGTAAACGACTGGCTTTATTCTGAAGCCGGACTGGTTGCCGCTCGCCAGGCACTCCGCTCAGGCGGAATACTCGCCATCTGGTCAGCAACACATGATGACCGCTTTGCAGGCCGGCTGGCCCGCAACGGGTTCTCCGTAAGGGTTGTCGAAACCGAGCAGGCGGCCCCATCGCCCGGTGACAAGGAACTCGGACGTCACGTGATCATCCTGGGCTGCAAGCATTAGCCTCACTGTCCTGGCCGGGAGGTGTCTGCCTGAGGTGAAACGCCCGCTGTTGGCCAGACGGGGGGAGGACGCACAGGGTTCTATCAGGCGGCACCGGTTTCCACCGGATGCGATCCGCCATGCGGTCTGGCCACCTTGATCCGCTCGTAAAGAACGCGCGTCTCGAGCAGATTGCGAATTCGCAGACCGACTTCGATCACATCGAAGGGTTTGGAGACGAAATCCTTTGCGCCAAGTGCAAGCGCACGGCGGCGTGCCGGCAGTGTCGTATCGGCGGTAAGGACCAGAACAGGCCGAAACTCGTCTGGCCGATCATGACGAGCGAACGCTTCGAGCAGCTGGAAACCGTCGACCTGCGGCATCATCAGATCCAGCAGCACGATGTCTGGTGCCAGTTCGGCATAGGCGGCAAGCGCTGTGGTTGAATCGACCACCGTATGGATATCGCGAAAGCCTTCGCGCTCGAGCACGCTGCGCAAAAGCAGCACATTGGCCTCTTCATCATCGATCACAAGGATGCGCCTTGAGATGATCTCCGACAGTTCAACGAGCGAGCGAGTCAATGCCGCCTTCTTTCTTCTGGTGCATGGAAGTGGACATGGCCGCAGAACCCTTGGCATTGGCTGCGGGCATGGTGAACCAAAACTTTGCGCCCGGACTTGCGGGAGAATAGGCGATCACACCTCCCAACGATTCGACCAGGCTCTTGCACAGGGCAAGGCCAAGGCCCGTACCCTCGATCTTTGTGCGATTTGGCTGACCCAGGCGGTCAAAGGCGCGAAACAGGCGCGGAACATCGGACGGCGCGATCCCGGGGCCGTCATCCGAGACGGTGATCCGGATCGCTTCTCCATCAGCCTCGCAGGTCAGCGCGACGAACCGTCCGGTGCTGTTGTATTTGG
>CALMYW010000327.1 GCA_937873665.1 uncultured Sphingorhabdus sp.
GCAATACTCGAACTTTGTTAGTCTTCGGGATCCGGTGGACGTAACTAGAATCATTTCTTCGTTACGTATCGGACCCACGTCTGGGTCGAAAATGCCTGGCTCGAAAGCGATGACCATTCCTTCACGCAGGCAGACCTCTGGCCCCATGGTAGAACCTATCAATGGTTGTTCTATCGGCCCAATGCCGACGCCTACACCGTGGCCCGTAATGTAGCCGTGCCAGTGCTTTTCAAGCCCAGCTTCCTGGATAATGTTGCGAACCGCGTCCTGGATTACCTGCGGATTTAGTCCCGGCTTTACGAGCCCTATGGCCGTCTCGAGACAATTGCGCTGAACGCGGAAAACTCGACATTGCTCGCGGCTGGGATCGCCCACCGCAAAAGTACGTGCGAAATCACCAACATATCCATTATATCCAACATTTATGTCTAATAATACGACATCGCCGTGACGAATTCGTTTGTCAGTCGCCATGCGCCGAAGGGCGTCGGTTGTTACTTGGGGATGCGTCACCAGAGCGTCAGCTCCAGCCGCCAGCATGGCCCGTGCCATTTCGGCGGCGATTTCACTTTCACTCACACCGGCCTTCAGACGTTCGCGCGCGGCCTGCATACCGATTTCCGCAATCTGAGCGGCCCCTTCTATCACCTTGATTTCCTCGGGGTCCTTAATCATTCGTGCTCGCCCCATCACGCTGGTGCTGTCGACGAGCTCCACGCCAGGGAAATTCTTTCCTAAGGCAATGAGCACCGCGGGAGACGTAACATCATCATACCCTATGCGGCCAGAGCTAAGTCCCTTCTCCACGAGTAGCTGTGATATCGAAGCGACAGCTGTCGCTGTATCATAGGGCCAAACCCGAAGGTCTTTGATCCATGGCATGGTGCGCGATGCAAGCTCATAATCTCCGCCTTCAGTAAATAGGCAAACTTCGCCAGTATCGAAAATGACGGCCGCGTATCGAGGATAGTAGATAAGGCTGGTGAATGGCCTTATGCAGGTCAAGAATCGCAGATTTTCGATCCGCTGAACGAGAACCGCACGGAGCTCTGCGTTCTTCATTGCGCAAATCGCGCTCTGTAGCCTGACGTTGCGGATCCTGTGCCAATCAACCCGATGTTCCCAGTCTACACCGATATTGCTCATCTAACATTCCTCCCTTGGCTCACTCTGCCGGTCGCTGACCGCTTGCCGCTATATGTACGAAAATCGCTGTTAAATAAACAACAAAAAATGACGAAAATGTCAAGGAAAATGAGGACAAGAATCCAATCCACTCCCAGCCTCTGTGGCAGCCGGTCATTTTGATCTGCACGCCCTCTGAAGCCTCCCATCCTCACAAAGCCACTTTAAGGAGGTAAGTACATCAATTATTGAAGATATACCTGCAATATAGTGCCAGAAAACAACCACTGCGTGCTATTTGTAGAATAATAGCCGGAAGAAACCCACAAAAATAAGTTTGAATGTTGAAATAACAAATCGATAACTTGACAATATTAGGCTTGCCCACTAGCCTCCTGCTTGTTCTTGGCGCAATGAACCTCCGCCGGCGAGTGCGGCGGAAGTAGAAAGGAAACTCAGTTGACGAAACTCGACTTAGCCATTGTGGGCGGCACTGTGGTGCTTCCGGGGAAATCAATTGCACCGCTCAATATTGGCATTTCGGACGGAAGGATTGCTTTGCTGTCTTCCGGGTTCATTGATGCCAATGAAGAAATCGACGCTACAGGCAGGGTAATTATTCCTGGTCTGGTTGATCAGCATTTTCATTGCTGGTGGGGATTCGGAGTTGAGACCCATGAAGTTGCTACAAGAGCTGCAGCACGCGGCGGAGTTACAACTCTCGTAGAGATGCCGCTCGACAAGCCAGCCACAATCACGAGCGCGCTATTCCGAGAAAAGTTGGCGTCGGTCGGCGACAGCTATCACGTCGATTACGCCTTCATCGGTGGTTATGAATCGGGACAGCCCGATGATGTAGACTCGATGGTTCGCGACGGTGCCGTCGCTATCAAGATATTTACTGGCGATGTTGCGCCTCCTGGCATGTTTCCCGGCACTTCCGATGCTGAATTGTTGGATCTAATGCGGCGCATCAAGCAACTCGGAAGCACCCTAATGGTGCATTGCGAAAATGCTGGATTCGTGAATTCCGAGACACAGCGCGTGAAAGCTTCTGGCAAAACGGGTCCTGCCGCTTGGAGTGAAGCGCGGCCTTGGTTTGCTGAAGTCGATGCCGTACAGAGAATCGCCTTACTTGCGAGAGTAACAGGTGCCCGCGTCATTGTTGTCCATATCTCCACACCAGAGGCTGTCGACGTAGTCACGGAGGCCCGTCGCCAAGGCGCAGACATCTGGGCGGAGACGCTGCCGCATCAACTCTGCCTAGATCTTGAGGCCTGCGGCGAGGATACGCGGCTCAAATGGAATCCTCCCCCACGCGGTCGCCAGGCTGTCGAGGGTCTCTGGGATCGTCTAGCGGCAGGTGATATTCATTCTATAGCGTCAGATCACGCGCCTTTAACAAAAGTTGACGGCGCT
>CALMYW010000328.1 GCA_937873665.1 uncultured Sphingorhabdus sp.
AGACTTCGATGGTAACCATCGACCCTTGGAAGACGAAAAACGGCGGGCAGCTCAGCTGGAGGACAAAGATCGCATCCCCTCCAGAGCCTATCGCCCCGTCTTGATTCTGTTGTCTGATGGACAACCGACCGACGACTGGGAGGCTCCTTTCAAGGCTCTTTGCGACTCCGAGCGGGCACAGAAGGCGACCCGGCTAGCTATGGCGATTGGGCCGGATGCCGATGAAGCAATGCTGAAGGATTTTGCAAACGACGCAGAGGCTCCCATTTTTAAAGCCCACAACGCCCGGGACATTCACCGCTTCTTCCGTGCAGTGACCATGAGTGTGACCACTCGCACGGCAAGCCAAAATCCAGACATCTCAACCGCATTCGTTGTCCCGCCGCCGGATGACGACGCACTGGACCTCGACTTCCAATGAGGTTTATTGCCTGCGGCGCGAGCGTCATTGGCCCCCGACACCGGGATCTGGGCGAGCCTAATCAGGACGCGATGGTTCTGGCGGGTTGCCGAGGTGGCTGGATTGCGGCTGTGGCAGACGGATTGGGATCGAGAGCACGTAGTGATCTGGGGGCACGTAGTGCCTGCCAAGTTACCCGGCAGATTTTGCGTGCCACATCGAGCAGTTTCGATCTACCGGCAACGCTGCCCTTGATTCATCAGCAATGGCTTGAAGCGATCGATCCGACAACTCCTCGAGACGCCGCGACCACGCTGCTGTTCGGCCGCGTGACAGATCAAGGCGAGGTCCATGCAGCCCAATTGGGTGATGGTCTTCTGCTGGTGAAATGCGCTGGCGAGTTCCGTCGCGTCACGCCAGAACGCACAGCCTATGGCAATCAGACCTGGGCACTTGAGTCCACGCACCTGCAGGACAAATGGAGCTGTACGAAAGGCCGATTCACCGAGCCTGGTGATGGTGTTGTCTTGATGACAGATGGCGTGGCCGATGACCTCGAACCTGCACATCTTGCCGACTTCTTTGATGCGCTTTACCAAGACTTAAGCGCTCGAAATCGGCGCAGAGGCAGACGCTGGTTGCAGTCTGAACTGAATGACTGGGCGACACCCTTACACAGCGACGACAAAACACTCGTGGCCATTTTTAGGACTTCTGAATGAGCGCAGCAACACCAGAGGCACCAAAGAAAAACAGGACGGTGCTAGACCAACACGGTCAGTGCTATGAACTGACAGGGCGTATCGGCGAAGGCGGTCAGGGGATCGTTTGCACGACCAACTACCCCAATGTACTCGTCAAAGTCTCTCGCGCAACCACAGAAGAAAAGCGAAACAGTTGGACGAGCAAGATTCGCGCACTTATGCGTCAGCCACTTGAGGGCCTTCCCATCGCACATCCGCAAGCCCTCATCACGCAGCCGCAGCCCGGTTACGTCATGGAACTGATGGATGGTCTGGTCCCAATGACTGAACTGATGCAGGTCGCGACGGACGCCTTGATGTCAGATGAAGGCCTCTCGGGCTATGTGAGAACAGGCGGTCTGTTGCGCCGGTTGAAGATGCTCGCGCGACTGGCTCGGGTCCTGGCTGAGTTGCATGGCCGAGGACTCGCTTATGGCGATCTTTCTCCTGCAAATGTCTTCGTATCGCAGTCACTAGAGTACGCCGAAGTCTGGTTAATCGACGCCGACAACGTTGCGAGTCAGTCGCATGACGGTCAGCAAGGTGTATTCACCCCCGATTACGGGGCTCCAGAGATTCTGAGGGGAGAGTCCGGCATCAATACACTGACCGACAGCTGGAGTTTTGCGGTCATGGCGTATCGCATCCTCACGCTGGTTCACCCCCTCAAGGGGGACGTTGTGCTTGAAGGTGAACCCGAGCGTGAAGAGGCAGCCCTCCGCGGCGAACTCCCTTGGGTAGATCACCCGGTTGATCGCAGCAATGTCTTGTCGATAGGTCTGCCTCGCGAAATCACGCTCAATGCGCCACTGCGTGCGCTGTTTGAACGATGCTTCAATGCCGGGCTGAACAATCCGGGTGAGCGACCAAGTCTCAATGAGTGGGCAGATGCCTTCGAGGCTGCCACAGGCCATTGCGATCAATGCGAGTCTTGTGGCAGCACTTTTTTCTACACCTCTAAGCACATCTGTCCATTTTGCGATCACACCCAGGGCACGAATCGCACGATCCTCTTGCAGGAGTATCGCTATATGCCACCGGACCTGCTCCGGGAGGGCTTACCGGAAGACGTTCAAGAGTCGTTGATTCGAAAAGAGTGCTGGACTCGCACAGGCAAGGCGATGGTTTTGACTATGAGCCCTGCCGAGTTAAAAACTTTGCCTTTAGGAACGTCTCTGTACGCGGACGCACGTCCGCTATGCACTGTCGAGCTTGCAAAGGATGGCTTGTGGATAGAGCCATCAGCCGGTACGCAAGTTTCCTTGCAAAGAGCATCTGACGACAAAGTCGTCCCGGTTGTGCGTCGGCAGCGGCTCAAGTCAGACAGCCGTTCAGGAGTGTCTTTTTGGCTCCACCTAGGTGCAGTAGAAGAAGAGCACGTCGTTTGGCGTTTCAACTGGTGAGGCAACGATGAAACTCTGCGACTTTCCTCTTCTGTCGGGTGAACTTGCCCAGTTCACATGTGACGACCTGGGAGCCGATTGGCAGATCGGTGAGGCCTTGTCAGTACAGGCACACGGTAATGACTATCTTCTCCGACAGGGCGACGCCGTTTGCGTCGGCAAAGTAGAAGGACGCCAAGATCGAACTGCGCTTCAGGTCCAACGAGGTCTGACGTTGTGGGTGTTAAGGCATCGGCATGGGGAGGTTCTCCACCTTCAATCCTTGGATTTGGTCGAGCAGATCCAGTTGGATATGGCGATTTCTGTTGATGAGGCCATTGCGGAGCAATTGGCCAGCAGGGGTGAGATTTCTGCTCCAGACGTGCCCACTGCAGTTGGTTGGTTGAATGAGCAATTCATCTCTGCCGAGAAAGCACCGAACTCAGAAATGGATCGCGTTTTTCTTGGCCGCTTCGACAACGCTTCAGATGAGAGTTTCGTTCTGTTTGGTGCAGGCTGGCGCGGCAACGTCAAACGAGATGCTGGCGTGCTGAAACTAATGAGCGTCACTCGTCTAAAAGGTGCTACAGCACGTGTAGCGATGGCCGTTGGCAAGATCTCTTTCCAAGATGCCAGTGTCGCCGTGCGTCTCCAGAGTACAGAGCAACGCGCACTTTTGGACGCCGCACTGCGCGACAACGGCAGCTACCTACGTTTATGGCAAGAGTATGGTGCGCTCGAATGGGAGCAGGCTCGAGATTGCGCGAGGGAACTGGGTTCTCTTCGCTTCAAGAGTGCGGAGCTCGTCGAAGGTGAACTGTGGGCCTGGTTTCTAAAAGTTGATGCGGATCACCTAAGGGATTTCCGGAAACGATGGAAAGTTTTGGGGCTGGCGAACACGACGCAAGTGGAGCTTGGGGATCAGGAGCTTGATCTTGATTCCGAGGTTGAAGACGCGCCGGGCAGAGCTGACCGAGCACGCCGTCGCCCCGTTCGTGGTGTATTGCGGTTCGAGCGAGAGGGTGTGGTCTTGGTTCCGAGCCAGGACAGGCGCTCAGAACGCCCTCCAACCAAGGGGTTCATCTACTACTCACTATCGGGTGATGAAGCCGTACAGACCCGTCGTGCGCGCGCAAGGCAATCGATCAATGAAGGGCGGCGACTGCCGCAACTGAGCTACTTGCTGGAAGGTGTGGCTCCGCCAAGCGCCCGGCGACGTCAGCTCGACGGCTTATCCACCTACGCCAAATCTTGCTTCAAGGGTGTTCCGACCAAGCGCCAGATTGAGGCGCTGGAGAAGGCGATAAATACACCTGATATCGCACTTATCGTTGGCCCACCAGGAACCGGCAAGACACAGGTCATTGCAGCTTTGCAGCGGCGCCTTGCCGAAACACTCGGTGAAAACTCGCTGCAGCATCAAGTGCTGATTAGCAGTTACCAGCACGATGCAGTCGATAACGCCCTGAATCGTGCTGAAGTCTTTGGCTTGCCTGCCGTTCGAATTGGCGGCCGAGGGCGCCGTGACGAAGGCGGTGTCGACCCCGTTGGTGTTTGGTGTGAACGCAAACGGAAAGAAATCTCTGCTCGACTCGACGCGATTCGTCTGAATGAGCCGCTGACTCGACCATTGGAAGAGCTAGATCGACGTATCACCGCATTGAGACTTGCGAGCATGTCGGCTCAGGAACGCCAAACACAGTTCGAGCAAATTGATGTCCTTTTGCGTCAGCTATTCGATCTAGATGTTCGTCTTCCGGCCCATATTAAGGACCGATGGGATGAGTTTCTTGTTCAGCAGAAAAGAGTCGAAACCCAGCGTCAGGCGAATGAGCCTGCTGGGCTTGTGCGCTTGGTGAGGGCCCTGCGCACCAGTTCTATCGGGTTCGCCGACGACGGTCCGGACAGAGTTCACCAGCTTGAGCGTACGCTGCGACGTAACAAGGTCAACCTTCAAGATTCGGAATGGAGCTTGCTCCAGCGTCTTTCAACGGTTGCCGATGCAACAGAAGCAGACCTTGCTGAATTGGCTGCGTTTAAGCGGTCCATGCTGGATCAGCTGAGCCCCGATTACAGGCCCCCGCAGCTTAAGCAGGCGTTGAGCGGAGAAGTGCTCGGGCTCTTGGCCGAGATCGAGCACGCAATCGATGCGCCTTTACGCCAATCTCGCCGTGGCATCTCTGCGGTAGTGGCCTCCTACCAGGCGGCACTTTCCCAAGCCCCCAATGAGGCAGCTAGAGCGGTTCGCGAGTACGCCAGCATTGTCGGTGCGACATGCCAGCAGTCAGCTGGTAAGGCGATGAGCAGCTTGAAGGAGTTGAGCGATCTGGATGCATCAGAAGGAATTGAATTCGACACG
>CALMYW010000329.1 GCA_937873665.1 uncultured Sphingorhabdus sp.
GGACCATGCGCCGGATGCTGTCGGGATTGGGCGCATAGTAGGCCGAGGAAACCTGCTCGAAGACGCGGGCCTGGATTTCCTGGTCCGAAGTCGCACCGAAGGCCTTGGCGATGTCGAGAGTGATTTGGCCCGAGGCCAGTGCCTCGAACACGACGGGCGCGAGCGTCGCGAGACGCAAACGCCCCTCGACGAAACGGACCGTCAGGCCAAAGCGGCGCGCAACATCTTCAACAGTCGCACCGCCTGCGACAAGCGCCGCAAAAGCCTGGGCTTCGTCCGCTGGGTTCATGGCGAGGCGGTGGAAGTTTTCCGCAAGGCTAGTCTCGACCGCGGCTTCAGCACTGTCTTCGAGCACGAGGCAGGTGACTTCGTGATCGCGGGCGAGAATCTTTTCGTCCGCGAGCGCAAGCATTGCGCGGCGCCGACGCTCGCCGGCTTCGACCTCGAACCTGCCCTTGGCCGCGGGCTTGACGATGAGATTCTGCAGCAATCCATGGGCCGCTATGCTTGCTTTGAGTTCGGCGTCTGCAGCCGGGTCGCTGTGACGGCGAACGTTGCGGGGAGACTGGACCAGCTTGTTCAGCGGGATCGACTTGATCATGGGACACACTCCTGATTGTGAGCCCGGTGCATCGACCATCGACGCCCAAATGGCTCAATCAGGGCAAAGCCCACTCCCCTCTGTTGCGTTCGCAGAAAATCACTCGATAGCAAAGAGGTATAACGAATGGCCATGGTTGGGACGAGGCTGCTGTCCACGGACTCTATTGCCAAGGTCACGCCTTCGCAAAAGCGGACGTTTGACTATCCTCAGGATTCCGGCCTTGGTCCTATTTCGGTTTGAACCCGAAGCGCACGCCTTCGCCGAGGATGCGGAGGATACCATCCGCCTCCTCGCTCATGGGGTTGGGCAAGACGTCGATCCGCGTTGCGCTCGAAGTCGCCGGGTTGGCGACGTAGATCACTACATAACGCTGACCAGACCGGGGCCGGGCAGCCTCCCGCGCGGCACGAACCTCTGACTCTCCCATCTCGAACTGGCACCGATCACCCTGGCTGGATTTGACCTCGATGAGCCAGGTTCGCCGATCATGCTTCAACTCGAAATCGTAGCCGAGGTCGTCGGACCAAGCTTTGCCCTTCTGCAAGGCACCGAAGCGTGAAACCCATGCCTTGTCGATGTCCTGGTTCCGGAAGCGATCCTTGAGCCAGTGATACACAACGAGCTCTCCCAGCCGCCCGATCATGTCCTTCTTGGCTTGCGGGGTCCGATCCGGCCCGGGCGGAACATCGCGCGGATTACGACTCGTTGGCGGCTTGTTTGTCCGTTTCTCGAGCACGGCTAGTTCGGTGGGCGTGGTCAGCCTCGCCGATTTGACCTGCTTGGAAAGACGGGCGGCGATCTCGGCCGAGATTTCGGTCCAGTCAGCATGCTCGGGATCGACATCGCGATCATTGACGCGAACAGAGCGCGCCTTGGCTGCCCGTTCCTCCGCCTCGCGTTGCGCTTCCTTCGCCGCAGCGTCGATTGCATCGGCTCCGATACCTAGCATGTCGCAATCGAGCGTTGGCTCCATACCGTCAGGCCAAAAGGCGAGCTTGACGCACCAGGAAATGAGCGCTGTCTCATCCATCGGCTTGAAGTCGACCGCACCAGCCGCATCGAGCTTGGCACGGATATGCTGTTCGGCCGCCTTGGCCTCGCGCCAATATTCGGGAATGCTCGAAACCGGACCCTTCCACCAAGCCCGCACAATTGGCGTCGCCGCGGCCGCGAAGCGGCTGATCGCCGCCAGGTTGGCCAACCTGACGTGGGCAAGATCGGGCAGGCCGTGTGGGTTCGAGCCGATCGGGGGTGCCCCCGCGTCTGCCAGCCACCGTGCGAGATGCTCTTCTAGCACGGCCTCTGGCACGAAATGATAGAGCGGCAGCCATGCTTGATCCGTCTTCATCGATCGCAGGGCGTCACGGCGCTGGGCGTAATCGGGGGCAGGCGTGAATTTGTCGAGCGTTGACGCGACCGCGTTGCGGAGAGCCTCCAGGATGGACGTCTCATGGTCCACGATATGATTGAGGAGCTGCGAAGCGTGGATCGCGGGGTAGGCCAGCGGCTCGCTTCCTGTAGCCGCCAAGCTCTCGTTGAAGCGCGCAAAATCGAGGTCGAGTAGCTCACCGAACTGTGCCGTCGATTGAGCTCGCCGACATGCCTTGAGCAGCCCGTCGGCATCCGTCGCCGCGGCCGTGATAAGCGGCATCAGTTCAGCGAGTAGACGAGCGGGGTCTGCTCCATGTTCGGCCTCAAGTCGATCACAGTCCTTCAGAGCTTCTGCCCCCAATCCGTAGTGGATGGCTGCGCGGATCCATGGCATCCGAAGATCGACGCGCTCGCCGATAAGATGCTGGACCGAAGCTACGAAGCCGTCTTCGAGCTGGAGGGTGCGGCCGAGTCGGGAAATCACATCCTCATCGAGACCGAGTTCGCCGATGTCCTCGCAGGCAGCGGCGAGTTCGTGGGCGAGTAGACGCATGCCATTGGCGACTGGGGAAAGGTCGATCGCGTCGCAGATCGCCGGGAGACAGAGTTGGAGGCCATTCCAGGTAAGAGGAACGCCGACCCGGGTAACAACGAGAGTCGGCCGGTCCGAGCGTCGGAAGACATAGGCGGGGCGATCACCAGGGGCCATTATCCGCTGTTCGTTGATTTCGAAGGCGACATCTTCCGCCGCCACGAGGGCGATATCACTAAGCCGTTCGAGAACGGTGCCACGATCTGCAGGAAGCTGACCGGCGTCAGTGCCGCGCAACCCCTCCATCGCAACCGCGAGCATCACGCGGAGCCAAGGGCATTTGTCGAGCGCCGTTTCGCTGGTTTCAATGTCGTCGAGCGCAACGTCGTCGATTTTTACGTCGTAGCGCATCGTGGATAGGCGGCTCACCTTCTTGCCGAACAAGGCTTCTGCTGCTGCGCCCACCCGCGCGCGATCAGCGCCCTTGATGTCGAGAAGGAGGCCATCGATCGACGCGACAAGGCTGGGCGCAAGATCGTCGTCGCTGTCGCGGACGTAGAGTGGCGCGGTCTCCTTGACCGGGATCGTCTGTCACACGGGGGCCGCTTTGTCCAGTTGCC
>CALMYW010000330.1 GCA_937873665.1 uncultured Sphingorhabdus sp.
ATTCACCCGGCCAGAGGTACAGGTTCACCCAACTGACCGTCACTCCCACTCGATCATCAACGAGCCTTCTAAGCTGTTGATTTCAAAGTGTTTACAAGTAGCGCGTGCGATTTTTACCGTCATTTTTACCGTCAAAGTGTTGGGCACCAGCATTGGAGCGGGTTTCCGGGCGATTCGACGAAAAGTGACCTTTCGAGATCTATCGACATCTATCGGCTCGGGAGCCAGCCGTTGAGACCAGCAGTCAGTGAGCTCCATCGTGACGCCGTTGATCGGAAGCCCTACGCCCATGAAGCTGCCTAAGTCATTGTCACAAAACATGTTTGTGCCGCTTTTTTTACCGTCAAGGCACTGATTTCCTTGAGCGAACTGCAAACGGCGCAGCAAGCAAAGAATTTACCGTAACTCGACGTCAAGCCAATCGCGCCCAGCCCATGTGAACCCATCGCCGGGGCGAACTCCCCCGCCACCCTTTGGGCGCGCTGTGAGCCGCCGTTTCCCACCCGAAGTCTTCAGGGACCAAGTCGATTGGCAGGTCTCGCATTGGCAATAGAAGTCGGCTGGCGGGCTGGCGATGAGCCGCGCCTGATGACCGCACTGCCTTGACAGTACGTCGACATCTTCCACTGCTGCCTCGACCAGCTTACTGACCTGAACATTCGCGGACTCGCGCAGAGTTGCCGTCAGCTCCGCGGACTGTCGTTCGTTCAG
This sequence comes from uncultured Sphingorhabdus sp., assembly GCA_937873665.1. The sequence continues at coordinate 712 of CALMYW010000330.1, forward strand.
CGGAGCGACTAGGCGAACATGGGTTGCTGTGACTCCCTCAAATTGTTCAGGCCAACCATCGGTCAGCCGCTTAACCGCAGATGGGAGCGGCCCAAGCTTTAGCCCATACCGTTCGATCGGTTTTCGGAGCAGCCACTCATCCAGGGTCCGGCCCATCCTCTCGACCACATACAAATCCAGAGGAGATATCGAAAGTTGAGATGAAGTATCAATGCCGCCTATCCCAGGCCAGCAGACAACCCGCCCTTCGTCAATATTCCCCGCGGCAGCCTGCGGATCTCCGTACCAAGCGCATGGAACAAACCGCAGGCCCACTTTGTCCGATCCATCGATGACCCAGTCGAGTCCATCTGGATACATCGAAAAGGCTCTTCCTGCCCAACGAAAGCTCAGCCGGCCATCTTGCTCGCGATATCCGTAGCGCTCCAAGGCGCGCCTCATTACCAATCCTACATAACTGCTGTAGGCTGCCTGCAATTGTTGTTGCCGAGCCAATCGCTCCTCCGGGGCTAACTCCCGTTCCTCTTTCTCATCCCGCAAGTTCTCCCAGAGCACTGGCAGGCGCTTGTAGTGGGGATCATGATTCAGTATGTTTGTTCTGTGGACTTGGGCCGGCACAACTGCGTTTGGAGGGAGCAACGTGTAGAGCCCCCTCTGCATCAAGCCGCGGACCGCACGAAGCTGGGCTTCCAGTTGCTTCAACGCATCTTTCCCGGCCTCCAGCTGAATGCCCGTGTTGTCATCCTGATAAGTCTCGCCCCAAAGTCTGCATATATCTACTCGAACTCGAAAGTGAGTCAACTCTGAGTCCTGGAATTTCAGAGCCTTCTCGAGCCTGGCATTGACGCTGCGGATGCGCCGCAATCGATTCACAAGATGTCGCTCAAGACGATCAAGAAGGCGTTTGTAAAGCCTATTTTCATAGATTGCATAGTCGTCCTCACTGAAGCGCGCTAATAGCTTGCGCGGCAAGACGCCGCTGAGCGTGCGCTGCTGCCAGCAGTCAGAGTGCGACGCTAAGTGACTGAGCGTCGAGGTGGACATACGACGCACGCGTGCTACGGGTGCGACCAATTCCTCGTACCGCAGGTCTCTTCTCGGTCGATCAGATATCTCATGAAGATGTCCGCCACGTAGAACCTCAGCCAAGCGGCGTTCGACTTCCTCCAGTTCACATTGAGCTGCCAGTTCGGAAGGAAGCATCGGCGAAACATTGCCTCGTTGCGAATTCACTAGTTTGCCGAAGATCGCGACTATCGCTTCAGAAGACAGCTCCGCGTCATCCTGATCAACGTCAGAAAGATCAGTCTCAGCAAAATGGTATTCAACGCCCTCAAGAGTAATGGCACCAGAACCATCATCCAACAGAACCTGGCCTCCTTCAATTTCGCTGTGTCCGTTGAAGATCGCGGGATCAAGCAAGCAGTAGCGGCCAGGGATCAATCTGGTTGGCAGCTGAGGGAGCTTCTCTCCCGTAAAACGGTCTAGAACCCTCATGCCCCACGATCCTTGCGGCGACGATCTTCCGCCAACAGGCCCAGGGATCGACGTGGCTCCGACTTCCAACTCTTCCAAATCGACGTCAGCCCTCCCTCGACTGCGGCGAGGTCATCTATCGATGCGTCATATCGTCCCGTCACCTTGCCACGCCGAAAGACACGGCTAGCCAGCAGATGGTCAAGAGCATCCTCCTTGCGTCCGCCCGCGGCCATGAATACGGGGATGAATCGCATGGCCTGTCGCTCAAAGCGATTACCCCACCCAAGGTCAAATCGATCTTGCAGGATGCTTGTCAGCGGCCCGGTGGTCAACTCGTCAAGCAACTCCTCCACCTCAGTCGAATGCTGGGTCACCGCCTCGTCAAAGCGCGCGACCAATGACGAATAGCTAAAACATGCCTTCGGCTTCGCGACAACCTTAAAGCTGGACTCATGCCGCGGCAACGTCATGATGTGCGCACGGTCATACGTCTTGTCCGCAAACTCACTGGTAGTCTCGTCATGGTTTGCTGTCCCAACGAACCAGACATTGTGTGGGACGCGGATTTTCCGTCCCTCTACCAACAGTGCAGGCGCATTCGGCAATTGACTTTCAGACAGGCTGATCAGACGTTCTCTAGGATCGTTCTTCTCAAGCGCCGAAAGAAATTCAGCGAAGTATTGCTCGGGACGAGAAAGGTTCATCTCGTCAAGCAATATGATGTTGCACCGATTTCTGTAGGCGCTAGTCTGCGCTGTGTACAACCCTTGCAAGCAATCTCGCTCATAGAACCGCTTTTCAAAGGCGTTGTAATGACCGAGAAGATCATCCCGGTCGCGCCATCCAGCCTGAACGGCAATATCAGTGCAGTGGCCACCCATCGCCTTGGCAAAGGCTTTCGCAAGACTGGTCTTACCCGTACCGCTTATGCCCTGGAAGATGTGCAACTGGCTCATGGACAAACCGCCAATCAACAGCTGAATATCTTCGATCCGGAAGTAGAGCGGAGCCCCCTCCTCCGCCTGAGCGATACGCTGCTGCAACTCCAAGGAAAACTTCTTCAAGTCCGGCACTTCCGACTCAGGAATACTCAATTCCTTCGCCTTCCGATCCCTTACCCAGTCGGCGGTCGACGCCTTGTCCATCCAAGACATTTGCGGGAAAGGTGTATCAGCTTGCTGTGACTGAGTTAGATCGTCCACCGTCTTACCCAGATCATTGAGTCGTGCGCTCAAGATGAGGTTGTTCTTCTCCAGTGCTCGCTTTTCCTTTTCTAAATTCTCCTTGTCGCTAACACCGAGTCGCAGTCGATGCAGCTGCGCCTTAGCGTCTGCCAGATCCTGATGAACCTCATCCAGCTGAGATCTTTGTTCATCGCGGATCTTTCGGAGCGTGTCGTTTTCCGACTTGAGCTGATCGTCCGCACCACTAGCGATTTGATTTTCGAGTTGAGTAATCTTGCGCCTGGATGCAGATAGCTCATCGAGGAGTTCTCGCGGCAAACGCCCGGCTAACGCGTCGGAAAATTCTCGGTACTGTTCAACTCGCTCCTCAGCTTGTGTCCAGTCCAAATAGACCTTCTTGAGCCGCTCCTCGGCTCGTTGGCGCGCCTCTGTCAGACGCGCGGCCTCCTGAGCGCCCTCGCGCAGAGCATCCTCCCGAATTTGGGATTTGCTGTGCTCCAGTTCCTTCCATTCCGCATCAAGCCGGCGCTGTGCCTGTTGGAGAGAGCGTTCCTTGCTAGCAATCTCCGCGTCGCGCTCAAGAAGTTTCGTGGATCTCTCTGCCTCGTGATCAAGCGTCTGTTGTTCTGCTTGATGGATGAGCAATTGAATCTCTGTTCGCCTGGACTCAAGCTCCGATATCTCCTTTCTTAGGTCAGCAAGCGCTGCAGTGTTTTGGGATGCAAAGCCGGTACGCGCGTCAAGTTCGCGCTTCTCCAGCTCCCGCTCCCTGTCCGCTTGCTGCGACTCATTCTTCTTCAACTCGATTTGCCTGTCTCGCACATCCTTGTCGAGCTTCTCCAGCTTTTCAGCAAATTCCTTGTTTTCCTTGCTACGTCGAGCGACCGGTTCCTCCAGCCTTTTCAACTCCTCAGAGCGCTTCTCCAGGCCCTCGTTCAAATCCCGGACGCCTTTTGCAAGATCGGCCAACTCTGAAAGTGCCGCGTCCAATTCCGACTTCTTAACTGGATCTGCTTTTTCGAGCGCGTCGAGCTGCATAGTTCCAAGTGCAGGGATTTCCGCGTCGACACCTTCATTCTTTAAGAGAGGCGCTATGGCTCCGATTCCCGCCTTGACCTTCTGAAGGGCGCTCGCCATCGTGCCCCCGGTGACGTTTTGACCTTGGGTGCCATTCCCCTTATTCGAATTTTTTTGAGGCTTTGCCATATCAATACCATCCCTTATAAATCTGCACCCAGTCGACGACGAACTCTGCATAACTCAAAGCATCATCCTTGCTTATTCGATCGACTCCGGAGTGACCTGCCTTCTTGTTTCTGGCATCAGTCATTTCAAGTACCCTATTGAGTCGAAGCTCATCTGAGCTGAGACTGAAAAAGGGATGATCTCGATGATCAACGGTTGCAAGCAGAGCAGCGAAAAGCAAAGCCTTTACTGAACTCGACCCCTTCCGAACGGCGGTTCGAACTTGGTCCAAGTCTTGTCCTGAAAGTTTCTTTATGACGTCATCAGTGAAGCCAGAAACTGCCAAGGATTGAAGGTAGTACATGGCTTCGCCGTCCCGCCAATCCTTCTGATCTTTCCAATGCGGCAAACGTCTCACATCAGGCGGATAGGCTTTCAGCAACCACTGCAGCACACTCTCCACAAGTTTATTTGTCTCATTCAACAGGCCACTTATGTCTTCCTGCCACGGCTTGTCCAGACTCGATAGCAGTGCCGTCTTTCGAAGGACACTGGCGAGATAGCCTTCGATAATCGGAAAATTCCGAGACCAGTTGTAGTCAGCGAGAAGCTCCAAGTCGACTTGATTCTCTAACGAACGCAACCATTCAGCAGGCGTCATATTTGTAGACGCAGACTTATCCAGTGAATTTGCAATATAGCGTGCAGCACCATCGTTTCGCGGGAGAATT
>CALMYW010000331.1 GCA_937873665.1 uncultured Sphingorhabdus sp.
CTACCGGCCATCATAGTTGCCGCTCAACCGGCCATCGTAGTTGTCGCCACGCAGCCAATTCTCGGCGCTACTCAACACTCACTTGCCTGCCAGGAGCTATTCGGCTCGCCAGCCATGCGAGACGGTGTCTTACGCGCAAGCAGCTTAAACTCCTCATTCACTTACACTGGAAAAGATCGTTTAGAAGTGCTATTTAGAGTGCCATTAAAGGCTTTTGGTGATCAAGATGACGAACATTGTCCTCGCGGAGACAACCGCCAGCGTTTCCGAACTGAAGCGCAATCCGATGGGAACCGTGGCCGCCGGCGAGGGTTTTCCGGTCGCGATCCTCAATCGGAATGAGCCCGCTTTCTACTGTGTGCCCGCCAAGGCGTTCGAGGCGCTGATGGATCGCCTCGAAGATGTTGAGTTGAACGCCATCGCGGATGCGCGTGCGGGCGAGCCCGTCATCAAGATTGCCCTCGATGACCTATGAGCTGGGCTTTCTCGAGTCCGCATTGAAGGAATGGCGCAAGCTCGATTCGCAAGCCCGGGAACAGTTCAAGAAGAAGCTCGTCGAACGCCTCGAAGCGCCGCATGTCCCGTCGGCCCGCCTGTCCGGAGGCAAGGACCGCTACAAGATCAAGCTGCGCGGTGTCGGTTATCGCCTCGTCTATGAAGTGCACGATGCCGAGGTGATCGTGATTGTTGTCGCGGTAGGCAGGCGTGATCGCAACGCCGTCTACAAGGCAGCACAAAAGCGGACCGATACCGGCGATGGTGGAAACTATGCGTCAGACACGTCGAAAAGACTGACTGAGCTGGCGTTGCCGACTACGATGACCGGACGCGTCTGAACCTGTAATCGCCCTTCGATGTTCGCAGGGCGCGCGCGATGGCCTTGTTCGTGGCGTCGAGATCGAAACGCTCGGGATCGAACTTCCGGCCAGCCCATCGGCGCATGTCCTTGTGCTCTTCGTGGGTCGGGTCAAGCCACACCTCAAGAAAGTCGGCGTAACCGGAATAGCTCCCCACATCTTCCGGCGGGCCTGAGCGTGTGGCCACCACGCAGCGCGGGTAATGGCCCGAAAGGAAGCGAACCTTACTCTGATGAAATTCGCCTCATTTGCGTCGCGCCGGAACAGGAAGATTCAGCACCTTGCAACTGTCGGCGTCCTGAAAATCGCAGCCGCGCTTGAACATCAGCTTTGCCAAATCCTCGCTGGCGGGACCGCCCTGGCCGGAGACATAAAGCGCACCAGCGTATCGGCATGCCTTGGCGATCAGCCAATTGTCTTCGCCACACGCTGAAGTGAACATGCTGCGAGCTGCCTGCAGATCCTTGGGCAGGCCCGTCATGCCGACCATGAACGCTTGACCGCCCGTCAGGCAGGCGAACTCTTCGCCGAGCGCGCAGGCTTTCCGGAAAAGAGGTCCCGCACGCGCCCAATCGGGATCCAATATCTTGCTGCCAAGCCCAGCTATTTCACTGGCAAACGCGTTGCACGCCTCCGCGTGAGCGTCCGCGCACAACTTCTCGAACAAGGCGATCGCGCGGCGGGGATTGCTGTCGAAAACATCGTCACGAAGGTTGGTCGCCAGTCGATAGCAGCTGTCCGCATCACCTGCGGCGCAGCCCTTTTCGTACAGCGGCCCGAACCGCGCGTAACTATTGTTTGAAGAGCCGATCAGGTTCTTGTCCATGATGGTGGCTTTGCGGCCGCATGCGACCATCGCTCCCTTTTCACAGGCGGCATGGTAGAAGCGGATTGCCCGGGCGCCCCAATTGGCGATCTTGCCTGTATCGCCCCCTGCCAGCGCCCAGATTGCGTCGCCAGCTTTCTGGAGCGCGGCGGCGCTGTTAGCTGCGAGCGGATCCTCAGCGGAGGGAGCAGTCGAAACCTGAGTCCAGGTTAGACTTCGCTTGCGGAGCAGGCGGGCCTCGGCGTTGTTCATGTCGGCGACAACGTTTTCTGCGAAGTTCTCCCTGATACCAGCGCTCACACGCACCCAGGCTGACCCGCTTCTCCAATTGCCGTTGATGTGAACGCGAAGGTCCGACAGATAGTCCGGCGCGTCGCGCAGGCGGTAGAGGGTGTCTACGTCGGAGGCATCCTTATCGGCCGGATCGGTTTCATTCAGCAGTTCCAGCCCATAGGGCCGCTCGTGGATGGTCACGACGCATCCGGCGAGATCGGCGATGCGGCGTTCGTACTCGCCTTTCACGCCTTTGAAGGAGTTGGACTTGACCCTGACGCTGGAAGCGAGCGCATCGCCATAACGGTTGGAACTTCCACTCCCCTTCACCTGATAAAAGGCACCGTTCTGAGGTAGTTCCCAGAAGCCTTCAAACGTTGTGTGCAAAGCGCGGTTGGCGAACGCGCAGGTGTCGTTCTTCTGGATCGCCTGGAAGAACGGCGTGGAGAGATCGACAACACCTTTGTAGTTCAGCGCCGTCACTTCGAAATTGTTGAGATTGGCGTAGCCAGATCCGGTGGTCGGACCGTTGGCGAATTTCAGCGCAACCTTCCAGCCCTCTCCCTGCAGGACGATGTCGCTGCCTTTCGCAGCCCATTGCGGCATATATATCGCTGATCCATGACGGATGAGCACATACTGGTTGGGCAAAAACTGTAACGTGATGGCCTCTGGCGAGAATCCGGGATTGGCATCAACGCGGCGAACCTTCAGTTCCCACTCCGTTCCGGCTAAACCAGCGACCGAGGCCGGCGCAGAAGAGCTAACGGTGGGCGGCCCGTCTATTGAAGGCGAGGGCGCTGCTGCTGCTGCCGAGGCCACAATGCTTGTTACGATCGCTGCGTAGATGCCGAGCAGCAGTATCCAACAATTCCGCAAGCGCCGGTCCCCTCTTCTGATTCTTCTCGATAGAGAGCAACATTGCCATGTCAACGACATAAGGTCGTCAAGGTAATCTCAGGCGGCAACAACGTCTAGTAAGACGTGCTCCCTACTAAATGTGATCACAGCCTCAACTGGCAATGAGTACCTAAGCCGTACACTTCGACTAGCACTCCGCTTAATGTGTGACGCGGCGGCTGGGTAAATTCAGCGGCCTTGGACGACGGTCGCAACTTTCGATTAGGTCGTAAAGACATAAACCGGCTTGAGGTTTGGCGGCTTGCGCGATTCAGGCTCTCCATTGCGATGGAGGCTGGATGGCGCGGCGGCGATACGAACTGATGGATGGTGAATGGTCGATCATCGAGCCGCTGCTGCCGAACAAACCGCGAGGTTTTCCCCGCGTCGATGACCGGCGCGTGCTGAACGGTATTCTCTGGCGTTTCCGGACCGGTTCACCATGGGTAGAGATACCAGAGCGCTACGGCCCCTCGACGACCTGCTACAACCAGTTCGTTCGCTGGCGCAAAGCCGGGGAATGGGACCGGCTCCTGGCTGCGGTTTCCGCCGCTTTCGAAGGCGAGATTGTGATGATCGACTCCACCTGTGTCCGCGTCCACCAGTACGGTGCGACGGGCAAAAAGGGGGATCCGATGATCGCGGCATGGGACGTTCCCGAGGCGGCCTCACGAGCAAGATCGATGCCCTCGTTGACGCGGACGGTCGTCCCGTCGCCCTGCGCCTGACCGGCGATCAGGTCCACGACAGTCAGGAAGCCGAAGCCTCGCTTGATGCGATGCCCGAGGGCGCCACGCTGCTGGCCGACAAGGGATACGAAGCTTGATCAAACCGGCTAATCTCTACCCACTTGGTATGGAATCCTATAGTTTTATTGCCGCCAAGAGCCGCCATCGGACAATGTCCGCCGCATCGAGTGCGTGCCATAGCAGCGTGCCGACCTGATGGGCCTCGCGCAGCGCGGTCTCAGGGGGGAGGGCAGTACAGAGCGAAGCGCGCCCGATGCGATTGAACCGTTCGACAAACCAGGCGGCCCCTTCCCCAGAGAGGGGCTCACGGGACCAGGCTGAATTGTGGGCACGTTAGAGCAGCCTGGTAAAGTGCATCGCATAGGCGATGACGGGGTACCAGCTCACACCGCCAATGCTGGTCGATGCTGGAATCGGCCCAGGTCAGGTGCATGTGGTGCTGGTGATCGACCGCGCTGGAACTGTCGCGCATGTTGGTTTCAGGGGGCGAGCGCGTCGCGCGTGTTTCGCCGCATGCCGGCGCCGCGCATCACGAACCAATCAGGGCATTGGTGCAACTGCCCAAACCGTGAGGGGCGCCCCGCCATCGACCGGCGGGGCATGGCCCGACCCCGCAGAAAGCATCGGCCGAGTGTTAGTGGCACCACCCCCGGCACTGATCATTTCTCCAGCTTGAGCAGATAATTGATCACAGTCCTGCGCACGGCTGGGTCGTTTATGCCGTTGAACGGCATACGTGTGCCTGGGACGGTTTTTTGAGGAGATGTCAGCCAGCGATCAAGGGTCGCCGCATTCCAAACCAGCTTGGAATTCTTGAGCGCTGGACTGTAGGCGTAGCCTGGTAAGCTACCGGCAGGGCGACCGGCAACGCCGGCAAGGCTGGGGCCGAACAGGGTTTTGCCCGGCTCCGTCGAATGACAACCAGCACATTGTGCAAAAGCCGGCGGTCGCGAGGACGGAGCTTCTGCGCGACTTTGCGACCCTATCCCGCCAGCAATCACTGCGGTAACAGCAAAGCTAAAAAAGCCGATAGTCAAACGCATGGGCCACTCCGCACGATTGCCGCAAAAGGCGACGGCAGAGTTGTCTCTGCCGTCGCCTTGCTGAGGAGAGGGATCAGAACTGGTCCGCTTCCATCACCTTGGTCCAGGCCGCCACGAAGTCAGTCACGAACTTCTGCTTTGCGTCATCAGACGCATAGACTTCAGCCACCGCGCGCAGTTCCGAATTCGAACCGAACACCAGGTCGACCGGGGTCGCAGTCCATTTCGCCGAGCCGGTGGCCCGGTCCTTGCCTTCATACAAACCAGTCGTGGTTGCCGACTTCGACCAGACGGTCTCCATCGACAGCAGATTGACGAAGAAATCGTTCGTCAGCGTACCGGGACGGGACGTCAAGATCCCCGCGTTGGAGTTGCCGGCGTTGGCGCCCAAGGCGCGCATGCCGCCCACCAGCACCGTCATTTCAGGTGCGGTCAGACCCAGCATGTCTGCCTTGTCGATCAGGGCTTCCGTCGGTCCATGGTCTGCATCGGGTGCATAGTAGTTGCGGAAACCGTCGGCCTTGGGCTGCAGGTGGTTGAAAGACTCCACATCGGTTTGCGCCTGGGTCGCATCGACCCGGCCCGCCGTGAACGGGACGATCACAGAGTGGCCGGCAGCCTTGGCAGCCTGCTCGATGCCGACATTGCCGCCCAGCACGACCAGATCGGCCAGAGAGACCTTCTTTCCACCGGTAGCACCCTTGTTAAACCCGGCGCGGATTGCTTCGATCCGGGCAAGAACCTTGGTGAGTTCCGCCGGGTTGTTGACCGCCCAGTTTTTCTGGGGTTCAAGGCGCAGCCGCGCACCATTGGCGCCGCCGCGCATATCGGTTGCGCGGAAGGTCGACGCCGAGGCCCATGCCGTGCGCACCAGTTCGGCGGTTGTCAGACCAGACCCGGCAATCTCAGCCTTGAGGGCCGCGACATCAGCATCCCCGATCATGGCGTAGTCGGCCTTGGGCAGGGGATCCTGCCAGGTGAACGTCACTTTGGGTGCGTCCTTGCCCAGATAGCGAGCTTGCGGCCCCATGTCGCGATGGGTCAGCTTGAACCACGCGCGGGCAAACGCATCGGCGAATTCCTGCGGGTTCTTTTGCCAGCGCTGGGTGATCTTGCGGAAGCCCGGATCCTCGCGCAGCGCGATATCGGTGGTGAACATGATCGGAGCGTGACGCACATCGGCGCGGTGCGCATCAGGCACCATGTTGGCGGCGGCCGGATCCTTCGGGATCCACTGTACGGCACCGGCCGGGCTCTTTGTCTTCACCCATTCGAAGCCATAGAGATTGTCGAGGTACTGGGTGGTCCAGGCAATCGGGTTGGCCGTCCATGCCCCTTCAAGACCGCTCGACACAGTGTCTTCGGCGTTGCCCTTACCGCACTTGTTGGCCCAACCCAGGCCCTGCTGCTCGATCGGTGTCATACCCGGATCAGCGGCAACGCATTCTTCGGGCTTGCGTGCACCGTGGGCCTTGCCGAAGGTGTGGCCGCCCGCGATCAGCGCTGCAGTTTCATCGTCGGCCATCGCCATCGCGCCGAAAGCACGGCGGATATCGGCTGCTGCTGCCAGCGGATCCGGCACGCCGTTGGGGCCTTCCGGGTTGACATAGATGAGGCCCATCTGGGTTGCGGCCAGAGGCCCCTTGAGATTGCCTTTTGCATCGCGGCGCTGATCCATCAGCATTTTCGTTTCCGGCCCCCAGAACACGAGGTCCGGCTGCCAGGCGTCAACACGGCCACCAGCAAAGCCAAGGGTCTTGAAGCCCATGTCTTCCATGGCGACATTGCCGGCCAGCACCATCAGGTCGCCCCAAGATAGCTGACGGCCATACTTTTGCTTGACTGGCCACAACAGGCGGCGAGCTTTGTCGAGGTTGATGTTGTCCGGCCAGGAGTTCAGCGGTTCAAAGCGCTGTTCACCGCCGTCTGCGCCGCCACGGCCATCACCGGTGCGGTAAGTGCCCGCGCTGTGCCACGCCATGCGGATGAAGAACGGGCCGTAGTGGCCATAGTCAGCCGGCCACCAGGGCTGAGAAGTGGTCAGGGCTTTGCGAACGTCGGCCTTGGCCGCATCGAGATCGAGCGCGGCAAATTCTTTCGCGTAATTGAAGTCCGCGCCATAGGGGTTTGATTGCGCTTCGTTCTGGCGCAGCGCTGAAAGGTCAAGATTCTTCGGCCACCATTCCTTGGCAGTCGGGGCGGTGGTTTCGGCCTGGGCGGTACTAGAAAGTGCCACCGGCGAAACTGCCGCGATGAGGGCAATAAGCGCGATTTTGCGAATTTTCATGAGATAGCTCTCCTCCTGGTTGGCATGAAAATACCAACGCGACCGAGGCGCTACCTCACTCCTGAAGGACCTCGCCAACGCAAATGCCGCGTCACACTGATCGTTTTTATGGATTATTTTCCGGGAATTTCCGGGCGCTCCCGATCACCTGCCCCATCTCCTGGTCTCACCAAGGGGCCATTGCCAACGTGCTCGCCATCTGCCGGTCATTCGACTGCGGCGGTACAAAGGTTCCGCTGGGCGCCGACGCACGGACAAGGTGGGAACGCGGTGTTCAAGGCCCAAGGCCGTTACTTAGCCCCCGTTCGCGATCTACCCGCGACTCTTAATCAGCGGGTCCTAGGTTCGAGCCCTAGTGCGTCAACCATCTTACCCATATTGTTCAGGTAGTTATCTCGAGCGATAGTTCGGGCGATAGTCAGCAATTCTGCGCTAGGTAGTTCTCTAGGTAGCAGCGCGCTAATGCAGCGCTGAGATTGCTCAGGGGCTACGTATCGGCGGTCTTGGTGGAGCATTCAGGGTCTGCGACTGCCCGTTTGCCATCAAGCGATCGTCAGCTTACGTCCCAACCATTGCGGCGGCCCCTCTCGTCAGAGGGGGGCGGGCCGCTTAAGTGAGATGCTTTGCCTGACGGACGATGTTCAAGATGCCTTGGGTTAGCGCAATCCAGGCGCGGGTATCGGCAACACGTAATGACGGCAATCAACCCCTTGCGGTCATGAGCGGCGACAAGCCCCTCAGCGCCGCGCAGGAACACATCGACACGCATACTCGATATGCGAACCCGTCTTTCAGCAGCCTTTCAACCAGTCCTGTCCCCCTCTCGTGTGGTAGGAATGGGCAGGCACCAAATGCGGGTCTGAAAGGGCCGCGGGCCAAGCACCGCGTAAGGTGTTGAGTGTCCTGCGCGGCATATAATGGGTAAAATGGCAAAATACCCATTATAGATGGTGGTGATTCATCTGTTAAGTTACGCAAATCTTCATTACCCTCGCGAAGGAGAGCGTTTTCAAGGCGGGCGGGGCGGGTTTGACTGGCCTTGTTTCGCTCAGGACCTCCCCTTGTGACAGAATCCATCTGCCCGCCACCATGGCCGGCAGGGTCGGGAAAGGACCCCAATGACTGCAAATCCAGGTCCGCTACGTCCCCTCAGTCCTTGGGGTCTGCACGCCTCCGCCCCTGTGCCCGAACCGGGTCAACCGATCCGTCAGTGGGGCTTGGCCATTGATGCTCCGCTCAACCTGCCCGATCCCGAAGCGCACTCCTGGGACGATGCCGCCGACGTAGTGGTGGTTGGCCTTGGCGGTGCGGGCGTCTCGGCCGCGCTCGACGCGCTGGAGCGGGGCCTGTCGGTCATCGCGCTCGACCCGTACGATGGTGGCGGGTCATCGGCGGCCAATGGCGGGGGCTATTACGCTGGCGGGGGGGCCCCCCTCCCGCCCGGGGCCGGGGGGGGGGGTTAACCCGCGCTGGTGGG
>CALMYW010000332.1 GCA_937873665.1 uncultured Sphingorhabdus sp.
GCGCTGATTTCAGTTTGGAAAGCCAAGGCCCCCCCCCCCGGCTGGCTGCCGGCGCTGGCGCTCTTTGCCCTGATTTTCCTGTCTTTCATACCTTGGATGCAGACCACGGGGAATGGCCGGTATTTCATGCCGTATCTGCTGCTGATTGGGCCGTTGTGCGTGGGCCTTATCCATTTGCTGAAGAACACGTCCAACATGAAGGCCTTCCTGGTCGCTACGGCCATGGGCATACAAGGGATCGCCCTATATCAGAACACACCCTGGAAGCCAATGGATGGCTGGGCGTGGCATTCCTGGAGTGAACCGCCCTATTTTTCGCTGGACCTGCCAAAAGATGGCCTTGACCCCGATACGACCTACGTGACCATCTCCTTCCCCACCTACTCACTGGCCGCACCGCTGTTCCCGGCCTCGTCGCGCTGGATCAATATCGTGTCATACGGTAGACCGGAATCAGATGAACCGTCGCCCCTTTACACCCCAGTCAAAAAGGCGCTTCTGGAAAGCAAGTCTTTGAAGCTCTTCATGAGCAGTGCCCCTCGATCCATGATTGAAGGCTCCACCCAGCCTGATCAAGCCGCGATCAATACCATCAACGGCTACCTTGAACCACACGACTTGAGATTGAGGACTCCCACCGACTGCCAGCTGGCAAAGTCCAAATCGATGGCCCAAAGAGCCTTCTTTTACGTTGAGGACACGCCTGCTGAAAAAGCCCGCATCAGAGATCTCAGCGGCTTCTGGATCTGTTCAATTGAACACGCCATCTTTCCTAAGAAACCTCATACCTTTTCCGCTGAAGAACTTAGCGCCAAATCTCTTTTTGAAAGAATGGAGAAACTCTGTCCTCGGTTTTTCAACCCCGGGCAGAGCCTCGTGAACCGCCATCCCGCCGGGTTTCAGAGAAGATACTCTAACAGTGACTCTTTCTTGATCGCCACCGCTGACGGCCATCTCTATTTCAAATACTATCGAACGCTGAATCCCGAGTTGATCGGAAGGGCAGAGGATATTCTTGCGCCGGACTTCAGCTTTGACTGCACCAAATTCAAAGGACGCGCCGGCCTGCCTTGGGAAAGAGAGATATGAAATCTATCTGTCGGACGAATTCTTTTCTAAATTACCTTTGCAAGCACACAGGTCGATAGTTGGGCAACGACCAATCGGCGCGACCTTAATCTGGACACGAAATGATGAATTGTGGGTACAGTACACCAGAGCTCTCAGTCCTGAACGCATAGGCTTGGCGGATGAAATGCTCAAGCCAGACTTCACCTTTGATTGCAACCGTTTTCGGGGCCGGGCGGGCCTGCCTTAGGAGTGGGAGATATGAGTCCTGTCCGCCGCGAGTGTATGGAGGTCAGCCACCCCCACATGTATTCGCAAAATGTTGGAACTACCCCAACCATCCGGCGGTTGCTAATGGAATGGAGGGCATCATTGATTACAGACGGTTTCTATGCAATGACGCAGTGGATGAGCGAAGGGGTTGTGGTCGGGATGCGTTGTTATCTGGGCCTAGGAATGAATAAAACCCTCATTACCCCATTACCAAACAACACTTTGTTGCTAGTAATATGATTGAAAGCGACCGGCCCGCACCCTTTTTTTACGCGCCGACGGACGTTCAGTCAAAGTCAATCAGCGCCGAATTATGTGGTGTTGCGAATCAATTCGGACCGCAGCGAAGAGGGCAGCAATGAGCGCACACCAAACGATTCAGTTGCGCAAAGCAGCGCGCGTGATGGGTAAGACCCTTGTTTTTCGAGATGCGGGTGTGGAAGACGCGGCCTTTATCTTCTCCCTGCGCACCGACTCCGAGAAATCACGTTTTCTAAGTGCTGTCAGCAACGATCTCGCAGATCAACAAGCCTGGCTGGTCCGCTACGCTAAGTTGACTGACCAAGCGTATTTCATCATCGAATACCAGAATCAACCCATTGGCACAGTGAGGCTATATGACCCACAAGGAGAAAGCTTTTGCTGGGGATCTTGGATTCTGCATAACAACCGCCCGAATAATGCGGCAATGGAATCAGCTTTAATGATTTATTCATACGCCATTGATCACCTCGGTTTTCGTGCAGCACACTTTGACGTTCGCAAAGAAAACGAGCGCGTTTGGAAATTCCATGAGCGTTTTGGTGCGCATCGGATTGCAGAATCTAAATTTGATTATTATTACACGCTCGACATTGAAGCGATTTCATCTTCTAGAAATCGATATCAAAGATTTTTGGACCGTCCTGTCAGGGTGGATTTATTATGAACATTGAGCGCTGCAAAATCATCGATCTCCCTAAGATTCAGGATCCTCGCGGAAATTTGACATTTATTGAAGGGAGTATTCACATCCCTTTCCACATCCAGCGCGTTTATTACCTTTATGACGTGCCGGGCGGAGCGGAGCGCGGCGGCCATGCGCACAAGGCACTACATCAACTGATCGTTGCTATGTCTGGAAGTTTTGACGTGATTCTCGATGATGGAAACGACAAGAAGCGTATTCATCTCAACCGTTCATACAACGGATTATATATTTGTCCAATGATCTGGCGCGAACTGGATAATTTCTCCTCCGGCTCCGTCTGTATGGTTCTAGCGTCGAATCGCTACGACGAAGACGACTACTACCGTGATTACGTCGACTACACACGCGCAAGATCGAGTGTATGAATATACTATTTCTCGATCTGCGACATGCCTACAAAAAAATAAAATCACGTGCTTCGCTCACCGTACTTCAAGTTCATCACGCTCTCTACGCCTTGGCCTGCCAGGGTCCAGCCAAGTTTTTGGGAAAGTTTATTATAAAAAAAAGAAATTGGCAGCCAGTTTATATTGGGAATATAACCTGCATCACAGAAGAAAATGTGACACTTGCAGAGACAGGCTCTTCCACGATTGCCGCACCTTGTTTTAACGGGGATAGCTCACTTACTCGATCTGAAATATTTCCAGCTGTTAAAGCACATGTACTGCAAGGGGGGCTAATAGTAACTCCCTATTCAGCAGCCGTTCTCTACGCCAATCAACTGTTTTTACCTGGGCATGTACTTAAGAATTGGAAACGCATAAAAACTGATACTGGCGAGCTTTTTGCTTTAGATGATAGATTTTCTGTTGGGCGAATTGATGGCACGAAAGAAGTGGACGAAGGCATACTTATAGGCGGTGCTGGCGCATTTAATTGGTATCATTTTATAATTGAAATACTACCAAAAGCTTTTTTGGCAAGAAGTTTACCATCCCGGTTTGATAAGCTACCGCTTTTGGTCCCGGATGAATGCCGCAACGTTACGTCTTTCTCCAACGCTCTTGCATATTTCTCGGCCGAAAGATCGCTGCAGTTTTACAGACGAGGAGAGTTTATTAGCGTCAAGCGGTTAATTATTATTGATGAAGTTAGTATCGGTCCATTTAATCTCTGCTCTGGCGACTGGCCCCGCATCAATGACTACGCACAGCATGATTCTGTTCTGCGCTCATTCATTATTGAATTTAGACTCAAGGTGCTTGGACCAAGCTCACATTTTTATAAATTCTGTAAAGCCACACGTCGCATCTTTTTGACTCGACCAGGGATTCGACGGAACTTCAACCAAAGTGAACTCATCGAAATAGCCATGCGGTACGGATTTGAACCATTTTCACCAGAAGAGTTATCCCTCGACGAGCAGGCAAGAATTTTTGCTGAGTCCTCTTATGTGATAGGGCCTTCTGGCGCTGCATGGGTTGGTATGGTCTTTCGGGCTCGCCCGCTACGAGGCCTGAGTTGGTTACCAGAAAAATTCGAACAATTCTGTGGTTATTCCACTCTTGCCAGACTTTTAGGTCATCAGCTTGAATTTATCGAGGCTAAAACCTCCCATCTCCTAAGGTCGACAGAGGAGGCCTATACATCGGATTATGAGATCTGTCCGATTGAATTTGAATCGGCTCTAAAAATAATGGTTGGAGAGAAATAGTGGATATTCCCTTTCTCGATCTTCGCGCCGCTTACCTTGAGTTGAAGTCCGAAATAGACAGTGCACTTGCTCGCACTTTGAATACTGGTCACTACATCTTGGGGGAGGAAGTCGAGGGCTTTGAGACAGAGTTCGCCGTTTACTGCCAGGCTCGGCACGGGATTGGCGTGGCCAACGGTCTGGACGCCCTGCACCTGGCACTGCGCGCCATGGACGTCGGCCCGGGCGATGAGGTCATCGTGCCCAGCAATACCTTCATTGCCACCTGGCTGGCCGTCAGTCAGTGTGGGGCTAGGCCAGTGCCCGTGGAACCCGGCGAGAACACCTACAACATCGATCCGGCGCTAATCGAAGCAGCCATCACTCCGCAAACCAAGGTCATACTGCCCGTTCACCTTTATGGTCAACCGGCCGATCTGGCCCCGATTCTCGCCATAGCCCGCAAGCACGGTCTGCTCGTGCTCGAAGACGCTGCGCAGGCGCACGGCGCGCGATATAGAGGCCAGCGGTTGGGTGCACACGGTGATGCTGTGGCCTGGAGCTTTTATCCCGGCAAAAATCTGGGCGCCATGGGCGACGCCGGTGCGGTAACTACGAACGATGCACAACTTGCGGATCGCATCCGGGTGCTGCGCAACTACGGCTCACGATTGAAATACGTCTTTGAAATGCAGGGCACTAACAGCCGGCTTGACCCAATTCAAGCCGCCATATTGCGCGTCAAACTGGCGAAACTGGACGAATGGAATTCCCGCCGCGGCGCCATTGCCCAACGTTACCAGCAGGGCCTGGCCAATTGCGGCTTGGCGTTGCCGCATGTACCCACTTGGGCCGAGCCGGTATGGCATTTATATGTTGTGCTTCACTCTCAAAGAGATGCGCTTCAGCAGGCGCTGACCGATAACGGTGTAGGTTCCCTAATCCATTACCCCATCCCGCCGCACTTGCAGCAAGCATACTCGGCGGCAAGTTGGAACCAAGGCGACTTCCCTGTGGCCGAGCGCATGGCCGATCAGGTTTTGAGCCTGCCGATGGGACCGCACTTACAAGCAGATCAGATTGAAGCGGTCATTGCGGCCGTTGTAAAGGCTGTGGCGTGACGTGAACGACGACGGCAAGTCCTTTAGACAAATCCTGCGCAGCACGTCGATCATTGGCGGGGCGACGGTCATCAACATCCTTATTGGCCTAGTGCGCATAAAAGTGGTAGCAATAATGTTGGGGCCGGCCGGTGTGGGCTTGATAGGGCTGTTCAACAATTTAATAGACGCTGCTGCCAATGTGGCGGCATTGGGTACAGGCACGGTGGGAACCCGCCAAATAGCCGAAGCCGCTGGGCGTGAGGATGCACATGCGGTCGCTGATGCGCGGCGCGCACTTTTTTTGGGAACTTTGGCGTTAGCGATATCGGGAACAGTCGTTTTTTGGGCCTTGCGTGATGCGTTGGCTCTCTGGGTGCTTGGCGACGCAACCCTGTCCCCAGAGGTCGGCTGGCTGGCGCTTGCGGTGGGCTTGACGGTGGCGGCTGCTTCACAGTCGGCGCTCTTAAACGGCATGCGGAGAATTGGCGACCTAGCCAAGGTGAGTGTTTGGTCAGGCATGCTTTCCACCGCGTTGGGCGTGGGCGCGCTACTATTGTGGGGCCGAAGTGGATTGATCGTTTTTGTACTGGTTGGGCCGCTGACTAGTCTTATGCTAGGCCATGTGTATGTCGCCCGACTACCCAAAGTTATTGCACGACGTACGCCGCTACCCGCGTTGGCTCGCCAATGGGGAACCATGGTAAAGCTCGGCACTGCCTTGATGGTGGCCGGGTTGGCCGGCACGCTGGGGCAATTGCTGGTGCGCATGCTGGTCCAGCGCGAATTAGATGCAGAAGCACTGGGCTACTTTCAGGCAGCGGCAACCCTTTCGATGACCTACTTCGGCATTGTCTTGGGCGCAATGGGAACTGACTTTTATCCGCGCTTGACGGCCGTAATTCATGACAATGTGGCCGTCAATAGGCTTGTTAACGAGCAGGTCGAAGTCGCTTTGCTTATCGCCAGCCCCATCTTGTTGGCCATGATCGGATTGGCCCCATGGGTGATTCAAACGCTCTACTCCAGTAGCTTTCACCCCGCCGCCGAGGTGCTTCGCTGGCAGGTGATTGGCGATGTGTTCAAAGTGTTTAGTTGGCCGCTGGGTTTCATGTTTCTGGCGGCAGGGGCAGGCCGCACTTTGATGCTGACGGAGTTTGCAGCAGCGGCGCTGTTTGTCTTGCTGACCTGGAAGTTATTACCAGCACAGGGAATTGTTGCGACCGGCCAGGCTTTTGTCGGAATGTATCTGGTTTATCTGTCGTTGGTTTATTGGCTGGGGCGCCGCAGGACTGGTTTCCGGTGGAACCATCGTGTCTTACGACAAATGACGTTGCTATTACTTACAACTGTCTCAGTAATGATCGTGTCCGCATGGATTGAAATAGCCGGCGTGATAATTGGGACTTTGGGATCAATGGGACTCGCTCTTTATGGATTTGGACGGCTGGGCACGATGGTAAACCTTGAGGGGCGCATAGGTGAGGCGGCCAAATTTAGCCGCCGATTGCTAGGAAAGATTGGCATAGATAATGGTTAATTCCTATGAGCATCCGCTGGTGACCTTTGCACTGTTTGCATATAACCAAGAAAAATATATCAAAGCCGCAGTTCTTGCAGCGCTTGAACAAGACTACCCTTCACTTGAAATTATAATTTCCGATGATTGCTCATCGGACAATACGTTCAAAATAATCAAAGAAATCTATTCATCCTACTCGGGGCCTCATAAGGTAACAATTAATAGAAACGTAGAGAACATGGGCATTGCAGAACATGTCAACAAAATATTTAATATCGCAAATGGCGATCTAATAGTTTTAGCGGCAGGAGATGATATTTCACTCCCAACAAGAGTATCCAGACAAGCCGCGGTCTTTGATAAGAAAAATATTATGCTTATTCATTCGTCGGTCATAAAAATAAACGAGCAAGGTGTCGAAATTGGAGAGTGGGCACCGCCAATTATTGAAAAAAAAATATCCAATAACAATATTTTTGTTGAACTGTTTGGCTACATTGGTGCCACAGGTGCGTGTAATATAAAATTGTATTCAGATTTTGGCCCGATTGTCTTCATGAAAGCATATGAAGATCAAGTATTATGTGCAAGGGCGTCGCTAACAAAAAATTCAATCATTTACATAGATCAACCACTTGTGAAGTATAGAGTAGGATCCGGAATTACAACAAAGGCGCAAGAATTAGACATCAGTTTTGAAGAAATTCTACGAAACCGTAAGTTGCAGATTGAAGTCTACGTTGACATTTATAAGCAACGATTATTAGATCTAGAGAAGACAAGCAATAGAAAATGCTACTCAAAGTTTAAGATTGATTTAGAAGCAAAATTACGCCTTCAAGAACTTAGATTGATGCTATACAATGAAAAACCATTATTCGCGAAGAATATATTCTCTAAGGATTTTCAAGTAGCGTCAAAGGCATTTATACTAGAATGCTGGGAACTTACCTTAAGGTTAAAAGAAAAATATCGCCGCAATTTGCATTTAAATAGAATTCCTCGAGCCGAATAGCGAACAAAGAAATTTCTGCACGGTTTAATTGCTTCAGCATTCGTTAATGCCAGTTTTTATGGCAAGTCACAGTATATCTCAATTTAATTTTAATTAATCTGGAGTAATTTTCCAACAGTTGTCATGACATCCAAATTAAAACCCGTTCTAAATAATTTGTTTCAATAGTTAAGAATGAATAACTTTCCGATCTCGCATTGGCCGATTGGCGGTGCGAAATCTATCGCCTTCTGCCCGATCTGCGGCTCGCCGAACAAGGTGTCAATGCATGAAGGCCTTTCGGATTTGACTTTTAATGTCGCGCCGGGGAGTTGGACCATGGTTCGATGCGGGAGTTGCCGCACAGGGTATCTCGATCCACAACCTACCCCTGACACCATAAGTCTGGCGTACGCGAACTACTACACCCATCAGGAAGCCGGTGCGAACAACACAAGTGCGCTAACACGATTCCGGAGAGGCATCGCCGCTTCCTATGGAAACCGGAAGTTTGGAACACATTTTCTAGGCGAAATCGCAATGGGACATCTCGTTGCTCAGTTTTTGCCTAGACTGCGTCGTTATCTTGATGTCAGGTACGGGCGTCATCTTTTCAAGCCAAGTGCAGCTGGACGACGGTTGCTGGACGTTGGATGCGGCAACGGTGAGTTTCTTGCATGCGCGACGGGCATGGGGTGGCAGGCAGAAGGAATCGACGTTGATCCGGCGGCTGTAGCGGCTGCGAGTAATGCAGGGTTCGTGGCGAAGCTCGCGGACATCAACAACCCCGCCCTCGAGAAAGGGGCGTATGACCAGATCACCTTGAGCCACGTGATTGAGCATGTTCCTGCCCCGCGTGACCA
>CALMYW010000333.1 GCA_937873665.1 uncultured Sphingorhabdus sp.
TTGCAGAGCGGAAAACTGGAAAAGGTGGACGACATGCCCACCGTTGAATTCGCGCCATTCGTGTGCTGGCGCGCCTCGATGGATCAAGGGCTGGTGCGGGAGATGATTGAAATCGCCAAGAGATGGACCGGAGGGCTGATGCTATGAGCAATGTTGACGAGGTTGTAGCGCGCCCCATCGTTACGATCGGCAACTCGGGAATTTCGCTAGGTGCAATCCTGACTGCGAGCGCCATCATTGCTTTTGCCACCCTGGCGATCTGGCTTGTCCGCCAATTGACGGTTCGCGCCCAACGCAGGCTTGGAGAGGGACGCGCTTCGACGCTCTACGTCGCCGGACAGGTAGCTCGATACGTTATCGTAATCGCTGCAATCGCGGCGGTCATATCAGCCCTTGGGGGCGACCTTTCCGCTTTGTCCCTCTTTGCCGGCGCACTTGGCGTGCGGACTCATCCTGTTGTTCGACGGAAGTCTGGAGGTTGGCGATTTCATCGAACTGGAAGACGGCACCACTGGTGCAGTTGTCTCCATCGGGCCACGCGCAACGATCCTGCGAACCAACGATTATGTCGATGTTCTGATACCGAACGCCGATCTCCTCGGCGGCAAACTCAGTAACTGGACTCGCGATCGTGCGCCGCGGCGGGTCCAGATACCATTCACCGTTGCCTACGGTTCGGACAAGGAGTTGGTAAAGCAAGCCGCGCTTGAAGCGGCTGCGGCGGTTCCCGCAACTCTACCGGATGTAGACGATCGAATGACGCAAGTCTGGCTAACGGGGTTCGGTGATTCAGCGCTCGAATTCGCCTTGGTGGTCTGGCCTTCGCTCGATGCGATCAAGCGACATGGCAGCATGAAGGCCAGCTATCGTTGGGCGCTTGACGATTCCTTGCGGAAATACGGGATTGAGGTTCCCTTTCCTCAACTCGATCTGCGAATGCGCTCTTATTTCGGCCATGAAGGGCAAGCAGGAATGGAGGCAGTCGCGGGAGAAAGCAAACGGCAAACCGTCGTCAGGAATATTGAAACGCCCGATGCCTCTGTCAATGCAGCGGCTGAAGAAATGGCCAAAGGAAAACCATTGTGACGTCGGAGAGGCAAAAGCGCCTGCACGAACTTTACTTTGGTGATTCAGGATCGGCGCTGCGCTTCCAAAGCTGGATGCTGCTTCTTGATGTGGTGTTGATTTCATTCTTCATAGTCGCGCCGTTCATCGAGCGGGACATTGCGTTTTTCGTGTTCGATTACGCCATCGCGGCCATACTCGCGATTGATCTCGGCTTGCGGGCCTATGCCTTCGGAGATGTCCGGCAATGGCTGCGCCGTCCGATCGTCTGGGCGGACTTCGCGGTCCTCGCTTCACTGATCGCTCCGGTGCTGGCGGCAAATCTCGGTTTTCTTCGGATCATGCGCATCTATTCGCTCGTTCAGGGCGAAAATCTCTGGCGTGTCGCCGGAAGCGGGCGGTGGGTTGATACCAACGTTCAGGATACGGTTCGGGCGGCTGCCAACCTGGTGATTTTTGTTTACGTGGCTGCCTCGCTGGTCCACGCCGGTTTTGCCGGGCGCGCGCCCCATATCAACTCCTACCTTGATTCCCTCTACTTCACCGTCACCACCTTATCGACCACCGGCTATGGGGATGTCGTGCTGCCGGGGCCATGGGGCAAAGTCCTTTCGATCATCATCATGATTGGAGGCGTTTCGTTGTTCATCCGGCTAGTGCAGGTCACCATGCGGGGTGCAAAGGTCCGACACCCTTGCCCCGAATGCGGACTGCTTCGCCACGATCCCGATGCGATTCATTGCAAAGGGTGCGGTGCCCGCATCAGAATCTTACACGACAATGATTGAGCCGGTTTGATCAATTGCCCGGAATATTGCGCGATTCGCGCGCTACATCCGTCATTGATGGCGCAGTTCTCCGTCAATCACCCCGGAGATTGTGGCAATTGAGCAACAAGCGATCGCAAAAGAAAAATGATTTGTGCCTGTCGAGCGCACGGCGATGGCGTCCATGTTCTTCTCTATTCTTCCGCAGGGTTCTCATACCTTCTCTTGGTTATTCTCACCTACGGTGCGCCGTGGTCAGACACCCGCAAGTATTATCTTGTGCAGAGTCGATAGTTGACCAATTCTTGGACCAAGGGGGTGTCAAAAGCTGTCAACGAATGGAAGCATGTCCCGTGTCCAACCTCGAAAAGATTATCCGCCTCAAGACCGTCCTCGCCCGTACGGGCCTGTCCCGCTCGACACTCTATCGCAAGATCAATGAGGGCACATTTCCCCGGCAGGTACCAATCAGCATCCACGGCACGGGCTGGTATGAATCCGCCATCAACCGGTGGATCGCCGATCCGGTGGCGTTTCGGGATGAGGGCGCGGTGCGATGATGAAGCCGCCAGCCGAACCACTCTGTCTGAAGGTCAATGAGGCCGCTCGCATGATCGGCGTCGGTCGAACCAAACTCTATGAATTGATTGCGTCCGGCGACGTCGAAGCCGTGAAGCTCGGCAAATCGACACGAATATTGACGGCCAGCCTTCACCGGCTCGTCACGCGGCAGCGCGATCCAGAATAGGCTCGCCTGCCGCATCGGCTGCGGTTGGCGCGCGATTGCCCAGAAAGTCCGCCCATTGCTTCATCAGGCTGCGTCGCTTCTCGAAGAAGTCCGTGCGGCGGTAAGCGGCCTCAACCTTGTTGGGCAGCTTGTGTGCCAGCGCCTTGTCGGCAACCTCTTTGGGAAAGTCGGTGCATTCCGCAGCCCAGTCCGTGAAAGTGGACCGAAAGCCGTGCACTGTGATGCTGGGGAAACCATCGTCGCGCAGCAGTTTGGTCATGGTCATGTCGCTGATCGGCTTCTTGCCATCATTGGAAAAAACCAGGCCGGTATCACTGGTCCGCTCATTCCAGCGCTTGCGCAGCAGTGCCACAACCGGTGCCGAAAGCGGCACGACGTGGGTTTCGCCAGCCTTCATCCGTTCGGCGGGAATGG
>CALMYW010000334.1 GCA_937873665.1 uncultured Sphingorhabdus sp.
TGATGATCGCCGGATCATCTCGGGTATCGTCTACGTCATCAAGCATGGGCTGATGAGGCGGGACGCCCGCAAGGGGTATGGGCCGCACAAGACGATTTACAAACGGTTCGTCCGTTGGAGCAGGCTCGGGGTGTTCAACCGGATATTCGCCGAACTGGCTGGCGCTGCTGGCGAGCCCGACCGGATCATGATCGACGCGACGCACCTCAAGGCACACCCCACGGCATCCAGCCTCCTAAAGGGGGGGCTCTTTCCCGATGTATCGGGCGCACCAAGGGTGGGCTGAATTCCACACTGCACACGGTTTGCGATGGCCAGGGGCGGCCCATCGTCATACTGCTCACCGAAGGGCAGATGAGCGATCACAGGGGCGCGGCCTTACTGCTCTCGCGGCTGCCCCAGGCGAAGGAATTGCTGGCTGACAAGGGCTACGACAGCGACTGGTTCCGCCAGGCTCTTGTCATGCGCGGCATAACCCCCTGCATCCCGCCGACTGACAACCGCAAGGTTCAGCACGCCTACAACAAACAGCTTTACCGACAGCGCCACAAGATCGAGAACCTGTTTGCCCGGCTTAAGGACTGGCGACGTATCGCCACCCGTTATGACCGCTGCGCACACACCTTCATGTCCGCCATCACCATTGCCGCAATATTCAGCTTCTGGCTCTGATCAATGAGTCCTGACCCTAAACGCCTTCCACTTTCGAAATCTGTTGTCGTTCAAAATCAACAGTCGACAGCACTCCGTTCCTGACGTGCAGGCACACCGGGCTGTAATACCAAGGCGCGCTGAGGCTGACTCACGCGGGGGATTCCCAAGCCGCTAAGCATCTGATTCGACGTTGCAGTCACGTGGAGGCTAGTAATGGCGGCAGCGATTGGGGTTCGATCTGACTATGCATCGGCTGATTTGCGTCAGTTTGCGCGGCGGAGCGGGGATCGTGATCAAGTTCGGCGACTACTGGCGGTTGCCCTGATCCTAGACGGGGGGGGGGCGAAGCGAAGCGGCAAGGATTGCCGACGTCACGCTACAGATCGTGCGGAACTGGGTGCTATGGTTCGACGCGGGCGGCCCCGATGGGCTGGCGACGAGCAAGGCGCCGGGGCGGTCTGCGATCCTGAATGACGAGCAGCGCGCCCAGCTCGCCGCGATTGTCGAGGCCGGGCCGATCCCGGCGACCCATGGCGTGGTGCGCTGGCGGCTATGCGACCTGGCGCGGGACGTGCTTGCGCTCTCCGTCACGCGCCACACGCTCGGGCGCGAGCTTCGCGCGATGGGCTACCGAAAGCTCTCGGCGCGGCCCCGCCACCGTGGGCAGAAGGGTGACGACATTGTCGATTCTTAAGAACTGTCCCCGGCTGAACCCGCCTGTGCGCGGTAGAAACGGGTCGTGCTATTGCGGGCCTAGGCGGGTTCAGCCGGGGACAGTCCTTTAGGATGTCGCACTCCTCGGTCACCCGAGACCAGCTCGCGCTTCAGCTGACGGATTTCGACTTCCTTGCCGACATCGCCCGACATTTGCCGTGCCAACTGCCGCTTGCACGCATAAAGCAAATACTGACTGACGCCGAGCGCTGCAAGACCTCGGCTACTCAGACTTGCTGGATCTCAGCATCTTTGATTTCGCAAATGGCGGAATCGATGTGGATAGCAGCAAGGGCGAGCCCCGAAGCGTCCAACTCTTCAAGGACCCTCCCCAGTTCGCGCAAGAGCCTCATCTGACCTTGTTTCGTAAGTTTTCCAGTGAGCGGCGCCGCCTCGCCAAGATGAGTGACAACCGACTTCAAATGATGGTTAGACTGACTACCACGTCGCACAATCGTCCACCCACTTTAGACCCGTCCACCTACAACGGCACTACAATGGGCGAGATCTGCGAGCAATTGCCAAAAGTCAGAAGAATCTAAACGAAGCACCTGATACCTAAACAAAACATTTAGGACTCTGCAGGACTCCCAAGCAAACGAAGTGTTGCAGTAAGCCCTCCGCTGGCGTTCGCCGCGAGGGACACTGAGCCGGAGTGATGCTCCGCTACTTCCTGGCAAATCGAAAGACCGATCCCGACCCCCGATTGCTTTGTCGTGTGGAAGGCGCCAAATGCCATTTCGATACCTTGGGAAGACAAACCCATGCCGTTGTCAATGACAACAATCTCAACCCAACCTGAGACCGATTGCCGACATTCGACTGAAACGGTCGAGCCTTGCCCAGGCTTGTCAAATGCCTCCATCGCATTGCGCAGCAAGTTGATCGTGGCAAGAGCGACTTCTGGAACACAGACCATTGCCCTTATTTCTGATAGAGGTTCTACAATTACAAGTTCAATCCCCCGTCTCTCGAACTCAGCATGCATCAAATTGAACTGATCCCTGATTAACTCACCAATGTTGGTCGGGGAATATTCTCGATCCTTATTGGTTGTCAGATGGCGAATGTTGTCGATGAGGCGCGCTGCCCTGTCGACGTTGCTTTGCACACCCGAGAGAGCTTGAATCGTTTCGGGTGCATCCTGGCATTCGATTGCGGACCAGTTCCTAGCCGCCTGACAATACGTCAATGCGGCGGCAATGGGCTGATTTATCTCGTGGGCGATGCTCGCTCCCAATGCCTCAACGACTGAAATGCGATTAAGTTGAACCGCCTTCTCGCGAGCTTCCTTTTTGGCATTTTGTATTGCAATTTCCGCCTCAAGTGCAGAGACTTGCAACTTTATCGATCCAAGCTGCTCAACCAGCGTCTCTCGTACGGTCAAGACTAACTGCTGAAGCAAAAGACCAGCCGCGCTAAGCATAACAGCATTAATGATGCGCGATTCAGTTGGATCCAATGCAGCCAAATCATAGCCATAGACCGCCCGAATTGCACAAATGAAAACTGCGATAAAAACCAACGAATTTATTAAAAAAACTGGCTTCAATTTAAATATTAATGAATTAATAATGAAATACATTAATGAATAGCAAATTGTAACGACATGTATCGCCAGGCCAAGTGTAAACGATTGATAAAAAATAGATAATATATATATAATATTAAATCCAAATATCGCAACAGGAATTGAGTAAAAATTCTTCAGATATATCCCAACAAGTAAATTTGATAATATTAAAAATACAATTAGTGAGTACACTGATTTCAGGGACAAGTATCCCTGCAAGAACTCAACCCCTTCGTTTATAAAGCAGAGTATATATCCGATAAAAACGCATATATATGCAGACCAAGTTACCTTTTTGCTCTCAAAAAGATCCCCCCAATCCGACTGGGACAGTACCAGATGTCGGTCGAGCCACTTCACAGTCGATTCCCATACTTACTATGCAGAATCATTAGCTTGCTCAACTTCCCTGCCCCAACCTTCAATTTTATGTTACGCCGATGGACACGAACCGTCGAGGTGCTCAGATCACGCTTGGTAGCAATCTCCTTGACTTGGAGACCGGACGACAGATCATCGAGAACTTCGCGCTCCTTTGGCGACAAGAGCATGAGCTCCTGGAAATAGGCATCGCGAATGTAGCGTTCTTCTTCAGCCCGTTCAGATTGTGACATGGCCTCCGCAACGGCGTCGATTAGCTGTTGCTCGCGGCAAGGTTTTGGCAAAAACTCAATTGCCCCTGCCTTCATGGCCGATACAGCCATCTGGATGTCGCCATGACCCGTAAGGAAAATGATGGGGATCGCAACTTTCGCTTCGGCAAGGCGGCGTTGAATCTCCAGGCCGCTTACAACTGGCAACCGAACATCAAGCAGCAAACAACCTGAGATTCCGGATTCCACGCGCTCTAAGAAGCCTTGCGCCGTAGTGAAACATTCGACTCGATACCCTAATGATCGAAGCAATGATTCCAAAGAATGCCCCATATCTTCATCATCATCGACAATGAAGACAGCACTTCCGACCAAAGACTCAGACCAGCTCATTCGCGCGCCTTGCCCTGTCACATCCAGTCACCTGAATCAGATTTGAACGAAATTCCCAAGACACCCGAGAATGCAGTTGATTGACTGCTATCTCTGTCCCTCACGTTCTTCAAGGCCAGAGCCTGCGTCCCGCCACATCAGCCCATGCTTGATGACGTAGACGATACCCGAGATGATCCGGCGATCATCAACCCGCGGAATGCCGTGAGAAGGCGGAAAAAACGGCTCGATCCGGCGCATCTGCGCCTCATTCAGCAGAAACGAAACATCCACAACCAGCGCCTCCTCGACGCTGATCTTGAATCAACCAATCGCAGCCCGCGCAAGCAATCTAATGGGTCCTGACCCTAGCAGAGGCGGTTGGCAACCCGCTGAACAGTTACACCAGGACGAATCGCGCGCTCGAGATGATCGCCAAGGAGTTTGAAACAACGCCAGAGCTCCATCGTGGAGACACCAGGGATCTCTTTGCCTAGAGTTCAGGGGATCCGCAGTTGGTATTTCGTTCAGCAATGACCGAGCAATATCCTGACCTTGTCGAGCTTGAACAGCTCGATCTGCGCACCAGCATGGGCGGTAAAAATATGGATGGTGCCGCCGAAACGGAAGGTCGGACCTTCTCCCGTTCGTTGTTGCGTCATCTGTATCCTGTGGCGCTCGAGCACGTGATCTGGCGCTGGGCAATGTCGAGTCCTTGTATCCAACGATCTGCAGCGGCGCTCTGATCCTGATCGATCCATCGCAGCAGACCCCGCGGACCGGCGATGGCATCTGCGCGATGGCCCGCGGCGATATCGGCATGTTCAAGGGCCTGAACCCTTTGCCATGCGGTTGGATGGAGATATTCAGAGATAGCCCGCTGATCCTGCGGCCCTCGCCGAGGATGTCGAGCTATATGTGATAGGCCGCTTGGTGGCCGTGGTGCGGAGACTTTGATGACTGGCGCAGTGTTGTTGTTTCTTGCGGCATCGATTGCGCAGGTCGATGCTTGCGAAGTAGCTGTTCATGGCGATCTTGCCAGCGCGGAGCGGATTTGCACTCCGCCAAGAGAAATTGACGAACTTTTTGCAGCCGATGCCATGTCAGGACCTTGCCGCGATGCATTGTTGGCAGGGAGTCAGGCGGGAAGGAACGTCCTTCTATTGCCGGAGTTCTTCCTCCGCCCCCTGATCGCAAACTTTGAGAAGAAGCTGGCTGTGTGCCGGGTTCAAGCGACTGCAACGAAGGTCCAAGCAACCGAAGCCGAAGGGCCCAGACTTGGATCGGTCGTCGCGGAAGGCAGAAATCCGGCGAGTGTTCAAGGGCCCAAGGACCCGCGATGACCAGCTGAGATTCCCAACAACCAGCATTCCGATCATACGCGAAGAACTGAACGCCAATGCGGCGAAGGCAGCAGGGTTTGCAATCAGGTTGCGATGGTGGTGCGCTGAGCCTGCCGTGTCGATGTCAGGAGTTCATCGAGCTCTTCGATGGGAGGCCAGCGGTCAGGGCGAGAGTATTGGGCAGCCGGGCCTGCGGGTCGACATCGTTGCGACGCGAAGTTTTGATCTGGCTGTAGGCAATGGCTGCACTTTTGCCGCCGCATTCGGACCCGCAGAGCAGCCAAGCCTTCGGGCCAAAAAGGAACACAACGAAGAACGCGTTTAGCGGCATTGCTGATGAACAGATCGGTTCATAGTCGAGGAACCGGATGAACGCATCCCAGCGGTGCAGCTCGAAGTCTATGGGCTTGGCGAAATCATGGTTGTCCGAAGGCTTGGCGAACTGGCTGGTCGCCCAGACCTGAAGTTCGCCTGTCAGTGGCGCGCTCAATTCCTGGCGAACAGCGAGCCGGTACACGGTCTCGATCGCGTTCGGATAGATCACGCTTGCGCGGTCATCCTGGTTCTTTCTGCGCGCCGCAGCCGCGACATCGACCAGCCCGAAGAACTTGGGCCTGGCGTGGACGAAGCAGCAAGCCGCGAGGACATGACAGGGCTGGCCGCCTGCGTGTGGAGAGATCGCCTCAGCCGCAACGCCCCCCGCCTGAAGGCTGCATCCTGGGCCAGCTTGAAAAACCGGCTTCTGCCGCAAGTTGGGCATGAACACGTTGCCGTATCGCGCCCTGCGGACCAGGCTTCTCGACAATGGGAGACAAATCCTACCTAGCCAAAGTTATATGCCTTTAGTAATATGGCTTTGGCGCTGCAGATCCTCAGACGGCTGCCAACGAAGGCTGAGCTTGGATGGAATACGTTGAGAGATTGGCGGCGGAGCAGTTCGCAAACATCGAAATTACCAGGTTCATGATACTGGACCTGTGGGTCAAGTCCTTGATCGATGAACGAGAACCGCTTGAGGCGGCCAGGCGCAACCGAGCACGGCAGCTCAAGTCTCTGCAAGCCGCAGTGGACCAATCACCAGACAGCTTCATTCGTCATGCGCTGCTCCGTCAGGCAGAACAGAATTGGTGCGAGATTGTGACGGCCCTCGAAGGCAGACCCGCCTGATCGTCAAATCGGCTCAACGAGCCGTAGCATGAATCCAGAGAACTGGTGACGGCATGCACCGAGATGAAGATCGCAGTGGTATAAGGGCTAAGATGTCGATGCCGGTGCACGTCCGGAGTAGAACCGGCTTTCGCACGACCGCTGTGGTCACCAACCTGACCGAGGATGGCTGCTCGCTTCGGTTCGGATCGAGCCAGGAGAGCATGGGTCGTGATATCATCATCCAGCCCGAGGGGATGGAAGGGTGGGCCGGACGGGTTGTCTGGAAACAGGAAAGCAGCATCGGATTGCAGTTCGAACACCGCCTTTACGGTCCGGTCGTGGAGCACCTGGTCAAGCGGTTTCCCGCAAGTTGACAAGCGCAAGAGCACCGGAGGCAGCGCCATACAGCGCCCCCTCCTCCATTGCCTGAGTCCGGAAGTCACCCTCGCTCTCGATCAAACGGTCAAGGCTGGCCACGTGCCAGGTGCAGTCATCAGCCTCGTCCTTGAAGCTCTCGACAATTGCGACCACGCCAGATGACAGTGTAGCGGCGACATTGAGGGGGCGCTGGAGGCCGCAAGGCTAATGCGTTGCAACCAATCGCTCCCAGGGGGTCAGCTGCAGTGCTCGCAGATTGCTCGCGCCTGACCTTGCAGGATGAAACCCTCCGTGCCTGAAGGTTGCCGGTCCATCAGCCTGCTTCACAGAGGATTCTCAGCCCAATGTCCTGAGAGTAAGTACTTTCCTGTAAGTGATAATTCGATGTTAACCATTAGAACATAGTTTACCCCCTCATGAAGAGGGACCTCCAACATTTATCGTTCGTTCTAGCCGCTACAGCTTGCAGTGGTTTGTGCGGTGCATCGCTAGGTTCGACCTCGGCGATGGCAGCGGGTGTCAAGGCCGGTGTTCTCATCGAGAATACCGCCACGGCAAGTTACACCGCCGGCACCACCTCCGGGACCATCCAATCGAACAAGGTAACGGTTCGGGTTGACGAGCTGCTTGATGCTTCGGTGGCCGGACTTACCAGCTCGCTTTCGGCGAATTCTTCCGGTGAAGCCGTACTTGCCTACTCGTTGGTCAACACGGGCAACGGGCCAGAGTCATTTATCCTGTCCGCAAACCCTGCGGTCGCTGGCAATGACTTCGACGCCCAGATCACTTCGATTGTGATCGATAGCAACAGCAATGGCAGCTACGATCCGGGCGTAGACCAGATTCTGGCAGCCGGAGCGGCGACCCCTGCACTCGACCCTGACGCGACGCTCAAGATTTTCGCGATCGTCTCCGTTCCTGCAGATGCTGCAGACGGAGAGACCAGCCAGGTCACCCTGTGGGCCGAAGCAGCGACCGGAACCGGCGCACCGGGCACCACATTTGCCGGCGCCGGCGATGGTGGCGGCGATGCCGTCGTCGGACTTGCCGGGGCGAAGGCTAAGGCGGAAGATTCTCTCAGGGTTCGGACCGCAAACGTCACCCTCTCGAAGTCAGCATCCGTGCTCAATGGCTTCGGCAGCAATCAGCCGATCCCGGGTGCGATCATCAGTTACCGCATCGATGCGGCTGTTCAGGGTTCCGGTTCGGTCGAGCAACTCGTGGTCAGCGATGTCATCCCGGCCGGAACTTCTTACGAGGCCGGCTCGCTCATGCTCGACAATGTCACGTTGAGCGATGCCGCCGACAGTGACGCAGGTAGCGCGTCGGCAAGTGGAATCGCCGTCCAGCTGGGAACGACCGCAGGCGGGGTGACCCGCAGCATCACTTTCAAAGTCAAGATCAATTGAGGAGCAAGTCCATGAGTGTCTATTCTGCTCTACGAGCGGCGCTGCTGATCGGAGCTGCCGCGTTTGCAGTGAACGTGCAGGCGCAGAGCGCCTCGCCGCTTCAACTGCACAGCGACGTCAAGGTCGACAAGATTGTCACCGCCGATGGCCAAGCCAAGCATGTCCTGAGCGATCCCGAAGTGGTCGTTCCGGGTGATCGACTGCTGTTCCGCACCGAGTATCGCAACACTGGGGCCCAGGAGGTCACCGATTTTGTGGTCACCAATCCGCTTCCCCAGGGCGTTGCCCTGGATCCTGGCGCGAAGGCACCCGCCGAGGTGTCAATTGACGGCGGTGTAACCTGGGGGGGCCTCGCGACTCTTTCGGTCAAGGATGCCGCGACCGGATCCGAACGGCCAGCGCAGCTGAGCGATGTGACCCACGTCCGCTGGGTGCTCAAATCGGTGAAGCCCGGCGAGAATGGCGAAGTCACCTTCAACGCAATCGTCCGCTGAAGCGGAGGTAGCCGCTCTGCCCGCAAGCGGTGAAACATGCGGGCGAATCGAGACGAAGGGAATTGAGACATGAAACGCTCCACAAGATGGCTTGTGGCGGTGAGCGCGATCACCATGTCCGCCCTGGGTGCCCAGTCTGCGCATGCGGCGGGAACCAGTGCGGGCACCACGATCACGAACACGGTCACGGTCGACTACAAGGTTGGCACCATTTCGCAGACCGCGAAGACGGCTACGAACAGCTTCAAGGTTGACCGCAAGGTCAACGTGCTCGT
>CALMYW010000335.1 GCA_937873665.1 uncultured Sphingorhabdus sp.
GAAGGCCATTGGCGAGCGCCTCATCGGTCTGGGGGTCGAAGCATTCCGCCTTGGCCATGAAGGCATCCGCCAGCGAGGAATCCTTCGGCAATGCCCACCATTCCATATTGAGCTTGTTGAGGTCGCCCTGGCCACCGGCTTTCTCAATCTGTTTCCAGAGGAAGTCCGCAAGCAACATCGCGTTAAGGTGCCGCTGGACGATCACGGGGCTCTTGGTCGTGAAAGGCCACAGCGGGTCGCCAAACACCATCTGGTCGTGTGGGTTGTTCTTGCACACAGTCAACGCGATCGAACGAGTTTCGCTGCGTCGGCCCGCCCGGCCGGCACGCTGCAGGTAGTTGGCTGGGTGGGGCGGCACGTTGTTCATGGCCACTACGCTAATGCCACCAATATCCACGCCCATCTCCATGGTCGTCGAGCAGCTCAACAGGTTGATCTTTCCCTGCTTGAACTGGTCCTCGTAATCCTGCAAGGTGGAACCGGGCTGCTGCGCTGAGTGCTCGGCCGTACGGTAGTAGCGCACACCCTCAACGACCCTGTCATTTACGTTGGACCACAAACCAAGTTCCCGCAAAGAAAGTACGCCGAGATCTGTAGAAAGCCAGCGACGAGCCGCCTCGATGCCCAAACTGGGAGGTGTGAAATCGGCAGCAACCTCGGGCCACTTCGGCACAAAGACTTTCTGGCACTCTATGGTCGAAGCCTTGCGGTTGTGACTCGGAAGATACGGTGTTAAACCGCGCAAGTTGACGTCCAGCACACGCCGCGTAACGGGGCACATCCAAGCATCGCCGATCAGGCCAAAGGCGAGATCTGTCAGCTCCAAATAGCGCCCGTCCGTCGCCTTTTGCAGCAGACCCAGGCGAACCAGATCGTCCCAGACCGCACGCAACACGGCGTCAATGATGTCGCGCCCCTCTGCAGTGGCTGGATCCTTGTGAAATGCCGCGGCCAACAAGCGAACCATGCGACTCTGTACCCCGACTTTGTGGGTTTGCGGCCAGCGCCTGAAAACCCCGTTTGGCTTGTCTTTGCTATCGGGTGGAAGGAACCTGGCGCTCACCGTCTTCTTGCCCACCCAGCGCTTCCAGGTGTCCTTGAACTCAAGGCAAGACATCTCACGCACGACAAAGTCGAGCGTGAGCTTGAGGATCTGCCGCCATTCCTCCAAACTCACCTTCAGATGCGCTGAGACCTGCGACGGAACTGCCGCCAGGTTGTCGAGTTTGGGGTACTGAACTGAGACCAGCCCGAGCGTCTCCAAACTATTGGCCCGCTTGGGTCGGCGAGAAAACTCGCGAAAAAGGAACAGTCTGGACAGCTCAAGAGCGCCGGTGTCGCCAGCAAATTGCTCCGGAGAGATATCACGGTAGTGGTTGAGCGCCCACCGCCTGATGTCCGCCTCGTGGGTCGACAGGTGCACGGCCAAGTCTTCGAACGAGACAGGCTTCAGCGTGAATTTCGCCAGCTCCAGCTTCTTGGCCGCCAGGCGGCTTTCGATCCTTGGGCTCTTGGTTTCTTCAAAGTCCGCCTCGTATTCAATGATTTCCTGAAGCAGATCGCGATATTCGGGGCATGCACCGATGTCCGCTCTGCCCGCCAGGAAGTGGTAGACGGCCGAACGCAGGCTGTTTCGCTCCGCATCTCGCTGCAGGGACGCTGCCATCCTTGCCGTGCCTTGGCGGCTGTCCGTGAAAGTGATCATGCGCCGGCCACGCAGCGGTTTGCTCTGCGGATCTTCGCCGTCCGGACAGAACTCCAACAAGGTGGGGATTACCTGCATCAACAAGAACGGCGCACCAAGGCGCGCCGCGCGAAACATCAGCCGCCCCTTGCCATGGTGGCCACCACATTCGGGGCAGGTCAGTTGCCCTTCGCTCATCTCGCGCACGCGCAACCTGACCAGCGGCTTGTCAGATGAGCCGTCAAAAATCAGACTGCCTCGCTCGACGGTCGCCTCCGCGGTGTCTTTCAAATGTCGGTTGGCGATCAACACCAGAGGAGAGTCGATCTCATCGACCAGCGGCGGGGCAAGCTCCACCGCCGCATCCAGCTCCGACTCTACGTATGGATCCTCGGGCGTGGCTTCGAGCTGGAACTCGTCGGTTTGGTCCTCAGTGGCCTGACTCAACAACCATCGGTTCTGGTTGCGGTCCATCACAAGCCGGCCCCACAGATAGGTCTCGTTGCAATCGTTGCAGGATCGCAGCTCGTAGACGGGGGAGCCACACTCGCAAGTCTCACGCTGCTCGGTGTACACCGCACCAAAAGCCCAATCGGGCGAGTCCAGCATGGTGCCTTGCCGGCAGGTGCAGCCGGGATCGCAGCATGCCCACAAGCCGGCCAGCACGTTGTGGAACGCGTGCAACCGGAGGGGCAGGAAAGGCGAAGTATCCTTACCCTGAGACTGGCGCGATCGGGTGAGCAAGTCGAGCCACCGCAGAGCGGCTTGCTTGGTATTGGGCGCGTGGTGTTGTCTTGGCCCCTCGATCACTTCGCAGATAGCGCGCAGCGGCCGGGCCGGACTGCCACGCAGCGCCGGTACGAACAGGCTGCGGATTTCTTTTGCTATGGTGTTGGCGCAAACGGCGTCAAAGCGGGAGGCCTCTTCATGCGGCGCGATAGCCTCTAGAACGTCCAACGAGGCGTCGGTGAATGCAACATTGCCGGCAGGTAGGCCAGGTACAGAACGCTGACCTGACACCACATGCACGCGCCCAGGCTCCACACCGGCCAACCCTGCCAGGAACTCCCTCAGCTTCTGGCCTGCTTCGCCTGAAGGGTCGCCAATGGTGGCGGACGTCGCCACAAAGCGAACGTCCGACGAATCGACGCCGAAGCCGTACAGCACGCGGCGCAGCAACAGCGATAACTCCGCTGCCTGCGATCCGATGTAGCTGTGGGCTTCGTCCAGCACAATCCACCTAAGCTTCCCACGGGATCTTTGCAGGATTGGGGCATCCTGCGAGCGCACCAACATGTATTCCAGCATCGTGGCATTGGTCACCAGAATGGGGGGGGGTGATGCTCGCAACGCTTGACGGTCCAAGACCTGGTTTGGCGTTTTGGACGTAATGTGCTTCGGGCCGGGCTTTTCGGGAGTCTGGCCGTTGTACAGGCAGAAGCGGATATCGCCCTCGAAGGGCCCGGTCCAGGCATGCAATCGCTCTTGCTGACTCTGGATCAGTGCGTTGAGGGGATAAAGGAACAACGCCCTCACCCCCTCGACCGGCCCGCGCAGGGTTTCGGCCTCCCGTGCCAGTTGATCCAGGATGGGGACCATGAAGCATTCGGTCTTGCCCGACCCGGTGCCGCTGGTCACGATGACCGACTGCGGCTGAGGCCTGGCCAGCAGTTCCCAAGCTTCGAGTTGATGCCGGTAAGGCATGTCGTTGCGCGGGAATCGGTAGTTGGCGCCCATGCTGCCCGCGGGTCGATCAAGCGCATCCACCAGCTTAGGCGAAAGCAGAGAGGGTGACAGCGACTCCAGGGTCTGACCAGCACTCTCCCAGCCGAAGGTGGCCTCGAACACCGGCTCGCCCACAAAGCAACCTGGCTCACCAAGATCGACCGAAAATCTCTCGCTCAGGTATTGGCGCAGGGCTGGATTGGAAAATCCCAGGCGGCTCACAGTGGCGCGCGCTGCGCGCGTGGCCAACTCGGGCAAGAGAGACGAAAAATACGATGTCGGTAATGGATCGTTTTTCATGAGGCTTTTTGGTGTTCGAGTGCACTGCTCGATGTGATGTTTTCGAGCTGGATGAAGCCATCGATGCTCATAAGAACTTTGCAGGCGTGGCGATAAGCCTGCTCAAACCATACAGGGTCGAAGTCACGGACTTGCTTGAGGATCAGACGCTCCCTGGGATCACTCCACCATTTCCGGCTGGTCGAGGTGGCCGACCATAGGGCACACAACACCGGCAGGTTGGCAACCGCGAACTTGTGATCTTCCGGTTTGTTCCAGAATAACCTGGCGAAAAAGGGGATCAGTTTCCTCTTGTTTTCCGGTGTGCAAGCTGTGTCGAAGGCAGGCAAGACCTTGTGCTGCACAAAGTTGCGGCCCGGCCACATTTCACGCTCGGCATTGACGAGGAAAAGTTGTGAATTGACCAGGGAATCACCGCCATCCCACAGCTTCTTTATGAGATTAAAAGTGGTCAGTTTCGATGGACCAGCCACTTCCAGAAGCAGGGCAGAAACCGTGCCCGTGGCAGCAAACACGACAGCATCGAGCAAGGGTTCCAGGCTCGGTATCTCATGGGCCAGCAGCTTGAAGCGACCCTCGATGTCGTCGTTGAAATACTTTCGGCAACGCTCGGACGCCAAGTCCTGTGCCGACCAGAAGCGCCAGAACGCCCTTGAGACCTGGCTCAGATCAGCGACAGTCGTGAGCTCCGGCATCCAACCGGTCTCGATCCTGAATCGCCTCACGGCCTCGGCCAGTTCAGCGTCGGGCAACTCCGAGCGCAGTAGAAAAGCCAAGATAGCCTTGGGCTGCTTTGCCAACATGCGCCAGGCGTCGAGTGCCGTCAGTGGCAGGTGGTGGAAGGTCTGCCAAAGACTGTCAAGCAAGGGCCACGAGGCATGCTTGTGGTCAACGCTCATATCGGCCAAGACCGTATGCAGGCAATGCCGGCGCTCGTCCGCTTGCGATTGCGACATCGCGCTGGCCAAGGTGGGAACGACGACCTGGGCTCGCGCCTCTCCGGATCTGGTGTCATCGGCTACGGGGTCAGTGTCAACTGCGACATCGACCCAGATCAGGGGCCTGAACAAAAGGGCTGAATCCTCCGCCGGATAGATCAGCCAGGGTGCCAGGTCAGGATCGAGGCCGCTCGCTGACCAAGCACCCGTATGAGCCCCCTCGGATTCGATGGACGAAAGCTCTAGAGTGGTTGCATCTTGCACGGTCAGGGGGCTTGCCAGTACACGGGCCTTGGCGAGGTCGTCCGGCGCGAGCATAGCCAAGGATGACACCGATGCCCGCACGGTTGTGGAGTCGGCCTCCAATATCATGGTGTAGCGGCCCACCTGGATTTCGGTTTCGCATTTCCCCGCCACCACCAATCCAACCCTGACCGTAGCGTCCAAATCGTCGAACAAGCCTAGCAATGACTCGATGTGTCGCTGGTACTCCAATAGACGCACTTCAGCCCGTCCACTAATGTGATCAATCGAGATCGGGTATCGACTCGAAACTTCCCGGAGGCTCTCGCCTAGAGCGAGTTGCAACTCATAGCGCTCGGGCTTTGCAGGGTTGGTATCGAAAACCTGCAAACGCATCCCGATCAGCTCGCGCAGGGTAACTTGTCCGCGGGGCTGCATGCCTCCGCCGCCCGCGCGGAGGAAGCGCCCGCCAGTCACCGGATAGGCAAGAACAAGAGGAAGGTCGGTCAAGGCGCCGGGCCAGCGGATGCCTACTCGGAACTCGGACGGCGGATCGCCCGCAGATGACAACTCGATGCCTGTCGTTGCCGCACCCGCTTTCGATATCGTCGCGCAGACGCCAACATATGGCTCCACGATCACGTCGACCGCCCCCCAGTTGACGAACCGAACCGTGCCTGTGCCGAGGGCGTCGCCGGAAATGTACTCGATGCGGGCCTCCGACGGCAGGACGAAGATCCGTCGCCTTGCCATAAGCTCGCCTTCCGAGAAAATCCTCACCTCGATCGGTCCCCTAGCCTCCTTGGGCGCCATGACTTGCAGGTTGCCAGGGCGGCGCCACTCCTGGTCGGAGACGGGCACCTGGGTCAGGCGGTCTTCTCGATACCAGAACAGGCGCGGTGCCTGGCGATCGCGAAAAACCGCCCGTCCCTTGGCCTCGGGCAAGCGCAAGCCCCTCCATTCATAGATCTGTTCGGCAGGCGCCACCTGTCTGAGTCGGACACGGTAGATCAGGTCATCCTGCGTCAATCGTGCATCGGCACGCAGCCGAAAGACTGCGCGCTCGTTCGAACCAGACACCACCAGCTTGCCAAGTTCTTCCGCCGGCGTCGAAACCTCGGTCTCTATCGTCCAGCCCCTCGCCAGAGCAACCCAGACGCTATCGTCTGGCAGCCGCCCACCACCGGCAGCGACGAAATGCAGGTGGCCAGAATCACTCTCGGTGAAAAGCCAGGGGTCTTCATCCGGCAACGCGCTCCCGCCAGCTAGGGTGACGCGCTCGCCGATATCCCCCAGTTGCGCACGCAGGACCAACAGGTGCTCGGTACATGCGGCCTTGCCCTTGATGACCAATTTGCGACCAGTCAGGCTCGCCAAGGGTTCGTCGGCACCCAGGATCATTCGGCCTTCGGCAAAGGGCTGCCGGCTCTCTGTTTCCAGGTCGATCGCGAAGTAGCGCGGAAGGTGTTCGGTGTCGGTGAAGCCAAACAAGACCGCGAGGTCTTGCCCGGCAGCCTTATTGGGGTAGAAGAGGTTTGACTCAATGGCGTAAGTTTCGCGGACAGTGTCTTTTACAAGGCGCCGCTCAGCCTGGAAAAGCCCCTGAGCCGCCCCAGACTTCTGCGCTGCAGCCTCACGCACCAGTCCGGCCAGCAGCGTCTGCGCCGCTTCGCTATCGAGCGCTACTGGAAAACGGCGCCGCCAGTCCAGCAGTACGGTGTCCAGGTGCGCGATGGGGTCTTCCATTCCTTCCAGCTGGTAATCTTCCCTGAGTTGAAGAACGGTCTCGACGAAGTGCGCTAGCAGTTCGGAAATCTCGGGCCTCCTGTAGGCGGCCGGAAGATAGATTTGTCGCTCGGCCACTGCCTCTATTAGTTGGGGCAGCCCCCATCGATAGCGTGCCCCAAGCTTGAGCAC
Source organism: uncultured Sphingorhabdus sp. (assembly GCA_937873665.1). The sequence continues at coordinate 6,808 of CALMYW010000335.1, forward strand.
CTGGCTCAAGACGGTTGCCAATGGTCCGGCACCCTGGGCAAGCAGGCGCATCGGTATGCCGCCGTTGACCGCAATGGAGCCTATGAATCGCTTCCCGCTGGTCAAGGGACTTAACTGCCAGAAAGAAAGCCCCCGTGCCACGAATGCGGAGCGCAGTTGTGGCTCGAAGGCATCCGGGTCGGCGCCAAGCTTCTTGACGATAGGTGACCAGTCCCAGACTCCCCCCTCGTATTCATGCTTCCACCATTCGGCTGCGAATAGCACGAAGGCGGCGGGTGGCGCCATCAAGGGCGTACGACCCAGGCTGCGGATGGCCAAAGCCTCAAGGCCGCCGCTATTGGCAATGGTTTCGGAAAGAACCATACCCAGTGATGCGTACTCGTCCTGACTCAGGTCGTATGCAAACAGGGGGCGGGCGTCGGCACGGTCGAGACCGCGCCGCTTGAGAAGTTCGATGATCCAGTGCCCAAGAGTGCCAATAGTCATGATTGTTCAAACTCTTACGATCGCATGGCGGGATGGCCGGACGCTCACGGATCTGTGCGCAAACGATGCCATTCACTCAACGGTGCAATTCCTAGTGTTCACAAAGGAAAACCTCTCGATCGTTGTACCGATCCTTTTTCTTAGTACGCTCCTTCATCAAGGCCAGCCGATTCTTCTTGGCTTGAGCAAGGGTCATCCTGCCTTGCTGCTTCGGCACATTGGCCGTTGATACGATGGGCTTATCAGGATTCACAAGCCAAAACACAAGTATTCGTCGAGTCGCGTCCGTACCATCGCTGGAATCCATCTTGCTGACTTTGTGAATGTGCGAATTGGGCCAAACCATTGCTCTACCCGCAGGCGTCTTGACTGTCCCAAGGGGTCGCACATCACCCCCATCCATTTGCTCAGTGGGGCGAGCTGCATTTTGCACTGTAGAGTAAATTAGATCGGTAGCCTCTTCGGCAAAAAGATAGCGCTTGAATGCGATATCGGCCCCCATAAAATTCGCATCCCGCTTGACAATGCAAAGACCAGTCGCCAGCACATTTTCGTGCGACATACCTTCGACGTGCCAAACACCTTCGAATTCTTCCTCTTTGTTAACTCGATACTCCACCAATTTCGTTACCACCTGCAGCTTGCGATTTCGAAGAGGAATGTTTTTAAGATCGCCACTCTCATTGTCATCAGCAAAATTGTTCTTTAAGCTAGCACATATCGACTCAAACATTGGCACAAATCGTCCGAATATTTCTGCGATCAGTTCGTAAATTCTAGGATATTTCGATTCATCAAGGTTGTTAATATATGAGTTGATCGACACCTTGCCTTGATCGTCCACCGTGAACTCAGCAGGAAGCCATTGATATTCCGAGTCTTCATAGATCCTGCCCCAGAAATCTGTATATTCTTCACGCTGCTTCTCGACAAGTTCAGGGCTGTAATTCGACAACGGTGACTTGGATATGTTCGAGACACCGTTCACAAAGCAATACAGCGAGGGATGCACTAAGTCGCGCACCACCGTGCCTGAGCCCGGATGAAAATCTTCCGGCTCTGCAGCGCACATGATGTCGATCTTTTCATTGAGTGCATCCAATGTGTCTTTCGGAATAATATTGTCCGACCAAGCTAGATTCTCCACCTCGTCGCCGCCAAGAATAAACTGTTTAAATTTCTCGATCTCAATCCTATCTCTCAGGCAGTCGCCATCCAAAAGACTCTTTACACGTATATGCGCATCATATTTTTTCTTCCCAGTACGAATGAGTTTGACGTCGATGCCATCGAAGTGAAACTCATGTGTGTCGCCATCATCGTTAGCTAACCTTGAAAAATCGCCACCTGGAAAGCGTTTCTCCAAGCCTTTGATCACAGAAGCGGTGATCGCGCATGGCTCATGAATTTGGATGATGCAGGTGCGCGAGTCGGTGGTTGAGAGGGTTCTCTCCCACAGTCTTCCCCATAGATTAAAGTGCCTGTTAAGAAGCTGCTCGTCCTCTTCATTAAAAGTATAGAACGACTCGTTACGGTCAAGAATATTTTTGGTCAACCTGTCATGCTCAAGAATTTCCACCACAGTGCCCATGCTGAATGCACAGCCAAAAACGGGCTGCGGAATGTCGACCGTGTCACCAACCTCAAGAACATAGTCATAGGACTCGCGCGTCAAACT
>CALMYW010000336.1 GCA_937873665.1 uncultured Sphingorhabdus sp.
ACTTTTAATCAGTAGGTCGCTGGTTCGAACCCAGCAGGGCTCACCACTCAGTCCGCCGAATGGCGAGACTTTCGTATCTGTCGCCACCTCCCCTGAATTTCCCCCGCATTTCCGTGGGTTTGCCGACTGTGGTTTTCCACTTTTAGGTCACGGAGTCTCTGTGGAGAGACACTGCAACGAGAAATGGCGGCAAGTTCTCTGCCGCCATTTTCGCGTCCTAAAAGTGTGATTGGGCTTAGCTGGCAGCAAAGCCCAGCATTCTGCGCTGGTCGGACCAGGCGAGGGGCAGGGCGCCCAGCCGTGAGAGGAATCGCGCAGTCACCTGTCGCGGTTGCAGGCCATCAAGGATGGCTTTGACGATGTCCGGGGCAAGATAGGCCAGACGGGCAATGCGCTCGAGATGCCTGAGCTGTGTGGCGGGCATGGCGGCGACGTTGCTATGCGTCATGGCGAGAAGCTGATCCCGCGCTGCAAACCCCCGAGCGATCAGCTGGACAAGATTTGCATCTTTGGTGGGAGTGCGTGACGGTGGATCAAGCCTGAGCCGGGGCTCATGTCCCCAGGTGGCCTGAGAGGCAGCAATGGGCAAGTTGATGATGCGATGCTCATCAAGTTCGACGCCCACCCAAGCTGCAAGCGCGGCAAGCTTAATCTGCGCGCTAATGGCATCCCGAGAGACCGACACCCGTAGCTCTGCTTGCAGCAGCAGCTTGCGCAGCTCGGCAATCGCCATCCCATCTAGACTGTGGGCCAGCGCGCCAAATGATGCGATCAGATTGGCATGATGGGCGGGATCGACCTCGAGCTGACTGATCTGCTGCGCGTCGCTGAGAAAGGACCGCAGCGCGCTTCGGACAACATGATCGAGATCCCCTGCCGGCAGCCGGAGCGCTGGCGCCTTCGAGCCATCGCCGCGGTGTGAAGCATAGTAGCGATAGCGCTTGCCATGATTGCGGGTGTGGATCGGCGTCATCGGCCGGTCGAGGTCATCGTGGATCATCCCGGCCAGCAGGCTGACCGTGCCGCGCCTGCCCGGCTCGAGCGGGGCGTTGGTCCGCGCAGCCAGACGGTCCTGGACGGCATCGAATAGCTTGCGATCCACAATAGCCTCGTGCTCGCCGGGATAGACCTTTCCCTTGTGCACCACTTCACCGACATAGGTCCGGTTGGAAAGCAGATGGTGCAGCGCTCCGCGCGTGAAGGGCACGCCGCCTTTGGGCTCGCCGTTCCGCCCCATGCGCTGCTTGCTGACGATCCCTTGCATCCTGAGCTTCTCAACAAGATCGAGCACGTTGGCACTCTCGAGATAGAGCTCCATGATCTTGACGACCGTCGCCGCCTCTTCGGGCACCGGCACCAGCTTCTTGTTGATCGCGGCATAGCCCAACGGCAGGTTGCCGCCCATCCACATGCCGCGCGCCTTGGATGCGGCGACCTTGTCGCGGATCCGCTCGGCGATCACTTCCCGCTCGAACTGGGCAAAGGACAAAAGGACATTGAGCGTCAGCCGTCCCATCGAATTGGTGGTATTGAAGGCCTGGGTCACGCTGACGAAGGAGGCTCCCGCCTCATCAAGCACATCGACGATCTTGGCAAAGTCGGCGAGGCTGCGGGTGAGGCGATCGACCTTGTAGACCACAACCACATCGACCCGCCCGGAGCGGACATCGGCCAGAAGCTGCTTCAGTCCGGGCCGCTCCATGTTGCCGCCGGTGAACCCGCCATCGTCATAGAGATCGGGCACCAGGTGCCAGCCCTCATGGCGCTGCGAGAGGATATAGGCAGCACAGGCCTCGCGCTGGGCATCGAGGCTGTTGAAGGCCTGGTCCAGGCCCTCGTCAGTCGACTTGCGGGTGTAGATCGCGCAGCGCAGGCGCCGGGGCGCGCTAGTTGCCATGAGCGGTGACACCCAGCTTACCAAGGCGAGGGCTGCTAAGGCCAAAGAACCGCGGCCCAGACCAATGCGAGCCGGTTATCCGCTTGGCGATCTCTGAGAGCGAGGAGAACCGCTCGCCCCTATACTCGAAGCCGCTTTCCAGCACGATCACCTGGTGGACCTCGCCATGCCAGGTGCGGGATAGCCAGGTGCCAGGCTTTACCGCACCTGATGCCGCCTCGACTTTGCCAGACCCGCCAGCTGTCTGAATCCTCTTCAGGTCTGCCTTGCTCATCGCGCCCAGCGCGGCCTCCTGAACCCGGTGGGCGATGGCCCGGGCCAGAAGGCCCGAGCCAAACGCTGACGGTGCGTCAGTACCGGTACAGCGCTGCCACTCGGCTTTGCGCTCGCGGGCTGACATGGCCTCGATCCTTGCGATGCGTGCGTCGAGGGTCATTGGGCGGTCTCCGCAGTAGCACGTACAAAGTAGGACCGCACTCCGCCAGCCGGTTTGTCGCTTGTGATTTCTTGGCCTTTCTTCTTGAGGCCCGTGAGCGCGGCCCGCGCGGTGTGGGGTAGCCAGCCGGTGGCAATCACAAGCTGATCGAGGGTAGCCCCCTCGGGGCGCTGCAGCATGGCAAGGACCGCAGCGGACTTGCTGGGGCGCTTGGGCGAGGGCTCTGCTGCCTGGCTGGCCTTGGGCTCGGGAGCCATCTTGCGGGCGGGCTTTGTTACCGCCTTGGCGGTGTCGTTGTTCGTCATGGGTGGTTCTCCTGATCGGAGCAGCGATTGTCGCTGCTCCCACCACCCAAGGCCCCGCCAGGCGTGCTGGTCAGGGCTTCGCTGGCCTCGAGGGTCGCGATTCACTGATAGCACCAATGCTTGCGGTGTTCCGGAAGTCCAATCGAATGTCGGCTTTGTTCGACCTTGACGACTGTCCGGAAACAAGGACCGAAATCCGGTAAACTGCCGTACATTCAGGTCGCAATCCGCTGTCCCCATTGTAAGAGAAAATTTCGTCGAGATCGTCAGGACAGCCGCCTCAATGCCCACAAGAACCAGTGGGGCGGGCAATGCTCTGGGCCCACTGGGGCCTTGGTCGACGTAAGATAGTGACGAAGGTCCAGCAAGCATCGCAGCGCGCAACGGGCCGACAGTTCCGCGGCCAGACGCATGTCTGTCATCGACGTTTGAGATTCACGCGGATCTCGTCGCCATGGAACCAACCCCCGCCCTCGCTCCACGAAGAGATGATACCGCGCGAATCGAGCCATTGGACTAACTCTCGATTCCGACCCGATTTCACCAATCGCGGGGTATGATATCCGGTTGAGATCTCTGAATAGGGCTTGGGCAGCGCTATCAGGATTTGGCACGCTTCATCGACGGTCAGGTTCGATTGAAGCTTGTTGAACAGGGAAATCTGCGTCTCGACCGGCTTTGAATGCAGGATCAGCGATCGTGACTTTGTCGCATCAAGGCCAGATATTCCTACATTGGTGCGGTCAAGGATCGGGCCAATGAGCTCAGCTCGTTCGGGCCGTTCTGCTAGCGTGGTCAAATCCATGAGATCAATGATCGCACGCTTGTCGCCGTCGTTTATCTTGCCGTCCAGAAGCTGCTCGCGGAAGTCATCGTCGACTGGAAAAGCTTCAGGGTTCGCGAGATAGGCTTGGATATTTTCCGAAACGAAGAGCACCGGCAAATCCGTTTCAGCATCGAGCGTGCCGAGGTTCTGCGCTGAGAATGTGATTTTGTGCTCCTCGATGAGGATACCGAGCTTCGCCGAACCAAGGTCCTTGGGAAATTCCGGGAATTCGTTGGGCAAGGCCCGGACATAGTCACGGTAACTGCGATCGCTCAGCGCATCGGCATTCACAAGGAACCGGCGCAGCGGCAGCGTTTGAGGCTCGTCTGCCAGAGAGCGGCTCGTCAGCGCCGTGCGCACATCGTCCCGGTCGATGTAATCCACCAGGATTTCTGCGGCGAAGCCACCGCTGCCCATGAACGCGATGCAATTCTCCCATGTCGCTGCGATCCGTCCGAGCTCGACGACCATGGCGTGCCGGCTTTCCGGTATTTCGTCCAGCGACGGCAGGAGCGCCCCTTGGCGTCCAAGAAATTCGCGAAGATTGGTTTCGTCAATCTCCTCGCGACCAAGCAGGTCGATTATGGTTGCGGGATCTTCTTGCGAGTTGCCCTCAAGCTTCAGCAAAATCTCTCGGAGGTAGCGGTCGATGTCACGCTCGACTCTTGCCATAATTGCCGGATCGGTGATCGAACGCAGCGTGGTGAAGTTACGCGTGCGAAACCCGGCGAGATCGGTTTCGCCCAGCACATTGCTGTAAACATGTTCCAGGTTGGCAATCGAAATGTCGAAGAGACCCTTCTGCACCATGTAGCGCACGACTCCAGTGTGCGCCCCAATGGCGGCAAGGTCTTGGATCTCGAAGCCAATCCGTTCGAGACGTTCGGGCGTCAGATCAGGAGCAAGCGTCAGGATTTCGGCAAGCTTGGCTGCGACGAATTCAGGCAGTTCGTCACGCTCGCGTGCCAACGTCTCAAGCGCACTTTCAGGCAGATTTGCTACTAAATGCGTGACATGGGAGAGATTGCGCTTGCTGGAAATTGCCCTCGGCACAAACTGTTTCCAGTGGGCGGCCAGACCGGCGAGCAAGCCTGCGACGGCAGAACCGGTGGAATAGTAGGCCTCGAGGAAATCTTCGCTGCTATCGAAACGGGAGGCGATGAACTCGAAGAGCCTGGCCGTCTGATCGCGGTACAGGGCGGTCTCGCTCAGGAGGCAGTCGACAAGCTTGACGTTGAGGACATAGCTTTGTCCGAAATCCTCATCGCGCATCGCGGCGATGACCTCTTTGGGGTTGTCGATCTGAAAGCCCGGGTCCGGTGTATTAAAGGCCCGTATCTGGATCAGGAACTTGTTGTCGTTGGGAGACAGCCGGCCGGAATGGAAAAGCGAAGTATATTGATAATAGCTATCGTCGAGATGTCCTTCGAGGATCAGGAAGCGCGCTAGTTCTCCATTCTCACCGAAGCCATCGAAGAGGTCGGACACTCGCTCGGCACTTGAACGCACCAGCTCATTGAATTTGCTGGTCCGAAGCGCCGCAATCTTGGCCCTGAGGTCGCGGATACGCCGTGCACTGGTGTTCTTGCTTGCCTCTGACTTGCTCTCGATTTGCGCCTTGCGCTCCAGGTAAGTTTTCTGGCTGTCGACGTCCCTCTGCAAGCTGGAGATATCGATCCGTTGTCGGTGATTATGCGCAGTCCGGTAGTTAATATGCGCCGCGGCGATCACTCGATCAAACGCATCGGCCCCCACCAGATCGGTGAACATGATCCATGACTGCCCATCAAGGCTGACGCTAACGGTCTCTACAGGCAGTCTCTGGATAAGCGCCATGGCGTAGATCTGGCGCAGTTCCTTCAGGTCCGAAGGTGTCTGCCGCTCAGCCATGTCAATCTGCTTTTCGAGCTCTGCAATCTCGGCTTTGCATAGTGCCTCCCCATGCGCCACCAGCTCGTCGTGGCGGCCCAGAATCTCGGCAAGATTGCCTTCGCCGCGATGAAGTTCTTCGAAGTCCCGAGGGTACACGTTCTTGTAGATCAGGATCGCCAGAAGTTTGTTGGCGTCGAGAATGTTCTCGTCATCGGTTTCCAGATTGGCGACGTAGAGGGCATATTCGTTGAAGATGTTCTGGATGAGCCTCAGGTCATTCAAATATCGCGAGACTTCCCTCAGGAACTGCCGGTCAAGGCGCCCGTCGAGCGCGAGCCTCTTGCCCTGCTCGAGCACCATATCGATCGAGTTCGAGGCGTTGATGATCGGAATTACTGGGACGATGAATTCGAAGAACTTGGTCCTGTCGGTGTTCACAAACACGTCGTCGCGCAGCGCGTAAAGAAATCTGATGGTTCGGTTGATGCCGGCGTTCTCGTTAACCAAGCTATTGATTTCACGCAAGGTTACGAATATTTCGGGGTCTTGGAAACGATCGAGGTCTTCAATGATGACGAGATCATATTTCGTCGACTGGAAGAAGTAGATAATCTCATCCAAGTGGCGATTGAGGATCGATTCCTGACTGTCAGACGCTGGCCTGATTTCTATGTCTCTTAGAGAAATGCTCTTGAGCGAAAGCCCGAAGCTGGCGACATAGAAATGATGCAGCGTGATCCACAGGAATCGTGCGGCAAATGTAAAGATGGCGAACTTGGGCCAGCTGCTGATAGCGAGAGGGGTAAAGAAGGCACCGCTAACGACGGCATCCCGCACCGAGAAGACGTACCAAAGCGCAACCAGGCCGAGCATAATGTACAGCGACTTCAAAACCGACAGAACGCCAGGAGACTGAATTCGCTTGAAGCGGGACAGGGGGAGCTTGTTGGCATCGGCGCCGTAGAGCATTTGCTGGAGAATGCTTCTCTCAATCTCCTGTCGGCTTAGCTTTCCAGCTCCTGAGCCGGCATCATGAACGAACGCGGCCAGCGAAATATGAAGGGTCGGCCCTTGATAGTGCTTCAGGAAGGATTGGATAATGCTGCTCTTTCCTGACCCATAGGGCCCCGTCAGCGCGATATTGGTTATGTTCGGGTCGGTCGTCGCGAAGCGGAGGGCTTCGGCATAGACCCCATCCTTGTCGGCCTGGTCGGTCGGCGCGAGATTGACGAACTTGGATTGCGTGGGCGTGAGACGCCCCAGGTTCTCCAGAGCGGCCGCCAATCGGATCAAGCGGCCAGCCAACCAGTTTGTCGAAGCTACAATGCGGCTATTCATGGGAAATCGAACTAGCACAGATCGGGTCGACAAAAATCAGCGATTGCTGGGATTCGCTGATTTTTCAACCGCGGCGGAAGGATCAATCGGCTGCGACATAGATTCTCCATTACAGGCCAAACGCCAGAACCGAAATTTAGTGCTTGCAGCGCGGGAGCCATCCACAGACAACTTTTCAGTCATTGAACGGACGAGAAGCGCGGTCTGAAAGCCGACGATCGTCGATGTCTGGGCAACATGAACGACCGGCAGCTATCAGGGACCAGAATTTGGGCCTTGAACGACAGTCTTGTCAGCGGTTACGGGCAATCCGAAAGCTAACAATGGAATGCATGAAGTTCAGATCCTGAGCTGGCTGCCAAGTTCGATTACGCGGTTGGCGGGCAGGCGGTAATAGTCCATCGCCGATTCTGAAACCTTGAGCAGCCATGCGAACAAGTGTTCGCGCCACAGCGCCATGCCGGGCACTTCCTTTGCCGCAATCAGCTTCTGGCGGCCAAGGAAATAGCTGGTCCGCATGGGATCAAGGCTGATCCCGTTCTGGCTGAGGGAGGTCAGGTCGCGCGGAATGTCGATCTCGTCGGTAAAGCCGTAATGCAGGATGACCCGGGTGAAGCCGTGGCCCAACGCGTGCATCTCCATCCGCTCCCCGGCTTCCACACGCGGGGTCTCCGCCACGGCCACGGTCAGCAGTATGACATTTTCATGTAGCACCTGGTTGTGCTTGAGGTTGTGAAGTAGCGCCGCCGGGACGCCCTCCTTCGTGGCGGAAAGGAACACCGAGGTGCCCTTGACCCGGTGGGCCGAGGTGGCGGTGGACTTGACGAAAACCTCGAGCGGGATGGCATCGGCGAGAAGGTGTTGCCGGAGAACACCGCGCCCCTTGGCCCAGGTCGTCAGTATAGTGAAGATCACCCCCGCTACCAGCAACGGGACCCAGCCGCCGTCGGCGATCTTGGCTATGTTGGACAGGAAGAACGCGATGTCGACCACCGAGAACAGTGCGATGGTGGCAGCGGCGGCCCACCGGTTCCAGCGCCAGACCTTGAACAGCAGGAAGGCCAGCATCGCCGTGGTTATCAGCATCGTGCCCACCACCGAAATGCCATAGGCCGATGCCAGCCGCGTCGATTCGCGGAAGCCCAGCACAAACACCAGAACCATGATGAGCACGCCCCAGTTGATGGCCGGAATATAGATTTGTCCTGCGGCTCTCTCGCTGGTGTGAAGGATCTTGAGGCGCGGGAGGAAACCGAGCTGGATCGCCTGGTGCGTGACCGAGAATGCCCCCGATATCACTGCCTGGCTGGCGATTATGGTTGCGCAGGTGGCCAGCACAATGAGCGGCACGCGCGCCCATTCGGGGGCCATCAGGTAGAACGGGTTCTCCACCGCCTCCGGATTGGCCAGCAGCAGCGCGCCCTGCCCCATGTAATTGAGCATCAGGCAGGGGAAGACTAGTGCAAGCCAACTCACGCCGATTGCTTTGCGGCCGAAATGCCCCATGTCGGCATAGAGCGTCTCTGCTCCGGTCACGGCAAGGAACACCGATCCCATCGCGAGGAAGGCAAGCCGGGAATCGTGCCGGAAGAACTCGAACGCCCACAGCGGGTTGAAGATCGAAAGGATCTCAGGCCGCGCGGCGATATTGACCACGCCAAGCGTTGCCAGCGCCGCGAAGTAGACCAGCACAATGGGGCCGAACAAGGCACCTACCTTCGCCGTGCCGCGGGATTGAATGAAGAACAGGCCGAGCAGGATCAGCGCGGCAATCGGCAGGACCAGCGGCTCGAGCCGTGCTTCGACGATAGTCAGCCCCTCGACCGCGGAGAGCACCGAGATTGCAGGGGTCAGCATGGCGTCGCCATAGAACAAAGCGGCGGCTGCCACGCCGAGGACCATGAGCAGCGCCCTGCGCCGGTCATCGAGGTGGCTGGAGATCAGCGCGAGCAAAGCGAAGGAGCCGCCCTCGCCTCGGTTGTCGGCGCGCATGGCTACGAGAACGTATTTCACCGTCACGATCAACATCAGCGACCAGAACACCAGGCTGAGCACGCCGAAAATGTGCAAGGGGTCGACCGCCAGTGGGTGGGGGCCGATGAAGCTCTCCTTCATCGCATAAAGCGGCGAGGTGCCGATATCGCCGAAGACCACGCCGATGGCGCCGAGCATGAGCACCGGGAAGGCGTCCTTCGAGTTGTGATGCGCCAGGGCGGAGCTGGCTGCGTTAGAGGCGGGCGGGGGCGGGGGGGGGTTTTTGACGCCTTCATTGTGTGTGGTGGGGGCCGAAAAAATTT
>CALMYW010000337.1 GCA_937873665.1 uncultured Sphingorhabdus sp.
CGCACGAGGGGAGGGGGGACGGATTGGCGATCAAGACGCCAACCGGAGGGCACACCCCATGAGCTCCGATCTTTGCTTCCGATCCCGCCGCGCTTTGCAACCCGATGGTCTCCGGACAATCCAGACAGCACTGCGCGCCGCCAACGAAGCCGCCAACGACGCCCGCCTGGCCGGCATCGATCCAGAGACCGACCCTGCCACCGTCTTGCTATCGCGTCACCTCGGCCGCATCGCCGCAGGAGCAGACCCTGAACAGACCTATGATGAAGACGCTTTCCTGCGCCGCAAATGCCTCGCCAAGATCGACGAACTCAAATCGCGTCCCGCTTTCATCGCACTTGCGCGGCGCGGCGTCTCCTACGATCCTGAAGCGAAACGCGCCTTCCACCTCGACACCAAGCGCGCGCTGCGCGCCTTCGCCCTGTTCCTCGGTCTCGAAGGCAATGAATATGACCTTCGTTCGAACCAAGCTGGGCCAGCGGTCTCGGGCGAGATCACGCTCCACGCCGATCAGATCTACATCCAGATCTCGATCGGATTGATGGGTCCAGGCCGCGAAATCATGTTCCGCCGCTGCAATAGCCGCACCGACTATTGCGGTCACCGCAACGGCTTTGCCGATATCGCCGCTCTCGCCGACCACCCCAAGCTCGCGAACATAATTCGCCGCGAAACGGGGTTCACCTTCCAACCCCGCCAAGCGAAACTCGTCTAGGAGCAACTCATGGGATGGCTCTTCCTCAACCCGCACCCGCTCAGCCCCAAGCAATATCTCGACGCCCAGTTCACCTACCAACCCGACCCGGACCGGGGCCGTACCCAGTCCCTGCAGGTCGTTAAATCAACCCTGCGAGGCACCACCTATTACGCCGCCTGCGAACTCATCGACACGGGCAAAGCTGCGCGCACCATTGCCGTCATCTGCAACGTCAAAATCAACCCGGCGGCCCGCGACGGGCTGACCCTGGGCTACAAAGACATGTCGGAAGACATGGGCCCGTATAATTACGACTGCCCGGCATCGATCCTCGATCTACTGAGCCCTACCGACAACGCCTATGCTCTCGAATGGCGCCAAAAATGCCGCGCCAATCTTGCGCTTACTTCACGCCAAAAGCCCAGCGACGGCGATACCATCATACTCCCCGAAGCGATGACCTTCAGCGACGGCGTTACCGAAAAAGTCTTCACCGTCACCCCATACAAGAAAGGCATCGCCCTGCGCCGCAAGATCGACAACCAGCTCGTCAAAGTATCACACCTGATGAACCGCCCCTGGAAGATCATTCCAGCGGCAGCCATTTCGCGTTGACAATCCCCAACAATTTCGGCGACATCCGATGACCGACAAACAACAATCACCCAAACGAAAGAAACTCTGCAGCATCGAACATGCAAACAGAGTGGCAACTCAAGTGGCAGAACAGACCAGCACGGACACCGCAGTCGTCAAAACCGACAATCCTCTTCAACCCTATCGAGTGGTTCTCGCGCGCAACGCCCCCCCGCGCCGAATCGTCTCGCGAGTCCTGACGTGCGACGAAGCGGTTTCCTGATCCTCGCCGCGATAACCGCCTGCTCGGCCAGCGAGCCGCCGATAACGACGCGCGGCCATGCTATCGACGCCGACACGATATCGATCCCGGTACGGCTCTCCGGGGTCGACGCTTTCGAATACCGGCAACAATGCGAGCGACCCGACGGCACCTGCTGGACGTGCGGCCGCGACGCGCAGAACTACACTGCCCGCTTCCTGGACAACCGCACGATCAATGTCACCCTGCAGAAAGGCAAGACCTTCGACCGCTCGGTAGGGACGGTGACTGCAGACGGCCAGGATCTTGGCCTTGTCTTGATACTTGCCGGCTATGCGGTCCCGATCCCGCGCTTCCTGCGGAGCGATCCCGACCGGCTCGACGTCTACAATCGCGCATTCGACCGTGCCCGCGGAAATCGAACCGGGGGCTTCTCAGGGCAATGGACCAACCCTGAAGATTGGCGGCACGGAGCCCGACTGTCTTGCGAAACCCGCCAATGACGCTTTCGGAAATTCTCCTCGAAATAGCCCAAGGAAAAGCGGCCCGCCGCTCTGCGTGGCACAACGGCCTTCATTATGTCTATCTCGATACCAATCAGGGCGTACCCGAACCATTCATCTGCCAAACCGGCACCGGCGGAACCATGAACTGGCCGCTCTTTCTGAGACGCGCCGATTGGTGCGCATCAGACTGGACAGTCGTCGATCCCGCCGATTTTCCGAAGCCTAATACGGGGCAGGCCCTCGTTCAACAGACCATGAACGGCCGAGCGGAAACTGAGGATCAGCCGCCACCACCGGCCCGTCAGGCTCCTCGCCGACGTAAGGCGAAACCAAAGACTTCCGCACAATCCGCTGTCGCCCCAAAAACCCCGCGACGCGGCCGCGCCCCTTCAAAATGACGCAGAGCCAGTCGAGTGCCTCGAGCATTTCCACGACACCGCGACCCGCAAGCGCATAGTAAATAGCCCTCTGGAAATCATCGCACCGGTTCCCGAGGATCCCGACAAGCTTTTCGCGGCCGTCAGGCGCATCGTCGAGAACGAGTGCGACTGCCTCACGCAATTCGCGGACCGAATAATAGGCGTCATCGATATTCATCCCGATGCAAAGCGCCGCTATCGCACGGCGCACCGGCATCACATTTGCGTCGCACGAAACGTCGCGCAGAACGATATCGAGATCGAACCCCTCACATAATTCCCGAAAATCCACACCCATCGCTATCGATCCTTTCGGGATCGAACATAGCGTGAACGCGCGCCCCAGGTCAAGAGAGCAAAGAGGGGCGGGAATTGGGTATCACTTGGAGGACTAAGACCATGGCGACCGCCCCGACACCACCCATCGAAACCGAACAAAACACTGCCCGCATCGCCCAACTGAACGATGCAGCACGTCACCAACGGCTCAAGAATTCTCGAACGGTCTTCACCAGGAATCTCCTCGCGACCCTCATCGACGACAGCTTGCCAGCTGACCAGCAAGCGCTCCGCCGCGTCCTCATCCAGTCCGCACTACTCCACAAGATGGCGACCGCCGAGTTCACCGCCGATAACGACCCGCACGGCGAACATGATTTTGGCCAGCTCGAATATGACGGGCACAAAATCTTCTGGAAGATCGACGTCTACGAAAATGACGGGAGCCTCCAGTGGGGCGCAGCAAAGCCGTGGGACGAAACCAGCAGCTACCGAATCGTCACCTTGATGCTCGCGAGCGACTACTGATGCAACGCGCCGCACGATTACCCCGAAGGCCGTGCCGATGAGCCGCTATTGCCTCCGCCCGCTTCCTCATCTGGGATGCCTCTACGAAATCTCCATCGGTTGGGACCAACCGCTCGGGACCTATTTCGTTGCTGCCTTCGGCCCACCTGACGACAATGGCGACCCAGCCCTGCTGCGCTGGATCGGCTCCACCTTCGCGGAAGTCACGAACCCGTCAGACGCCATCGCCTACGCACGCCCTCTGGCCGAACTACCGCACGACATCCATAAGCGTCTTCGCCTCGACCAACAAAAGGGCCCCGGTCCGAAAACCAAACCCGAAGGCGTGATATCGCTCTTCCTGCGTAAACCACCGCTCATCGCCGCGCTGTCATGATCTTCGAACCCACACCCAAAGTGCGCCCGTTCGCCGAAACGCCGCGCAAACTGACCAACATTGCACGCAAGCAACAGCGCGAACGCGACGCCTTGCCATTACTCGGACCCCTGATCGCCGAGGGACAACCGACCCCCACACAGGAAATCCAGAGCTACGCACGCCGCTGGCATCAAGCCCAAATGAACCGCCGGGCTGAGCTTGCCCAGGTCTGGAAACGCGCAAGAACACGCCTTTACAGCCTGCCCCCTGCAGCACGCCAAACAGCACGCCGCTCCTGGAACGCAAGTCCCTATCCCAAATCAGCCTATTCCTTCGCCGACTTCATCCATTCCATCGTCACCGGCAAAACCAAGCCCGAAGACCAGCCATGGGTCAACAAAGCGCCCGTAACCTACCGCGACTTTCGCAGCGGCAGCTTCAGCGAGCTATTCTCGCCGATCCCAAGACCGCCGCGCTACGACCCGCAATCACCCTTTGCCGAACTCCCGGCGACATTCTGCGGCAACCTCGGGCATGGGATCCTCTTTCTAGAAATCGCACCCGCGTCCACAGGGCTCGAGATTACGGTCAAACCGATGTTCGAGACCGTCGAGCTTACCCGGCTCAAGCGCATCCTCGCGCCGCTATGCCCGTCGGCCGCAATCACTGCCTACCCATTTCAAGACGCAGCCAAAGAAGCCGAATTCCGCGCCCACCGCAGGCATCTCAAAACGATGAGCGACATCGCCAAAACCACCAAAGGACAAAAACCATGAAAATCGGACATTTCGCGCTCGCGAGCAACGGAGAACTGACAGGCACGATCGACCATCACGGCGCCCGGAAGGAGCTCACCTTGAAGCCGCTCGCCGCGACAGCGGGGCCTAGCCACGAGATCCTCGTCTCGGGCCGCAGCACCAATCCTGCCAGCCATGTCTGGGCAGCCAACGCCGGCCAGTTCAGAGCCCGCCTGGCCCTCAACAACGGCGCGAATACCCTCTACCTCTCGCTACAACCAACCGGCGATGGCGGCTATGCAATCCATTGGCAGCGCCCCAGCTCCGCCGAAAACCGCGCCGCACGGACTCCAGAGCGCGCCCGATGACCCGTCGCCGCAAACAGATAATCATGACGCTTACCGTCTCGGTTCCGACATGGCTGACAGCCGCCGAAGCCCGCCGCGAGGTACGCAGCCGTATCGATCATCAAGCCGCCTTTCTCACAGGGAAATATGACGGCGAAACGTGGCGCGACCTCTATCCGCCCAACGACGTGAAAGTCCGCTCGATCAGGCCGCCAAGCCGCAGCTGATCCCAGTCCTGACGCACTCTTCGAACCTCTGCGGGGCAAGCCCGCAGGTCGGCCTGACGGCCGAGAGGGAAGGGGGGGGGAAGAAGATGATCGGACAAGGGGTTCGGTCAGATTCCAACTGTTCCCACGAGGAGAAAGTCAATGAACATCGGTACTGTGAAACGCAACATGTCGGGCCAGCTGATCGGCTCGATCGCCACCATCGGCCTTGCTCTGACGATCGGCCTGCGCCCCGTCACCAGCAACAACCCCAAGGCCCCCAAGTTCGACATCGTCGCGCTCAATGCCCAGCGCCAGTGGGTCGTCGTCGGCGCGCTGTTCGAGCTCGCGATGAACGCCACCGGCGAAGTCTTCCACCAGGGCAAGATCGACGATCCGAGCATGGATCAGCCGCTCTACATCGCCATGTTCGCCAAGGGTGACGGCGAATACGCCATCGCCTGGCAGCGCCCCAAGCGCCGCAACACCGAGATCGGCACCAGCGACTATCGCGACAGCGACCTGTTCGGTGCCGACGCCGGCGACGACGACGCTGGCGGCGACGGCCTCGGCGAAAGCACCGCGGCTCCGCCCAAGCGCAACGGCCGTCAGACCGCCAAGACCGACCAGGCCGCCACCGGCTCGGTCAACGACAGCGATCCCGCGCTCCCCCCGCTGGTCGACGCCTGACGGCCAGCACCCACGCGATGGGGGCCAGCCAAGTCCCCATCGCCATGCACACTGGCAGCGACACCTCCCGCGCGCCAGACCCCCGAGAGGCGGGCCGCCTTCGCCCCAAGGCCGCCCGCCTCTCTTTTGCAGGCAGAACCTGGACTCAGATTGACAAACGCGGCAAAATTGCTACATTATCGCACACCGAATGATGCAC
>CALMYW010000338.1 GCA_937873665.1 uncultured Sphingorhabdus sp.
GGATCGTCGTCTCCGCCTGGTACGGCCATGTCGAGGGCAAGGCGCTCGAGATCTCATCCGACATCGCCTTGTGGTACAGGCCAGGCACCCCGGTGTTGCCGGTCCGATGGGTCCTGGTCCGCGATCCCGACGCAAAGCGCGATCCGCAAGCCTTCTTCAGTACCGACATCACCCTCGAACCCAAGGACATCATCGCCCTGTACGTCCGCCGATGGCAGATCGAGGTGACTTTTGCCGAAACGCGCGCTCACCTGGGCGTCGAGACACAGCGTCAATGGACCGACAGGGCCATAGCCCGAACCACCCCGGCACTCCTCGGACTCTACAGCCTCGTATCGCTATGGGCCTGCGATCTGCTCACCAGCGCCAGCATCCCTTACGCCGCCGCGTGGTATCGAAAGACCAGCCTGACATTCAGTGACGCCATCGGGGCCGTCCGGCTCCAACTCTGGGTCGGCGACATTAATCAACGCTCCCCGCCATACCGCGAACCGCAATATATCCCAACGGCGCGCGTCATACGTATGGCGCAAGCACTCTGCTTCGCGACATAAACGTACAAAGTCGAGCTTAGAGGCTGACTCATAAAGAAGCGGCCTGATTACCGGCATTTGCGATGCGGCGGGTGATCTGGTTGACAGAGGCGATGAAGAGCCACGTGGTGGCGCTTTCCACGGTTCTCTCGAAGTCCTTGGCAAGACGGCGGTTTCGGTTCAGCCATGCGATGGTTCGCTCAACAACCCACCTGCGCGGCAGGAGCTTGAAGCCCTTGGCCGCGTCCGACCGCTTGATGATTTCCAGCGTCCAGGTGCCGATTTTGGCGAGCGCGGCGCGAAGTTTGTCGCCGGCATAACCGCCATCGGCGAACACGTGGCGCAACCAGGGGAAGTTGTGGCGGATGCTGGCGAAGACATCCGGCGCGCCGTCACGGTCCTGGATATCGGCGGTGTGAACGACTGCTCCGACCAGCAGGCCCTGCGTGTCGGTGACGATGTGACGCTTCCGGCCCTTGATCTTCTTGCCGGCGTCAAAGCCCCGTGGCCCGCCGCTTTCCGTGGTTTTCACGCTCTGACTATCGATCACGCCCGCGCTGGGCGAAGCCTCTCGGCCCGCCGCCTCACGGGCCATCAGCAGCAAGGCATGGTTGATTGACTTCCACACGCCCATCGCGCTCCAGCGATAGAAGTAGTGCTGCACCGTCGTCATGGGCGGGAACAGCCCGGGCGGCAACATTCGCCACGGCAGTCCGCCACGCAGCAGGTACAGGATCGCCTCTACAATCTGCCGGTAATCCCAAACTGGCGGGCGACCGCGCTTCCCTCGCGGCGGTAGCAACGGCTCCAGGATTTCCCATTCCGCGTCCGTCAAATCACTGGGCAAAAGCAGGTCGGCTCTGGCATACCGCCGCCGGGCAATATCGGTCCACATGTGTCGTTCCGTCGTTGTCTCGCAAACGCGGCTGAATCACATGTCGCTGATATTGCCCACCTTCTTTTTCGGTCAGCCTCTTAGGGCAAGCAGTGATTCCAGTTGTGAACGCCATGGTGACTTCGGGGAGCCCGGCAAAATACTGCGTAGGGTTGATGAAATAGAAAGTCTTTCTCGCAATCGATAGTTTGCATTTCTCTTAGCGTGTGCGCGGATATAACATTTTTAGATGATAATTTTGGATGAGGTTCCAAATATTCGGCTCGTTAGTATTTCATTTATTTGAAGTAGCGCGATTAATGCAGTCTGCTTTTATGCAGGGTTGGCGTTGAAGGTGGTCATGCTGCAATTTCGTCTGCGCTTTCATTCAGGCCATCGGGTCATCAGTGCGAGTTGAAGCGCTCAATCGCCTTCGTGGTAATCCTGCACACTGTCACCGCGATAGTCATAAAGTTCATAATAGGCCGACCAGACGCGTTCTTTTGCGAGTTTCCCGTCCAGGTGATCGGGGTGTTTTGCGCGCCATTCAGCGCGTGCGGCATCGATCGCCGCACCCATGCCGGGGTTATTGTACGAATCGAATGATATCGTGGAGTAATTGATACTCCCGCCTGGGTTCCAGACGAGGAAGCGCCCGGTATAGCCGCCATCATATGTCCGGCTCAGTTCGGGCATAAGGCCATACCAGTAGGAAGCCTCGCGCTGCCAAGGACCGTCCGGGGTGGAACTCGTGTAAAAGACCAACGCCGCGTCAGTGATCTCCGCTTTGCGCCAACCTTGCTGATCCTGATAGACAAAATTTTGACCGACCGAGCGAGGCGTCCACAGGACCGCCAGTGCCGCGAGTTCAGCTTCGCGCTTCTTTTGCGTTGCCTGAATGGCCACTTCCCGCTCGTCAATCTCGGACTGGGTCAGCTCCACCGGATCCGTTGAGCGCTGATACTGCACAGATTCTGTGCGCCAGCCATCGTCATAGAGCCGCAAAACAGCTGATCCGGTGCCGCCTTTGGCAGCCAATCGTCGAACGAGTTTCGGCAGCGCCGTGTATTCCCAGGTGAACTGAACATCCGTCAGGCCTTGTGCCTGCGGGTCAGCGGCAATGCCCGTGACGTTGACCTTGATGCCGGGCGGGGTGTTCAGGAATAGCCTGTCACCGGAAACCTGGCTGATTTCTTGTTGCAGTTCCGGGCCGAGTTGGATGACATTTTTCTCGACCGTCCACAGTCCCTGTTCGGCGGCGATGTAGGCATAGCCAACGTGACCTTGCACATACTGGCCGATTTCGGTGGTTGCCAGGTGCGTCTCGATCAGGCTAGCGGCCCGTTCCCGCGTAAGTTCGCCTGCTGAAAACAGTGATGAGAGCGAATTATTCGAAGTACTGGTTACCAAAACCAGCGGTACGGCCAGTGCCAGCAATCCGCCCAGCACGATCAAGGGCGTACGGTATCCCGTCTTCGCGGGGGTTGTTTCGGGCTGAGAGACCGGTTGGATTGCTGCCCCGCACTCTCCGCAAAAGGCACCTGATGCGGGCACCTCTGATCCACATGAAGCGCAGAACCGGCTCATCCAATTTCCCCCATTGCCCAACCGAACCTATCGTCCCGATACTCGCTGCACCCATCCTGAAACACGCACTTTGTTGTTCTTCAGATTGCGCCACTCGACAAAGAGTTGGCCGTCACGCGGTTGCAACGTCACCTGATCTTCGGGCCCGCAGCGCGACACAGTTCCGTGCCGACTGATCCGTTCGCGCGCCACCATTGCAGTCGGCGTGGCAGACAGCAGAACCAGATCCACAGTACAGCCGAGTTGCAGCTGTCCGGATGAAGTCGACTGATAGTATTCAAGCGTGCCAACTGATGCGCCGGCCTGACCGCCCGTAATGCGGAACACGGTCGTGAAGCCGATAATGCCGAGCAAGCTGGTTCCACCAACCCGGCCGCTCCAGGTTCCGGCGAGTGATCGAGGGACGGCACCGATCATGTTCGCCGGGCTATAATCGGTCATATCCATCCAGGACGAGCCAAGATAGCCCTGCTTATCGAGCCCGGAGCGGTAGCCAGCGATTGCTGGCTGCTTGTTTCGGCATGTCCAGATGGCGAGGCTGTTGCCGGATATAGCCATAGGGATCTCGCCCTTGCGCTTGTCTGCGCAATATTGCGTCATTTCCGTCGTTGGCTCGCGCTCTTGCGAGGGTTTGCTGCAACGGTCTTCGCCCGCTGGGCTGACGCAGGCCAGCACCTTGCCGCTCATGCA
The DNA here is from genome assembly GCA_937873665.1 of uncultured Sphingorhabdus sp. Next base: position 3,685 of record CALMYW010000338.1, read on the forward strand.
GCGCCACGAATAGGCGCGTTCGCCGTTGCCGGAT
>CALMYW010000339.1 GCA_937873665.1 uncultured Sphingorhabdus sp.
GGCGGGGTCTGAGATGAAAGACTCCCATTTGGCGGTTGGTGTTCCACGCAGACCGCTCCTCTTGGGCGGGATTCAACTTGTATCTGTATTCCGGTGAAAACCACCAGCCGTTCCATTCGCAAACCCGCCGGTGGTTCCGATTGCAATCCACCAGGTGCAACGCAACGATACCGCCACAACTGAATGCGCAGGTAGGCCAACTGCGAACCGTAAGGCAGTGCAGCCTCTATGCCTGCTTCAGGCTGATACCGGACTGCTGACAAATGCATAGCCAGCGGCGGGTCTACTCCGTTTGCTGCCGCTCAGCCCTGTTTTATTTGTGCGGCAGCAGGGTGCCCATTGCGGCCACCCAGCTCTCTCCAGAGCTGCCGGTCAGCGAAATCCCAGCCCTTCGAACTTAGATGCTCTGAAGCGGTCGTTGGAGAACTCATGCTCCCGGCCACAACCTGCCGGTCGAGATGGCCATCCAATTTCATTAGCAGGTGCGTCAACTGACCCAGCTCAACGTCTGCTATTCGGCGAGCAAATTTATATCTTCACTGCCTCTACCCGGCCATGGCCTGCCGATCATCTACTCGGATTCGTTGTCTTTCGAAAGGCTGGTTCGCATTTTATACCTGCCGAATGGCCTACGCTGGCACCTCGGCTATATCCGCTGATGGGGCTCCGAACCAAGTATCCTGGGTGTGCCGTTGTACTGGACATCGACTAGATCAAATCACTCTTGCCAATTGCGGCAGCCTTCGCCCGAACGAAACGTTCTGTCACATCCCTCGCGATGGCAACCGAACCAATGGCCTTGCCGAGTTCGTCGCTGACCAGGGAAGAGCTCATTTCGACGTAGATTCTCTCCCCCGTCCTACGCTCTGCACGTGTCAATGTGGGGCGACCTGCAGCTAAGTCGAACACTGGCCATTGCAGCCTGAAAGCCTCACCAGTGCGCTGCACGAAAGGACTCCGGACATGGCTGTCGGAGCAGTGAATAAAAGTTACTAGTGTGTTACTCGTCGGCAACCGGATGGCGTCGGTAGCAGCGATCGAGTTCGACCAGATGCGGCAGCAACTCGGAATTCTTCTGTACATGGAAGATAAATCGCGGAGCCTGACGCTCGGATGCCTCGGCCATGAAAGGCTCTCCCCAGAAGCTGAGCAAGGCCTCGGTGCCTTCGCTGGCGTGGCTGTCGGCGAGAATGAATGAGATGTTCTTTTCCAGGCTACACCAGCGAGGCTCATGAACCTTTGCGTGCCCAGTGCATGCGTTGATTTTCGGCAAGATCGTCTCGCGCCAGACATCCTTCTGGCGATCGTCGAGGATGAACTGGATTGACAGGACCGTCGGGTTTTCGATTGCAGGCCGGAGTAGTGCGTCAAATAGCGCCTGCGTCCGGTACATCGACAGGCAGACGTTGAACCAGATCGAATCACCCTTCATGTGCTTCAAGAATTGTTCATGATTGGTCCGCAGATGGCGCGGGCCCACCAGCACCACTTCCGGCAATTCAAGCCCGGCGTGAATCTTGCGGACCTCGGCTTCGGTGCGGTCCACCTGTTCGGCGGTGATCTCATTGTTCCGCGTATGGCGCATGAAGTTGATAAACAGCAAAGCGATCAAGGCCAGCACGACTGACAGCATGACCTCTTCATCCAACATGTGCAGCAGGTGCAGCACAGATGCCGTTACCGCCGTGACAATACCGGCGATCGCGTCCCATTCGTAGCTCAGAAATTTTTTCAGTTTCATCGTTACTATCCGTGGAAACAGGAGACGCAGGCATCTCCAATCAAGCGTGTGAGGAAATGCTCTCCAGCATTTGAATGCTAATTGTAAATGACTGACTTCCAACCTAGAGTGCTAGATTGTTATTGAATGTTTGCTTCCTTCAACGTGGGGTGTCGCGGTGGGACACCGATCATGCCGAGCGTAATCAGCCTTGCCAGACGGTTGCTGGTTCCGTGATGAGCGCCGTCGAAGTGGCACTGTCCTAACAACTGAAAGCAAACGCATGCGCCCTCCAGTTGCTTCGCGACCCAGATTCCTGAATCTGTTCAGGATCAGTTACCCGATCGGGGCCATCGCTTCGATAGCGCATCGCATATCCGGACTGCTGTTGCTGGTAAGCCTTCCGGCATTGGTAAATGGACTCGACTATTCGCTACAGAGCGAGTCGAACTTCCTGACGCTGCGTACGTGGCTCGCTTCGCCGTGGGCAACCACCATTCTGGCATTCGCAGCGTGGGGCCTGGTACATCATCTGTCTGCAGGAATGCGGCATCTCCTAATGGATGCCGGGATCGGCACTGCCCTTCTGCAAGCTCGGAGAAGCGCGCGGGCTGTCATCTTGCTTGGTCTACTTGCGGCTGTCGCGATTCTACTGAAAGGGCTGTTATGAGGCTGTTCTCCGGCCAGCGTGCATGGGTCCTGCAACGCGTCACCGCCCTAATACTGATCGCCGGCCTGATCTGGGGGTCGGCGCTGCTGCTTTTTTCAGGACCGATCAGCTACGCCCAATGGAAGAGCTTCTTCGCCGGCGGGCACGGGGCGACGTTGGCCCTTCTCTGCTTTGCCGCAACTTGCTTGCATGGCTGGATCGGCGTACGCGACGTCATTCTCGACTATGTCCCACAGCGCATACCTCGTCTCGCGCTACTGTCACTCATCGCTGTACTCCTTCTCGCAAGTACGATCCGTCTGGGGCTGGTGATTGCCGCCCAGGTTTCACGATAAGGGGACATCCATCATGCACCTGCAGATCTATCGATACTCACCGGACGACGGCCAGCCGCCGCGCATGCAGGATTACCGAATCACACCGGATCCTGCCGACAGAAAGCTCCTTGACGTGCTGATCCGAATCAAGACTATCGACGACAGCCTCTCCTTTCGCCGTTCGTGTCGCGAAGGTGTTTGCGGTTCCGACGCGCTCAACATTAACGGGCGGAATGGACTCGCCTGCCTGACTCCAATTGAAGGGTTACGCGAACCAGTCCTTATCCGCCCACTGCCGGGATTGCCAGTCATACGCGATCTCGTTGTCGACATGACCCAGTTTTTCGCCCATTACCACGAGATTAAGCCCTACCTGATCAACGACACAGCGCTACCGGAACGCGAGCGCCTGCAGACCCCGGAACAACGCGAACGGTTGGATGGTCTGTACGAATGCATCCTCTGTGCTTGCTGCAGCACCTTCTGCCCTTCCTTCTGGTGGAATCCAAGCAAGTTCATCGGTCCAGCGGGACTCTTGCAGGCCTATCGGTTTATCGTCGACAGCCGCGATACCGCGACCGCTGAACGTCTTGACTACCTTGATGATGTTTACAAGTTATACCGTTGCCGCACCATCATGAACTGTACCGAAGTCTGTCCGAAGGGACTGAGTCCATCGCATGCGATTGAGCAGATTCGACGTGCGCTGCTCGACCGGAGTATGTAGCTACAGGACTCTGGAGAAGTGCCGCCTTTATCAATGGTCTTCCAGGAGTCGCCATGAAGTGGCG
>CALMYW010000340.1 GCA_937873665.1 uncultured Sphingorhabdus sp.
ACCTTCAACACCCGCAAGGAGTGGGGGCAGGCGCTCATGGCGCGCTACAAGGATCTGTCAGACCATCTGGTTGACAAGGAAACGGTCATCGGCAGCATTTCAGGGTTCGATGTGATTTACCAAGGCCGCATGAGCAAGGCGACCACAACCTCGATAACCACCTACACAGACGGAACCACGAAAACAGAGACGAGCAAACGGTTTGAATCCGCCATTGGAATCAGGGCATCCGAGCCGACAATTCTTGCTCAAGATGTGACGAGCGACCCTGTTGGTGTTGCCATGCGCGCCCAAACGACGCTTGCCGGCATTGCTCGGGCGCCGGCCGCGCTTGAATCAGAAGCGAACGACCTCAAGGCAAAGCGCAATGCGCTCGAACCGCGCTTGACCGCACAATTCCCCATGCTCCAGATGCTTCTGGACAAGATGGGCGAGGCGGCCGTACTGGAAGATGCGATTGTCGCCAGCGGGCAGGAGCTTACCGGGCTCGAACGCGAACAGGAATTGGAAGATGCCTGGCAGGCTAGGACGGGTGCAATCACTCCGCTGTTCTCGCGCGGCACCGGCGCCGGCATGGCCGCTGGCGATCTAAAATCGACGGTCGACCGAGTTTCCCGTGGCTTCAAGAACCTGCCGAAAGTGCATGTCTTCGCATCGCCGGCCGAACTTTCTACCAAGGATCCAGCACAGAAAGCCCTGTCCGACTTCATTCGCAAGGCAGGCGCCTGGGAGGATGTCGAAGGCGCCATGCACCAAGGCGAGATTTACCTGTTCGCGTCCGGCCTGGCCGATGCGGCGCGCGCCGAGCATGTGCTGGCGACCCATGAGGTCACGCACTACGGCCTCCGCGGTGCGATCGGCAAAGGACTGGATTCCGCGCTGCACCATATCTGGTTGAACAATGCGGCCGTCCGCAAGGAAGCCGCGGCAATCAAGCGGCGCAATGGCCTGGCATCAAACACCGAGGCTGTGGAAGAGGTTCTTGCCGACATGCCGGCCGCCGATCTGGTCAAACTGAAAGGCTGGCGCCGCGTCGTCATGGTGGCGCGCGACTGGCTGCGCAACGCTGGCGCTACAAACCTGGCCGGCCGGATCGATTCCTGGCTTAACTCCACCCTCGATGACCAGCAAAAGGCCGATCTGTTCGTGGCTGATCTGGTCAATGCCGCGCGCAACTTCGCGCGCAACGGAAAGCCGGCAAGCGTGATGGGGGGCACTCGCCTGGCCGATGGCACGCGGGCCGAGGATGTCGCAAAACAAGAGAAGTGGCTGACCGCCGAGGCCAAGGCCCGCGGCTACGCCTCGATTGACGAAATGGCCGAGAAGAACTACCCGGCATTCGAGAAGCTGGCGACGAAGTGGCGCGAACAGAACCCAGTGGAGAATGCGCTGCTGTCTCGTTCAGGCGTAGAATCATCCTATGGACTACCCAACGAACAGCCCGGCAACCGCGCTTTCGACAGGGCCGAAATTCGCGCCTTACGCCGTCTTGCGGCTGGTATGGAGCGCCCCGAAGCCGGCATCACATTCCGCATTACAGACGACGGAATTGCTATTGCCACAGGACCAAAAGGAACGCGCGTTCCCGAGCGATACATCCGCTTTGCCAACAACAACGGACTGAGCTTCGAGTCGCGTCGACTGCCTATTGGTGGCGGAACAGAAGCCCCCGCAATGCCAGCAATCTACCGCGCTGATGGTGCGCTGTACTTTGGCGAAATGGCAAGCAACGCAAGGCCGATTGATCGTACCGGAAAGACGCGCTTCAGCCGATCGGCGCCCACGCCGACCGCGGCCGAGCGCGCCGACGCTATCCTGGCAAAGCCGGCCGGAACTTGGCGCCCGGTTGATGCGGTCATGCGCGCCGTGACGCAAGCGGTACGCATCGACAAGGCAACCGGCTACCTCTACGACAAGGCGGCAACGCTGATTGACCGCTACACGCCGGAACAGATCAAGGCCGGCGTCGTTGCCGACTACGGCATCCCCGAGGCGGTGATCGATCGTCGTGTCGAAATGCAGGGCCGGCAGCGCGCGCAGATCCGTCAGGCTGGCGCGCTCCTGGAAAAGCTCTCGACGCTGACCCGCGCCGAAAGCCGCCTGGCCTATGAGTGGATGAACAACAACGACCCGCAGGCTGCCGCTTATTTCGAGAAGCAGCTTTCGCCAGAGTCGATCGCGGTCATGGAAGAAATCAAGACCATGGTCGACGACCTGTCGAAAGAGGCGGTCGCCCTGGGGCAGTTGTCGCCGGAAGCCTACAAGCGCAACCGCTTCGAGTACCTGCACCGTTCCTACGCCAAGTACACGGCCGAACAGACCAAGGGCGAGACGAAGGGGCGCCAGAGGGCGATTGCTGTCCTGGGCGACCAGTACAAGGGCCGCGGCATGAGCGATGCGGTCGACATGGCGAAGGTGCAGAATGTCGCGCCCGAGTGGTGGGGCCGCAAGCTGCAGGCCGGGCAGGCCGACAAAGGATTGATCGGCGCCAAGTTCGTTCGCTACGAGCGCCGCGCGCCGACCGGCGAGGGTAGCGGAGCGCTCGAAACAGCCCAAGGGCCGGGCAACACCAACCCGCAGAAGAAAGGCAAGCTGCTGGAAGTGGCCTATTGGCCGGCTGACGAGAAGGCGCCGGCCAAGTATTCGACCTGGGACCAGTCCGGCACCTGGGAGGTTCGTGACACGAAAGGCGGCAAGCTGATCGTGTGGCGCGACTTCACCAAGGCCGAGCGTACTGCTATGGGCGAGATTGACGAGGCCCGCTACGCGATCGCCAAGACGCTTCATGGCATGGTTCACGATGTCGAAACCGGGCGCTATCTGGAGTGGATAGGCAGCACTTACGGCAAGGTAAAGGGCGAGCAGATCAACGGCGAGATTGTCGAAGCGTCCGATCGGATGCGCGATACGTTCGCCCCTGGTACGTGGGTGCAGGTTCCCGAGACGAAGATCCCCGGCACGTCCGTCTCGAAGTACGGCGCCCTGGCCGGCAAGTTCGTTCCTGGCCCGATCTGGAACGATGTGCGGCAGTCCGTTGGCTTCCGCTTCGGCCCGGAACTGTGGCGTGACATCCTGGGCGCATGGAAGTCTGCAAAGACGGCACTGAGCCCCGCGGTGCACACGAACAACGTCATGGCGAACTTTGTCATGGCCGACTGGCACGACGTATCTGCCGGGCACATTGCCAAGGCGCTGCGCATCATCCTGGGCGCCAGCAAGCGCGAAGGCAAGGGCATCCTCGGCCGCACCGGAAACCTGGCCGCGCGTGCCGGATCTGCCGACGCCGAGGCTGCGCGCGAAATCATCGCCCGCTTCCATGAGTCCGGCGCCAACATGGGATCGTGGGTCAATGCTGAATTGCAGCGCGAACAGATCGAACCGCTGCTTGATGCGCTCGAAGCGGAAATCGGCCTGGCCGGGCAGCATACGGCAGATGCTCAAGTCGGCGCGTTTGCTGCGCTGCAGAAGGCGCTGCAACTGCGCTTCCCGTCAGCCTGGGACGCTTTCAAGCCGACCGCCGCCGGCAAGGCGCTGACCACTGAGGCAGGGAACATGCTTGACCTCTACGAAGGCGAGGACCAGGTATTCCGCCTGGCCGCCTGGCTCAAGGCCAAGGAAGATGGGGAAAGTGATCTGGTTGCCGGGCGCCGGGCTCGCCGATCATTCCTCGACTACCACATCAACGCGCCGTGGATCCAGGCAATGCGCAATTCGGCTTTCCCGTTCATCAGCTTTACCTATCGCGCGGTCCCGATGCTGCTTGAAACGGCCGCTCGGAAGCCGCACAAGTTGATGAAGTTGGCGATGTTCGCCGGCCTGGTCAATGCCCTTGGCTACCTGCTTTCTGGTGGTGACGAGGACGACGAGCGCAGGCTTCTGCCAGAAGAGAAGGCCGGCAGGGTGTGGGGGCTTGTTCCAAAGCTCGTCAGGATGCCGTGGAACGACAAGTTCGGATCCCCCGTCTTCCTGGATATTCGCCGCTTCGTTCCGGTTGGCGACATCTTCGACACCGGGCAGAACCACGCTGCGATACCCATGCTGCCGTTCGCTGTTCCTGGTGGGCCCCTGGCCATTATTTCAGAGGTCGTGTCAAACAAGAGCCAGTTCACCGGCAGGCCGATTACTCTTGAAACCGACACCGGCGCCGAGAAGGCGGCCAAACTTTCCGACCACCTGTACAAGGCATTCGCGCCGAACATCATCATCTTGCCGGGCACCTATGCCTGGACCGGTGTAGAGAACGCGGCAAAGGGTAGAACCGACACCTTTGGGCGCGAACAGTCGGTGTCTGATGCGGCCGCCTCGGCGTTCGGTATCAAGCTCGGAAGCTACCCGGCCGACGTGCTGCAACTGAACCTGCAGCGCGCGACGCAATTCAAGATGATGGAGATCGACAACCAGATCACGCAACTGAAGCGCGAGTATCAACGCAACGGGATTACGGAAGACGAATTCATGGAGAAGGTTGAGGTTCAGCGAGACAAGAAACTGAAGATTCTCGAAGAGTTCCAGAAGAAGGTTGGCGGATAATTTGGCGGGCCGCCATGAAGGCGGCCCCAACCTTTTGCGGAAAATAATCTACTTTTGCGGAAATTTATTGCGATTACAATCTAGGCTGAAAGCCTCTGGTGCCCAGGAAGGGACTCGAACCCCCACGGAGTTACCCGCTAGTACCTGAAACTATTGTGAAATGGCTTAACCATGCGGGTTTGAGCCTGTTTTCTGTTCCGCAATCCAGTGGTTTTACTGGATAATTGCAATCAATCACTTACGTTGTGCGGAACGTCGTTTGCGGAACGATCTGCCATGGTCGTAGTCAGGATGATCGAGTCGCCAGCCATGACACAGATCGAGCGTTGCGTAAGGCGCATAACCTTCCTGCCGCCTATCGCTACGCCTTCGACAAAACCATGAGTTATCGTTCCTGATCGAGTAAAGACAGGAAACGTAACTTTTTCAAACGAGTCTGCTTCCATCTGAGCAAACACGTTGCCATCGCTATCGAGCAGTCCAACAATCCAGTCTTTAGGTATCGGTGCGTTGCTTTGGCACGCCTCGACCAACGCACGCTGCGCCGACCATAGCGGTAATGGCTTTCAGGAAATTTCTGCGGTTCATTGCTTCCTCACTTTGGCGAGTGCTGCTCTAAGCGACCGAACAGCCTTGTTATGTGCGTCGGCAACATGCTCAATGTTTGGCATGCGAAGTATCTCAGTGAGGTCGTTTGCCCCCTTCAGCGCCGCCACCAACTCCTCAATCTCTGCATCCCGGCTGGCGGCACCGGCTTGAAATACCGCACGCAGCTTTTCATCGTGTGCCCGGAGTGCTGAGAGATCGTCGGGGTACGCCTCCAGTAATTCACCAGAATGATAATCCCACATATCTACTGGAGAATGCCCACAGGTCATAGGTGACGGATGCCCTTCCATGCTGTCCCCACAGCAGCATACGCCGCTCGAAACTTGTGCATATTTAATAAAATTTGTAAGCTGCTCAATTCGCGCCTGCTGGGCGATGATCTTGTCTTCGTCGTGGGTGGTCATTTCATTCCTCCAATCTTGGCTGCAACCATCGTCGCAGCGTACATCCATGCTTTCAGGCGGGAGTTGTCGTGGTCTTTGAACTCGACTCTGACTCTGTCTCGGATATTGTCAGTGCCATAGTAAAAATCACAAGTGACACGGCCTAGTTGCAAATAGAAGCATGTATCAATCAAAAGCTTCGCGCACATCTCGGCAGTGTCGGCGGGGGAGATGAGAGGGTTCCAACGATTACGCATTGCTATATCCCGTGATCCGTCTGAAAACACAGGAGCTTTTTCTAAGCCACAGGCCTTAGCCGCACATTCCAGTATCTTGATTTGTTGTTCAGTGGTCATTTCCATCTCCTTGAATAGCTGCTCACCCAATACTTAGGGCGAATGCGCCTCTGCGTAATCGTTATGTACTGAGTACGAATTGGGGTTATATAGGGAAGGCTCATTCCTCAATCTCCGCTACCTAGTATTCCGTGTGCAGAATACATTTCTTCAATTTCGCCGTCCCACTTGATAAATGCTCTTGTGGCGTCGTGCATTCCCCACTGCGAAGCGCATCTAGTACAGCCAACCTTCCGGCTTGTTCCAAATTCGCGCAGGACGACATACTTGTGCCCGAAGATGGCACATAGCAATCGTTCGATCATTTCACGCTCCCGAGTTTTCCAAGGCACGGCGTCGCCTCAAGAAACGCAATCGTCGGCGCTTCCTTGCGCAGTGCGTAATACTCAACCTGCACCTTTGCGCTGCCAATCATCTTCCCAGCCAGGTTCGCCAGTTCCGCAGCTTCACCTGGTTTGATTTCTCCGGCTTTCAGATTCTCAAAGGTCAGCGCCAATTCTTGCCGCAGTTCGTCACAGTTTTTCATTTCATCAACTCCCGTTTCAGTTTCAAAAGTTCGCGCTGCACTTCAACCAACTGTTGAGGCACTTGCGCTGCCTTAACTCCCATACTTGCCGCCAGCATCCTTCGCACATAGGAATCTGCCAACTTAACTCGCTGTCGCCGCATGTTCTCTTTGCAAATCTCGCCGCGCTTCTGCGGGTTGGCTTTACTCC
>CALMYW010000341.1 GCA_937873665.1 uncultured Sphingorhabdus sp.
CACGAAGGGGTCTGTTGAGACCGGACGGGCTCAGCAGCAGGGGAAGGCTTTCCCCAACAACTCACGGCCGAAATTCAGTCGACGCCCAATGCCTTGAATACGGCATCGACCGGGTCGGAATAAAACGACGTTTGGAACTTGGCAAAGAGCTCCCCGGGAATTGAAGGGATATCGGTCACGCTCGACATGGGCAAAAGCACCCGTTTTGCGCCACAATCGAAGGCAAGCTGCATGCAGCCTGCGAGATTTTCGACTGGCTTGATGTTCCCGCCTAGGCTCATGTCACCAAGCACGACCAGCTGCCCCTGAAGCGGCTTTTGCAGTATCCCGGAACAGGCTGCGACAAACCCAGCAAGCGTGATCGACGTCGTCGCACCGCTGTTCTGAAGTTCGACCAAGTGAACATGGTAGTCATGTTCACTTGCCTTTGCGGCCCCACTGATCCGGGCAATGTTGGCCCGGAAGAAATCGAAGCCAACCTTGAGGGCCTCACGAGCCGAACTGCTCGAACCAATCCCGGAAACTGCAAATTTTCCTGTGCCGGCAGTGATCTGGGTTTCGAGTCGATATAGACCCAGGTGGCCTCCACTGCCTGTTCCGATCGTGTGGAGAACGCCAGGGTTCATCGGCCCGTCGGGGATTAGCTTGCCGCCGCCTTGCTCTGGCACCGAGATAAACCGCTCTTCGTGAGTGTCTTGGTCGATGTAAGAAAAATGGACGTCATAGAATTCCATGCCGCCGATCTTCTTCAACTGCTCCTTGACCCGGCGGCGTGTTTCCAGCGCATATTCGAGGCACTGACGGACAGCTTCCTTGTCGAACTCGCCGTTGGGGTAGAGCAGCTTCAAAAGACCCGAGACGGTTTTGCGAACTGCAATCGTGTCACGCTGGTTCAGATTGTTGCCCAGCTTGAAATAGCGATCAATCGCATCTGCAAAGCTGCGCTTACGCATTTCGCGCATGAATTCGGCGAGATAATCGGTGATCAATCCGTAGCGGTTGGTGAAAAACTCCGGACGCATTTTCGGCACTTCCCAACCCGGTATGTAAGCATGGAAGCGGTCGAAGAAGGCGCTGTCGATCATGACCTGGGGGAACGGTGCCAGCAGGTGGCTGGTCTTCACCAAGGTATCGACCGACTGATTGATGTTGCCGACAAAGACCATGCTGGCTGAAGCCGAAATGGAATCTCGCCCACGAGCGAACGAACCATTGGCCATGTAGCCCTTCATGATCTGGACGCCGTCAGGCTCCTTGAAATTGATCCCAGCCACTTCGTCGAAGGCGACTACGTCCCACATACCGACCAATCCAACCTGTCGCCGGGACATGTTGTAGAACAGGTTCGCGACGGTGGTCTGGCCACCTGAGACCAGGATGCTGTTGGGACTGACTTCCTCGTAAACGTAGGATTTGCCCGTGCCCCGAGGGCCAAGCTCACAGACATTGTAGTTGTTTTCGACAAACGGGATGAGCCGCACCAGCAGGTGCCAAAGGGTGCGCTCGTCCAGTACAGTCGGCTCCATCCCCGTTGAGCGGGTCAGGGCATCGATCCACTGCTTGGTGGTGAAGTGCTTTCGCGCCTCGAACAGTTCGCCCATGTCCATGTTTGGCATCTGAATCGGCTTCAGGTCTGCAACCGAGAACGGCGACCGCTTGGAGCCCTCCTCGAAGAAGTAATGCACGGTAACAATGCACCAGATCCCACCCGCGAGCAGCTTCTCGTTGGCTTTGACGAACCGGGTATCGATCTCGGCATCCTTGACGCCAAGGTTGGCCAAAAGCGCCTCGTAGACGTCTCGCTTTTCGTTCAGGCGGACGCTGACCTTATCGATGATCTTGTAGCTGCCTCGCTCCCGGATTTTCGATTTGATTTTTTCCGCCTCATCGGGGCGAACATAGTTCTCCGCCAAGACACCCTTGACTGTCTCCAGCCCCTCACGGATCGTCTGCTCATCGTCGGATGCGCAATAGGTTCCGAGCAGGTACTCGAGAACATAGGTCGGGACGTTTGCCCCTTCCTTGACCAGTTTGGTGAGATCTTTGCGAACGACTTTACCGGCGAACTGCTGGACCAGCAGCGCATCGACATCGTTCTTGGTTTGAGGGTCAGAAGTCATTTTCAAAGGCCAGACTGATAGTGACGGGGTGAGGCGGGAAGAGATCCAGCTGATCCTCGGTATCACGAACGATCAATTGGTATTTCTTGTGCGGGTCGAATGACTGGTTGGCCAACGTGAGCCAGACCTCTTTCTTCCAAAGGTTCATGTCCTTGGCCGTTGAATCGAAGGCAATGACCTCGGCATTCGAGATTTGCTGATCGCCATCATAGAGGGCGATCCTAGCTGTTACCGGCTGCACCCGGTCGGAGGCGGCCTCGGTTTGCGTGATCGTGAATCGGTGGCGGGACGTCGTAATCCGTGTGCTGTGAAACAGCGCTGCCAGCCCGACCTTGGTGACGCGGGTCTGTTCGCGGCCTTTGCCTTCTCCGCGCGCGTAGTTGACGCGCAACAGGGGGATGCAGATTTCCTGGGGCATCGCGCCGCCGTGAACGAAACGGCTTCCGCCCACAAAATGAAAGCGGTTGATCCCCTTGGGAACCCAGAAACCCATATCGGTACTGGCTTTTGCGGTAGCTGAGATATCGCCGCTGATGGCGCCATCATTGCTGCAGAGATCGGTTCCAATCAGATAGCGCTTCTTGGCGATCACCGCCCCTTCCGGTCGAGTCTTGATCGCGTTCTTGTGGCCGTCGCCGGGAGGCGCGCTTTGGAACAGGAAGCCGTGATCGGCGGTTACAATCGCGCGATTACAATTGAAGGTGAAAGCCCGGCGAACCAGTGCCGCGATCTCATCGATCGTCGTCCGGACGGCGATGAAGGTCTTCTCCTCGTTGCCCGTGTCCGCCGTCTGATCGATCTGGTTGTGATAAACGTAGATCACGCGATAGGGCTTGAAGAAGGCCTTGCCGTCCTCCTTCTTCATTTCCATCAGATCGGATGCCTTGATCGCGATCCCACCCACTGCCTCAAGCAGCTTTTTGCGCGCCTCCAACCCACTGGATGATTTTCCATCGACCTGCACCGAGCCGTCCGGCGCATAGGCCAATTGCCCGTGCGGGAGGAGCGAGGCCATGCCCAGCGCGGTGTAGGATGGCAGGACACCGAGCATCGAATCCATCGTGGCTTGATAGCGGTCGGTTCCCCGCATGGCGGCGAACAGCTCTTGTGCTGCCTCGTACCGGAATGCGTCAGAGATGATCACGACCACGCGCCGACCAGGGTCTGCATCCAGAACCGGCTGCACCTCACGGGCAAAGAAATCATACTGGTTGATGATGTTCGGCAATTGCCAGGCAGGCAGCAATTCCGCCTCTGCCTGACTGGTCCACAGATTCCCCAACTCGGCCAGATACCAGTTGCCATACACATCCTCGATATGGCTGCGCAGGTCCTTGAGAACATCCCAGTTCTGGGCTTCCGCCACGTCTGCCGCCTCGCCGAACAGGCGATAGAGCTGGTCGAAGCGGTAGAGGCGATCAGTGTAGAGTTTCCACGTTTCAGAAGCGGTGTTGCTGCGGACATGCACACCCACTTCACCCTTCAGCGCCAGAAATGCGCCAGCATGGATGATCGCATCGTAAACGCTGTGCAGGGCTGCGCGGGGCGCATCTTCGGTCGACGGTTTTTCGGCGTTGGCCCAATATGCATTCTGGCGACTGCGCGCGATATCCGTGATCCGCGCGGCATTGACCGTTTCAGAAGCATCCAGCACTTCGCGCACAAGCAGCGACGCCAATCGCTTCTCGACGTCGAGGAAGCTGTGCACCATCTCCAGATCGGCCAGCGCAAAACCGCTCAGCTGGCTCTTGATACGCAGATCTTCGGCAATGATGGCGGACAGGGCATCATAGGATCGCTGGTGGCTGCTGGAATCGCGCCACCCGTCCATGAACACGATCGCGTTGGAGCCGCCGCCGTTGGGCAGCACCAGATGCGTCAGCGACACCGGAACCTTGCCGGTCACATGGCGGGCAAAGTCCGTGGCGAACAGGCGCAGCAGCAGGTTGCGCAGGCATGGCCCTTCGTCGGCATAGCGAAACTCTTGCGCGACAAAGTCCCAGAAGGCCTGCTCCACGCCAAAGCGCTGGAATTCGGCGAGCGTTTTGCTGTCGGCCGTCAGGTCCTGGGGATCGAGTTCGGCCAGCAAGATGCGCATGATCTGCGAGAGCTGCGGCTGTGGCGCGCGGGCCAGCACCGCCATGATCTTGAGATCAATCTGATAGGCGCCGTCGCCGGGCGCGATGAACCGGACGAGCTTGTCCATCCGTTCGCGGCTGGCAAAGAACCGGGCGCGATCGGCAATGTGGGATTTGAGCGATAGCTCATCGATCAAGCCCAGTTCACGCAGGATCAGCGTCGACTTGTCCGCTGCAAAGGGTGCCGCCCATTTGCGGATGTCGAGCAGCATGTCGTGCGCCGGGTCCGGCAAGGCACCACGTTCATAGATCAGGAAGCGCGCCTTGGGCTCTTCCAGCAGCATTCTGACCTTCAACGCCAGCGTGGACTCCTCGCCCAGGCGGATTAGCACGACGCCATCCTCATGGCAGTTTTCGAGATCGAGCTTATCCAGTTCCTCGGCAAATTCGCCTTCGCGATCCTGCCACCAGACGATGCGGTTGCCCGCATGGTCATGGCCGCCGCTGGAAAACAGGCGTTTCAGATGGGTGTGGATGTGGGTAAGGTCCACGCTTACTCGTCCTCACCCTTTTTCTTCGGGCAAACCTTGTCCTTGAAAGCCAGCAGATTGCCGAACCTGGCGTAATTGACCTTCACGCCATCATCGAGATCGAGCGCGATGCGCTGATCGGCCAGGTGGCGCAGTTCCTCGTCAAAGGCGCGCAGTTCGATCAGCTGCTTGGCAATCTTGTCCTTGTCCCGGCTCTTGCGGGTCTTTTCCGCCGAGGAGGATGAGGTGGCGATTTCGGCATCCAGATCGCTGATCCGCTGCTGCAACTTGCCCATCAGCGGGGTGACATGGTTGGTGCGCATCCGCGCCAGCGTGCCTTCGTTGTAACGGTGGAGATAGACCAGCGCCTCGAACGCTTTGTGCTTGCCCGACGAGAACAGCCAGTAGATCGGGCGGTTCTTGTACGTCTGAAGGTGGTCCTTGTAGAACTGCTTCGACAGGTAGGATCGCAGGGCTGCACGTGGCTCCCCAGCCTTGTCCATGGAAAGACCATCCATCAACGTGGTCATCGTTTCCATGACAGGCGCATCGGGCCAAGCAATGCCAAGGAACTCCTCGATACGAACAGCAGCGTCGTCGGCGAACCACTGCTCTTCGGTAAGCGGAA
>CALMYW010000342.1 GCA_937873665.1 uncultured Sphingorhabdus sp.
GCACTTTCACTGTCGCTGGGATGTGTTGCGAGGGGGTTTGCATGCGCGCTAACGCTGAAATTCAGCGGCTGCCGGAGGCAGTCCGCTGGAATGCTGGGTTAGATCTACTGTCCTAGCCACGCATAGAAAGATAGAGTTGACCAACCGCCAGCCGGAGTAGCAGGGCGAGCAGGACGAGCTGGTTTAGCGGGCCGGGCGGGACGAGCAGGGCGAGCCGCTCTCGCAGCCCTTGCTGGGCGAGCGGGTCGAGCTGATCCGGCGACACCCTCCTTTGGATTCCAGGCAACGGGGCTGCCGTCTTGATCTTGACAAAGCAGCCCCTTAACTGGCCCAAGCCAGTTTCCATTGGCTGCGGACCAAGCGTGACCATTGGCGACATACGCAACCCAATCCATTTCTGTATTGAATATGTGGTTTCCCGGATCGATCCAGCCGACCAAATCACAGTCTTTGTCGAATAGCGCGAATAACATCAGCCCCTCCTTTTAAATCTAACGTTTCGCTTGAGGGGCGCGGAGACAGCAAGCATAGCTTGCTGGCGGAGCGTCCCTCTCGAAGCGATTGTTAGGCCATAAAGCTTCCATTACTCACCGGCATGGGCAGTGAGAAACAGCGACTTTTCAAGTGACGCGAAGAAATCTTGATAGTGTTTTGGATCCTCGATCGGCGTGATGTTGAATTGAGCATTTGCTCTCACCAACATGCGGTCAGTGCCCTTGGGGCGAACCGATACTGTGATTTTAATTTGGTGACCATCAAGCTTGGTGCCGCTGACGCTACCAAGCATTAGGTCTGCACGATCAATGACGAAACCGAGGTCCTGAAGGGTGGAAATTGTTGCTCGTAGAACCTTCTCTTTGTCTGCTGTCTCGAATATGCGTGACTGATAGCTGCGCTTCTGAAGTTGGGTTTCATCGCCGGAATCTAAAACACGTTGATTGGTTGTCGCGCATCCGCTAAGAAGTGACAGAGACAGAAGAATTGCAGTGAATAGGTATCTCATATTTTTTGTGCCTCAAGAAAAACGGATTTCGATACACGCTCGTAGAAGTCTTGGTACAGCTCGGGCTCTCGAAGGGTTTGAGCTATTGTGGAATTGTCAGTGCGCCGCACCAATCGCTGAAAGGTGACACGCACAAAATGACTATCAGACATTGCTTTGCCATTGCTGTCGTTAACAGGCCGCACAACAAGTGCAACGCGAATTGTTTGGTCTTTGCTGATTGCCATTGCACCACCGCCAAGAAGAGCAACAATAATTGCTGCTGCAACCTCGCCGCCGTTAGTGGCATCACGTTGTTTGCTGGCAGTTAGAACTCCGAGTTTAGTTTCTGAATTTTCAAGATTGAACCCAAGGTCTTGAAGCACATTTGCACTTGCCGTTATTAAATCGGCTTCTTTGATACCGTCATAACGACGGGTTTCCAATTGCCGTTGCTGTAATAACTCTGGGGTAACAACAAAAGTGTTCGGCGGAACGGTCACGCATCCGGCAAGGAAAAGCGCGCCAATAAGGATTGGTAGCTTTTTCATTTGTTAAAACCTCGATGTGTGATATGCGAAGTCACGAACTTTGCCGTCCTTATCAAATTTGATGATGACGGTAAGCGTGCGTTGACTTGTTGAAGAAGCTCCTGCCGAAGAACCGCCGCCAACACCGACACCACCTGCGGCACCACCGCCAAAACCAAGGATCAGAGCATTGACACCGCCACTGCTGGACGAATAAGCGCGGTCGGTAGCGATCTTGTCGTATATCCAGACCTCTCGGCGCTCTTCGTCGGTAGATACGATATTGGGCGAACCAAGTGCTTGAGCAACATCAGCACCACTCATTCCGACACGGATTTCCTTTTGTACCTTGCCAACGGTCATACGATCTGTCGAGTTGTCTTGAACATCCGCCCTGTGGAAGGCTGCGGATTGACACCCGGAGAGTAAGGCGGCGGTAAGTATTGCCAGGAAAGAAAAGCTTCTTCGTTTATTGAGCATCTTTGTATCCCCTTTCATAAAAACACGATTAATCATATGCCTACTGGGTTCGATGTAGGCGGCCTAACGTGGAGGTCACCGGCGCTGCGCCGCTTTTGGGCGCAGCGTCCGGTGGACCGCAAGGTTATGCGTCACTGCACTTATTGAAGGGCATATTTCTTTAGCAATTGCTCTTCAAGATTTGCGGGAACAACACACTTCACTAGCAGCTCGACGCTGTGATCGCTCCAACCGCGTTTGCGGTCGATGACACTGCCGTGCTTCGATGCGGAGACGTTGAGGCGGACGAGCTGATGCGATGAGTTGAAACTTTCCGCTTCCGAAATGGCGCTGCTCATGTCTTGCTTGATCTTTGCCTCGGCAGACTTATTGTTGGCCTTACCTGCGAGATCGAGGGCATAGCCATAGGCTTGCTCTACTTTTCGCTTGTAATCGAAACTCTGCCCAGCGGCCATTCGTGAAACATCATGACCACCATTGTTCTCAGAATGATTGTGCTCTCTGAAATTCATGATGACATAGCCGGCAGGCGCTGTTGCAGTGCACGATTTCGGACAATCGTTCCCCTCCCATCCGGCGGTACAACTCGCGCGGCAGCCGGCAACCCACTGCTCTGAGCCAACCGAGCAATACTGCTGCGCTGATGCAGCAGACGACAAAAAGCCTGCTGCAATAAAGCCTAGAAGTACGGTCTTATTCATATTTGTCTCCTGGGATTGGAATGAGCGACTAGAACGTCTTACGAATGAAGACCTGACCACCATTGTTTTGCTGCTGCTCTCTACGGTCCTTTTCCGACATGCTAGCCTCGGGCCTCTTTGGTGGTTCAGTTGCTCCCGCTTTCCAAGTGCCGTCCTTGCTGACGTTGACTGTCCCTTCCTTTTTGTCTTTGTTGATCTCGATCTTGCCTCTCTCGTCTGCGCCAATAGCAGTGCTCGAAACGGCAAGGCCAACGATGGCGCCAGAGACTACGATCATCTTCATAACAGCCTCCTGTGTGGAAAACGGATGAAAGCGCATCCGTGACGCATAACTAGAATTGGACGACAAGTGTGCTGGTGTTCAAGGTCACCCAATCCCGACAT
>CALMYW010000343.1 GCA_937873665.1 uncultured Sphingorhabdus sp.
CCGCAGGACCAGGTCCAGTCGGCCCGGGGCCTGACCGGCGGGGGCATAGACCTGCTCCCGGCGCAGAAAGCCGTAGCCGGCCAGGGCCGGGATGCTTCCCGCGGCGATGCCCTCCGCGAGGACGGCGTTGGGGCGTCCGGTGTGGACGCCGATCCAACCCTGGCCCATGTCCACCCGCTCCAGGGTCCAAGCCAGGCGGCGACGGGGATCCTCATGGTGACTGAGCTGGACGGGGGCCCCCGGCGCCCAGCAACTGGTCATGCGGCCGGTATTGGGGACGTGGGCGGTGACCCGGGTCCCGTCAGCCAGTTCCACCTCCGCGAGGAAGCGTTGGTAACGGCGCAGGATGCGCCCGTCCGTCAGGGGTGGCAGTTGCACCGTCGGCTTCTCCGTTTGGCCCCGTGGTCCGCGCCGCCGGGTGTCAGGGGTCCGGGGTCCGGGGCCCAAGGTCCGGGGTCAGGGCTCAGGCCCCTAGCGGTTCAGGAAGCCGCTCAGCGCCTGGTAAGGCACCGGCTCGCACGCGAGGCCCTCGACCCGGGCGAGGGGTGGGCCCTGGCTCAACCAGTCGCGCAATTCGGCCACCGCCGCCCGCGGCCCGCAGACCAGGACCTCGACCCGCCCATCGGCGAGATTACGCGCATAGCCGCTCAACCCCAACCGCCGGGCCTCTTCCCGGGTGGAGGCACGGAAAAAGACCCCCTGGACCCGGCCGGACACCAGGCAACGCATACCGATGAGTTCATCTCCATCCGAGTGCTGGTTCACGTTACTCTGGCCTCACTCACGTCAGATCCACCTTCACGCCGATTTCGTAAGCCCCGGAGTTAGAATAGGGCTCGTGCAAATGCCAATCACCTGGGCCCGTCCACGGCGAGGCAGATATGTTCATCACCCTCTATCATAATCCACGTTGCAGCAAATCCCGCGAGACCCTGCAACTACTGCGCGATCGTGGGCTTGAACCCGAGATCGTCGACTATCTCAAGACCCCGCCCACCTTCACGACGCTCAACCAGATTCTGCACCAGCTCGGTCTGGAGCCGCGGCAACTGATGCGCACCAAGGAGAAGGAATACCGCGAACTGGGCCGGGCGGCACTCGGCCGACCGCCAGAAACCGTGCTGACCATTCTCTGACCTGCCGCCAAGCTCACCCAGCGCCGATCGTTTCACCCTCTTCCCGAGTATTCACCGCCATGCCCTATATTCTGATCCTCTACTACAGCCGCTATGGCGCCACGGCCGCGATGGCGAACCTCATCGCCCGCGGGGTCGAGGAGGTGCCGGGCATCGAGGCCCGACTGCGGACGGTCCCGGCGGTCTCCACCGTCTGCGAGGCGACGGAGGACGGCATCCCCGCCAGCGGGGCCCCCTACGCCGACCTAGACGACCTGCGCCACGCCGCCGGTCTGGCCCTTGGCAGCCCCACCCGTTTCGGCAACATGGCCGCGCCGCTGAAATATTTCCTCGACGGCACCAGCGCCCTCTGGCTATCCGGGGCCCTGATCGGCAAGCCCGCCGCCGTCTTCACCTCCACCTCCAGTCTCCATGGCGGCCAGGAGAGCACCCTGCTGACCATGATGCTGCCCCTGCTGCATCACGGCATGCTGCTCATGGGCCTGCCCTACAGCGAGACCGACCTGCTCCGCACCACCAGTGGCGGCACGCCCTATGGCCCCTCCCATCTGGCCGGGGGCGAGAGTCAGCTCCCCTTGAGCGAAGAGGAAAAGCACCTCTGCCAGGCCCTGGGGCGTCGTCTGGCCCGGGCGGCCCTCGCCCTGGAACGGGCCGGCTGACGGTCCCCCGCGAGCGTGTCGCGGCACCCAGTGCCAGCCCCTGCGGCTCCTCCTGCCCCTGGGCAATGGCCAAGGCCGGCATCGCCCACCCCCGGCCCGGAGCGGGGTGAAGCCGGCCACACCCCGCCCGGGGGGATCGGCGGTCTGCAACTGCCCCTGGCCCTGAGCCCGAGCACCGAGTCGGACTTTTCCGCCTACCTGGCCGGGCCCAATGCTGAGGTGGTCGCGGCCCTAACCGCCTGGGCCCGACCCGCGGCCACCGACGGCTTTATCTATCTCCATGGCCCCACGGGTACGGCGAAGGGCCGCTTCCGCTAGGGGGCCTGCGGGGCCGCGCGGCTGGAGGGGCTGGCGGCCGCCTGCCTGCCCCTGGATCATCCCGGGCTCGAACCCGCCGCCTTCGAGGCCCTAGAGGACTGGGACCGCATCGCCCTCGACGGCCTGGAGGCCGTGATCGGTCAGGCAACCTGGGCAGAGGCCCTCTTCCACCTCTACAATCGCCTGCGGGAGGCCGGACGGGGGCTGCTGGTCGCGGCCCGGTGCCCCGCCGCGGAGCTCGGCATCCAACTGCCGGATCTCGCTTCACGGCTGACCTGGGGCGCCACCTACCGGCTGAGGCCCCTGGATGAGCAGGACTGCGCCGTGCTGCTCCGCCACGCCGCCCACCGCCGCGGCCTCAAGCTGGGCGAGGAGGCCATCGCCTATCTGCTCAAGCGCTGTCCACGGGAGCCCGGCTACCTGCTGGGGCTGCTCGGGCGGCTGGATCGGGCGAGTCTCACCCACAAAAAGCGTCCAACCCTACCGCTGATCCGCGCCCTGATCGAGGAATCGCGGGGCTGATTTCTCCCCGGTAGCTCACTGACCGCCAGTCTTTTCACTGTCCTTTGGATCGCTTGCTCTTGACAATTCGGCGGCAAGGTTTAGGCCGGTACTTGCCAGCCGCGTACCCGAAGCCGGTCGAACAGGGTGAAGCCCGGATCGGTGCCGTCGATCAGCTTCCAGGACCCCGCTGGGATGCCGCGCGCCATGTCGCCGCCGAAAACGATCTCAAACGGCCCCATCTTCGCGATCTCGTCGGCCAGGTATTGTGCGCTGCGATAGAAGGACGTGTTGCCGTTCTTCAGAATGGGACCGGGGTTTTGATCGCGGGAGCCTTTACCGGTAATCTACTTCTGCCATGCAGTATACCGGGTCGACCGGACGCTCTTGGACTTGCCAAATCCCCTTGGCGGTGGCCTCAGATGCAGTTTTTCAGCTATTGGATCGGCATAGCGGGAATCACCGCCTTTGCTGTGACGGCAGTGCTCGTTTTGGCGCCGAAAGGGATCGATCTCTTCAGCGCCATCGTGCTTGGCATTATCACGGCGGTCGGCGGCGGTACCATCAGGGATATGGTCTTGGATGTTCCGGTCTTCTGGGCTGCCGATCTGAATTACGTGTGGGTCGCCATCGGTGCGAGCCTGGTCACCTTCTTTGCTGAGTCGTTGTTCACGCGAAGAGAGATCTACCAACTCATGCTGTATATCGATGGCCTCGGTGCCGCCTTGTTTGCGATACAGACCATCGACAAGGCATGGGCTATGGACTTCGGTCGCCCGCTCGCCCCGATCATCCTGGGCATCGTCACGGCCATCGGTGGAGGCCTACTTCGAGATGTATTGTCAGGTCGCCAGACGCTCTTGATGACGCGCGAACTCTATGCCACGCCGGTGCTGATCGGATGCACGCTCTACGTTGCGCTACTGACCTGGGTCCCGGAGCATCAAGCTGCCGGTGCGCTCTGCTGTGTCGCTATCATCTTCGCGCTGCGTGCGGCAGCGATTCGCTGGGATTTGATCGTGCCTCAGTGGTTAATCACGAAGGCGAAGGCGGACTGAGGGCCACGTGGTCCGGCGCAACCCTACCCAAAAATCCCGCAGGCATACCCCACCGGAAAGCAATGCGCTTTGGAACAACGCAAGTGTGCGTTGTTCGGATCCGGGATCGCATCTGACCCTGGATTAAAGGTGATGCAATGAAGCGCTTGTTTCAGCGCGACAGCACCGACTTGTCGGGCGCTGTTGCATCCGCATCGAACAGCTCAGGGATCATCAGGTAGCTCGCGACAAAGAAGCACACGGCGCCGACGAAGGTCCATAGATTTGCATCCCAGTTCCAACCAGCGTCGGGTGGTGGCGGGAAGAACGCATAGATGGCCGAAACCTGGAAAGCGACGGAGCCGGCCAAGTTGATCATGACCACCCACCAAGCGACTTGGCGCGGTTCGAACGACCACCAACCGTGCGAGATTTCCATCAATGCCAAGTAACTGGCCGCAAGAAAACAGATGCTCCCAGCCAGATCGGGGGTCCAGATCAACACATCCTTCTCCACCCAACCGAGTCCCGCAAGGAGCGCATTTCCGGTATTGAGGTTGAACAACAAGGTGCCCGCAAACTGGATCAGACTGGAAAGATAACCGGCGTTGTGAGGTTTCCACGCGAACCAGCGCCAAGCCGGGCGTTGACCGTCCGGCCCCGTTCCCAGGTCGGCGATATCCCCGTTGAAAGCCTCCAGCAGTTGCAGACCGGCAGCAGCCGTAAAAAAAAACGAACCAATGAAGAATACGATTCCGATTGCGGATGCCGTGGTCATTCCCGGCTCCAGCAACTGTGACCAGTTGGTGGCAAAGCTGCCGTAGGCGAAGCAGGCGGACCCGATAAGAAACAACAGGGCAATCCACCAGGCCAAGCGCCGAGGTGCCCAGAGCCGGAACCAGGACGCTTGCGGCAGCGACAGGCGCAGCCGCACGCCAATGGGACTCAGGTGGAGCGGTTGCAGTTGCTTGCGGTAACGCCTTGACAGGAAAACCAGCTGATGACCGTCATCCCGAGTTTCGACAACGCGAGAAACAAACGGGTTGCGGATCGAGCGCCGATTAGCAGTCGTACTCATACGACGGGTGCCGGAACTGGTGCGGGGGAACCGAGCTTCTCATCGCCCATGGCATCTACTGCGGCCGCGTATCCGGTGGCAAGCCCTGTTTCGATCTGCAATCTCGACAATGCCTTCCTCTTTATAATCAGCGGGAAGGAGAAAGCCGCGCACCGACTGTGCTCTCCGCCCCAGGTCGCCGTGCCGGCGGTTACCGTGCAGTTGAGACATGATACAGCGTCCTAATGATGGAAGCCCGATGCCTCTTTGCTCGTGAGCGACTCCTGAATCGGATGCGCTTCGATATGATCCAAGGCCGCCTTCATGTGATCGATGAGCAGCATACAGAGGTCGCGGCTCACGCCGTTGCGCACCAAGATCCTCTGGACCGCTTGGTCTTGACAATTCGACGGCAACGTATACGCCGGCACCTGCCAGCCGCGCACCCGGAGCCGATCGGCGAGATCGTACAAGGTGAAGCCCGGATCGGTGCCCTCCGCGAGCTTCCAAGCAACCGCCGGGATGCCGCGTGCCATGTCGCCGCCGAAGACGATCTCGAACGGCCCCATCGTCGCGATCTCCGCGGCCAGATATTCAGCGCTGCGATAGCAGGCGGTATGAACCTTACGGTAGCCCTCCCGTCCGAGGCGAAGGAAGTTATAGTACTGGCAGACGAGCTGCCCGCCGGGCCGAGAAAAGTTCAGCGCGATGTCGCGCATGTTGCCGCCGAGATAGTTCACCCAGAACACCATACTCTCGGGCAGGTCCTGCTCTTCGCGCCACAGCACCCAACCCACACCGAGGGGGGCGAGGCCGAACTTATGCCCCGAAGCGTTGATCGAACGGACCCTCGGCAAACGAAAGTCCCACTCCAAGTCAGGTGCGCAGAAAGGGGCGAGGAAGCCGCCGCTGGCGCCGTCGACGTGGATCGGGATGTCGAGACCGCTCTTGGTCTGAAAGGCATCCAATGCGTCGCTGATAGCCTTTACCGGCTCGTACTCACCGGTGAAGGTCACGCCCAGTGTCGGCACGACGCCGATCGTATTCTCGTCGCAGCGGCTCAGGACCTCTTCGGGCGTCATCAAGAGTCGCCCCTTGTCCATCGGAATCTCGCGGTGTTCGATATCCCAGTAGCGGGTGAATTTGTGCCAGCAGATCTGGACGGGCCCGGTAATGAGATTCGGCTTTTCGGTGGGCTTGCCCTCGGCCCGGCGACGCATCTCCCAGCGGCGCTTCATGGCCAGCCCACCCAACATTGCGGCCTCGCTGGAGCCCGTGGTTGAGCATCCTACCGCCTGCTCGCCGGCAGGCGCATTCCAAAGATCGGCGAGCATCTTCACACAGCGCGATTCAATCTCGGCCGTCTGGGGATATTCGTCCTTGTCGATCATGTTCTTGTCGATACAGGCATCCATCAGCCGATGGATCTCGGGCTCTTCCCAAGTCTGGCAGAAGGTCGCGAGATTCTGACGCGAATTCCCGTCGAGCATCAGCTCGTCGCGGACCGCAGCATAAATCCGTCGCGGATCGCGCTCGATATCAGGGAAGGTCGACTTCGGGAGGCCCATCACGAACTCGCTGGCACCGTAGGTCTCGTCGTTGCTATTCTTTCCCTCGTCATACAGAGGATCCTGGTCGCTGCGACCCGTTTGCTTGCTCACGTTCTGTTTCGGCATCGTTGAATACTCCTCGACAATGGAAAAGGTGAAATTCGAACCCCCGTCAATCGATCGGCCGCTCTGCCGAACAATCGATCAAGTGGACCGCCGATCTCCTGCTTCAGTGCTGAAATTCTGTTCAGTCGGAGAGTTCTGTAAGCACGGCCGTTTGGTGAACGGGTGAATCAGAACATCAGCGTTGCGCGCAGCGACAACGCCCAGACGCTATCTCGTCCGGTGTTAGTAGCGGGATTGTGGATATACTGTACGTCCGGCGTCAACAGAATTCCCCCTAAGAACGCCCAGTTCCAGTATCCCTCCACGACCTGTTCGTCTCTTGTGCCCGGTGGGTTCACAGCTGAGCCTGCCGCTTCGGCATATCCGATTGCCAAGCCGATCTGGTCCAACGTGCTGCGACCGAGCGGATTATTCATTGCCCCGCCAATCGCGTAGGACGCCCGTATCGGCGTCGGGTAGCCCCAAACACCGTTTGCGCGACCGAAGATTGCCCAGGTGTCATTCAGGTTTTGGACGGCGTTGAACGACCACCCGGTGCTGCTGTTGGGCTGCTCCGGAACCTCGGGCACATCGTAGTAGGTGATCGCATATTGCGCGGTGCCGAGCCCGTAAAAATTTGGTGTCCATTGTGCGTATCCGAACCACGCGAGGTTTTCTTCGCCAAAACCAGTGGTTGTGATGTCCGCTCCGGTGATGTCGGTCGCATTCTGGAAGCCGCCGGCAAGCTGAACGGTAGTGGTGACGTTGACTTGCGTGTAGGCGCCAAGACCGGCGGTGGGGTAGGTCGAGCTGCCGTTCTGAGCGAACACGTAGTTGTTGAAGTTCTGCTGCTGATCGGCCAGATACGGGTTGCCGTCGAAGTTGTAGAACGGATACTGACCGATCGACAGCAGCAGCCTGTTGCCGGGCAGTGCATGAGTATAGGTCAGTTGCGGGAAGGAATCCTCCCCGTTTCCGGGAAAATCATTGATTGGTTTAATGATCCCGAGATTGTCGGCGATATCTGCCGCAGTCTGGCGCCACGGGTATCGCACCCAGGTGTAGGCCACCTGCAAGTAACCCGCACCAAACGTCTTACTGTCGAACATCTTCCAATCCAGGCCGGGCGTTGCCAGGATCTGCCCGGCCGTCCAGCCGCCGTCAGGCATGCCCCATTGCTGCAAATAGCTCACCGGCATACTCCATGAAAGGCCAGTGTCCTTCTTGATTGTGCTCTTGAAGCCTGAATAGGCGCTATAGGCGACGGTGAGGTCGCGGTTCAGCACTTCCCACCAGGTTGCTCGCTGGATGCGATCGTGCAGACGGCCGATCTTTTGGACCTTGGAGACGTCGGTCGTTCCCAGCACCGGGATTTGCCAGTCATTGGCCCACGCGTGGGCGGGTGCCGCGGCGATTATCACCAGAATTCCGGAGGCGTGTCTTAGCATGACAAAATTCCTTAATCCATGATCGAGACACCCCGCACATCGTTGATCGTGATGCCGTTCTCGGAAGACGAAATCTGTGCCGCGATCGCGAGATATCGTTGACATCAAGGCAGCCAGATCCATGCGGCGGTGACCGCATCGGACGCTTTCTAGCGTCTGTCACCTAGCGACTCGATGTACGTACCCCGACCAAGCGTGCAAGAAACACGGCGACGAACATCGGGCCGACAACGGCCTCGATCATCGCGAATGACTTTGCCGGCGGGGTCAATGGAGTGATGTCACCAAAGCCGACGGTGGTCAAGGTAGAGAAGCTGAAATAGATCAGCTGACTCTCAGTCTGGGGGATGCCAACCGGGGCCTCATGGGCGAAAGAAAACGAGCCCGGTACAAGTATTTCCAGGAGGATGAACACGAGCGCAAAGCAGTAGCCGAGCAGAATGTAGACGCAAATGCCACCGTAAACCGTATCGTTGGTGGGTGATCCGCGGCGCTGGATGTAGAGGAAAAGGGCGCCTGCATTGAATCCGGTAAACAGCAGCGAGAATAGGATCGAGACCGGCGCCAGCGCCGAGGCTTGGAGCCAGAAAAAGATCCAGCGGGCGGCGAGTGCCGGCACCAAAAGCACGCAGCCGACAACGAGTAGTACCCGATTGTGGTACATCGAGGCCAGTCCGGCGAGCAGGACCGCTGATGCAGCGATGTTGCCCAGTACTTCCCCAATGCCGATGGTCGCAAAGCCGCTGCTGGCACCGAGAACGAGCAGGCTGAAGAGCAGGATGGCGAAGCGGAGCGGGCGCTCTTCGGGTGCGGATTCGCGCATGAAACTGCTCGTTGCTCGATTCCGGCGTTGGATATTGAACATGCGATGGACCTTGCGCAGAATGCTTAGGCGATCACCTGCGTTGCGACGGTCATGAAAGGGCCTTCCAGGGATCCGCAAGAAACTTGACAAAGCATTTAAAATATTAATTTCTAAACCGCGTCTCACCGGGATCGAGGATATCTCCGAAGCCAAACGCACCAGGAAAACGACGCATGTCGCTCTGGACGCGGTTTAGAGCAGACTTTCGCGCGAGGTCAGCGAGCCGACCACGAAGGCGAGGTTCACCGCACTGATCAGCGCGGCCGCATGCGCCTCTGCCTGGGCCCCGCGCGCGTCGAGAAGCGCCGTGTCGGCGGCGATCGCGGCATCGACCGTGCCTACGCCACTGCGGTAGGCCGCGAAGGCGGCATCATAGGTGGTCGCGGCGGCACCGACGAGCGCCGTGGCAGCGCGGTGCGATTCGAGGGCGGTCCGCAACGCGTTGTGGGCCGCAACGATTTCGGTCACCGCAGCGGTCTGCACCCGCTGAAATTCATCCGCGGCCGTCTCGGACCGGGATTCAGCCTCTTTGACCTGCGCCGCTCGCAAACCGGAGTCGTAGAGTGGCACCGTCACCCCCACCAGCAGGCCGGTGCCCGAGCCCTGCTGGCCGATCGAGGGTAGGCCGGAAACATCGAAGTTTCCCGAGCCCCACGCGAGGTTGCCGCCGACATAGACCTTGGGCAGAAAGTTCGCCTGCGCGGCATTGACACCGGCCTTGCTGGCTTGCAGCGCCGCGTAACTCGCGGCTACATCGGGTCGCTGCGAAAGCGCCCGTTGGATCGTCTCCTCAAGCGGTGCGGAGGCCGGGGCCGGAAGGGGCCGGCGGGCGGCGCTGACCGCGTAGACTTTCA
>CALMYW010000344.1 GCA_937873665.1 uncultured Sphingorhabdus sp.
AAGCAGCTGTTACTTGCGACGCTTGGTGTGGCTGTAGCGGAAGCTGCGCGCAGCCAAGGGGTGAAAGTGCAAAATATTGAAGTGGCGAATGCGATTGAAGCGCTGGCCTGTTGGCTAGCCTTCAAAAGCAATGACTGGAGCGCTGATAGTCGCTTGCGTGGAAATACCAAATTGCGCGGTAAAGATGATTTCAGTTTTCGGCGGGGACGTCAGCAAAATTTCTACGTCACACAGCCCATGCGAATGGCGACCGTCCAGGCCTTGCCCACACTTGGCTTTGTCGAGTCCGACAGCGCACGATTCAATGCATTTTGTTGCGCGGAAGGAGGAAGCATTTTCATTGAGCAAGCCACAAGAAACTACAGCCCATATAAAAGATCAGTCATTGGCCATCTGACCAAGTGGGTACTGGGCGAGAGTGACAAGCTGGAGAATTCGCTCCCACTCATTCAGGCACTGTCTCCACTCGACTCTCTCTCAGAAGACGCAATTCGATTACTTCGCGAAAGACTAATTCAAGGAGGGAGCGAATCCCGTGAGGATAAGAAACGGCGAGGTAACGCACTGGCGTGGGTCGAGTCACTCCGAAAAAATAGGCCAGACAGGCTAACGTGGGCGCAGCGTCCGCAAGAAATTTCAGAAGATCATTGGCACGACCTTCAGGCAGGAGCCTTGTTTTTTGAAGCTCGTGAAGCCGCAATTGCCACTCTCGATGCAGCAGAGGTCCATATCGGAAACCAGGGTGCCGGGCAATTCCTATCCTTGAAACATCAAGTTCCTGATTCGCTGGCGCAGTCACTTGAAAAGCTTAAATCCGCAGCAAAACAATATTTGGCGTTTAAGCACATGGATGAGGAAGCCAACAAATTCTGTCGCGAGTGCGTAAATACCGATTCGTCCAGCGTTTTGCGAACCTTGGTCGATCGAGACGGTCATGTTTTGCGCTTAGTAGGCGATGAAATCAAACCAGGGCCGGCATTTCGTGGTTCGATAATGCAGGTTGATGCTGACGATGAAGGTCAAGAAATGCCACAAACGGGTGGCATTCCATTGCCCGAAGGCATCTCTTACCGTGTGCGAAATCTCTATTTTTTGAATCTCGACATGCACGGTGAACTGAACGGATGGCTAAATCAGGGAGCCGGCGAGGGCAAAGTATGAGCCGCAACGGCGAAATCTTGAGGCCGCCGTCGCTAGCACAGCATTTTGATGCGCCAGAGGACTACACCGGACATTTTGGTTGGTTGTGCGGCTATTCTGCGGATGCGTTATTTCTGGATGACGCCACAGAACGCTTTACTCGACTTACTCATTCCCAACGCGCCCACCAAGGCCGTGTTGCGTTCGCCGTGCTGCTTGACCCAGGCAACTCACCCGTTTCTTTGCAAGATGCCCCGATCATCGATCCTGCGAATAAGCCGTTCCGGCTCCTGCATGCCAAGGTCGCGTTGCTGGGCTTCCGACATCAGGAAAATCACAGTCAGTGGCAATTGCGCTTGCTGGTGTCCACCGGCAACTGGACGCGGCAGACACTGGAGGAGAGTTTGGATTTGATGTGGCGGATCGACATCTCCAGCGAATCACTCAGTAACCTGGATGCGGATATCAAACGAGACTGCGCGGATATCAAGGCAGCCTGGGATCTATTGGCGTGGATTCAGAAACTTTTCGACACCCGGTTGCTCAATGCTTCCGCTCATGGTCATGTCAGCGAAACGATGCTCGCGCAGCAGCAAGTCAGGCAATGGATCAATGTGTGCTCGAAAAAGGCAAATGGACAGCCGAGGGTTTTCGACAATCGGAACAAGTCCCTTCTGTCTCAACTACCTGAAAAAATCCAGGCAGACTGCGAGGTAAAACGCAATTATCTGGCCATTGGGTCCGGATTTTATGAAACATCAGATGATCAGCAGAAGCCACCCGAAGTGCCACTTGCCATTCTCAAGACTCTTCGTGGCGAGGGCTTGCTGACTGCGAAATCGGAGGTGGATCTCTATGTCAATCCAAATGCCTGCCAATCCATAGCCACATCGCTGCAACCATTGCGCGACAGTGGCATCACGGTACGTCCTGCAGCTATCCCAACCATTGTGTTCGGTGAAGGAGCACGACGTAGTTTGCATGCAAAATTCCTGTTCAGTGCTAATAGTCGAGACGACTCCAATGCATGCACAAGCTCCTGGGTTTACCTAGGTTCAGGGAACCTGACTCATCCAGGCTTCGCCAACAAGATGAGCTCTGCTGCGGGCAACCTCGAAGCAGGCGTTGTGTTTGCCCCGAACACGCTATGCTGGCAGAAAAACAAGGCTACCCCTGAGCATCAGGTAGTGACGAACTTATTACCCATTCAGAGGGGGGGCGATGAGATTCGTGACGTTTCTAAGCTGAATGCCGGCTCCGGCATGGAGCAACGGGATGCAATTTATGTTGCGCCACCCGTTACCTGGCTCGTATGGCACGAGTCGGATAGTGTTCGCGAATTACGTAGCAACGACAGACGCGTCGCAGATGTCGAGGTGCTTGATTCAGCCGGAGTTGCCTGCTCAAGAACAAAAAATGGATTTGAGTGGTGCGAAGCGCGGCCCCGTGAAGTTTGGATGCGCTGGAAAGCGGACGATCAGCAGCTTGAAGCGCGGATACCTGTCGTCGATCAATTCGGGCGTATTGCTGCGACCGAATTGCCGGCCATCGATATTGACGAGGCATGGTGGCAACTCGCGGATTTTCCAATGCCACCGGATGATGATGATGACGAC
>CALMYW010000345.1 GCA_937873665.1 uncultured Sphingorhabdus sp.
ATCTCCATCGCCGCAACATGCTGCTACTGGTTGTGATCAATGAGTCCTGAGCCTATATTGGGCTGAGTAAATCCGGGCAGGAGATAATCACGCGTTTATGCAATACTTGTATCGATTTTCAGGACGCGCATGCGATCAAGAACGCAAGCCCGGTGCGAAGAAGCGCTGGCTACAGCTCTTTTCTCCAGCTTTCCTCGCTCTGGCGGCACTGTTGATTCTGGTGTTTGCGACCGGTGGGGCTTCGCGGTCGGATGTGGATTCGCTGTTGGTGCTGAGGCCAGTTGCAACTGGCATAGCGTTTCTTGGTTTGTTCTGGATGAGGGCCGAACACTGGCGCGCCAACTGGTTCTTGTTGGGCTGGACCGGCGCCGTTGTATTGCTCACATTCGCGCAGCTTGTGCCGCTGCCGCCAAAAGTCTGGCAGGCTTTGCCGGATCGGAACTTGATTGCCCAGATCGATCAGACCGTGGGGCTGGGTGATATCTGGCGTCCCTTGACGATGACGCCGGGGGCCACGCGCAACGCCTTTTGGAGCCTGATGCCGCCGCTGGCCTGTCTGGTGTTGGCCGTGCAACTTGATCGCCGAGAGCTTAGACAGCTCATGGGGCTGGTGATCGTGCTGGGCTTCGTCAGCGCGTTCCTCGCTATGCTGCAACTCTTGGGCGACCCGCGCGGGCCACTATATCTCTATGATTTCACCAACAATGGCGCAGCCGTAGGCCTGTTCGCCAACCGCAATCACCAGGCTCTGCTGCTTGCAGCTCTGTTGCCAATGCTGACGGCATGGGCATTCGATGAACAATTCCGCTCTGATGGCAGTCGTCTAAAAAGCTGGACTATACGGCGGGTTGCAGCTTTGAGTGCTGCAGGGTTCGTTATTCCGCTCGTTCTCATCACTGGTTCCCGCGCGGGGTTGGCCCTAGGACTGGTCGCGCTCGGCGTAGCTGGAGCATTCACCTTACATTCGCTGCGTCGAAGCAAGTTAAATCCGATAACTGACCTTGGCGGATGGGCACGCTCAACCAGTCAAGAAAAGCATCGCCGCGTTTCCCGACTTATGGGTGGCTTACTGCTGATAGTCAGCGCGCCAACTTTAATCGCAATAACTGTAACGCTAAACCGAGACCTAGCGATTGACAGGCTGCTCGAACAGGACATCGCCGAAGATGCACGGACCAAAATTTTGCCGACCGTGATCGAGAAAACGCAGCTTTATCTCCCCTGGGGCAGCGGCATGGGTAGTTTTGAGCAAGTGTTCCAAGTGCATGAGCCGGATGCGCTGCTCGCGCCGACTTACATGAATCATGCACACAATGATTGGCTGGAGCTCGTGCAAACCGGCGGAATTCCAGCATTGGCACTCCTCGCTACTGGACTGGCCTGGGCCTTCAGCCTGCTGTGGCGCTTTGGCTGGTCATATTCGGTGCCCCATGATGCCAGGCGCCTTGGTCAGGTGGGGGCTAGCTTTCTCGTTCTTGCCGGGCTTGGGTCGATCGGTGATTATCCTTTGCGGGTACCGTCATTGGCGTGCTTGCTGGTGCTGGCCATGACCTGGATCGGCCAGTTGTCCGATCCAGGTTGGACCAATCAACAGGTTCAGCGTTGACCCGCCGGTCGATCAGGGGCTAAGACCTACTGTGGACGCAGTTACACTTGCAGAATAGGCGAGGAACACTATGAAATTGAAGCAATTCGTCGGCTCCTTGTGCTTGGCTGCACTGCTCTCGGGCTGTGCGAGTACAGTGGAGTTCGGTGGTGACCCCAAGCTCACTGCGCTTGATGCGAGTGAGCCCCCCCCCCCCCAGCGCACAGACCTGACTGGCGGGACACAGCCTTATTTTGTGGGGCCTTATGATAAGCTGATTATCGATGTTTATGCCATCCAAGATTTGGCTGCCCGCGAAATCCAGGTCGATGCGAGCGGCCGAATGTCCTTCCCACTGGCCGGGGTACTTGACGTCTCAGGAAAGACCCCGGCCGAGATCGAACAGGAACTCGCCGTGCGGCTGCGCCAAGCCTACGTACGGAATCCGCAAGTGACCGTAAACCTCAAGGAAACGGTGAGTCGAGTGGTGACCGTTGAGGGGCAAGTGCGCAAGCCAGGACTTTATCCCGTGGTGGGACGCATGACCTTGATGCGGGCAATCGCGCGTGCTGAAGGCACGGACGAGTTTTCTAATCTCGACTATGTGGTGATCTTCCGGACTGTCGAAGGTCAGAGATATGCGGCTCTTTATAGCCTCGATGCGATCCGGCACGGCGCGTACGGAGATCCGGATATCTATGCCAATGACGTGGTGATGGTCGGGGACTCTCGTTCGCGGCGCCTGTTCAAGGACGCGCTGGCAGTGATGCCTGCACTGTTGACGCCGCTTATCATCGGCATTGATCGCCTGACTCAATAATTGACTTGTAGGAACTGAAGCGAACCGATGACAAATTCCAATCAATCTCTTGAGCGTGCTCCGAAGGGTGAGCTTACGGCATTCACTTCGGATGAAGTCGCGCCAAGCGAGGAGAGTTTTTCTCTATCACCACTCTTGCTACAATATTGGCAGGCCGCCCTGCGCTGGCGATATGTCATCGCCGGGATCATTGCTGCCTGCGTTGCAATCGGGATCATCGCAACGCTGCTGACCGCGCCGCTGTTTACGGCTCGAGCGCAGATTGAGGTTAGCCGCGAACAGAAAAATGTAACAAATGTCCAGGGCCTGGAAACGAGGAACGAAGTTCATGACATCGAATTCTACGCGACCCAGTATGCGTTGCTCAAAGCGGAATCACTGGCTGAACGCGTTGCCCGAAAGCTCAAGCTCGCAGACGATGAAGCCTACTTCGAAGCCCACGGTGCTACTCCTGCAGCAATTGGAGGCAAGTCCTCAGGTACACAGCAGAAGATTGCGGCGACAGCTGCCAAGGCAAGGGAACGCCAAGTTATTGCCCTTCTGCTTCGCAATTTGGAGATTTCGCCAATCCGCGCTTCGCGGCTGATCGATATCAAGTACACTAGCCGTTCACCTGAGATGTCGGCGAGGATCGTCAATACTTGGGCGCAAGAGTTCATTGGTTCGACCATGGACCGAGGTTTTGCTTCCACGTCCGATGCACGCCGATTCCTTGAAGAACGCTTGGCACAGCTGCGCCAGAAGGTCGAGGAGTCCGAGCGCGAGGTTGTTGCCTATACGAGCGGCAACGGTATCGTGACGCTCGACACCGTTCGGGATAGAGATGGCCGGACGTTCACGCAGCGTACGCTGGCATCGGCAGATCTTGAAGGGCTTAGTCAGGCCCTGGTTTCTGCTCGGGCCGAGAGGATTTCGGCTGAAAGCCGAGTGCATGCCGGTGCGGCTGAGAACAGTCCGGAAGTGCTGAGCAATCCCGCGATTACCACACTGCGAGCACAGCGCGCCGAGGCAGCAGCCGATTATGCCAAGCTGCTGGTGCAGTTTGAACCGGGTTATCCGGCAGCACGAGCGCTCAAGCAACAGATCGACTCGCTCGACTCCGCAATCACCCGGGAAAGCGGTCGCGTAGCGGGGAGCCGGCGTTTGGCTTTTGCGGAAGCAATTAGGAAAGAGCGGGACCTTGGAGCCAAAGTGGAAGGCCTAAAGGCTGAACTGGACCGGCAGCGTCAGGCTTCAATCCAACAGAATATATATCAGCGCGAAGCCGATACCAACCGCCAGCTATATGATGCTTTGCTCCAACGCTATAAGGAGATCGGAATCGCGGGGACTGTTGGCGCCAGCAATATTGCGATAGTTGATGCCGCCAAAGTCCCGACATTACCATCTGCACCCAACATGGTGCTGAACTTGGCTTTCGCTCTCCTTGCAGGATTTGGTCTTGCGGCGGCCATTGTATTCGGTCTCGAGCAGATCGATGAAGGGATCCGCAACCCTGAGGATGTACGCAATTTCCTGAAAATGCCGTTGCTGGGCAACGTGCCGCTGAGTGAATTGCCGCCGCTCAAGGAAATCGAGGATCCCAAGTCGCCTCTGTCGGATGCCTACTTCAGCATCAGGTCGACACTCGCGTTCACGACCAATCATGGGTTGCCGCGCTCGATAATGGTCACAAGCACGCAGCCCGGTGAAGGCAAGTCTACGACGTCCATTGCGCTTGCAGAGATCATTGGTCGGACTGGCAAGACGGTACTGCTAATCGACGGAGATTTGAGGTCGCCATCACTGCACCGTTACCTGAGAATGAATAGCGATAGCGGTCTCAGCAACCTACTGGCCGGAGACGCCATCAATGCTAAAATTCAGGAAACTGGCAAGCGCGGCGTGTCGCTGATCACCACTGGCCCGGTTCCGCCGAGCCCCGCTGAACTCCTCAGTAGTGACCGTTTCGCGGAACTGATCGCAACGTTTCTGGAGAGTTATGACCATGTTATAGTTGACGCCCCGCCAATTCTGGGGCTTGCGGATTCTCCGCTCATGGGGCGTGTCGTTGAGGGCGTAGTTTATGTTGCCGAAGCTGAACGTACGTCGCGGCGCAGCATCCGTTCGTCGCTACAGCGCCTGCGCGGGGTCGGTGCGCATGTGTTCGGGTTGATCGTAACGAAGATCGACTACACCAAGCATAGCTATGGCTATGGCTATGGCTATGGCTATGGCTATGGTTACGGCTATCGCTACGGTGACGATAAGGCGGAAAAGGAAACAGGTTAGTCACCTATTCAAGAACGGCCTTGCCTTGAGTCTTTCTACTACGCATGCGTGAATTATGCAGTTCAAGTCTATCACCATAGCCGTTTTGAGCTGCTTCATGATGGCGGCAGCGTGGAGTGATACATCGTGGCGGCTGGGCATTGGGTCGGCCGTCTTCCCGCTTCCCCTCGTCACAGGGCCCGGTCCGTTCAAACTCGAACAGGCTGAGAGGGAAGCGCTGTTCAACAGATCGCTTAGTCCAACAACGCAAGGCATGATTGATCACGGCGCAAGCCGGTCACTTGCTGTAGAGCCGCTGTCGGCTACTGCGCTTTGGGGATGGAGCGTAGGGCAGACCGATCACGTCTTCAACACCGGCCTGACACTCGCCGAACAAATTACGCGACGCGAACTGGGCGTAGAGATGGAATTGTTTCGGAACGGAGCAGAGCACGGGGATCTGGGCGCTAGCTTTAAGCATCTCGACCGGGCGCTGACTGTCTATCCGGAAGCGGCGCCGACGATGCTCGTTGGTCTGGCTCAGGCGCTTGAGGTCGAGCAAATCCGGACCTTGGTCGCGCCATACAGTTTGCGGCCGTGGTTCGGCGGGCTTATTCGTGAAGCGACTTCGAAGACGCCCAGTAGCCTAGCCATTGCCGTACTTCTTAAAGATGCGAAGGTGAAGGTTGCTCCGCTTCCACGAGGAACGCTCCCAGGGGTGCTCAGGCGCTTGGTGCAAGAGGGCGAAGGCTTTGAAGCTGGCCAGCTTGCTTTGCGACGGGATGCGCTAACTCAGAATAGTTTGGAGCAGTTTGGAATTGAGGCAGATACCTTGCATTCAGAGGCTAGGCCGCTGACTTGGCAATTTGCTACTTCTGGTGGCGTAAGCGGTGCCTTGGGGCAAGCGGGACAAGCCACGTTTGCCATCGAGCCGGGCCGCTCTGGAACATTGCTGGCTCGGGTAACGCTATACCGTAATGGGGACTACAACCTTACGCAGTCTTTATCTGCATCCGATCCGCGAATCTTGTTAATATGGGAACTACGTTGTCTGGATGGTGCTGGTGAGCGATTGGTCTGGTCACAGAGCTTTCCCTTGCAGAATTCAATACGACGTCTTTCAGCGCAGGTGACGATCCCAGAAAGGTGTCCTGCTCAGCAATGGACGCTGAAAGGCTCCGCTAGCGATCTGCAGGTGACTGGCGAGATAGAGCTGGACCGGTTGGATCTTTCAGCTCGACTGGTCAAATAAAGCGAAAATATTTTGCACGCCATTGCCGCTCATCATGTTGCATGACATGAAATATATTATACAATTATGAAAATAATTCAATGAAAAATTCACTTATCTTTTTGAATCTAAACTATGAACATTTCGAATGCTGATCGTATTTTTTCACTGAGCGTGAATGTATATTGTATCGATTTGAATTGGAAGGTCGCCAAATTGAGCGAGAGCGTTTATTTGAAGATATTGTGCAGCTGAGCACCCGCATTAACCCCTCGCTTTGAAGGTCTTACTGTGATTCAGTGGCTTCGTTGGACGGAGAGTTTCGATGCAGCCACGCAGCCTGTTTTCGCTGGCGGAGCACCTGGACCGGTTGAGCAAGGACGGGGATCCGCTGGAGGTTTTGGCGGGCACGGTCGAGTTCGAGCGTTTCCGGCCACTTTTGACCCGTGGGCTTGGTTGTAGCGACGGCACCAAAGGCGGCCGACCATCCTTCGATCCAGTGGCGATGTTCAAGGTTATGGTGGCTCAGGCGCAGCATAACCTGTCTGATGCGCGCATGGAGTTCATGATCCGGGACCGGTGAGCTGGATGCGCTTCTTCGGCTTTGATCTAGGCGGCTCGATGCCCGACAAGAACACCATACGCACTATCGTTACCGGCTCACCGAGAGGGGCACGCTTGAGGCGCTGATGCAGGCTTTCGAGCAGCAACTGCGTGAGGCTGGTTATCTCGCCATGGGTGGTCAGATTGTCGATGCCACCCTGGTCCCCGCGCCGAAGCAGCGCAACACCGATGACGAAAAGGCCGCCATCAAAGCGGGCAAGTCGGCCAGGCAGATATGGCGGAGCAAGCCGAACAAAGCGCACCAGAAGGATGTCGATGCGCGCTAGACGGTAGAGATAGGCGGCAAGATCCGTTATCGCCGAGACGGCACGCCGCTGCCGCAGATCGCCACGCCTGTGTTCGGCTACAAATCGCATATCAGCGTAAGC
The DNA here is from genome assembly GCA_937873665.1 of uncultured Sphingorhabdus sp. The sequence goes on from CALMYW010000345.1 coordinate 6,879, forward strand.
GGGGTCAGCAGGTCGCCTTGCGCGGAGGCGCGTTGATGGGTTGATGGCCGTTCCTTTTGATGGGCGGCGCTGATGGCCGATAACGAGGGCGAACGGACGAGTAGTCATACGAGCACTCATATGACTACTCGGATTGAGGTTGTTGGCCGGATGTCGGGTCGTCGGCGCTGGACGGTGGAGCAAAAGCTGGGGATTTTGCCCGGTACGGACTTCGGCCATGTCGATGTGGAAGTAGCCGATGGGGTAGGAGCTGAACTTCCCACGTTTGGGTTTGTCGCCTCCGACTTCGGGCAGCCGGGATATGTCGTGGCGCTGCAAGCAGCGGTGCAGCGATGAGCGTGTCAGGTGCGGGATCGACGCTTGCAAGGCATAGAGACAGTCGTCCAGCGGCAACAGCGTGTGCTTGCGGAAGGCGACGATCATTGCCTCTTCCTCGATGCTCAACACCGTCGAATGGGCGTCCTTGGGGCCAGGGCGGATGTCCACCGTACTCTACCGGCTGCGCCACTTGGCGACCGTCTTGGGGTTGATGCCGTGCCGCTTGGCGAGAACCCTCAGGCTCTCTTGACTATTTTGTATTGCTCGACGGACTGCCGCTGTCGTGCTGGCGAACCCGTGAAGAACTTGGACCATAGTGCATCCTTCCATTCTTGCATGGATATTGCACCATCAAACTCCGGGACCAAACATCTAGCGCGCTGCGCAGGCTTCGATGATTTTCAGCATCTTTTCCGCCAGCGCCGCCCGATCATACTGCTGTGCAGCCACAGGCCCGTTGCGCGCCAGTTGCTCGCGTATTTTCCAATTATCGTGCAGCACGAGAAGCCGTTCCACCAACTCGAGGTGGTTTTCCGGCTCAAACGTTAAGCCAATCTCATGCCGGATCACAATCTCGGCCGATTCCCCTTCAACGCCGTGCAGCACCGGGATGGCCATACCCATGCATTCGAACATCTTGGACGGAATGACGGTGGTAAACAGTTCAGATTTTTGGAGGTGTATTATCGACGCGTCGAGAATTGACCAGTACCGCGTGACCTGATGTTTCGGAACGCTGTTGATGAACAGCATGTTGTTCAGACCTTCGCTTATAGCTCGATCTTCCAGCCTTTGCCGGTGGGCACCATCGCCTAGCATCACGATCCGGATTCGTGCAGCGCGTTCGGAGTTGGCCAAGATCTTGGCAGCGTCAATCAAAGTATCGAGGCCATGCGCCATGCCATGCGTACCGATGTAGCCGACGACAAAGGCCTCCTTGAGGTCTAGGTCAGCTAGAAGTTCCTGGTCTTTCGGGATAGGCGCAAAGCGTGAAGTATCGACACCATTGGTCACTACGAAGATCTTCTCGGGGTCGATCCCGCGATCGACGAGGTTCTGCTTAAAGGCATTGGTGACCGAGACCACTGCGGTTGCCCTGCGGTAGAGAAACAATTCCAGTCTCTCCAGCAGATCAAGCAGGCGTTTCTTCTTCATGGCGCCTACCGCCCGGATCGATTCCGGCCAGATGTCGCGCAGCTCAAACACCCAGGGTCGGCGCTTGACTATACTGGTGGCATAGGCAGTACAGGCGGTGAAAAATTGCGGCGAAGTGCCGACGATCACATCCACGCGGCGCACGAACAGCGACGCGAAAAAAGCCGTCGCCATGAAACTGACATAGTCGAGAATGCGCTTGGCGAAGCCCTCATTGCGGGTGATGTAGCTCCACACGCGGATGACGCGGATGCCGTCCACGCCCTCGCTTTGCCAAATTCTGTTTCGGTATCCGGGAAAGACCTCCCCCTTCGGGAAATTGGGGGCGCAGGTGATTACCGTGACTTGATAACCCGCCTTTACCCACTCCCGACAATGCTCGTGGGTGCGGCTGGCCGGCGCATTGACCTCCGGCGGGAAATTATCGGTAAGAAATAGAATGTGCATGCGGTCACATACTCGTCATCGTCAAGGTGGCGTGCCCAGCCACCAAGGGCAGGACGAGGCAGCGATTGGGAAGGGTGACGCCGAACTCCGGATGCCAACTCGAGTCCTCCACCATCAACGGCTCGCCTGAACATTGGAGTCGCAATTGCTGGCCGCTGGAAAGCGTCAGGATCGCCCCATCCTCGGTGAGCGCGTTGACGCTGACCGACGGGTGCAGATGAAAGCGGGCCTTGGCGGGCATATCGATGCTGACAGCATCGGCCACAACAAAGCTGCTAGCCTGGACTTCAAAGCGGCGGGAGACGAGCGGCTGCCCGGCAAGATGGCGGTAGCCATCATGGCTGGCCTGCGCGTACAGCGCGCCGCCATCGGATTCCACGCTAACAGACTGTGGCCTCGCGCGGCGGCCAACGCGGAATCCCGACCAGACTTCGGACGAATTACGCATATCTACGGCCACCGTGTTATGTGCTGCCGTTCCGCGCTGACGCAGGCGTTCCGGGCCTGTCCCATATTCCGATGTACCCGAATTCACGAACACGCGCTGCCCCGCATAGGACAGCTCAAAGCTCAACGTGTCGGCATGCGCATGGCCGGGCAAATAATCTGGACCAATCCTCGCAAGGTCAGCCAATAGCGTGAACGCGCCAGCCTGCATCCTCACATAGCCACTATTTTCAAGGTGGGTGAGTTGTGGCAGGGCTTCGGAAGCCGGAACATGCAGCCGATAAGCATAGTCACGGAGTTCGGCGTTGTCGGGCGCAATCCCGAACGCGCAATCGTTGAAGAAGGATATGCCACCGTCCGGGTGGCTCATCGCCTGCAGCCATCGCAGCATCGACGGCACACGCCCGCGCCAGAGCGCGGCGATGCTTTCCCGCCCATAGGCCTCGGCAATGTTGATGAGGTCGAGCATGTCTTCGACGGCCAGGGCATGATACATGGGGCTGAGTTCAAATTGCCCCCCATCTAGGAGAAACTGCTCCGAGATTTCGCGCGCCAGAATGTTGAGGCCCCGTTCAAGCCAGGTTCGCGACTCAGCCCCTTCAAAAAACAGGCCCGCGAAGACCAGGGCCTTTGCATTGGCGAACAGGTGGTTGCCCAGCAGATGATACTCCAGCCGCCTCATTAGCCAGCGGGCCTGAACGGCGAGGCTGTGGATCGCGACCGCGCTGTGCGCATTCCCGTTCAGCCCCCATTTCACCCAGTTCACAATCCGCAGTGACGTTGGATACGGTTCCCACCCCGTACCAGTGCCCGGCGGATTGCCCGCGATCCAGGCTTCGATCAGCGCACGATGCCAGTCGACCCGCGCACCTGCGCCTTCGCCGTGCAGATCATCGAAATAATGCTGGTTATAACGCCAGAGTTTGGGCTGATCGGGATGATCCCACCCGATCTCCGTCAGGTCGGCTTCGGCATTCAAAAATCGAAAGCGCGTCGGACTCACTAGGCTGGCGGCGTGTCTGGCGGGTGTTTGCCAACTAACGGGAAGGGGCCTCAAAGGTGGCGGCGACGTAAGTACAGGCCGAGGACGGCGTAAGGTGAACCAAAGCCTCCCGGAAATCTGCACCGGCCGCAAATGGCGAACGGTGCGCCAGAAACGGCCCGCTTTGGCAATCATCGCGATACGAGAAGCTGTTCGAGCGTCGCCACGCAGCGCGGAGCGGTCTGGCCGTCCCATAGCGGCGAGATGCCGCCCGACTTCCATCTTCCATCGAACAACATGTCGAGCGCCGGAGCCAGCGCGTCGGGATTGCACCCGATCAGCATATTCGTGCCGATCTCGAGCGTCTCCGGCCGCTCCGTATCGTCCCGCAATTTCAGGCAGGGAGAACCTATCACCATGGTTTCTTCGGTTATCCACCCAGAATCGCTGATGACCGCGAACGCGTTCTTCACCAGCCAGTTGAACTGCAGGTAAGGTTGCGGTTCAACCAGATGGATATTGGCCGGCACCTCGCCCAGTACACGCAGCGTCTTGGCGGTGCGGGGATGGGCAGGAAATATCACCGGCAAATTGCGCGCACCATGCCCGATCGCCGCCAGCATGCGCGAGAAGCCGTCACCCTGATCGACATTGGCCGGGAGATGCAGCGTCGTGACAAAATAGCCCTTGGGTTCCAGGCCCAACTTGTCAAAGAACTGTGGCTTTTCCAGCCGATCCATGTTGGCGAGCAACGTGTCGATCATCGTGTTGCAAACGAAGATAATGCGATCTTCGCCAACCCCGGCCTGCCGCAGATTGGCGTTGGCGACCACAGAGGTGGTAAAGAACCAGTCGGTGATGCTTTCGGTGACGATCCGGTTCACTTCCTCGGGCATGTTTATGTCGCCCGACCGGATTCCGGCCTCCATATGCGCTACCGGCAGGCAGAGCTTCTTCGCGGTGATCGCGCAGGCCATCGTCGAGGTGACATCGCCCGGCACCAAGCGCAGGTCCGAGGGCTCCTTTAGCAGCAACTCCTCATAGCGGGCATGATTGCTGCCGGTCTGCTCGGCCTGACTACCCGACCCCACTTTGAGGCTGACGTCAGGCGCGGGAATGCCAAGCTGGACGAAGAAATCGGCCGACATGCGCGCATCATAATGCTGGCCGGGGTGCACCACACGGTACCGCAGCGGCCCGCCCTGCGCCGCCCGCTCCTGGATTGCGCGGATGATCGGCGCGATCTTGACGAAATTTGGCCTAGCGCCAGCGATGATGTCTACAAGCAAAGCTACCTCTAACTGCGGCAAGATACCGACGATTAAACCGGCTTTCGCAGGGACACGATTAGCAAGATGCGCAGGGTCGCCAAGACATCCGTCACGTTGACGATCTTTTCGTAGACTAGCCCCGCAAGATAGGTGATCGCTGACAAGCGCAGATATTCGGGTCGGCCTTCGATCAGTTCGATCCGCTGCACCTTCAGGCCACTCGCCCGCGCGACGGCCCTCACTTGCGCCGCACTGTTTGCGCGATAGCGAGTCGGAAAGGTGTCCACCTCTTCGCGCCCGCGCCGCTTGTTGATCCATTGGTGAAAGCCGTGCGGCGTCCAGCGCGCAATGAGCGGCATATAATGGTTGCGGTTCGGCGTCTTGAACAGTAACTCACCGCCGGGCTTCAACACGCGAGCAATCTCTGTGAAAACGCCGACCGGATCGTCAAGATGCTCCATGACATTGTCGGCAAAGACCAGGTCGAATGTCGCATCCGGATAGGGGATGGCACCCGCATCCGAGATACGCCCTTCATCGAGCAACGGGTTTTGCTCGACGCGAGGATCGAGGTCGATGCCGCACACGCGGCCCGCGATCCCGCGGAAATTCATTGCCGCGACGATGCCTGCTCCCGCGCCGATGTCCAGAATCTGTGAGCCGGGTGTCACGCTTTGCAATATCCTGTCCCGGAACAGGGTATCATCCCAGTTTCCCTGATATTTTGGGTAAAATGTCCCGTCAATCCACGCAACAAGTCCCATCACTGCACCTCCTTCGCCAGTTTGATCGACACCCGGCTGCTTTCAACAACCTCGTCAAGCGGGATGGTCGCGGCGTATCCCTTTCGAATTGCGTTCAAAAACAGCGACACGGACTGGTTCGCACCCTTATCTTGCCGCCAAAGATTCATCTTTCGGAACGTGGGCCAGCCCCAGCCGCGCAGCTTGAGGAAATTGTCGAGTTGCAGAATGCGCCCCGCAGTGAAGACCTCCACCCGTTCCTTGGGAAAGCCCTTGTCGCCATTGGCGAGATAGTGGATGGTGCCAACCGACCCGTCAGCAAACTCCAGCGTCAACGTCACCTTGTCGCTTCGGACCGGCACCGTGGCATGCCTGCCCAATGCCACCGCTCGATGGGCGATGATCGGCGCACCTACCAGATGGCGGGCGAGGTCGACGAAGTGGCAGGCCTCGCCGATGATGCGGCCACCGCCAAGTGCGGGATCTTGCGTCCAATGATCGGGCGGTATTTCGCCGGCATTGACGGTAATGATCACGTTCTTGGGCTGGTCGACTGACGCGAGCAGAGCCTTCATCTTGATCACCTGTGGCGCAAAACGCCGATTGAAACCGAGCATCAGCTGCTGGTTTGGGCGGCCCTCCGCTTCACGCTTGATCTCCGCCAGATCGTCCAGCGTCAGGCAAAGCGGCTTCTCGCAGAACACATGCTTGCCCGCCTGTAGCGCCGCCAGAACCTGACGCGCATGGGCATCATGGCGCGTCGCAATAACAACCGTGTCGATCTCTGCGCTGTCGAGCACGGTGGCCGCATCGGTAGCGGCCTGAGCAAAACCGAACTTCTTGCCGAAATACACGGCGCTGACCCCGCCGCTGCTGACCACGGTATGGAGGTTGGCGCCCGCAGCTTGGAACGCGGGGATTAGCACGCGCCCCGCATAGTTGCCTGCCCCCAGGAAGCCGACCGTGCCCTTTCCCGGTACCGGCGCGGCTCCAAGGCTGCTCTGCCGCGCGGGCTGCGCCGTAAGATCAGGCTGGGGATAGGTCAGCACGATGCCCAGCGACGGCTCACCTGATGTCAAAAGCGACAAGGCCCTTTCGCCCTCCTCGATGGGAAAACGGTGGGTAATCAGCGACGCCACATTGAGCACGCCAGCGGCCATCAGGTCCAGAACCGCCTCAAAATTGCGCTGTTCAGTCCAACGCACGAAGCCGATCGGGTAGTCCTGCCCGCCCTCTTCATATGCCGGGTCGTATCGGCCCGGGCCGTAGGAGCACGATACCTGGAAGCTTAGTTCCTTTTCGTAGAAGTCGGCGCGGCTGAGTTCGAGCCCTACCACACCCACCAGCACAATGCGCCCGCGCTTCCGGCACATGCGGGCCGCTTGGCTTACCGGCTCGTTGCTTTTTGTAGACGCGGTGATGATGACGGCATCAACACCCTGCCCTCGCGAAAAGCTCGCCGCGCGGACAAGCACATCTTCCCCCGCGCCGGGGTTGACAGTTTCGGCGCCGAACTGCCGCGCCATTTCCAGCCGCTTGGAATCAATATCCACGCCCAGCACCCGGCAGCCCTGCGCCCGGAGCGTCTGGACGGTCAGCAGGCCGATAAGGCCCAAACCGGTGACCACGACGCACTCGCCTAGCGTCAGTTGCGCCAAGCGGATGCCTTGCAGCCCGATGGCCGCAAGCGCCGTGAAACTGGCTTCTTCATCGGAGACGCTTTCAGGAATGCGAGCGCACAGGTTCTTCGTTACCGCCACGATTTCGGCATGCTTGCCGTTGGAAACAACCCGGTCGCCGACAGCGAAACCCTCGGCTCGGCTTTCGATCACCTGCCCGACGTTGCAATATCCTAGCGTCAGCGGTTGATCGAGCTTGGAGCGCACTGCATCGAGCGTCGCCGAAAGACCGTCGGTACGGGCCTTTTCCAGCACCTGCTTGACCTTGTCGGGCTGTGAACGGGCCTTCTGGATCAGGTTGCCCTTGCCGAATTCGACCAGCATGCGCTCCGTTCCCGCCGAAACGAGGCTTCGGGTCGTGCCGATCAACACTTGCCCCGGGCCTGCCGACGGGCTGGGCACGTCCGCGACCTCGGTCTTGCCAGTACTCAGTGACTGCAGAATCTGCTTCATAGAATTTGAATTTCCCAAATTGCATTAATCAAGGCGATCGGAACTTGTTGATGATCAGGCCAGTGACGATGGCGTGAGGCCGAATGATCCGGTCGCGTCATTTCTTGCCGTGTTTCATCATCAGAACAGGCTTTTCGATAACGACCCAAGACAGCACCGCGCAGGCCGCAGAAATGCCGAGAAGGAGGCCAAGCGCGCCCCATGACGCAAGCCCGCCGAGCGCCAAATAGGCGTTCAACACCGGCATATGGTAAAGGTAAATCCCATAACTGACGTCATTGCCCTTCAGTATCCGCTCACTTGCCTTCGGAAGTGTGAAGGCTGCTGACAGGACACAGGCAAAGAGAATTATCGCCAGAAACGTGTTGATGCCGTTCCCGGAATTACGCAGCCCGGCATATTTGAAAATCGCCGAACATATCAGATAGACGACCAGCCAGATCACAAACTTTCCAGCAACAAAATGCCGCACCTGCGGCCATAGCTGCTGTGCCACCACGCCTGACAGGAATAGCCCCAGCCATGGCACGATGCTGACCTGCAGGAGTTTGGCAGGCAGCGTATCTGTTCCGTAAATGAAAGACAGATAAAATACGTTTACGAGTAGCGCTATTACCGTAATCGGTACAAAAAGCTGCAGTTTCCTAGCGCCCGCTATCCAATAAAGGATAGGGAGAAGCAGATAATATTGCATTTCCACGGATATCGTCCACAAGCTGCCGTTGAGGACCCCCACGCCGTAGCCCCGGAGAAACTCCGGGTTATAGAACTGAAAAAATGTGAGCTGGCCCAATATCCAGAACCAGAACCCCCGACTGGTCCAGGGCACAGTGTAGATCAGCAGGACGGCTAGCAGCGTCACGCTGAAGCACCACCACAAGCCGGGATATATCCGCAGAAGTCGGTTGCGAAAATAGCGACGGGTGTCGCTATTCAGTTCCAAGGAGCGTGATACCAGAAATCCAGACACGAAGAAAAAAATGGGGACACCCGGGAAGAGGCCAATAACATCGACAAACATCGATCTAGACAGATTGAGATGGTGGACGATGTGGACAATGGCCACCTGCACCGCAGCAAAAAGCCGGACCAGATCAAAATTGTTGTTGCGTTCTTCCATGATCGAAGCCCCAATCCCCTTAAACAATCTTCCGAGCCTCAATAATCAAGATCGCGGGCTTCAATATGCGGTGCCCGCAGGCCGGAACATAGGGGTCAAAAGAACCGATATGATAGATAACGAACCCGTTACGCATGAGCATGGCGGTGATTCCCCCCGCCGATTGCGTGAAGCGGGAATAATCAAGATAGGAGAACATGTCTTTACCAATCAGACGGGCGCCGCGCCGCGCCGCGTGTTGCAACAGACGTACTGCGGAGAACTTTCCGGCCACCGTGATGATCAGTCGGCCGTCACCGCGAAGCAGCCGATACGCTTCCCGGAGCAGTGCCTTTGGTTCGTCAATATATTCGAGCACGCTGGAGCACAGAATACCGTCGAACGCCTGATCGGCACATCCCTGAATGGCGGTAACATTGGATAAGATGAACTCGGCCCTCGCCTCTTTGGCATAGGCCGCCCGGGCATTGTTGATCATCGCCGGTGCCCCGTCGACACCGACGACATCGGCGCCTCTCGCCAACAGCTCACCGACCAGAACACCCGAACCACAGCCCATGTCCATCCATCGGCTACCCGGCTTCACATTGCGGTCGATTGACGGTTTGAGTACCTGCAGGCGGCGGTTGAAGCTACCCTGCTTGTAGCCCTTGCTCCAGGAGCCAGCGATCTCGTCATGGAACGCAATGGCGGTCTTGGATGAAGTCAGGTCGTCTTTATGGCTTGTGTCTGTCATATCGCTACATATTCTTTCATAAGCTGCGCCGGGTTCGAAACCACTTCATAAGGCAATTAGCCGCCCGATACGCTGAGACCATCACTTACCCGTTGCTGAAGTCGACGATGCGTCCGCGATCATCTTTTTCAGTTCGTCGGTCAGCTTCTTCATAGCAGGTTCGAGAGAAAAGCAGGCTGCAGCAGTGCAATGGGCATTCGCGCCTAGTCGTGTCCGCAGCGTGCCGTCATTGAGCAGAGCCGACAGCGCCGTCCCGAGCTCTTCCACATCATGCGGCGCGACTAGCAAGCCATTCTCGCCATTGGTGACTACTTGGGGGATAGCGCCGACCGTCGTCACCACCGCGGGCACGGCGGCGGCCATGGCTTCGATCAACGCATTCGGAAGTCCTTCAGCATGGGATGGCAACACGAAGATATCTGCCTCGGCCAGCAGCGAGGGAACGTCATGCGGTTCCACCCAACCCTTGAAGGCCACCCGATCACTCAAGTCATTGTCACGGACAAATTGTTTGGCATCGGTCGCGAAGTGCCCGTCACCTGCGATGACAAGCTCGAAATCGAACCGAGGTGCCAGTGCTCTGCACGCCACCAGCAAATCACCCACGCCCTTTTCCCGCTCCAGCCAGCCGACGAAAAGCAGGCGGAGGCGAGGCGACTTGCTTGGCGTAGAGGCGCCCCCTCTGCGCGCCGCGCCAATGGCTAGCAACTGCGATGATGCAGACCAGTTTTCGATAACCGGCGCATGCGCATGCACATAGCCCAGTTCGGAGAGCGCAAACTGATGCCACTTCTGCCCCTGACAGAAGAAGCGATCCCCGGTCTTCAGCGCTGCGGCATAGATGCGGCTGCCCTTTTTCCTTTCGGTGACCGTATCCATCACAGCCCCGCCACGCGGAAACAGGGCAACGGGTATGCCGACTAGCCGTGCAACCAACGCCATGGCCGCCTTTTCGATAAGGCTAGCCCCGATGGCGGCGAACAGCAGAATGCCATCCGGTCGCTCGCGCACAACTGTGTAACAGTAGTAGGCGAACCGCACGAACGACAGTTGCGCACGTTTTAAGAGGCGGGGCGCTGGATTGCTAATCTGTGTGCTGTCCACCAGCACGAGATTGAACGCATCCCGGAAAGAGCTGGATAGCAGCGCGCGACACACCGTCGCAATGCCCCCGAAAATTAGGCTTCCTTTAGGCGGAAACGCCCCCACCACAAGCAGCTTTGGCTTTGTAGCTTTCATTGCCGAAATTGTGCCTGCACCAACACCCATGATAGACTCCACGCGACGCTCAACCCTTCAGCAGCAACCAAGCGGCATGGACCATTAACATCATCAGCAGCAATATCTGCGTGAAAAGTCGCAAGCCTTTGGCGCGGGTCATGACATACTCAGCCATTGCTGCACATGCGATAAACAGGGGCGGCAAAAAGGGGATGATATGGCGGCTCTCAAGGCTCGAAATCGCCACTGTCACCGTCAAAACAGCCGATGAAGCCAAAAGGAAATAGATCCGTACTCGCTGCTGGCCCGACAGATGCATAAATCCACCGACGGCAATGGCCAGATAGGGCAAGAAGAAAAAGTTGAATATCGCGAAAAGCGTCTTGAAGAACATGGATACAGATCCCAAGCCTATGCCTGCCCACAATGGAATGGGCATCAGGAACAGGTATGGAAGACCAACGACCGAGCGAATATAGAGAGGTTGGTCAACGACGAACTTATACCCTAGGGAATTTTCGACGTTGGTCCCCAGTGCCTTGATCTCGTAATCTTCGCGACCCTTGTCGATATAGTCTAAGGGAATAAACCCCAGATTATCCGCTGATAGAACGAGGAACAAGGCGAACAGGAACACGAAAACGTATTTGAGATTCCCACCACCCCGTTTCTCGCTCTTAAACACTATCATCGAGATGATGGCGGCGGCGAAGAGTGCGATCGGAATGAAAAAAAATTCGGTCCGCAGAAAATGGAATATAAACGGAAACACAATAGAAACGGCAACCGCGGCGCTCTGCCAAAACAGGTTGAACTTCCGGGTCATGAATTGAATGAGAACATAGTAATTTATCACGGTAAGCAATGCTGTGAATGAATCTCGCAAGTGGATGCTCGCAGATAACCAGAACATTGGACAGAATGCGAACAGTATCAGTAGCAATCGCTCGCTGTTAGGATTATGCGGAGATACTTTACGCAAAAGATGCAGAGACAATACTGAAACTAGAGCCAAAATTGAGCTATTGACGGTTAACCCGATATATGGCTCTATTGAGAAGCTGAGGGCACTGGCGAATTCGTAAACATAGTGCCAGATTTTGATCGCTAAGGCGCCTTCCGAAACGTCATAAATTTCGTTGAGCGGAAAGGCTCCCTCAGCCCCGGTGGCTAACAGAAAAAAGTTCTGCGCGTCGCCAAATCTCAAGGAAATGTCGTTACCAAAATTCAGATACAGCGACGATAGGCCGGTTGTCGCCCAGTAGATGCTATAGGTTATCGAAAAGAACCGGAGATTGTCACGCGGAGCGGGCAGGAACAATACAAGTCCCAATCCAATGGCATAGAACATCAACCCGATGACGACAGGCTCCACCGAGTGCCAGGACACGATATTGGCCACCAGCCCGGCCAGAAGGAAAAAGGTGACTACGAGTCTCATATTGCCGAGCTTTTCAGTTTTCCCATCAGTGCCATTTCGCTGCCCCTAAGACCTGAAGATACCGGTGCGCGGCATGCTCGACGCTGAAATACTCGGCACGCTCTATGGCCTTATTTCGTTCGCCGCTACTCAACAGGTCAAGCATGCCCGCACAGAGTGCATCGGAATCCCCAACCGGCACCAGACGCCCCCACTTGCCATCACCAAGTATCTCAGCGGGGCCGCTCGGACAATCTGTACTGACTACCGGCGTTCCGCAGGCCATTGCCTCGACCAAGACATTGCCAAAGCCTTCCCAGGCCGATGAAAGGGCAAAGACGTCGGCCTTGCCTATCCAGGGCAGCGGCTCCTGCATGAAACCGGGCATCAGGACATCATCCGCAATACCCAGTTCCGCAACTAGGCCTTCGATCATGCCGCGGGTCTCACCTTCCCCGACAAGGATCAGACGGGTGGGATGGAGCTGCCGCAATTTGGCAAACGCCCTCAGCAATGTTGGGTGATCCTTCGCCGCTGTCAGCCGCCCGACTGTCACGACGACCGGTATCGTCTTGTCGTCTAGCCAAGGGTGTGTCGGTCGATCGATATCGGCAGAGGTGACGGGCTGTGCGAGCACAGGATTGTAGATAGCCGTCACCTTATCGGGCGTTATGCGGAAGCTACGCACGATATTCTTCGCAACGCCTTCCGAAATGCCAATGATTGCATCGGCCCGTGAATAGATATGGGGAACCAGCGCATAGAGCACACGGCTGCGAAAGTTCCGATAGTTACGAATCGATGCGGACAGATTGCTTCGCTGGCTGATCGCGAGCACGGGGTGGACGCCGGACAACCAGCGGGCAACGATCGCCGCGACGTTCGCGCGGTCAAGCATCGATAGAAGCGACCTGGGGCGTGCCCGGCGCAGGTAACGCGCGAGGGCCGCGATGGACGTAATTACTCGCCGCTTCTTCAAATCTACCACATTTATCGACGGACTCACGTGCGACACCCATGGCCCGGCGAGACTACAGACCACCAGATCGACGTGCTTGCCGAGACTGGAAAAATAGTTGGCCAGATTAACGCCCATGCGTTCCGCCCCGCCGCCGCCCAGCGACGGGAGAAAGATCGCGATGTCCGTGCGTGGCTCGGGTGCCGCCATGGATTGTTACTCTCCCTTGATGGATACGAGCTTCATGACCTTGTTAGACCGGTTCTTTTGGGAGAAGGGGACGCCGCCGTCCGGGTCCGCATAGCCGACCGAAATCAGCATGATGACCCGCTCGTGCACCGCGATATCCAGCAGCGACCGGATCTTCTGCTCTTGCAGTGACACGTCCGGCCAGTTTATAACGCAGCTTGCAAGCCCCAATGTCTCGACCGCAAGCAGGAACTGCATCGCGGCCAACGACGCGTCGATATAAATGATGTGCCGGTCGCGTTCATGGACATAGGCGGCCAGATTTCCTGTAACAGCCACGACACACTGCACATTATCAGCAAAGCCAGCCGCGCCTCCGGCACATCTCGCCAAAGCGACTGCAGCCTCCTTGCTTGAGGTGACGTGGAAGGAATAAGGCTGGCGGTTGCAGGCGGATGGCGCGTTGCAGGCGGTATCAACCGCCGCGCGCACGAGGTCAAGTGACACAGGCCGATCCTGATACCAGCGCACGGAACTCCGCCGAATTGTCAGCGCGTCAAGGTCCTTATATGAGACGTTTGATTCCGGCTTAAAGCGAGCGGGATAAGGAATCGAGCCCGCGCCACAGCGACTGGAAATTATGCCGTGGAATTTTTGCCTTGAAGCGGCGATCAGGGGGGTGTCAGCGACAACGTCGAAATATTCGTGCAGAACGCCGGAAAACCAGTCCAGCTCTTGTTGAGCAAGAAAGCCTTTGCCATTGAGCTCCACAAAGTAGTTTACGGCTGTTTCGATATAGTCTTCTGCAAAAATATTGCGGCGGGGGCGCATGATGAGCCCTTTTTCTAGACGATGGACAAGGCGGCGGAGAATGAACGCCTTCTTGTTGCTGTCGGCAACGCCAGAGACTGCACGCTTGCCGGCTAGCACCGCCTGATGCTCAAGATCGAACTCGCGCGACAGGGCGAGATAGTAGAGGGAGGACAGGCGAGCCGAGCGCTTCGGCGCCTCTTCAACCATACCACGCCCCCAATTGATGGCATTGCGGGCAAAAATCCTGAACCGCACCAGCAGACCGAGCGACGTCATGCGCGACTGTTTGCTAACCTTAACCGCTCCGTTCATAGCTTAGGCTTTCCTTTGTTCAGCGATGTTGGCAAGTGCATCGGGGATGCGAAACGGCAAGAGAATCGACCGCGTCATCATCTTGAAGACCGGTCGCATATCCTTATGCAGCAGCAGCACGATGTAGGAGGACATCGCGTAGGAAACTAGCGTTGCGTAGGCCGCACCGATAGCACCAAACTTCGGGATGAGGAAGTAATTCAAGCCAACATTGGCAATCGCCCCCAAGCCATGGCTTAGCATCGAAAATTTGAGCGCCCCTTCAATGAGTATCCATTTGCTGAATGCTGTACGCATGAAAATGAAAATCGCAGACCAGATGTGAACGATAAGTATCTCCGCGGCGGCGGCGTATTGAGGGCCGTAGAGCGATTCAATGATCACATGAGCGGAGAAGGTGACGATGATAGCCGCGATCAGCGCGGTGGTGAATAAGAGGTCCGTCAGCGACTGCATCTGGCGGTAGAAACATTCCTGACTGCTAGCGCGCCCCTTAATGAGGTAGGGAAATACCACTGAGGTGAGCGCCACCGGGAAAAAATACCAGGCTTCGGAAATGCTGGCCGCCACCGCATAGTGACCCACATGCGTTTTGCCGAGCATAGCGTTGATCATCACTTGGTCAATTTTGAGGTTCACCGTGGCAAGGATCGCCCCGACAAACAGAAAGACACCGCGCCCGGTGAGGTCCTTGGCTAGCGCCTTTGAATAGTTCGTGATCGCCAACGCGCCCGCAGCGTAGCGACGGACAATCACCACATATGCAATGGTGAGCCCCGCATATTGAAGGATGAAAGTGCCCGCGATCCAGGGCAAGGGGATCTCAAGAAAGGAGAGGCCCGCGCGCAGTATCGCCCCGGCCACCTGCATCACAGTTCGCGCAATGGCGCCGTCCCTGAAGTTGTGACGACCTTGCAGCCAGTAATCGAGAACCTCATAGGGGCGGGGCAACAGCGACACCGCCATGAAGATCACCACCCACCGATCATATGCGGTCAGATTGGGTGTCGCGAAGGCCATGCTGATCACGATCACCATCGCCACGGCATAACCGATCAGCTTAAGCACGAAGGCTGTGGCAAGCACTGATCGCCAGCTATCTGGCCGATCAAGACATTCCTTCACGACAAGCCCGTTAAGGCCGAAATTGCCAGAAACCGCAAACAGCGAGGTGAGCGAGAGCGCAAACGATAGGGTTCCGAAATCAGCTGGCCCATAATAGCGAGCCACTATTATCATTGAAAGAAATGTCGTGCCGGCGCCGACGACCTTTTCTCCCATGAGCCACGAAAAACCCTTCAGGATTTTGGTTCGCCCTGTCACCGATTAGAACTCGTTATCTGATGCTGCTGAATCGGCTCGTGACCAATTCTGACCCGTGATCACACGGCAGGCCTGAGCCCACATCTCCAGAACCTGGTCCTTCAAGAATGCGTTCTTGGAAACAAGTGTGGACCGGATGCGCTGGTGGGCTTCTTCGTCGATCAGCATCCGTATCTTTTCTCGATTGGTGGCCCAATCATTACGGGGATCGAGCAATCCTTCGGGGAAACCATAATCACGGAACAAATGCTCGTACTTGTGGGCCCATCCGATGCCGAACGATGGGACGCCTTGGGACAGCGCGCTCACCAGCCCGTGGAAACGCCCGCCGATGGTTCCCCGGCAAGTCCCCAAAATCCACTTTATTTCCAGTGGGTCGTCCGCCGAAACAATGGATATTTCCCCATCCACTTGCTGCACGATTGTTTCCGCGAGCAGTCGGTCGCGAGGGCCTTCGTGGATAAGGAAGAACGGCTTGGCCCCCGCTTCAACAAGAAATTTTGTCGCGTTCACCAAGAAATCGACATAAGCCGCGCCAGTTTGGGCATCGCTGCGCTCAATCATCATTCCGCTTGCAACGATGGCAATGCCCTGATGCGGGATGGACGTGTTTGAACTCGCGACCCCTTCCAGCAGGTTTGTGAAATCTGGACAGACATGAATATTGTCAGCTTTTCCAGCAACATCGGTAAGATAGCGGTAGGACTCTTCATCGCGCGCGAAAATCAGGTCCGCCCTCTTAACCACTTGGCGCATTGCCCAGCGGGAAAGCGGCTTCCGGAAGGGACCAAGCGCCTGCGGCAAAAGAATGATTTTCGCGTCCTTGCGCGCCTTGCGGCACTGCTGGGCCAGTTCGACGCAGCCTCCCACACCGTTCTTGTCCGAATAGCCAAAGCCGGAAATGTCGATAATGACATCGACATCCTTGTCGGTAACCACCCCATACATCTCGCGGACGCTTTTCGGGAACAGCCTGACCAGCCCCCCGAATTGCAGTCCCTTGCGCCAATACGACGCCTTTTGCAGGCTACCGTGCAGCGCCCTCGCCTTGAAGGGCGCGGAAACGGGGTTGGGAGCCATTGCGAGCTCATAGTCGAGGCCCATGGTGTCAAGCTGTTGCAGAACAGCCGTAAGCATGAGTTGGGCGCCCTTGTTGACGAACCCTGCTTTGCGAATTTCGATGATCATGTGCGCTTAATCTTAGAGGTAAAAGGGAATTCACACCTGTGCGACGACGCGGAAATGCGAGAACAGGAAGTAAGCTGCGACCCGATTACCCAGCAGCGCCTGGCCCAGGGAACCGAGAAAATTCGGCGTCGTCCACTTGATACTGGTCACGCGGAGCCCCGCTTGCTCCATCAAGCCTCCCCAGGTGGTCGGCGATTGATGGATAGACCAGTCGATCGATGGCATCACCGGGCTCCGGAAACCGAGATCCCCGAAGAAATTCTTGCGATCGCAATCGGTCACGATGAGCAGGCCGCCGGGGTTAAGGTGCGACTTAGCCTGCTCAAAAAACGTGATATACGCTTTGCGCGAAGATTCGTTCTCCAACAGTGTCGAGCATTCTTTCTCGGCGATGTGGTTTATGCTGTTCGCCATGACAATGACGTCAAACTTCCGATCACAGGACGCCAGATAATCCTGGACATATTCCGGGGATATCGACGCTTGGAGGTTAGAGGAAATCTCACCCTTCATCCTTTCAAACACCTTGCGGACGTTCTGAGTCGCGCCTGCGCTTTCAGGCTCCAGACAGACCGCACTCGCCCCGTTTACCGCGGCCCAGATCGTGAGCAGCCCGGTGCCGCCCCCCACATCGAGCACATTGCGCTCCTGGAAGGAGACCCCCTCAAAGATATAGTTCAAAAAGGTCCGCAACCGGCCAGGCTTGGTGTAGGCATTGCTGCGCACCGCCACGTCAAAAAACCGTTGTTGCAAGTCAGGCCCTTCATTCATAATTTTTTCTCCTCAGTAAGGGATCGTTTTCATCTGTCACTGCGCATTTAGAAGTCAAAGCGCCGGACGAGACGGCCCCGCCCGACGCTTTGATCGGGGTTGGGATCAGCGGAGTTGGGTTCTCCCATGCCATCGGGTTGGCTGGCCGCGGAACGCTAGTGGATTGATCGGAAAGGAAGAGTCCGATCGCGGATTCCCGTTTGGGTGGTGGCGTGCGATACTGGGGATGCGTACTGCGATCAGCATTTCCGTCACGGCTGCAGACAGAGTTCGACTGGAGGCGATCTTCGCGGCGCGCAGATCGCCTCACAAACATGTTGGGCGGGCGCGGATCATTCTCCTGAGCGATCAGCGCCTCGGTACCGGTGCGATCATGGCCGCCACCGCGAAGTCCAAGACCTGCGTGTGACGCTGACAGGAGCGCTTCATGACCGAGGGTGTCGAGGGTTTGTTGCGCGACAAGACCCAGCCACCGGACATCGCGCCACTCGACGCCAGACTGGTTGACGAGGTTGTGTCGCTGACACTCGAAGCTCCTGGTCACGAAGCCACCCATTAGACGGTGCGCGCTATGGCCAAGGCCATTGGCATAGCTGCGGCTTCGATTGTGACAATCTGGCATGACCACGGCCTTACGCCCCACTGCTGGCGCAGTTTCAAGCTGACCAATGACAAGGCTTTTTGCTGAGAAGCTTCACGATGTCGTCGAGCTCTATGTCTCTAAGCTTAGCTGGCGCGGCATCGCCGATGGACCTTCCACTTCGTGCCAACGTCCTGCTCGTTGCTGAATGCCGTAGAGGGCTTCTTCGCCAAGCTCACCCAGCGGCGCCAGAAAACGGCGCATTCCATTCGGTGGTTGAGCTGCAAGCAGTCATCAACCGTTTCATCAAGGAACATAATCAGGACTCGCGACCATTCGTCAGGAAGGCTGACCCAGACCAGATCATTGCAGCCGTCCGTCGTGGGCACCAAATGTTGGAATCAATCCACTAGCACCCGCTGCTCCGCATCTTTGCCGATCACAGACGAATATCGCTATCGCCGCTCGCGAAGATATACTTCAAATCATAGAGAACGTGATCCTGCTTGCCCAAGGCACGCATTCTTTCGATCCCCATGCCCCTGAACTCGTCATGCGCAACAGCCAAGACGATCCCGTCATAGGTCGTTGGCTCGGGTTGCTCGGTCAGGGCCAGACCATATTCTTGGACAGCGTCAGTAGGGGCCACCCAGGGATCATGAATATCAACCTGAACACCGTACTCGACCAGTTCCGACACGATATCCACCACGCGGGTGTTCCGCAAATCCGGGCAGTTTTCCTTAAAAGTCAACCCCATGACCAGCACGCGCGCGCCGTCGACCTGAATGCGACGCTTGAGCATCTCCTTCACCAGCCGCCCGGCAACATAGGCACCCATCTGGTCATTGAGACGGCGACCCGCCAGAATGACCTGTGGATGATAACCGATGGCCTCAGCTTTGTGCGTCAAGTAATAGGGATCGACCCCAATGCAGTGGCCGCCAACCAGACCGGGCCGGAATGGCAGGAAGTTCCACTTCGTGCCAGCGGCCTTGAGCACAGCTTCAGTGTCGATGCCCAGCTTGTTGAAAATGATCGCCAGCTCGTTGATCAGGGCGATGTTGAGGTCGCGTTGGGTATTTTCGATCACCTTGGCCGCTTCGGCAACCTTCAGGCTTTCCGCCTTGTAGGTGCCTGCCGTGATGATCTGCCCATAAAGCGCGTTGATGCGGTCTGCCGCATCATACGTCGATCCCGATGTCACTTTGCTGATCGATGGCAAGCGATGCTGCTTGTCGCCCGGATTGATCCGCTCCGGCGAATAGCCGACAGTAAAGTCGTGATTGAACTGCAGTCCCGAAACTTTCTCCAGCACCGGCACACAGACTTCCTCCGTGCAGCCGGGATAGACAGTCGATTCAAAAATGACCGTATCGTCGGCCTTCAACACTTTTCCGACCGTCTCCGATGCACTGACCAGTGACCGCAGGTCTGGCTGCTTGTGCACGTCAATCGGCGTCGGCACTGTCACGATGTAGACGTTGGAGATCCGCAGATCCTCAAGATCGGTGGAGAAGCTGAGCTTGGTTGCCGCCTGCAACTCGTCCGACCCCATCTCCAGCGTATCGTCCCGACCTTGGCGCAGAGCCTCGATGCGGGCCTGGTTGATATCAAAGCCAACCACGGGCCGCTTCTTACCGAACTCAACGGCCAGTGGCAGCCCAACATAGCCTAGCCCTATGACGGCTATGCGCGCGCCGTCGATCCATTCTGTTGTCTCGCTCACGTTCAATCCTATTTCTGGTAGTAATCACGGAACCAAGTGACGAATTGGGCAATCCCATCACAGTAATCCGTTTGGGGGCGGTAATCGGTCAGACGCTGGAGCAGGGAGGCATCGGCCCAGGTAGCAGGAACATCGCCCGTCTGCATCGGCATGTAGTTGCGGATCGCCCTCTTCCCCAGTTGCTCCTCGACAGCCTCGATGAAGTCGAGCAGGCAGACCTTTTCTGAATTGCCAATGTTGACCACGCGAAACGAGGCGACCGGTGACAGGCTGTCTCCCTCGACGATGTCATCCGCACTGGCCGGGCGAACCGGCGGCGTGTCGATCAGCAGGCGAATGGCTCGGACAAGATCGCCCACGTAAGTGAAGTCGCGGTACATTTCGCCGTGGTTGTAGATATCGATCGGCCGACCCGCGAGAATGGCGTCCACGAACTTGAACAGCGCAAGGTCGGGGCGCCCCCACGGTCCGTAGACCGTGAAGAAACGGAATATGGTGGTTGGCAGGTTCCAGAGATGGGCATAGGAATGACCCATGTTCTCGGTCGCTTTCTTCGTGGCGGCGTAGATAGTCAGCTGGGTTTCCGTTCGCTCGGTCTCGGTGAACGGCATATCCTCGTTCGCGCCATAAACCGATGAGGTCGAGGCCATGAGCAGGTGCTCTACTTCGAGCTTGCGCGCCGCTTCCATGACATTGAACGTGCCGACAATGTTACTGTCGATGTAGGCGCGCGGGTTTTCCAAGCTGTATCGCACCCCGGCCTGAGCCGCGAGGTGCACGATCACCTGCGGCTGGAAGGTTTCGGCCACATTCCATAGCTCGTCATTGTCCTCCAGCATGCCCTCTGTTGCGGCAAAGCGGGGATGCTGCAGCAGCATCTGGTGTCGGCGACGTTTAAGCATTACGTCGTAGTAGTCGGTCATTCCGTCGAAGCCGTGGACCTCGAAGCCCTCCGCCAGCAGCAGCTGGGCGAGATGGAAGCCGATGAAGCCAGCCGTGCCAGTGATCAGCACGCGTGGCGGTTCTTGTCCGTTAGTTTCTGTGAACACCATCTATCTTTTCAATGTTGTTGGCGTGAGAGGTCTGGAAGGTCATGACCACGCCAGTTTTGCGAACTGCCGATAATGCAGGCCTTCAGCCCTAACCTTACCCCGTTCGATCCCGCACGAGGGTGGTAGGCTGCTGTATAAACTCGCCGCAGAGCTGTTCAAGCTCGGTGCGGATCGCCTCGTATTCGGCCATCTTGCGCTCGATGAAGCCCGCCGCCAAGCGGGCGCGGTGGGCGATGCCTTCCGGGGTCAAGAGATAAACATAGCCCAGCTTGTTCTTTGAGGCCTTAAAGTTGCCGAGCTTTATGTGACCCTTTTCGATCAGCGCCTTCACGCAGAAGTTGATGGCTCCGAGGCTCATGCCAAGTTCCTCTGCTATCTCGCGCTGCGAGGCGTCGGGCCGACTTTCGAGGAGACGCAGTACCCTGAAATGCACATCTTCGCGCTTCTGAGCGATTTTGTCACTGACCATGGGATCGACCGATAAAACTCGGACCAAAGCTACCGCACGGCAGGTGAAGCGGCACCTTCCGTGTTTGCTCAGAACTACGAGCAAGCTAAAGCCCCTCGTTCACACCTGAACGCGTAGGCGATCCCGACAGATTCGAAAAGGGGTTTCCTGTGTCCCTTGAGCAAATTGTCAGCTAGAGCGGTTTTCGACCGGTATGAATCGATGAGGGGTTCCCCTCTGGGCTGATTTCTGATTCAGAATCCGTGCTGGTGAAGGAGGCCGGTATGGATGGGTCACTCACTCTCGACGGATTTGCAGGTTCACCTTCTCGCGGCGTTTGACGAGGGGCTGTGAGGTGGTCCCGCCTTCCTGGACAGTTTGGCGGCTGGATGTTTGGTCCCGGAGTTTGATGGTGCAATATCCATGCAAGAATGGAAGGATGCACTATGGTCCAAGTTCTTCACGGGTTCGCCAGCACGACAGCGGCAGTCCGTCGAGCAATACAAAATAGTCAAGAGAGCCTGAGGGTTCTCGCCAAGCGGCACGGCATCAACTGGACTTGTAACGGTTTTGAGCCGGTCACCTGAGCGTTTAAAGCTCGCAACAGGAGACCGACGAGATGATCAAGCATTCAGAAGAGTTCAAGCAGGAAGCGGTGCGCATTGCGCTGACCAGTGGATTGCCGCGTGAGCGGGTGGCTGCCGATTTGGGGGGTGGCAAATCGACGCTGGGCAAGTGGATATCGCAGTATCGGCCGACGGAGCTGATCTCGGCGCCGCAGGCAGATTTGGCACGTGAGAATGAACGGCTTCGCCTTGAGAACCGGGTACTTAAGGAGGAGAGGGATATCCTAAAAAACTGTCGCCGGCTGAGCCCGCCTGTGCGCGGTAGAAACGGGTTGTGGTATGGCGGTAGCAGGAGGGTCGCGGCCGATAGCTTATTGGTGGCATGATACCCCGTTAAAAAACGTGGCCCGTGGGCATTTGCGTACTTGAGAGTGGTGACGTCGTGACGTGCTCCCCAGATTGTTACCAGTCAGAGGTAGAGTCTCGTTCCTTCATGA
>CALMYW010000346.1 GCA_937873665.1 uncultured Sphingorhabdus sp.
GATTCCACCTGCTTGGCCAGAGATTCGATGTCCTGTGTTTCGCTCGTCATTGGCTTTGAGTTCGATGAGTGCTGATGGGTTGGTGACTATACGAGACTATGCTCGCCAGGAGGCTCACCTGATGAGCGTCGAGTAAATCACAAACAAGAAAATCTGCCACCCGAAATACGCCCTTGCAGGGCGCGTTTCAAAAGCATGAGCCGCCATGCGCTTGTTACGATCCTCTCGTCACTTCATGGAGCAACAGATGAGCACCAAGATTCTCGAGAGTAGCCTGGCTACACTCTCCAGCCGGTATGGCAGCACACTGCTGCCGCTCTCACTGGCCGCCCAGGAAATAGGTATCCAGCTGAGAACCGCACACAACCAAATCAGCAAAGGCGTCTTCCCGATCCCAACCATCCTGAGGGACCGCCGACGTTATGTGCTCGCTGAGGATCTGGCCAACTACATCGACAACCTGCGACAAACACGTAGGGGTGCAGCCCCCTACCACCGATAGTTTCAAGTTCCGATCATACGGTCAATTCAGCAATCCTGGCCGCGACCTCACGCTTGCCTGCCTTACGGAGAACGGCAATCGCGGAGAGTTGCGGTTCGCGAGGTTTTGACGATCCAGCCTCCCAGTTGTAAATCGTCTGCACCGAGACACGTAACAGCTTGGCTGTTTCCGGCCCCGACAAGTCCAGCCGTTCGCGCAGAGTTCGAAAGCCTTTGGCGCTGAACCGAATGCCGGCGGTGCCATCTGGTGTGGATGCCGGAGTACTTGGGCGAGGTACACCACCTGACTTCCGAATTTTGGTCAAGGATTGCTCCGCAGCGGCAAGCCTCCGTTTCAGATCGGCAATATCTGATCGATAACGGGCCACCGCTTTCTTCAATTGAGCTGTTTCATTGCGAACTTCCTTGCGGGCGATGCGCGAAACTTCATCTTTGAGTGCAGCTGCGATATTCGACACGTGACGGGTCCTCGTTCAATGGCCGGTTGAGCCAACATGCCAATCTATCAGATCGACTCCCAAAATATCCTTCTGCCATCCGGGTGGATATTGAGGTCAGGTCGTTGGTAGTGATTTCAGTCTGTCGACAACTTCAGCGGAAAGCTCACGCGAATTGATCAGATCGGCAAGGGGCACATGGAGGGATGCCAATGCATCGACCAGAAACTCCTGGCGCTCGACAATCACCGGAAGGATCTTTGTCCGGATGAAATCACGCTCGACAGGTAGCAATCGCTCATCTCCGATGACCTTGGAAATGGCATCAGGCAAGGCGTTATTCATGCGCGACAGGACGCCACGTACCAAACGCGGAGCGACTCTCGCCTCATACGCCAGCGCATCCCAATGAATGCCTTCGACCCAACCAGGTTTGTTCTCGCCGGCAATACTCATCGACATGGTGGCGCGCGGCAAATAGGCTTCAACACACAGCATGTCGTAGAAGGGAGCCACCTCGGCTTTCTGCCCACGCAGCAGGAATGCGATGTTCTTCGCATGCGCGTCGAGGTTGCCGATCAGGTAATTGAAAGCCACCCACTGAATGACTGCATTGACGGCAACGGCTGGCCGGTCGATGAAGGGTCCCAGCAGCACCTCGAACAGATGATGGAGACCCAATCCGCCTTCGCTTTCGTATTTCCGTGACGGCGATACCCCGAGCGCCTGACACAAATCGATCTGGTGCAGCCGCTTGATGGGAGAAGCGCCCTCTCCTTTTTTTGGTTTCGACCGATTGCGATCGAAGCGCTCGATGATGTATAGCGGTTCGGGCAGGTGCCGTAACGACACCTGCGGTACGGGCACCTTGAGTTCGTCCGCCAGGCGCATACAGAAGAATTCGTTGGCCGGACAAAAAGGGAAATCCGCACTGGCATTCTCGGGCTTCACGATGTGAGTGGAAGCCGCGGTTCCTTCGGGAAGAAACATTACGCCATCGGGATCAATCCGTAAGCCAAGCTTCTCTTGTGCCCCGGCCAGTGACATGCGGATGTCGTCCCAGGACGCCATCAAGGGCAAATTGCGCTTGCGCGATTCCTCGATCTTCGCCTGCAGGTCTTCCTGTGAGAGTGGCACCAGCACTTCGCCGGGAACTTCGCCGT
>CALMYW010000347.1 GCA_937873665.1 uncultured Sphingorhabdus sp.
GATGCAGCAGGTGGTGGCAGACCTCGGTGGCGGGGCTGAGATCGAGATTTCGATTCCGGGCGGCGAAGCGCTGGCGGAGAAAACCTGGAACCCCCGTCTGGGCATCGTCGGCGGTTTGTCGATCCTCGGCACCACGGGCATTGTGAATCCGTTTTCCTGCGCGGCGTGGATTGCCTCCATCCATCGTGGCATCGACGTTGCGCGCGCCGTCGGGCTCACCCATGTGGCGGGGTGCACAGGTTCGACGTCGGAAGATGCGGTGCGGGCCCACTATGGCCTGCCGCTGGAAGCGATGCTCGACATGGGCGACTTCGCGGGCGGCGTCCTCAAATACCTGCGCCTGCATCCGATTCCGCGTGTGACGATCGGCGGCGGCTTCGGCAAGATCACCAAGCTGGCGCAAGGGGCGATGGATCTGCTTTCGGGGCGAAGCCAGGTGGCCTTAGCATGGTTGGCGGATCGTGTCCCCGCCAAGATGCGCCCTGCGGTCTTGTCGGCGAACACGGCACAGCATGTGCTGGAGATTGCGGGCGAAGCCCTGGCACAGCGGGTTGCCGCCGATGCACTGATGGAGACGCGGGAGGTGCTGGGTGATGCGCCGGTTGCTGCCGACATCATCATTGTGGATCGCGCGGGGAAGATCATCGCCCATGCCCGGTGAACGCATCCCCATTCTCGCGGGCACCACTGAGGCGCGGGCGCTCGCCAACGGGCTGGTGGCGCTGGGCATTGATGTGATCACATCGTTTGCTGGCGTGACGCAGGGTCCGGTGCTGCCTGCAGGCCGCATTCATCGCGGCGGATTTGGCGGCGTGCCTGGATTGGCTGACTTCCTGCGGGCGGAGGGCATCAACCGCGTTGTGGATGCCACGCACCCCTTCGCGGCGCAGATGTCGGCACATGCCCATGCGGCTTGCGCGCAACTTGGCCTTCCATTGGTGCGGCTTGAAAGGCCGGCGTGGGTCGCCGGACCGGGGGACCGCTGGATTGATGCCGCTTCGCCCGGAGAAGCGGTGGCGCGTATTTCCCCGGGTGCGCGTGTCCTCGTCACCACGGGGCGGAAGGGGGTGAGTTCACCGACGATCGCGCTGCCATCGGCATCGAACAGCGCAGTCTCGTTCTCGGCGAGGGTGCCAGGCAGTTCGGCGCGCAGTTCGCTGCGGCCCGATGCATCGATGACCAGGTTGGGGAGGTCGCCAAGGTGGGTTCCCGCCGGATTCTGGCGACCGTGCTGGCGGCCATGCGGATTGAGGTGCGGGCCGGCCGAAACGAAGTCCGGCCCATCGCATCTACCGACCGCGTGGAGATGAATTCCGTTGGTTCCCTGAGGTAACCCCGACGTCTCGATCCGCAAGGTGACGACGCCGCGTGCCGCCGTCACAATGGCAGTTGCGACCTGCTTGCCGGCGGCATCGCGCAAGCTGGCGGTAGCGAGTGTGGTGTCATTCGCAGCGCCCGATGCCGCGCAGCCGGACAGGCAAAGGGTTCCAAGGACGAGAGCGATCGCAGGTTTCATGTGTGCAGACTTCCGTGGTTGGCCCTTCCCGGGACGAACCTACCAAGCCTTGCTCTGCCTGCCCAGCCTGGAACGAAAAAGGGGGCCGGATTGCTCCGGCCCCCCAATTCGTTTGCTCCTCGCGGAAGCTTACATGCCCGAACCCGGACCGTAAGTGATTTCCACGCGGCGGTTCTGCAGTTCGCGAACGCCGTCGGCGGTCGGGACACGCGGGTTGTTTTCGCCGAAGCCCTGGCTGCTGATCGCACCGTCGGCGATGCCGCGGGCGGTCAGGTAAGAGCGAACCGACGCGTTGCGGCGCTCCGACAGACCCTGGTTGTAGGCGGGCTTGCCCGAACGGTCAGCATAACCGGCCAGCATGATCGGAACATTGGCGCAGTTGCCATAGGCCGTCACAGCGCTGTCGAGGATCGACGCGGCGTCAGGCGTGATGTCCGAACGGTCCCAATCGAAGAACACGATGTAGGGGCCCTTGTTGCACTCAACCACCGGCGGCGGAGGCGGCGGGGGCGGAGGCGGCGGGGGCGGCGGGGGCGGCGGAGGCGGCGGCGGCGGCGGCGGAGCGGGTTCAGCACCACCGAAGTTGTAGCCGAGGGTCAGCATCAGCGAGTGCGAGCGGAACTTGCTCTGCAGCGCGGTGCCAGCGCCATTGACCAGATCCACGTCGGCCTGGTTGTAGAAGCGGTACTTCAGGCCGACATCGACGTTGTCGGTGACCGGCATGCGGACGCCGGCCAGCGCCTGCCAGGCGAAGTCCGAATCCGAATCGTTGATGCTCAGGGGAGCAGAGGTCGCGAGGGTCGAGCGGACCTTGACGCGGCCAACGCCGACACCGCCGCCGACGAAGCCCTGCAGGCCATCGTCCGGACCGAAATCGAGCAGGCCGTTCAGCATGAAGCTGAGCGCGCTGGTGCCGCCATCGATCCCGGCACCCGAGAAGCTGGTGGCTGTGGTAGTGAACTGCTCGTTCGCAGCACGGCGATAGCTCGCTTCGGCTTCGAGGCGGAACATGCCGAAGTCGTAACCGACGATGCCGCCGATGTCGTAGCCCATCTTGGTGTTGAGCTGACCCGACGTCGAGTTGGCGAGATTCTGCATGTCTTCGACGATCATGCCGCCGAAGTCACCTTCGACGTACCAGGAATCGTCACGAGCCATGGCGGGCGTCGCGAAGGCCGCGGAGGCCAACGCCATCCCAATGACCAGTTTGCGCATTATCGATTTCCCCTTTTCATAGGATTGAGCCACCGAGTTGAGCGTATCTAACTGGATAAAAATGCCCGTGCAAGCGCTCAAACTCCTCAACTGTTGCAATAATGCCGCGATTCCGAGGGTATCGCCGTTGAAATGACGGTAACTCAGCCTGCGGCGTTTGCAGCATTGCGGCGATCAGGGAAATGATCGGGCTGGGATCAGGGGGTCCGCAGAATTCCCGCCTCGACCAGTGCTGTTCCCAAGGCGGCAATGGCTGCGCGAGCTTCTGCGTCAATTACGCTTCCGCCTGCAGGTGCAGCTGGCCGCGCGGGATCCTTCCAGCCGACGAGATAGCGGATTTCCTGGCCGGTCGCGCGGTTGAGCAGGCGCATGCCATCGCGTGGTGCGAAGAACAGCCAGTTGCCGGCCTGCCGTGCGGCAATATGGCCGGAATGGCCAGCCCAATCCCCAGTTGCCGAAGCGGCGACCAGCCAGCACTGGCCATCGGTGGGGCTGGCTGGCGGGACGGCGAGCTCCGCTTCCACCGCGCCGTGGAGCAGCGAATCGATTCGCGCCGTGATTTCATTCACATAGCCTTCCTTCTGGGCCTGCGCGGCAGGCGTGGCTATGCTGGGGGCCGCGCAGGCTTTCGGGTTCCCCTGCGGAATAGAGCGTGGCTTGCGCCCCATTGGGCCAGCGCAATTGCCGCTTCGACGGTTCGAAGCGCGGCCGCCGTCCGCGCGGGGCAAGTGCGAGGAGGCCGCTTTCGCCCTCCACCATCACGCCGCGCGCCTCGCCCAGCGAAGCGCCGACCAGCGCGATCCGCGCTGCCGGATCGGATTCGGCGATCTGGCGGACCCATTCCGCCCCGGCGCGGGTCTTGCCAAAGCCGCGTCCCGCCAGGATCAGCCAGCACAGCCAGTCGCCACCGGGCGGCAGCTGCCCGGCATGGGCCCACAACCGCCAGTGATGGCGCAGGCCCAGGCGCTGGCGCTCGTCCATGTCCGCGAGCAGGGCTAGGCGCTCGCGTCCCGGCAGGCCGAGCAGGAACGCGGCGCGGCTGTCATTCGCCCTGCTCATCCGGCCCATCCTGGTTGTCGCTGTCTTGAAGCTGCGCCGCATTGGCCGCGGCGCGTTCGCGCATGGAATCGATCATGGCGTCGATCGAATCGAGCACTTCCTGCTCGCTGCGATCGTCCTGCGCGGCGCGTTCGTGGGCGACCGACTGGCGGTGCTGGGCGGGCAGGGGGGTCCCGCTGGCGGCGCCCCTCCTCCCCCCCCCCCTCCGGGACCCTTTTCTTGGATCGCTTGGCAAGGGGAGGATAAACCGCCGCTATCGGTTTCAATGTGACGCACGACGGAGGGCATGGCAGCTTCAGCAGGAGTAAATTCTGGAACAAGATTGCCGCTTTTTCAGCCAATGCACTGGGCGCCAGCGGTATCATGTGGAACAACAAGCACAATATCATCCACCATACTTATACCAACATTGATGGTGTAGATGATGATATTGAAATTAAACCCATGCTGAGGATGTGTACCACACAGAAAAAATATTTCATTCACCGGTTCCAGCACATTTATGTGTGGTTCCTTTATACGTTACTGTTACTGGTTTGGGTGTTTGAATCAGATTACAGGAAATATTTCAAACAGAAAGTAGGGCCTGTGCCTATCAAGAAAATGAGCCCCTTCGATCATTTTGCTTTCTGGTTTGCCAAAATCGGTTATGCGTTCATGATGATCGTATTACCTATTTACCTGGTCGGCTTCTTGCCCTGGCTGATTGGTTTTTTAGCACTAGCCATGTTTGCCGGTTTCATACTCAGCATCGTTTTCCAACTGGCTCATACCGTTGAGGAAACCGCCTTCCCGGTTCCTTCCGGTGACAGCAACAGGATTGAGGAAGAATGGGCCATTCACCAGATACAGACTACCGCTAATTTTGCCACACGGAACAAACTGATATCATGGCTGGTTGGCGGGCTTAACTTCCAGATAGAGCACCACCTGTTTCCCAAAATTTCACACGTACATTACCCGGCTATCAGCAAGATCATAAAAAAAACCTGCGATGAGTTCAACGTAAAATATATAGAATACAAAAAGATGCGGCATGCCATTGTTTCCCATGCCTTATATCTTAAGAAAATGGGCAGGGCCTGATCGCATTAATCAAATGGTAACTTATAAAGCCCGTGTTCCTTACACGGGCTTTTCAATGAATTTAATGTTGAAAACCGAATACTTACATTTGCACAATAACAACAAGTATGAGCGAAGAAAAAAACCTTAA
>CALMYW010000348.1 GCA_937873665.1 uncultured Sphingorhabdus sp.
AAGGATTTAGCGTCGTAGCAGTGGGGGATAGAAAAACAGGGAGGGGCGTAGTTCGCAGTGCTTTGACGATGGCCTGTGCGCCGCCGCCGCATGCTTGAGGGTGTCAATTGGAGCTCGACTGGTGCGCGTCGGAGAGGTTAAGAAAATTCCTGAAACTTCCATAATCAGGAAGTATTGGGAATTCTATGTCCAGTCTAGCGCAACAGGTATCCGAAAGCGCCCTCCGCGATCGGGTCTTCAATGATCGCCAGCTCAGCGAAATGCTGGGGGGAGGCGATGCGCGGCGTTATGGCCTCGTCAATCGCGCCATCAAGGACGGGTCACTCATTCGCCTGAAGCGCGGTGTCTACGCGCTTGCCCCCGCGTATCGAAGCGCTCCTATGCATCCCTTCGCGGTGGCGCAGGCTTTGCTTCCCGGGAGCTATATTTCCTTTGAAAGCGCGCTGGCTTACCATGGCTGGATTCCTGAGGCCGTGCTTGTCACTGCCAGCGTGACGCCGGGGCGCAAAACGCTGGAGATCCCGGCCACCGAATTCGGCTCCTTCAAATATCATCCGCTGGCCATTGCTGATTATTGCTTCCTTAGCGGCGTCGAGCGCGTGACCTTCGACAAGCTCACCGCCTTTGTCGCTAGGCCGCTGCGCGCGCTTATGGATATTGTTGCTTTACGCAGAGTATCATGGTCCGACCTTGAATGGCTGACCAGTGGAATGCGGATCGACGAAAATGCCCTTTTCGCATTGTCACAAAGAGATTTTCCGACGGTGAAGTCGGTTTACAAGCATAGGGCCGTGAATGCATTCCTTGCCGAGCTTTACGATGTTGTTGTTATGGACAGAGCTCGATGAGGCGTATTATCGATATTCAAGGCCAAGTAACTTCCGCAAAGTGTGTAGGTTGTAAGCGGCTGCCTCCGACCAACTCACCCCGTTCCAACGAAACTGCGGGAACGTCTGCCCGCGGCGTAACTGGTTGACCAACAATCTGAGGCTGGACAGAGATTTTGGTTTGGGTAGGGTCCCAGTAACTGGAGTAGCCTACTAGGCTGGGAGAGACGGAACTTGGCAAAGCCGAAAGCCGATATGACTTGGCTAGAGCACATAGAGCTGAAGCCCGATCGCTCGCTGAACAGCGAGGCTGCGATAGTGAAGACTCTACGGAGGGAGCTCACCGATGCACTGGGCGCTCAGGGTTATGGCGCCGCAGACCTAAAGCGTTGCGTGTATGTCATCCGCATGAAGGGCGACTTCGTGATCGCCTATCCGCTCAAGCGGTCGCCAGTGCTTTATATTGGGCGTGGCTCAGCACTCAATAGGTTGTCAGCGCACCTTCGGCGGTGGCTCCACGAGATCGACGGTTTCGGGAAGGACGTGCGCATCGAAATCCGCGTCTGCCGCACCCGGCGGAAGAATGTCGCCGACATGTTTAAGTTCGTGGAGGCCGACCTGATAAATTGGTTCGCCGATCGCTATGGCATTATCCCGTTCTTCAATAGCCGCCGCGAGACCGCCTATGAGGGCTGCGTAGATTACACGGACACTGACGCGGCGCAGATGATGGCGGCGCTAGGGGTTGGGAAAGGTAAGCGCCCCCTCTGGGCGATTGCTCCGGCGCCAGCGAACAAGAACTATGACGTTTTCCACCGCGGCTGGAATATTTAAGGCGACAGGCGGCCGACGACCAACTCACGCCATTCCGGTGCATCCACAGGAATGGCGGCTGACGGCAAAACCGGTCGTTCGGAGGTTGGATAGCTGCCGATCGGCTAGGCGCCCCAATGTCGGCCCTTGGTTTGCAGCGAGATTGATCTTCAAAGCCAACGTTCCTTCGCCAAAGCAAGCACTTGCAAACCGTCATTCAGCCGTATGTTGGACTCGTCAGCATATCGGTTGGCGTGAGCCCGTATTGTGCGCAAAAGCCTGTGATCGCCGCGTTATTAGGTGCCAAGCCAAATGTTGCTTCGTTGTGCGCTTGATTATTAAATAAGAATGGCGCTTGGGCGAGCGTGCTTCGGTCGCACCACATCACAAAGATGCTATCCATCTGGATCAGATCAGACACATCGTCGCGGACGAATAGGATGTGGTCACCACCGAACTTGGGGGGCGTTACATCGATGAGTTGGTCGCCGTCATCCCAAACGCTGTGATGCTCGGCGAGGAGAAAGGTGTCGAATTTCCACACGGCCCAGCCATGCACGCGCCGACCGCCATGGGTCATCGCGCAATGTTTCGCCGACAGATGGCATTGGCTGGCTGGGTAACCGCGATCTGTGAAGGTGAGATGCACCGGGGCACTCTGCAGTTGATAGCGGTTTGAAAAGTCCACCAGCAGCGGGTCGGTCAGGTCTGGCACCTTGGCCTGAAGATTTTCATCCATGTGCCGAATATGGCACTGCCACTGCGGGTCTACAACCGGCGCTAGATCAATCAGCCTGCGCTCCGCTCGATCATGCGGATTTCCTGCGGACGCCGGAAAATCTTGCGAAGTCTCCCGATCAAGCTTTGCTCGGTGTGCAACGTACAGAGCTTGATGCCGTCGATCTCCATCTGCGCAAATGCTGCCGCGGCGGCGATGACTTCGAGATGCAGCCCGCCAATTATCTCGTCGCTGGCTGGCTCGAAAACAAAGTAGGCTTCGCAACCATCGGGCAGGGCAGCTAGGTCAGGCCCACCGTAGCGCATGAATGCATTAGCAACATCAAGCTTAGCCCATTCGCCGGTCCGATCGAAATCGAGGTGATTTCCACCGAGCTTATTGGCGACGAAGCGCAGGATTTGCTCAGTGCTAAACCAGTGGCCGTCATAATAAAGTCGGGGCTGCGCGAGAAACTTCTTGAGAGGCAGCCGGATGCGGCCTTCTGTCAAAAAGCTGCGATCCACCGCACTCTCGAAGAGCGGGCTTTCGTAGATGTGCCGGATGGGGCGCCCCTCCGCCATAATGCCGGCAGTGAGATAGTAGCGAAATGCGTTGGAACGATCAGCGTATGCCTTGGCTTGGCTGTTGCCTTGGACCTCGAACAGAGCCGATTGCCGTAACGGCGCGAGAAGTTTCTTGAGATCACCATCGACCAGCCAGCGGCGCATAATTACTGCCAATAGGCGTATATGTGCTTCGCTCACCGGACGACCATGCGGAAAAGCGAGCGGTACCAACGTCCGGATGTCAGCGAGCAAAACGCGCGCCAACTCATCATATTCAGAATCGCTCAGCATATGGTCTCGCAGCCAGCGGCAACGGGATAGTCCCCTCAGCCTAGTTTACGAAACCTAGCTGAACAAACGTCCTCTTCATACGCCCCAGCTTCCAAAAGCCGCCAAGCCTCTGACGGACAAGGTTGCTGGTTCCGAGGGCGATTATTGCGCACCCGCGAACGCCCGCCTCGAACCGAAACCTGCCGATCTTCCGCATGAACGCGAGTGGGGGTTGGTCCCAGAAAGCTCAAGTGCCACTTTGACTTTCGCGCCCCACTTCATCCCGCAGCTTTGGTCCCGCCTCCATCCGCCGCGAAAGCGATTCCACAAAACCTTGCCATCGCTTTTTACCCGTCGCCTGCGCCGCCTTCATGGCCGTGTCCGGTAGCGGCGGATTGCTGGTGAGCCAGAAGCGCACGAACAGGCCAATCGCTTCGTTCGTCAATTCCACATGCCATTCGAGCCGATCCAGTTGCCGCGACAGGCGATCAAGCCGCCTCGCCAGAGCGGCTTCCATCCGCTCATCCTGATCGGACTGCAGCAGTGACATCAAGGCCGCCTCCACCACTTCGGTGCGCGAGACGCCGCGGGCATGAGCGCGTTCCTCCAGCAATTTGGCCAGTTCGATATCGAGCCGGAAGGTTTGTTTGCTGTGGGGCTTCTTCCTCACAGGTCGATGCCGTCATCGGGGTCGAGCGATGCATTGCGGGCATTGCGGTTCATTGTGCGATCAGCTTCCCGTTTGGCCCTGGCTGCGTCATCCTCGGGCGCATCGCGATCAAGATCGAACTCGTTGACCGGTGGCTTGGGG
>CALMYW010000349.1 GCA_937873665.1 uncultured Sphingorhabdus sp.
TGAAATCGACATAGGATGTGAGCGAGGTCAGCGTGATGGCGTCGCTCAGGTCGAATTCGGATCGGAGCGCAGCTTGCCACATGCTGTTGCTGCGTCGCGGCACCCCTGGCGTCCAGTCGGCTGCCTGGGGCCGCTGGGGCGAAAAAGGGGACGCTGCCAGCTGCGGCGTCAGGAATGATGGCACTTGCGGGAACAGCGCAATGTACTGCGGCGCTTGCGTTTCGCTGTTATCTTTCCATCCGTTGAGGTTGAGCTTGAATCTCAGCCGGTCAGTCGGCTCGAAATTGACCAGCAGGCGGCCCATGTAATTCTCGACCTTGCCATTCCGGTCACTGGGCCGGGAATTGCTGATCTGCCAGCCGTCTGCGCGCTCGATCCGACCTGCCAGTCGCGCACTCAAGGTCGATGACAACGGCCCGCTGATGTACCCTTCGCCGATGACCTCGTTGAATCTTCCATAGCTCAGACTTGCGCCAGCCCGCAGCGTATCGGTGGGCTTCGCCGCAATGTAGTTGATTGCGCCGCCCGTCGCGTTCTGGCCGAAGAGGGTTCCTTGCGGACCCTTGAGGATCTCGACTCGTTCGAGATCAAAGGCTGAGTGCGACGAGAGTACCGGGAACGGAAGCGGCGCTTCGTCAACATAGGTGCTGACCGTCGGGTAAGCTCCGAGTGACGTCTCGTAAAAGCCAACGCCGCGCAGGGTGTATACGGGTGTGCCGTTTGCACTGTTGCTAAAGGACAGCCCGGGCGTCGCATTAGCCAAATCTTCGAGCGAGTTGATCTGCCGATTCTGGAGCGCGTCGCCAGACAGAACGGCGACCGTTGTGCCCACGTCGTTCAACCGCTGTTCACGCTTGTTGGCGGTCACCACGATGTCCCCGGCGTCAAGCGACTGCTCCGCTGCCTGAGGCGCGGCAGTCTGGGCATGTGCCTGCCCGGACAGAGCGATTGCAGTGATGCTCGCAGTTGCGAGGGCGCGATTTATCAAGTTCATTAAGCCTCTCCCCATGAGTGTTGTTGGAATCATTTTACGGACGCCCGATCGCAATTGAGCCGGGCGAAGGAAGCAAGAAACTAAGGGGTGGGACGGCCTCCGGCTCACACACGCGCAGGACCCGGTCCCGTGGAGTCGGTGTTGCGACATCGGTTCGCTCATTCGGCTCTCCCACTCCAGTCTGCGCTGAAGATCAGGCGTGCTACATCACATGCTAACTAGGCGCAAGCAAGTTTTTAGACTGCGGATATGCCGCCGTCGACCTTTATTTCGGAGGCGGTCACGAAACGGCTCTCATCCGAAGCGAGGTAGAGCACTGCGTAGGCCACATCGTCAGGGTCGCCCAGACGGCCCACCGGGACCTGCTTGGCAAGCCGTTCCAGCATTTCCGCGTCGTCGCGGCCACTCCGCAGATCATCCAGCATCGGTGTACGGATAAAGGTCGGATGGATCGAATTGCAGCGGATATCCCAGCGCTTTTTGGCTGCAAGCAGCGCGACCGACTTGGTGAGCAGCCATACCGCGGCTTTCGAGGCGTTATAGGCGGCCAGATTTGGCGAAGCCATGAGTCCCGCGACCGAAGACAGATTGATGATGGATGCTGGCTGGCTCTCGCGCAGCAACGACAGGGCCAGCTTGCAACCGAGAAAGACACTGTCCGAGTTGACGCGCATCACCTGGTGCCACTGATCGAGTTCCAAATCCTCGACTGATCCCGTTCGCACCAGTCCGGCATTGTTGACCAACACAGAAAGGCCACCCATCCGGAAATGCGCGTGGTCGAGCGCCGCCTTCCAGTCGTCTTGACTGGTTGCGTCATGGCGGAAGCCCCAGGCAACCTCGTTGCCGATTTCGGTATTGATGGAGTGGGCAACGTCCTGCGCGGCGCCTACGTTCAGGTCAGTCAGCAAAACCTGCGCGCCGTGCCTGGCGAGCATACGGGCCGTGGCAGCGCCCAGCCCTTGCGCCGCGCCGGTAATTAGTGCCTTCTTGCCCTGAACGCGACCATGAAAATTCATCTGCAGCACTCCCAGACCGCTTGCAACTTTGTCTACACCATACTAGCGTGCGACAAGCAAGTGGAGAGGTCAATGCAAAATCGGGTGTCCAATGCGGCGTCGCAGAACGCCTCGGAGCCGGTGGGATCCGCCTATCGCCCGCGTACCGCGATCATCGGTGCGGGTGCTGCGGGGATGCTGCAGGCGATCAAGTTACGCGAAGCGGGCTTGGATAACGTCGTCATTTACGAGAAGGCGAACGAAGTCGGCGGAACTTGGCGGGAGAACCGCTATCCGGGCATAGCCTGTGATGTTCCTGCTCACCATTACAATTATTCGTTCGAGCACAATCCGGGGTGGAGTCATCGGCTTGCCCTAGGGCCTGAAATTCAATCGTACATGAAGAAGGTCGCAGACAAGTACGATCTGCGGCGCAGCATCGTTTTTGGCGCCAAGGTCACATCGGCGGTATTCGATGGCCGCCAGTGGCATATCGAGACCTCCAATGGCATTCGCGATACGGTAGATTTTCTCGTGGCCGCTACTGGGCCGTTACACATTCCCGCTTTCCCCAACATCCCGGGGTTGGAGGGATACAAGGGTATAAAGTTTCACACGGCCGAGTGGATCGACGGCATCGACCTGTCGGGCAAGCGCGTCGGCGTGATCGGCAGCGGGTCTACAGGCACGCAGGTCATATCCGCACTGGCAGAGCAAGGGGTGAACCTGAAGGCCTTCATCCGTACGCCGCAATGGGTATTCCCCTTGCCCAACCGCAAGTTCGGCAAGCTGGAGCGCGCCATCGTTAGCGCCTTCCCGTTTATTGGACGGATGACAGGAAACTTTTACGGCTGGTTCTTCGAACATGTGTTCGCTGAAGCCGTGATCAAGAACGGTTGGCAACGCAAGTTCCTGTCCAGCATGTGCCGATGGCAGCTTGGCAGGGTGAAGGACCCTGTCCTGAGGGAAAAGCTGACCCCTTCCGACGCGCCGCTCTGCAAGCGCATGGTCATGTCGACCGCATTCTATCCGGCGGTCGCCCGCCCGAATGTGGAGGTCGTGCGCGACGGCATCGTCAGGGCTACCGAAAAGGGGTTGGTCGATCAGACCGGCCGCCTGCACGAACTGGATATTATCATCTTTGCGACCGGATTCCACGCTCGCGCCTATCATCGCCCCATCGCGGTCACCAATGCACAAGGGGCCACGCTTGACGATGCCTGGAAGGATCAGACCGGCGCGCACCTCTCGGTGCACGTTCCAGGCTTCCCCAATTTCATGCTGATCGGCGGGCCTCACTCTCCACGAGGCAATTTCAGCGCGATTGCCTATTCCGAGGCGATCGTGGATCACATCGTCAAAGTCATTCGTCACTGCGCTGAAAACGGGATCCACGCGATCGAGGCGAGACCTGAAGCCCTGGCGAAATTTCGCGAGCACGTCATGTCTGCCATACCGCAGACCGTCTGGACCACCGGTTGCACGAACTGGTATATGGACGAACAGGGCATGCCGGAAAACTGGACCGGCACGCCGGACGAGTATCGCGCCATTCTGCGTGAACCAAATTACGATGAATTTCTGCTCTCGACCTGAGACGCAGGAAAGTGTGCGGAGCCGGGTTCAACCCGGCTCCGCGATCAGTGAGAACAGCGCATCACGGAAGTCGTGAAGGGCGCTTTCGAACTCGACTTCGTCCGGGTTGGCCAGCCACTGATAGACCAGGCCAAAGAAGAAAGACGTGTACTGCAGGGCAACCCGGCTGGGGACCGCGGCCCTTTTGATTGTCCCGGCCTCGATGCCCTGATTGATATATCGGGAAATCGCACGTCGATAGGCGCTATGTTGCTCGGCAAGCCGATCGCGCATGACCGTGTTGCTGCCGACCGTTTCGTAGTAGAGCACGAACATGGCCCGGACGTATTCCGAGTTTTCGTTCAGGTAATGAATGCCACTTTCGATCGCCGCTCCGAAAGCATCGAGAGCTTCGCGACCGCGATCTTGAGTTTGTCC
>CALMYW010000350.1 GCA_937873665.1 uncultured Sphingorhabdus sp.
ATTTTCAGTTCGGCCTTCACTGCAGCGATCAGCGCCGACTGCGTGCGATCCTTTGCAGAAAGCGCGCTCAATATTCGTTCGTCGATGGTTCCTTTTGCTACGATGTGCTGGATCACAACCGTTTCGGCGCTCTGGCCCTGCCGCCACAAGCGGGCGTTGGTCTGCTGGTAAAGCTCTAGCGACCAGGTCAGCCCGAACCATATAATTGCGGAGCCGCCGCTCTGTAGATTTAGCCCGTGCCCGGCAGAGGCGGGATGCACCAACGCCACAGGCAGCTCGCCGGTGTTCCATCTTCGGATACTCTCCGGAGTGTCGATCTGCGAAAATGGAATGTGGAGCTTATTGAGCCGCTCGGAGATCCGGGCCAAATCGTGCCGAAACCAGTATGCCACCAGCACCGGTTTCCCGTTTGCCGCTTCGATCAGATCCTCCAGTGCGTCCAATTTGCGGTCATGAATGGTAATGGCATCGCCATCGTCGGTGTAGATTGCGCCGTTTGCCATCTGGCACAATTTGCCAGAAAGCGACGCGGCGTTTGCAGCAGTGATTTCGCCGTTCGGAAGTTGCAGCACGAGGCTGCTTTTTAGATCGTCGTAACATTGAAGCTCTTCCTCTGACAGACGCACTTCATATTCGCAGCTGATCAGCTCCGGCATGTTCAGATGGTCAGTCGCCTTCATGCTAATCGTAATGTCGGCGATTTTGTCATAGATCCGCTTTTCGGCATCCGGCAGCGGCTTGTAGCTGAAGATCACCTGTCCGTTGCGCTTATCGGGGACAAAGTAGTCGGTGCGGTACTGGCCGATAAACCGACCGAGCCGACGTCCCATATCCAGGAGCCGATATTCCGCCCATAAGTCCATCAGGCCGTTGCTCGTCGGAGTCCCTGTCAAACCTACCACCCGTTTGACCTTTGGGCGCACCTTCATCAGCGACCGGAACCGTTTTGTCTGGTGGTTTTTGAAGGATGACAGTTCGTCAATCACAACCATGTCGTAGTCAAACGTCAGCCGGCTTTCCTCGATCAGCCACTGGATGTTTTCACGGTTCAGGATGTAAACATCTGCTTTAGCGTGCAGGGCAGCAAGCCTTTCATGTTCTGTGCCAACCGCTACTGAAATCCGTAGCCCTTGCAGATGCGCCCACTTTTCCGCTTCCTGCCTCCACACGTTGGTGCAGACTCGAAGGGGAGCGATGACCAGCACCTTACCCACATCGAAGTAATCGAACATTAGGTTAAAGATGGCGGTCAGCGTGATAATTGTCTTGCCCAAACCCATCGAGAGGAACACAGCGCTTATGGGGCGACTCTCGATGAACTCCGTGGCATAGGTCTGGTAGTTATGGGGTGTGTAATTCAGGCGTACCATCTCGGCATCTCCCTTTCAGCAAGGTCAAAGATGAAGTCACGCCCTTTCGCCGTCCACAGTAGTATCGGCAAATCATAGCCGTTTTCCAAAGTCACAATCCTCGGAAGGGCGATGTTTTCATTCAAGTATTCGCTATAGAGCCGCCACGTCGGTGAGCCATTTGGTTTATATTGGATGCGGCAGTCTTTCAAAAATTCATTCAACCGCCGCGCACTGATCCCTAGTTGCTCCGCGATCTCGCCGATTTTATAAAGTCCCACCGTGTCGGTTTGCCCCTCATATTTGGCGGCAGTGAGCTGTAGCGCCTTGTTCTGGCTTTCGATGGCTTCCCGCGCTTCCTCTGCTGCCACGAGGGCCAGCAGCGCTTCTTTATAATTTTGAGGAGCGAGCCTGCGTTCCATTTCGTTGAACGCCGCAATGTATGCTTTCTTAAACTGCATCGCCTTTTCGCCGTTATAGCCCATGACCAGAAGCGTGAAACCGTCGCGGGAAATGAGATACTCGGGTTGCGACTTACCCTGTTCATTCATGTATGAGGACTGTCCAAAATTGGACGCACCCCATTCCGCATCATTTTCAATGATGTTGCGGATGTCGCGCATAACATGCTGATGGTTCTTCTCAAACACCCGCGCGATGTC
>CALMYW010000351.1 GCA_937873665.1 uncultured Sphingorhabdus sp.
ATGCCATGCCCGCAGCCCTCATGCGTCACGCATCAGCCTCCATGCGCGTGAGTGCCTGATCGTACCAGAGAAGGAGCTTTTCATCTTCCTGGAGTGCTTCATCAGGGATTTTCTGCGCGATACCGATGATGGTCTTATAGTCCTTGCCGGCCCACGCTGTCTTGAAGCCCGTCCGCAGCACCTCGAGCCGGAATTCCTTTAACTTTCGGCCGGGTGTAGACTTGTAGGTCTCAAACTCCTTCAGCAACGATCGCTCGCGCTTCTGCTCCAAATCCTTCGCTTTGCTCGGGTCGGGAGCAAACCAGCGGTCTTTTGCCTTAGCCTTCAGTCGCGGATCATCCTTTTCAAGACCACGCAGATCCTTGAAGTTGGTAGACAGATAGCTGTGGATCTGGCTCGGCACGTCGCCGTTGCCGTCGTAGCGCAGGAAGTTGTCGGCGAGCAGCGCCGAGAGCTCCGGCCTCTCCTCGTGTTTCCGCCAGCCCGCGCCAACTTGGGTGGTGAACTCAGGATGCACTTCTTGATAAGTCGAGGGGCGTTTACGGAGGAAGTCCATTAACCAGTCAATGGCCGATCGTTCGTCGGAGACGAACAGCTCCATCTGCGGTGCCTGCGCGGCTTGCGCCCGCTTTCGGTCATATTCGGCGACTTGCTCCGACAGGAACACCATGCCGTCACGCTCCGGAAACCGGTTCCGCAGCCCGTCAAGGAACTCTTCAGTCGAGAGCGGCACCGGAAAATCGTGACGCACAAACCAAGCGACCATCCTGTCGTAGATACGACGTGGGTCTCGCTCCACGACCATTTCAAGGACGCCGTTTTGCCCCTTCGATACTGGCAATTGTCCCAGATGAGTCTGAACAAAGTCCCATGCCGACTCTGGCGCGGCGCCGTGTTCTGTAAGCCGCTTCTCCAACCCGCCATTTGGCTTGTAGGCGGAAATGACGAGGTCCTGTTTGACCGCCGTAGTCGAAGTTACTTGCTTGAAGCTTCCTTGTTTCTTGTCGAGCGCAGATACCTCGGCAACGACAAATCCGGCCTGCTGAAGTGCAAGCTGAATAGCGTTCCAAACGGCTGCGCGACTATTGGAAAAGACTACGGTCATCCAGCGCCCGGGCTTTAACACCCTAAAGTATTCGGAAAATGCTTTTCGCACTAAAGACTGATACTCATGTAGCCCTTTCTCGCGAACACGATCGATTATTGCCTCTGATGAAACATCAGTAAACACACCATGCCATGATTCAATAATTTGATTTAGGTCAGCATAATATATATTTTCTCCGAACGGGGGGTCTGTGAAAACATAGTCAATGCTATTATCAGGAATATTTAAACTCGTTGCACTGCCGGTAGATACAATACTACCGCCTGATACAGCATGATTTTGACTAAATGCCGAAATCAAGCGCTTCAATTTATTTCTATATGCTTTGAATGGGTCGGCCTCAGCGATTTGCGATGGGACATAAAACACGCCAGTCAGTGGGTTGTAGGGGAAGGAAACTTCCGGTCGATATCGATTCAAAATCGACATATTGATGAAATGGCTATCAAGCCAAAATTTCAGAGCATTTCTGACCCGCGAATCTGGCTCTTTTTGCGCAAGGCCCCACAACGCCGCCAAGACATGTGCTTCACGTGGCAAGTACATGTTATGAACACCTTTAGTGTTGGTCGTCTTCATTCGACCAACCCGGGTCATCTGACAATCAGGCAATGCATGTTTTGGAAGATATTTAGGAAAATCGAGGGCTTCTGCTTTCCTTATCACCTCGAGATCCGACTGATCAGGTCGCTTCTCAAATGATCGCCGACCCACGGAGTACTTAATCAGAACAGGCAATCTCTTGGGGCGCTGATCGACAGAACCGGTCAAAACATCCACAAAGGACTCGAAGACAAGATCCATATTCTCCTTCGTCGCCTTTGCGGCGCAATGAGGACATTCAATCTCCTTGTCGACTTTCTTTGTTTTTGGATCAAATGCCTCATCAAAGAAAACAATTTGACCAGAGCAGTTTTCGCAAATGAAAACCTCACTCCAAACCGTAAAGTCAATACGACACTTCGTTTTTCCATCCGTGTGGACGGTCTCAAACATCCATCCGAATTCCTGCTCCACTGTGTGTAAAATAGAATCTGCCGTCTTCGCAAAATGATCCGTATCGAACGGGAAATTGAGCCCCGCCGCGATTGAAGTCGCGGCAGGAGATAGTTCATTTATTATCGCCCTTCTTGGGCCCCATTTGGGCGCTTGGCGACCGGCGCGCTTCCATTCCGTTTCAATTTCAAGCCGGAAGGTGGAAGGTGCAACACCACACCATTGAGCGGCGATTCCAGTCATTCCAGATCCACCGAAACCATCGAGCACTATGTCGCCCGGCTCGGTGAAGTGTAGAATGGACGGGACGATGGCCAAATGCGGAACTTTGGTATGGTAGGAGTGTGCTTTGTAAACTGCGTCAGAT
Source organism: uncultured Sphingorhabdus sp. (assembly GCA_937873665.1). Next base: position 2,472 of record CALMYW010000351.1, read on the forward strand.
TTGCCAATCGAAACGTCTACTGCCATCGGCTCACGGGCATATGCAGCGCCGTGGTCGTACGGCGTTCCATATTGCTCGACGAATTCGGCAAGCCACGGGTTCGGACATGCCGTGTAGTAGGGTGGATCTGACATGTTCAGTATCGCATCATCAGATCCTTGTGGGAAACCATCTTGGCCTCGGAACTCCGGATTTCTCAGCTTCTCAGCGAGGAGTCCCAAGAAATGATCCCGCCGCGCATCCTCGCTCGTGAATGTCATGCCAAGGCACTCGACCGCGCCGCCGCTTTTCGCGCTCTCTATTTTCAATTGATCGTTCATCGTCGGTCTTTCAGAAAATTGGGAAGTTTGTGTGATCAATCGACCACGAAACGTAGCTTTGTGGTGTCCTTGCCTTTGCAGCGGTCGTTCAAGAATGCCTCGAACCGTTTCCGTAGGTCTTCCGGTGTCGCGGGCGAACCTCCAAGCAAAAGCGCCTGCCGGATATCCTCCCCACTGACATTGACTTTTTCGAGGCCTGACAGGGCCTCCTGAATAGCCGCCACGAAGTCAGGCGTGACTGGCTCAGGGATCGCCTTTGACGAAATATACCCGTCGACGAGGCTTCGTACCGCAGGTTTGAGGAGATCGAAATTCTCTTGGATGATCGGGTCTTCGAGATTGTCGAGAAGGGCCTGACTCCAGCCATTGATTAGCCGGTCAAGCTCGTCATCGAGCTGCTTCAGGACATTAGCAGCGGGCAGTAAGTCCCCTTGCTCATTCGCTGGTCGGAAGCCGCAATATGGACACACAGGTGCAGCGGAAAGATCAGATTCCACCAACGAGGGACAGCTCTTGAGCTTGTCCAGCTTCTCCTCGAAAGTCGTGAGCTGGCTGGTTGGCAT
>CALMYW010000352.1 GCA_937873665.1 uncultured Sphingorhabdus sp.
AGCTGTGATGCGCCGCTTGGCCAACGGCGAGAGTTTCTTCCAACAGCAGATCACCGCTACGCGTGGAGACGGCGACTGCCTTCTTTCGCCCAATTTGCCAGGCGGCATGGAGGTTCTCGACGTCGGCACAACTCAGTATTGCGTCTCCGATGAAGCCTATGTAGCCGCGACCGATGGTGTGCAGGTTACAGCTCAGATGCAAAGCCTGGGCAACGCGATGTTTGGCGGTACCGGTGGATTTTTTATCGGTCGTTCCAGCGGCAAAGGCAAATTGGTGGTGTCCGGCTTTGGGTCAATCTTCTCTCTGGATGTCACCCCCGCCAAGAGCGTCGTTATTGACAACGGCCATGTGGTCGCCTGGGACAGCAGTCTCCGCTATGAACTGGCGGCTTCGACCAGCCAGAGCCAGGGACTGCTCGGCAACCTGGTCAATAGCGTTACCAGCGGCGAGGGCATTGTCCTGAAATTTACAGGGCAGGGTCGTGTCATCGTGTGCTCACGAAACCGTTCTGGTTTTGTGACCTGGATGGGCACAAAGCTAGGCATCAAGAATTCGTAATTCCCGGCAATCCGCCATTTTTCCATACGAAAGGTTAACCGCTTATGTCCTTCCTCGATTCCCTCAAGAAATCCGTTATTGATGCTGGCAAATCCATGAATTCGGAATTGCAGAAGTTCCGTTCCAAAGATCTGATGCAAGCCATCGTCGCCGGCGCAACGATGATCGCGTACGCAGATGGTGTGGTGTCAGCCTCTGAAAAGCAAAAGCTCATGGGTTACGTTCGCAATTCCGAGCAGCTCAGCGTTTTCGATACCGACAAAGTGATCGAGTCCTTCAATCAAAACCTGTCACGCTTCGAGTTTGATTCCACCATTGCCGCAGGCGAAGCTCTGCAGAAAATCGCTGTCTTCAAGGGCAAGCCCGAAGCGCACCTGATTGTGCGGGTGTGCCTGGCCATTGCCAATGCGGACGGCAATTTCGACACCACAGAGCAGCAAGCGCTTGAACAGATCTGCCGATCCCTCGACCTCGACATCAAGTCGTTCGTTTAATCGATTCACAACCAAGGAGCAACCATGTCTGTAAGTTTGCAAAAAGGCCAGAAAATCAGTCTTTCGAAGGAAGGTGGCGGTGAACTAACCTCGGTCGTGATGGGGTTGGGCTGGGATGCGATGGCGAAGAAGGGCCTGTTCGGATTCGGCGGCGGCGCCCAGGAAGTCGACCTCGACGCCTCCTGTCTTCTCTTTGACGAAAATCGCAACCAGCTGGATTCGGTGTGGTTTCGACAATTGCGCAGCCGCGACGGCAGTATCCAGCACACCGGCGACAATCGTACCGGCGACGGGGATGGTGATGACGAACAGATCATCGTCAACCTGAGTTCGGTTCCGGCCAACGTGAAGTCGCTGATCTTCACGGTCAATTCTTTCACCGGTCAGAACTTTTCGCAGGTCAAGAACGCCTACTGCCGCCTGGTCGACAAGACCACCGGCAAGGAAATCGCCCGCTATGACCTGAGCGTTCAAGGCACTCACTCGGCGCAGATCATGGCCAAGGTCTATCGCCACAACGGCGAATGGAAGATGCACGCGATCGGCGAAAACGGTACGGGTCAGACCTTCAAAGATCTGATGCCGCAAATCCTTCCGCACATTTAACAAAGGGCAGCGCATGCGTGTTTGGTTCAACAAGACCTTTTCCTCGGTTCATGCCGCCCTATGTCTCATTCGCAAGGCAGATGCCGATGGACGCTACGAACTTGTCGCGTCCAGTCCTAACCCGCATGCGCTTGTCAAAACGGCCTCGCATCACTTTTTTGATGAGCCCTCGAAGGTAACCGGGGTTGAATACCTCGATTGGTGCGAGAACTTCTGCTTGCGCCACGAGATCGACATCTTCATTCCAGGCAAGGAAGCGGCGCTTCTCGCGGGTGAGCACGAACGCTTCCGCAATGCCGGAACCAAGATCATGAGTTGCGCCACTCGCGACAACCTGGACCTCATTCACAACAAGGGCCGGTTCTACGAGTTGGTCAAATGCGATCCCGCGCCGCCGCCAGCGTGCATTCCGTGCTCATCGCCAAAAGAATTTGAAGATGCCTATGCCCAATTGGCGGCAAAGCACGGAGAACTGTGCATCAAGCCATCGGTGTCGGTTTACGGCATTGGCTTTCGCCGTATTCGCGAGGATCGTAGCGCATTCGAGCTTTTTTCCGGTGGTCACGACTACCAGCTTGACCTTGCCTCGCTCCGATCCATGCTGTCCTCCCAAGAGCAGTTCCCAACCATGCTGGTCATGGAGTATTTGGGAGGAAGTGAATTCAGCGTCGACTGCATCGCAGATCAAGGAACGCTGAAATGCGCCATTGCTCGGCGCAAACCACCAGGGATTGCAGGGGGGCAAGTCATTGACCCCCGCGACGATATCCAAGAGGCCTGCCATGCTGTGGTTGCCCAATTTGGGTTGAACGGCTACGCCAATATCCAGTTTCGCGAAGGCAAGGAGGGGCTGCGCATTCTCGAAGTGAACCCACGCATGTCCGGGGGAATTGGAATGGCCTGCCTCGCTGGCCCCAACCTCCCCTATCTCGGCCTCGTAGGGTTCGATCGTGGTTATGACGCGGTAGACATACCCGCGGTGTCGGCCGGCATCCGTGTGGCCGAATACAATCAGGGAACGATATTGCCGTGAGTGCACTGGCGAATCTGTCCGTGGCGGACACGCATTTGCGTGGCGATCTACCTATGGGGCGGATCGAGATAACTGTCGATCGCGCCGAGATTCCTCCGCATGAGCTGTTCAGCCTGGCCACAAGGAACAACCCCAAACGAGCCTTTTTGTTTTTGTCTCACGTCCTGGGCAAACACCTGCCGGTGACCCCGAAGGCGATGGAGGATGTTCACGAGCGCCTGTCCCGCCACATTCCAGATTTGCCGCAACCGGTTATCTTTATCGGCATGGCTGAGACTGCCACAGGCCTTGGTCAAGGTGTCTTTGAAGCTTGGCAGCGCACCCACCCCGGGCAGGAAGCTGTTTTCCTGCACACCACTCGCTACCAGGTGCAAAACGGCGTGCCGATTTATTTCGAGGAAGCCCATAGCCATGCCCCGTTGCAATGGCTTTATCAACCCGAGGACCCGGCGCTGTCCTGGCGCTTCCAACACGCACGCTCGCTGGTCCTGATTGATGACGAAATCAGCACGGGAAGCACTTTCCATGCGCCTGCCGTCACGGACGTCCATCTTGCCGCCATTACTGACTTCACCGGTCCCGCCCGCAAGGCACAACTGGCTGATCAGTTCGATACCGCGTGGAGCATTGGCGCCCTCCTCTATGGGCAATGGCATTTTGAGCCAAATGGACGGGTCGCCCCCGCTCCTCCGAATTCTCAAGCGCCAAGTGGTACCGCGCCAACCGTTGTCGATAGCGGCTTTGGGCGCCTCGGACGCGGCAATTGTGTGACCGTCCCTAAGGAACGCCTTGCAGCCCTCTGCCAAGGAATGCTTCCAACGGATCGCGTACTGGTCCTGGGAACCGGGGAATTCATGCATCCGGCGTTTGTGCTGGCGCGGGAGATGCACGACATGACCGGAGCGAGGGTTTTCATGCACGCCACAACCCGATCGCCCATCGTGACGTGGGGACCGATCGAGAAAGCAATGAGCTTCCCGGATAACTACGGCGAAGGCATACCCAATTTTCTCTACAACTGTGGGCCAGACCAATACGACCACGTGTTCATCTGCCATGAAACCGGCGTCACTCCTAGTCTGATCGCCGTCGCCCGCCAACTTGGCGCACGCCTGTTGCATTTTCGTTCGGAGCAAGAGATTGAAGAAAATACTGTTCGCTGATTTGGACGACACCCTGTTCCAGAGCCATCGCAAGTCCAATCCGGCGGACAACTGGATTCCCCTTGCGTACCTTGCGGATGGGGCTCCTATCTCCTATGCCAATCCACAACAGCAGGCAGCTCTGCAGATGTTCCAGCGGGAGATGACCCTGATACCAGTAACCGCTCGCAATCACGATGCCTTCAAGCGAGTGCGTATCCCTTTTGTCGCCGAAGCTGTTCTCAACTACGGCGGGATCATTCTCAACGCTGATGGCACCCCGGACGAAGCTTGGTTGGCATCAAGCCAAGAACTGGCCCGTCAGTCAGAATCGGATTTGCACGCCTGGATTGAGGCAATCTCGCTGGAAAACGACCGTCTGCAGTTGGATCTCGGCGTTCGTCTCATTAGTGACTTTGCCGTTCCCTTCTATGTGGTCGCCAAATCGAAGTCTGGCAACGCTGCATCGGTCGCCACGGTTGCTGAGTTTTGCGTTCGTGCGCGCGACAACGGCAACCTCCCTGACGTGTTCATCCACGCCAACACCAATAATCTCGCCCTGATACCCAGGTGGCTCGACAAACGCAACGCCGTTGCCTTTCTACGGGAGCGTTATGAAGACCAGCACAGAGAAGTCCTAACGTTCGGTATGGGGGACAGCCTGGTTGACCTCAATTTTGTTGCTGCCTGCGACTACATGATCGTTCCTTCCGGCAGCCAGATTGCAGGGCAAAGACTGGGAGCGGCGCAATGAGTTTCCACGGCAGCTACCGTCACGAGGACGTTGAGTTCCTCCTCAAGCCTATTCCCATGACGTTGATTGAGTCCACGCTGGACAAGGAGCGACTGATCCAGTCAGGAGCCCGGCATTACAGCGAAATGCTGTCACCTGAGAAATTGCCATCAGATCGTTATCGTCAGCTGTTCAGTGAAGCGCATGAACTGAACCGCGATCGCATGGCGCGCGATTGCCTGGTGCTGGCCATGCTCATTCGAGAACAGGTCGGGGAACAGCCAACGCTGGTTTCCCTTGCCCGTGCCGGCACGCCAGTGGGGGCTATTCTTGGTCATTTGCTGCGCCACTTAACGGGCAACGCCATCCCCCACTATTCAGTTTCGATCATCCGTGACAGGGGAATCGACGCCAATGCGCTCGACACCATCCTGGCTCGAGGCGCCCGCCCGGAGTCTATTGTCTTTATCGACGGCTGGACTGGCAAAGGCGTGATTACCGCCGAGCTCACAAAAGCGGTTGCCGAATACAACCGGGATCGGGACACATGCATTAGCCCCGACCTCTACGTGCTGTGTGATCTAGCGGGGAAAGCCCACTGCGCAGCCACCGTCGAGGATTACCTGATTCCATCGTCCATCCTCAATTCCACCATTTCCGGTCTGGTCAGCCGCTCCATCCTCAATGAAGCCATTGGCCGACTGGATTACCATGGCTGCGTTGTCTTCTCCGAATTCGCAAGCCAGGACCTGTCGGTCTGGTTTGTTGATGAGATTGTGCGCATCGCCACCCGCATGCTTGCGAAACAGGCCAATCCGCTCCGCGGAGACCTTGTCGACAAAATTGCCCAGTCGCAAAAGAGCGATTGTTTTATCGCTGAAGAGATGAGCCGCCATGGCATCACCGACCGCAACTTGATCAAGCCGGGGATTGGCGAGGCAACGCGCGTTCTGCTCCGCCGTCTTCCCGAGCGCCTGATCATCCGCGATCGCCATCAGCAGGCAGTACAACACTTGATTGCCCTCGCTCAGGAAAAGGATGTCCTGATTGAGGAACGCCCAACCCTTCCCCTCAATGCCGTTTCTGTTATCAGGAGTGCCTCCGATGCGTAATTTGCCAGCGCTTGGCGCGTCGCTGTACGTTCCCACCACACACCCCGACCTGGCCGCGATTGCGGCCGGCAAGAAGCTTGCTGACGTGCGTTCGATCATCTTCTGCACAGAGGACGCTGTGAATGAAGCTGATCTTGGCGCGGCTCTTGTCAATCTGGGTCAATCGTTAGACCACCTACAACCCTCGGAAGGGCGCTACAGATTTGTGCGTGCGCGCAACCCAGGGGTGCTTCGGCAGGTCTTGTCCATGCCGGGTGCTGAACGGCTGGATGGGTTTGTCCTGCCGAAGGTGACCTCGGACAACATCGACATTTACATGAATCATCTTGAACGCGAAGGTAGCCCGATACAGTGGGTGATGCCTACTCTCGAAACGCGCGAAGTGTTCAATGATGCTTCCATGCAGGACCTTCTACGACGCATGGACCGTGCGCGCTGGAGGGAGCGTATCCTCAGCTTGCGTATTGGTGGGAACGATTTGCTTTCATTGCTACGCATGCGCCGCCCCCGCGGCCGAACGATCTATGAAACCCCGATCGGTCAGGTGATCGCCCGCCTTGCCACTACTTTCATTCCCTACGGGTTCTCTATTGCTGCCCCGGTTTTTGAACATCTTGACGACGTGGAGACGCTATCACGGGAAATCGAAGAGGATCTGAACTACGGCTTGCTCGGCAAAACGGCAATTCACCCATCCCAAGTGCCCCTAATCGAACGACACTACCGGGTGCGCCAGCAGGATGTTGAGACTGCGATTCGCATTCTTCATCATGACGCTCCAGGGGTGTTCAAACTTCACCAATCGATGTGCGAGCCGGCAACTCACCGTCCCTGGGCGCATTCGGTCCTCGAGGCTGCGCGCTGTTTCGGCAGCGTCAACGCAGCATAGGCGGAGGGGAACTTCAATATGGGTGATTGCAGCTATTGTGGCCAACCCGCAGGCATCTTGCGTTCAAAGCATTCCGAGTGCGAGAAGCAGCACGCCATTTCCCAGCAACAGATCCGGGAAGCCGTCGTGCAGGCTATTCAGGCGCGCGGCAATGCGAGCAAGATATCTTCCACGATCCTCCCCATAGCTCGACAAGGCTTTGTCCGAAGCAATGAGTTCAATGCACTGATGGTTGATGGTTGGGTGAAGGCGGTGGAACTGTTCATCGAAGACGGAATGTTGTCTAAAGATGAGGAGGCAAGCCTGATGAACTTTGCCCAACAAACGGGGTTGGTTCCCCAATTGCAGCAACACCCAAGTTACTCGCTCGTGGCGAAAGCTGCCCAGCTACGCGATTTGGCGGAAGGCAAAAGCACTAGCCGAATGAGCTTCAGCGGCCCCTTGCCAATCAATCTACAAAAGGGCGAAACCCTGATCTGGGCGTTTCCGGATACGCAGTACCTTGAGGACCGGGAACGGAAGGAATTTGTCGGCACTAGCCACGGAGTGAGTCTACGCGTGATGAAGGGCGTGTACTACCGCGTAGGGGCATTTAAGGGCAGGCCCGTCACTCACCAGGAGCGAGTCAACGTTGGTACCGGCACCTTGTTTGTGACTACAAAAAATCTCTATTTCGCTGGTTCTCAGAAATCTGTCCGGGTACCCTATTCAAAGATCATCTCGTTTGAGCAATATTCGAACGGAATCGGCATCATGCGTGACGCTGCTACGGCCAAGCCCCAGACCTTCATCACCGGTGACGGCTGGTTTACCTTCAACCTAATCTCACAGGTTTCGCAGCAATGACCGAGCCAGACGTCTATACGAACAATCTCGAGCTGCGCGAATTGGTCGATGCAAGTGGGCTCACTATCACCGAGATCTTGAGGCGGTTTAACGCGAGGCAGGCACGCCCCATCGCCCTACGAACGCTCAATAGTTATCTCGCCAAAGCCACCGCGAAAACCAGAGTGCCCTGTCCAGATACGGTTCTCACGCATATGCGCGCAGTTCTTGAACGACGCGAAAAACAAATAGCGGCCAAACCCCACCAGCCCCCTGTATAACACTCGCTTTTTACGAAAGACCTGGGGCGGCTTACGCTTTGAACGCCACGAACGGGCGGTAAAATGGATGATGCGATGCGTTCAACATTTCGGTGTCGCCAGCAGAGTCCCCGTAGGCATAGACCTCATAATCACGTAACGGTCCAAGCAATGACTCCAGCAATCGAACCTTCTCCGCTCGCCGGCAATTAGCCCCGTTCAGGCGACCATCAAAAACCAGATGGTTTGTGGATAGCCGCGTGCAGAGCAGATCATCAAACCCGAGCGCCTTAGCAGCAGGCTCCAGATAGAGATCAAGCGACGCACTGACCATAACCAAGCGATGTCCTTGCTCCCGGTGCCAGCGAATCCGTTCCAAGGCGCCTGGGCGGTACCAAGTCGCAATGGCCTTGGCGTGCTCATGACCGATTATCCTCAGTCGTTCAGTTGTCTCGTTCAGAAAGAGCTTCCCGACGATCAATTCCTTGAATTTGTCGCGGGTTGATAGGCGCAGCCCAACCTTAATGGCCTCCCAGATCAGTGACAGCATCGCCAGGCGAACTTGTGTCTTGCCAAAGGCACGCTCAAGAAACGGCATGAACGTGTCTTTGGTTGTGATGGTGCCGTCAAAATCAAAGGCAGCCACCGTTTTTATTGCCGTTTTTTCATTCATCAATTGCTCTTTCGGGGGTAACGCAGGCGGTCGCTGATTGGCAAGAATACCAGCAACTCTAATCCGGCCAACAATCGGGAGGGTATTGAATGGCTCGAGGGGGGTGATGCCAACCAAGTTGCCTAGTTTGAGTTTGTCGATGACGACGGAAACGAAATCGTTAAACCAGGCAAGACTGATGAGCTCGCCGGCCGGTAGGCAACCAACCCGCCACGCTAATTCCTCTCGCAGACGATCAAGTTGCTGGTCGAATCCA
>CALMYW010000353.1 GCA_937873665.1 uncultured Sphingorhabdus sp.
CTGCTTACCGTTGGTTACCCGGTTCACGCGGGCAATGGCCTGCAGCAGATTGTGCTCCTTCAGCCGCTTGTCGATGTACATCACTTGTTCGATCGGCGCATCGAAGCCGGTCAGCAGCATGTCGCAGACGACGAGGAAGGCGACGCCGGTGTTCGCCTTGTCATAATCGTCCAGATTGAACGGCTTGCAGAAATTCTCGACCGCATTCAACTCCTTGGCATCCCGGCGTGCGGCGGTGATTTCGGCGGCTTCGTTGGTCGCGTCGGACGAGACGACCACGGCCACCTTGAGAAAGGCAATACGCCGGATCAGATCGTCGTCCGGCGCAGCCTTGGCGCGTTCCCGCTCCAGCCGTTCCGCCAGTGCCTCGCGCAGTGCCCGTTGATAGCGGACGGCGGCCAGCTTGGAATGGCACACCACCTGCGCTTTGAAACCGTTGGGCAGGATGTTGTCGATGTAGTGCCCCACCAGATCGCGGGCGATCGCGCCGATGCGGCTTTCCGCTTCCAGAATATCGCCGGTTGCGCCGTATTTCTTCTTGATGGCCAAGAGGTCTTCCGCCGATCGTTCGGCAAACAGGTCCTCGAACGCGGTATCGAACCCGGCCTTGTCGCGCAGCGCGGTGTTGGCGGTGCGGCCTTCGTAGAGGATTTGCAGTGTGGCACCGTCGGCCACCGCGTCCATCAGCTTGTAGGTATCGATGTACTCACCGAAGCGTTTGACAGTCTTCCGCCCGGCGTGGCGCTCCGTGATCAGCGGGGTGCCGGTGAAGGCGACGCGGGCGGCGTTGGGGAAGGCTTCGAACAGGTTGTCGCCCATGTCGCTGCCCTGGGTGCGGTGGGCTTCGTCGACCATGATCAGGATGCGGTCGGACGTGTTGACCACGCCAAAGCTCTCGGCACTCGGCGGCGGGGCATAGCGGCCCAGCTTCTCGCGGAAGCTGTCGGGCAGGTCGTCCTTCGTCTCGACGAACTTGTGGACCATCACCATGTTGACGTCGGATGCTGGCGAGGACAGCACATCGCGCACGGCGGCGCGGCTTTCCACCAGATTGATCTTGCCGCCGATCAGTCGCGCGGTGCCGGTCAGCTGATCTTCCAGATCGGCGCGATCGACCACCATGATGATCTTCATATCGTTGAGGTCACGGCTGGCGCGCAGCATCCGGCCGACGAACACCATGGTCAGCGATTTGCCCGAACCCTGCGTGTGCCAGATCACCCCGCTGCGCTCCATCGGGCTCCCACCATCGCGCAGGCGCTGGGTGATCCGGCGGGCGGCGCGATGCTGCTGATAGCGGGCGAGCACCTTCACGCGTTTGCCGTTAGGCAGGTCCATGAAAACCGAGCAGGTCCGCAGCATATCGAGCAGGCAATGCGGGTTGAGCAGGCCCTGGACCAGCTCCTCCTGCGCGCGCACCGCACCAAGCGGCGGGGTGATAGCGGCGTATTGATCGGGCCAGATGTTGCGCCAGCTATAGAAATGCTCCGGCGCTGATGAGATGCTGCCAAATTCCGCCGCCTCGCCGCAGGTGCGGATGACGGCGAGGTTGGGATAGAACAGCTTCGGCTCGCCCTCACGCAGTCCGGCGCGCGCGGTTTCGGGGCGGGCATCGCGATAGCGGGCCAGCTGGACATAGGCTTCGTGCATCGGGTTGGCGGTGTTGGCCTCGCCGATCTTGGCCTCGATCACGACCAGCGGCAGGCCGTTCACGAACAGCACCACATCGGGAATGATGAAGCCTTTGACGCAGCCCGGCGTATCGACGCGGAACTGGTTGATCGCGTGGAAGGTGTTGCGCTCCGGGTTGGCGAAATCGATCAGGCGGACGGTCGGGTCTTTCTCACCCGTCACTTCGTTGCGGTCCACCTGCGCCTTCATCAGCAGCGCCTGCACCGCTTCGTTGGCGTCGAGCAGGCCCTTGCCCGGCTGGCGGAAAATCTCGTCGATCAGACCGGCCAGTTGCCGTTCGCTCAGCCAGTCCTGTCCATTGATCGCGCGGACGGAATCGCGGAACACCTGCGGCAGGATCAGTTCGCGGAAACTGGTGCGCAGCGATGCCGCCGGGTCCTGCGGGATCATCTGGTTGCCCTGATCCACCACCGTCCAGCCGAGGCCAGCAAGCTGGGTCAGCAGCGGCTGTTCGACATGGGCATATTCGCTCATCCGGCAGCGCTTTCGAGCAGTGGCGCGACGGAGACTTTCCCGGTGAGCAGGTCTTGCATGAGGCCGGTTTTGGTTGACTTTAGTTTTGCCACTTCATTCAATTGCTGATCGATCAGCCCATCGATCAATGCCAATCTTTCGAAGATCAACTTTTGCTCATCAATTGGCGGATATGCAACCCGAAGCGACCGAAAATCTGCCAGCGTTATCTTCGGTCGGGTGACGCCGCCAGTAATGGCGCGCACTTGTGCAAGCACTGCTTCGCTGTTTAGCGCCCCGGAAATATACTCTGGTATGGCAACGTCTCGGCGTGATGCCCTCAGCCTGATCATGTCGGCGGTTGTAGCGCGACGATTACGGAGTCCGGTCGGCGTCAATTATGATGGCCGATAGGT
>CALMYW010000354.1 GCA_937873665.1 uncultured Sphingorhabdus sp.
ATTTCAGACCAGCACTACGCCTCCAAGTGGGGCCAATTCAGACTGGCACACTCACGCGCCATGGCCCCTTGTGGCGGTTTCGGTTGAGTTCGGCCTTGAACAGGGAGTTGAATGCCTCGGCGAGGGCGTTGTCATAGGATTATCCGGCTAATCGGGGGTCTGGTGGCCCATTGGCCGGATAACGCGGTCAGCGGCGCATGCGGCGGAGTTGCTCGTCGTGGCGGCGCACTTGCTCTGCGAGGGAGTTGACCGCGGTTCGCAGGGTCGTGAGCTCATCGGTGAGCGCGGTCATTGGAGTGTCGGGATGCTTGTGGTGCTCGATGATGCTGCGCAGTACGGTGCTGCGATAGATCGTCGAGCGGCTCAGTCCGGTGGCAGCTGCGATCGCGACGATAGTGACCGGCCTGCCTTCGTGGGCAGTACAGCTAGCCGGTCGCGTCTACTACCGGTACGAGGGTCGTGGCTTAGGGGGCGGTACCAGGTTTCCCGCCGCAGCGCTGCCCATTGTGCGGGGTCCGTGGGGTGCGGGGCGCACCGAGGGTTGAAGCGCAACAGTTCTTCACGTTGTTTTGGGAAACCGTTCCACCGCCGGTGAGCCTTGGTTCAATGGACCCTCTACCGTCGGGTTGACCTCTGTTGACACGGTTGGTTGATTCTGTAGTCAGGTTGGAGTGCCGATCGTCGGTAGGCAGTCATGCTTGATGGAAGAACCGTCGACATCGGACCGGTCCAGACTTTTCGGTGTGGGCTAGCGTGTGCCATTAGAGAGAGCCAACTCAAGCCTGTCGCACGGAATCCGTTGTAGCATCACTGACACGAACCCTCTTGACGACTTTAAAGGCAGCTGAGACTTGCGGAGGAACTGTTATGAAGAATGCACGGTCTAAGAGAACTGTTCTCGCGATTGGTGCCCATACCGACGATATCGAGTTAGGCGCAGGAGCAACTTTGTCTCGGTTAAAGCGGGAAGGATGGTATGTTGTTGCGGTTGCAGCTTCTAGGGCTGAAACCAGCTTGCCTGTAGGTTATTCCCCAACCACCCTTGAAACGGAGTTCCGTGAATCAATGAAGATTATTCACGCGGACCATGTTGCAGTTCTCGGATATCCAGTAAGGCGGCTAAATGAATACCGGCAAGCCATTCTTGATGATCTAATAGCGATACGACGAGACCACGACCCCGAGCTTATTATCACCCATTCCTCGCAGGACACCCATCAGGACCATGAGGTCATGAGTTCGGAGGTAGTTCGAGCCTTTAGGGCGCGTTCCGTTTGGGGCTTCCATTCACCGTGGAACCAGAGGGAGATCAGCAGTAATATTTTCGTTGATATCGAGAAGGCGGATCTGCGGGCTAAAATTGAAATGCTTTCCTGTTACAGGTCTCAAGCGGAGTTAGGGCGAGCGTACGTAGCGTCAGACTATCCAGAAACTGCGGCGAAGTTTGCCGGCTACCAGGCTCAGCTAACACTGGCCGAGTCGTTCGAAGCAATCACTTTAACGAGGAGGTCCGATGCATACATCTGGTGAAGCGTTCGAGTTTTTTGACGTCCGTCCCAGACCCAAGCGTAGCTTCGAGATTCGTGGGGCTAGCGCGTTCTCGGCGCCCGAGGAGAATACGATTTGTTTTGTCAGTAAATGGAAAGAAGGATTCGAAGCGACGGTAAACGACAACCCTTCAACGTTGTTTCTCGTGCCCGTCGATTGCTTGCCTAGCGAGGCGTTCGACAACGCTATTCCAGTCGAAAACGCGCGTTTAGCTTATGCGCAGATAGTATCGGCCTTTTTTGCCAGCGGGCGAACGCCCGGAATTGCGTCAACCGCAGTCGTAGAGGAGGGATGCTCGATCGGGGCCGATGTCCATTTGGCGCATGGAGTGGTCGTGGAATCGGGTGCCGTACTAGGCGACGGCTGCACAATTGGGCCAAACACAGTCGTCTACGGTTGTGTTCGGTTGGGAAAAAACGTCACTGTTGGTGCAAACACCACTCTGGGCGGGAGTGGCTTTGGACTCGAAAGAGATTCAGATGGACGCCCATTTCGAATCCCGCATATGGGAGGTCTGATAATCGGGAACGACGTGGAGATAGGCAGCAGCTGTACTGTTGTTCGGGGCACGATAAACGACACAGTCATCGAAAACGAGGTCCAGACCGATGACCAAGTTCATGTCGCCCACAATGTGCACTTGCGTCGTGGGTCTTTCCTCACCGCAGGGGTTGTTCTATCCGGAAGCGTCGACGTTGGCGCCCGGTCCTGGCTCGCACCTGGGTCGGTGATCATTAATGGGGCAAGGATCGGAGAGGAGGTAATGCTTGGCCTAGGCGCCGTCGTGGTGGGCGATGTATCGCCGGGGTCGTTGGCAGTCGGCGTGCCGGCTAAGGTTCGGGGTCGAAACCCCCAAGCAGCGCCCGTCGAAACGCGCGGTGAGCATGGAGCCTTGTAGGCCCCGAAATGTCGCCGCACTTATCAAGCGGGTAAGTCAGCATGGCGTAACCGCTGGTTGGCCGTGAACGAAACAGCTCAAACTCGGTCCCTTCCGGTAAAGTCGGCGCGCTGGACCTAGTGGTCTTAGCGGAACTTGGCCGCGGTAGAATTTGTGTGCGCGCGCCAATGACTCCTTGTGGGAACTCGTTTTCTGCAGGCTGAAGTAGACGGGTTAGGTGCAGTCGTTCGGGCGCCCGCATTAAAGAATTCTGTTTTACCACACTGAGATTGGGACCTTACAATGACCACCCGCGAAAAGCAGTTGTGGATTGTGAATCACCATGCACTCGTACCTTCTCGCGATGGCGGTAGCGGTCGGCACCTTCACTTAGGTATCCACCTTCGAGACAGGGACTGGCGTACCACGCTGATCGTCGCGGGCACCGATCATCCGGCTGGGTCACAGCATATGCCGGGTCCTCGGTTAACGCGCAGAACTGAAGAACTTGGTATCGAAACCCTTTGGATCAAGACAAATTCGTACGGTCGTAGCTTACTTCTCAGGCTGCTGGCGATGGTTCTTTTCGCGTTGAACCTTCTACGTCCCGGGGCGACAAAGGGCCTGCCGCGCCCGAACGTGGTTATCGGGAGCACGGTTCATCCACTCGCAGCTTGGGCCGGGTGGCGGTTGTCTCGTCGACATAAGGTTCCTTTCGTCTACGAGATTCGAGATGTGTGGCCGGAAACTCTTCAGGACGTAAGCGGGCTTCATCCCAAGCACCCAGTTTTCGTCTTTTTCCGTTTCGTAGATTCCATACTTATCAAGCACGCGGACCTGATCGTCTCGCCCCTTCCCATGGCGGATTTGCACCTGGCAGAGATGGGGTTCAAGGATCGGAAGTTTCTTTGGATTTCTAATGGCGAACAGCTGCCGGAGAGCTGGGAAGAGCCGGTTGACAGGGATGGGGAGCCGTTTTGTTTCATGTATCTTGGGTCTCATGGCAGGGCGAACGCTTTAGATTTCGTTATCCTTGCTTTTGACAAGGCGGTCACTGCAGCACCTCACTTGGACTTGAAGCTGCGGCTCATCGGCAGTGGTCAGGAGAAGCAGGCGCTGCGGGCCATGGCTGCTGATTTGGCCTCAGCAAATCGAATTAGCTTCGAAGGCCCGGTACCAAAGTCCATGGTGATAGAACTTGCAAGAGAATCGGACTGTTTAGTAGTGCACGTTGCTAACCGGCCGGTCTACCGCTTCGGAATTAGCCCTAATAAGTTCTTCACTTACCTCGGTTCAGGCAGACCTATCATCGCCGCTTCATCTGCCCCGGCCGATCCGGTAAAAGATTCAAAAGCTGGTATCTCGGTGCCGGGTGAAGACGTCGATGAACTGGCCGCGGCATGAAAGAGATGGCGGAGCTGCCTCTGGAATGTAGGCGGCGGATGGCGGCGCGCGGTTTTGAGTCATTCAAAAATAATTACACCTTTGACTACCTGGCTGGCCGACTGGCAAACGAGCTAGATGACTTGATCGGTCCTGATTCGTAGCAGAGAGGCGGACTCCGGATTCTTGTGTCGGGAGCAACGGATGTACTAAAACCCGAACCATTTAGAGGGAGGAGCCTCGAACAATGATAGTGGCAGTACTGGGCGCCACGGGGTTTGTAGGTTCAGCGGGGGTGGAAGCCCTTCGCCGTGATGATCATAAGGTGCTAGAAGTGCGAGCGCTACGTGTTGGTCGCGACGCGTCGGGCGATATCGGCACATGATCAGCGCTATTCGGACCACATTAAGTGGTTCCAGGGTGTGGACGCTATAGTGAAATGTCCAGGGAACCCTGATGCGTCGGAGAAGGACGTCCGGAGGTAGGTCGGGGCGAACTCGATCTCGCCCGCTCTGGTTGCGAGGACTTCTCACCGCAGTAAGGTCCTGCGACCAGCCCCGGTGATTCGCGGGCCGTGAGGACCGCTGCGCCGACGGGAAGCGCCGGCGATGGGCTCTGGCCAGTGTTGCAAGACATACCAACGACACGTGCTGGTCACCGGCGCCGCCTGCCGCGTCGGGCAGAAGGTCAGCCAGACGGTCGAGGTCGGCTGGTCCGGCCCGACGATGGAGCTGACCGATCCAGTCGCCGCACCTGAGTTGGACCTATTGATGGGGTGTTGACGCCGTCGTTCTCAATCTGTGCTGGTCAGTGGAGATCAGTCGAGGGGCTCGGGGCACTAGCTGGGCTGTATTTTGTGGGTGTGAGCCCGTTCATGCGGAAGGTGAGGACGTCGTGGGGAGCGACGGCGGTGCAGATCGTGGAGAAGATCCGCGGTCAGCGGAAGACCTTGGAGCACATCGGATCCGCGCGCACTGAGTGCGAGCTGGCGGCGTAATCGGCTCTTCCGGATTCGGAGTGCGTAGCTGGGGTTCGCCGGTGATGCGGTGAGGC
>CALMYW010000355.1 GCA_937873665.1 uncultured Sphingorhabdus sp.
CTAACTTAAGGCGATTGCGACACGCCAGTGGGCTTTCGCAGGAGGAATTGGCGCATCGTGCCGGAATCAACCGAAACTATGTCGGCCTTCTCGAACGCGCAGCCAATTCGCCGACGCTCGACACGATTGAGCGACTCGCAGAAGAACTTGCCGTCGATCCCGTGCGATTTTTCGAAAAACCTGGCGGTCGTTGAACGCAAACCCACCGCCATTCACCGAATCTCAGCAGCAATTTTACAATTTCTGAACTACAACAGGCAGATCATTGCCTCTGGGAATGTTTTGTCCCGGCAATCTGGGCTCGGCATTATCCCGTGCTGGGGATAGCGCACTGCCCGATTGGGGATAAGTTCACCCTGCTTCTCTGCGCGCGTTGCAGGGGCGCAGTCACTAAACAGGTTTTGCTACAAGGAGAGACCCATGTCGGCTCCTGAGTTTGCCGATGAACCACCGCAGTCAGACCGATTGAGCGCTTATGATGAGCGCCACCTTGTCACGTATCTTCGCCTGCTGGATGCCGAAAAGGACGAGGCATCATGGGAAGAGGTGGTTTCGATCATCTTCGCCATCGATCCTGCCAGTGAGCCGGATCGCGCGCGAAGGGTCTATGATACCCATCTCGCCCGCGCCAAGTGGATGACGCAACACGGCTACAAACACCTGATGGTCCCGCGAACCCAATAAAACTGGGCATTTAGCACCAATCTGGCGCAATCGATTGTGCCTTGCCGCGGGGGAGCCCGGAACTGACTCGAGCACTTCTCTCGTCACGGCTCAGACATGATCGTTCGACTCCAAAAAAACCTCATAGGAGAGGTGCGATGGAGAAGCCGCCCGACTGGCGTTCGGAGAATTACGCCAAAGCGTTTGAAACCTATGACCGCGCGGATTTCGCGCAGGAATTCCTGCGCCGCAATCCTGAATACCGCGACCAATATGCTGAAGCCGTTGACGCTGCGCCACTCGCGCTGAGTCGTCTGGCCCGGCACTGGGGGTTGGTCTTTCGCTGCGGACCCTGACCTCCCGGCCCACCATCTCCCGATCATCTGGCACCCATCTACAGCGGCCAGCGTCATCCTTCTGCGCCCGGCACCATTCCCTTGTGACGGCTGCAGCCAAGCCGAAATTGTCGGGAGCATGGATATCGCGGCCGAGCACCGCGATGATGAAGGGCGGCATCTCGTCCTCTCGACGGCGAAGCGCCGCTACCGCCTGAATATTTGCGGCGAGACAACAGAGACCGAACCGCTCGCCTATGTTCTTCCGGGCGACGCATTTTGGGAAACACGGCAGGCCGCTGTTTCCGACTTTCATGAGCATTGCCATCTCGGACATGTGAAGAAGCTCCCGTTCTGCCTTGCGCCCGGTCCGTCAGAGCACTGGCGTCTGGTCCAATGGCTTCGGTTGCTCGATGCGCTGTCCGGCGGTGCAACCACGCGCGAATTGGCCATCGAACTTATCGCCCGCGATGCCGGGCGATATTCGGCCGCCGAATGGGACACGTCGAGCGAGCGTAAGCGGATTGCGCGCTGGCAGCGACAGGCGCTCGCTATGCGCGACGGCGGCTATCTCGCCCTGTTGAGCGGCCACTGATCGGGACATTCGGCAGGGCTGCCTTATGTCCGTTCACCCAAGTCCCTGAAAATCTCAAATCTCGCCTCCTGCTCGCCGGGCCAACCCCTTGTGTCCGGCACTTCACAGGAGACGTTTCATGGATGGAGATTTCGTCCCGGTATTCCCGCGCTATGTCAGGACGCCCGATGCTGCCGTGCATTTGGGTCTCTCAGCCCGCACGCTTGAAAAGCATCGTTGCTATGGGACGGGGCCGGCCTTTCACAAACTCGGTCGGCGGATTGTCTATGCCATAGTCGATCTCGATGCCTGGGCGCAAAATGGTCGCCGCAATTCAACATCCGATCCCGGACAAGGCATTTGCCTGTCAGCACGACCGGTGCGCCGTTGATGCGTTCGGTGAGCCCCCAGCAACAGCTCGACCTGTTCTACTCGATGCCCGGTGACATTGCCGCGCGCGATGCTCAGGATCTGATGTCCTGGCCCTTCTTCAGCCTTGCCAAGTCGCGGCGCTCCGCACCGATCGACTTCGC
>CALMYW010000356.1 GCA_937873665.1 uncultured Sphingorhabdus sp.
TCTAGAAGCAGTCCAGTCATTCATCGCCAAAGGCTATGACCGCGAATACCGCGTCCAGAACGGCAATCTCGTTGATCTCGAACTAGGATCTATCCTCGATTCGCGCACCATTCGCGTCGACGCGGCGTTGCGTCTTGAAAGCGGAGATGATGTCGGAGATTCCTCCAACATCTACGCGATCACCGATCCAGCGACCAACCATAAAGGCTTGCTGATCGATGCGTTCGACGTGTTCGACGAAATGTGTGACCGCGAACTTTCTGAACGGCTTGTAGAGCATCGGGAAGCAGCGCCGGCAGGTGACCAGGATGCGCCGAGTAAGCACGGACTGCGCAAAGTCTACAAGAACGAGTTTGAGCGGGAGCCCGAGCGTTTCGTTCTGCGAGAGGGCTTTCCAGACTTCCCAGCATGCCCTTTCGGTGGAACCTTCAGCATCCTCGGCTTCGATACGGCCGAGCAGTCATATGTCTGGCTCGTCACTAGCATCATCCGAGATTCTCGGCTGATTAGGGTCCCCTATCAGGGAGATGACTTCATCAGCTATGAATAGCGGGGTCGGCGAGCGTAGAGGCAACCCTCCGAGGCGGTCACAGACCAGCCTACTGGACATTTGTACTATCGAAACAAAAGAGGTGATGATGAACTGGAATAAAGAGGACATCCGTGAAACTATGCTTTCACTGCAGACGTCAGCTTTGCATAGCGCTCGCGACAACTATCTGAATTATCTCTCGACCGCCCGGCTTGATGCGACCGAACCGATCGAGAACGACGAGCAGGCTCAGGCCGAAGTTGCAGCTGACTTCGCTGAAGCGCTCGATGACACACTCCATGACTACGCCGATAAACTCGATAAGCTCAAGATGATTGATTTCGGCCCTAAGTCGACAGTTGACGAAGGCGCTGTCGTAAAACTGTCTGGCCGCTATTATGTGATCGCAGTGTCAACGAGCAAGTTCACCTGCCATGGGCGTGAGCTCATGGGCATTTCGACGATGGCGCCGATCTTCGACGCGATAGGAGGTGCCCAAGCAGGGGACACCGTGCAATTTAACGGTCGGGGCCTCACTGTAGAAGAAGTTGCATAGGGTGACTCCACCTCAGGGCGCCGCGCTCGTACCGAGCATCCTTCAACTCTGCCTCCTGCATGCGCATCAGCGCATCAATAGATCCCTTGATCATCGGAGCGCTCTGGTAACGGGTGACCTTGATTGGGCGCTTTGGGTGGCTAGTCCATCCCCACTAAAAAGAGGTATTCCATGTCTGAACGTGATGTTGTTTTTCCCGCCGGGCGCCAGTCGCTGTATGAAAAGAACCGGTACTCGCCAGCGATCCGGTCCAACGGTTTTCTCTTCGTCTCGGGGCAAGTGGGCAGCCGCTCCGATGGTTCGCCGGAGCCCGAGTTGCAAGCCCAAGTCCGGCTTGCGTTTGACAACCTGAACGCCATCCTCTCAGTCGCCGGCTGTACGTTCAAGGACGTGGTCGATGTGACCGTTTTCATCGTCGATCCCGAGTCGAAGTTCGAAACCATCTGGGAAGTGGTTGGAGAGTACTGGGGCGATGCTCCGCACCCCACACTCACAGCTATTGGCGTTACCTGGCTGTATGGGTTCCAGTTCGAGATCAAGGTGATTGCCAAGCTGCCCGATGCCAGTGCTGCCGTGTGAACTGTCCGGCGTTGCCGATCAGGCCTGTGGTGATAGTAGGCAACACGTGGCGGCCAGCACCGCCGAGTGTGTCGTGGCCGCCGGGCACATCGTCAGCCTGCCCAAGCCGGGCGGTAAGTAAACATGTACGCAGCCATTATCGTAAAGGTAGATGCAAAGACTCGATCGACGACCTCCCTGAACGACCTGTTGCGCGCCTGGTTGAAGCGGATTCGCGGCGGCGGGCAGATTTGACGAGTAACAACTGAGGGGTCCCGATGGCCGGAGCGATGGAGCGAATCTACGCCGAATGGCCGAAAGCAAAGCGTTCGACCCGTATCTCTCGGTGTCCTCGTCAGCGTTGATCCGTATAGACGGTGGTGCCTGAAGGTATTGCGTGTCAAATACCACGGCAAGAAAATTGGCCCAAGTGGGCGCAGTGTTTTCTAAGGACAGCGGCTGTATCAGCTAGTGCAACAGAGTGGTGTTGTTCGCGAGAGTACCGAAGTCAAATTTCTGGACCCAGCGCTCAAGCCTTCTTTTCACCTTCGACTGAGACTCGACAAGCTCAGCCTCAAAGATCAATTTTCAGAGACGCAATATGAAACCTGATGTCCTCCTATACACAACGAGCTGGTGCCCGTTTTGCCGACGGGCGAAGACGCTCCTCAAGGAAAAAGGGGTGAAATGGAAAGAGCTCGATATCGAGGCAGACCGCGATCACCGCCAGGCCATGACGCAAGCGTCGGGTCGAAACACCGTGCCGCAGATATTCATCAACGGCACGCATGTCGGTGGTTTCGACGACCTTTTCGAGCTCGATGCTAAAGGCATGCTCGACAAACTGCTAGATCGTAGTCCGCCTGCGAATTGAGTAATTCAGTCCTATCGACAGCCAGCCCGCCACGTGTCGATTGATGAATATGGGAGGAGGTTTCGTTGGTATCAGCATTCTGGAAAAACACCGCCATCGCTACAAGCGATGAGACAGTTGACGTCAATGGAAGCCACCACTTTCCACCCTCTGCGGTTGACCAAAGTCTGTTTGAGGTGTGTGAACACTCGTCTATCTGCCCGCTCAAGGGATTGCGCGGTTTTTTCATGTCAACGATGCCAGCGGGCAGAGCGAAATCCTCGTTCAGGATGCCAGCTTTTCTGCCCACCTCGGGTCTAGTCGGCTGCTGGATTCTGTCCAGTGCTCTTTGCGCGGTCCGGGGCCAACTACCTCGAATACCAGCGCGTCTACGGGATCAATTTTTGGGAAGTGAGATGGAGCATGCCGAGTTCGATGCAGCTTTCGAGAAGTAGTTGATTTTCTATGAATCACCATTCGTGGTGGTATCCGGTGTTGGCTCCGGTGTAAGCCATGATGAGAAAGTCCTAGCGATGAAAAAAACCAGTGCTGCACCGTTCCGACACTCTTTGATTTCACCGAAATGTGCGGGGATAACCACCTCGGATGCTCTGAAGAGCATGAGGACGAACAGCTATCCGATCAATTCAGATATTAGGATCGGTGAAGGCACGAGTCATTGCACTGACGTCCAAGTGGACCAAGTTTCGGCGCGGTTCATTCCCCTCATTCGTGGTGTCCAACTGGGCAGGCCCACGTCGAAAATTACGCCTTTGAGTGGGAGCTGAAGATGGCGAAGCTTGGCTTTGGAGGCGGATGCCATTGGTGCACAGAAGGGGTGTTCCAAGCGTTGCGCGGAGTCGCCCAGGTTGACCAGGGTTTTGTCCAAGCGGGCGCGCCCGCAGATACTTGGGCAGAGGGGGTGATCGTTACCTTTGACCCCTCGGTTATTGGCTTGGCAACGCTTTCCGAGGTGCATCTAAGAACACATTCTGCTACCAGGGCCCGCTCCCCCCGTGGCAAGTACCGAAGTGCGATCTACATCTTTGAAGAGAGCCAGCGGCATGAGGCGGA
>CALMYW010000357.1 GCA_937873665.1 uncultured Sphingorhabdus sp.
GCTAGTGGGATCGTGCGCCAACGTACCCCCACCGAGACCTCGCCAATTGGCCGCTTCGCGCTTGACTCCAGTGGCGTCAAGGATGGCGGTGTCGTCCTCGCCGAGCGAGGCTGTGCACATCCCGGAGACTGTGGGCCTGCGCCGGTAACCAGTCCTTATGACAAGCCAGAGCCGCTGAGCAGCGGACCCTGCGGGACGGCGACGTCAGGGAGGATCGTCTCCGTGACGATTTGGCCGAGCCGTTGAGCGTACTGCTCCCCTAACCAGGACGATGTCCGCTGGGCCAACTCTGGGGACAGGAGCACCACGACGATGGTGATCGGCGTGATCACGAAACGCTTCCACCGTCGGGGAATGATCTCCTTAACGACCTCCAACACATCGATGCAATGCACGTGGCGCAGAATTGCAGACGCCTACGACATGACCTAGAACCCGGATCCGTGGTTGCCACCGGGATCAGCTCGACGGCGGATCAGGCAACTGCAGCACACGCCCGCACACCGAAATCTATGGCTCTCGCGTCCGCAGGAGGTAGGTGCTTTTCGACCTTCGTTGTCGGAGTCCAGACGCATACTGTTGTGATGCGCACTGAACTCGAAGCTCTCCTAGAAATCTCCGATCCGATTGTGGTTGTCACTGGCGATTCGGGAACAGGCAAGTCCTCAATCCTGCTTGCCCACCAGAAGAAACTAGCCAGCGGCACTACCCTCGCCCCGCCCCCCATCACTTGCTCCTTCGACAGCGGCGCTCTCCAAGTGGCCATTCTGAATAGCCTGGTCAATGCACTGGTGATCTCGACGGCCGATCGCACCGCGTGGCGTCAGATACAACACCGGTTCGAGCATGCAAGCAAGGAGATGGCGGTTGAGATTGGAAAGGGTCTCGCGAAAGCTGTGACACAAGAGGTCATGGCCCAAGTGAAGCAAAGACTCGGTGAGCATGCCGGCGAGGGAATCGCGGCGTTCTTCAGGAACTTGAGACAGGACCCACTCGACGAATTACGCCGTGATCTTCAGTCTCGAAGTGACACCAACGTTGTCAAACTCTTAACTAAGTTATGCGACGAGGTTGCTGCCGCCCTCAGTTGCGACATGGTTCTCGCCATCGACGAGTGCCAGCGGCTGACGGACGATGATCAACGAGCGTTAGCGAGCCTCTCTCTCAGTCCCCCAAAACGAGCGCGATTCGTAATCGCGTGGTCGTCAGCGGCGCATGCGGCGCGCGACGGTCTCGACCGACTGCGTGAAGCCAACTGCCGGGAGGTGGTCGTTGGCGGACTGAGCATGGCGGAAATCGAATCGTTGCTCGCCAGCGCCGGACTGGCCTCTAGCCATGCAGAGCGAGTGTTGTTCCTTAGCGATGGGTTCCCGCTCATTATCGAAGGTCTGCTCAATCAACTTCGAAGCGGAGAAACGTTAGACTCTTACACGCCTCCTACCGCCTTCGTTCGCGCACTGGAGGATGCACTTGATCGACTGCCTGCGAACGACCATCTGGCAGCTCGAAAGCTATCGGTCTTCGAGCTGCCCCTCTCGGAGACCACCCTTGCCGAATATCTCCAAGTAAGTGCAACGGAATGGGGAGTGCTACGACATCGCCTCGAGCGGGAAAGAATCTTGAGCGTCGAACGCAATGGACAACTCTGGTTTCACGAGAGCCGTCGCACACATCTTTGGAATGAATTACTGAGCCAGGTTGAGCGTCTAGAGATCGGACAACCGGCATATGTAGCACTTCTTGCGCAATACCGGGAGGAGCTTAACAACTCAGCCGGACTAGTTGTTCCAATCGCAAATGTTGCCCAATACGCTAAAGCGAGTCAAGCTGCGAATCCAATGCTTGCAGAAATTCTTCTTCTAACGCCCGCCCAACTCGCCGTGTTGGCATCCACCATCGAACTCGAGATCTCCAACCCTGGTGACGGCGTGGACTGTCATGCACCCTCCGAGACGGTACTGATCTACGCACACACCTTTTTCGGCGCCGACCGAGGGGAAGCGCTCGACGCGCTGCCGAATTTGCTCGAACACGGATTTATAACCACGGCGGTTCGGCCAGGGCTAGTCAACGTCGATCCGGACGTCGCCTGTGCGATCAGCGATGATCCGACCGACGAATGCCACGTCGTACTGAACGGCAGGATTCAAGGCGTCCTCGGCAAGACCGCAATTCAGCAGGTCACGGGACAGATAGTGCACGAGCACTTTGACACCCTCCGCCAAGAATCGACGATTGTACTAACGCAATCAGGCAGGTCAGACACTATTGATTTAATCCGAAGCGTACTCCATCACCCAATTAACAGATTCAACCCGATAAACGGCACTGTCTACCCAATGTTGGCTCTATGGGTAAACTATGGTGGGCACGTCATCAGTCTCGCAGCAGTGTTCAATAACATCACCGATCGAAATAAAGCAAAAAAATCAGCAGCAGCGATTGATGCCATGTCATACGGCCGTCGCGTTAGAACCGTTCACTCTTTCGAGGATCAGAGAACGACCGTCCCTTCCACGCGTTTTTTCCGAGCCATACACTGGGCTACCGGACGACCCGTTGAGGCAAATAAATCGACCGGCAGATGGTGGATGAAAAACGAAGGCCCTCCTCTTTCCGTCACCGAGTACGCTCAGCGTCAGATCATGTTCCTGAGTATCCTTACTGCTCGAGCAGAGGAGCTCGAACATGAGGTTTACGCGCTTGATGAGCCGAAAGGCGCGGCAGTTGGACAAGCCCCGGACGGCACCTACCTCTTCGTCGAACTTCGGGGTAGCACGCGGGTGATCGAGCTAGATAGCGATCATATCGAGCTTCTTCAAAGCAACGCGCCTTTCAAGTTCGCCCGACTGGAGAATCTCCTTCCCCTCGGCCCACGAGAACGAACTAAGAAAATCACCGAACGCGTACAGTCGGTCGGCCTGATAGACGATCCTGTGGTATCTATACTCGAAGAGCTCTGGGAGACTGCTCGGGAGTTTAATAAACACCAACCGAAACATCGCGTCAAGCTTCAGAAAGGTACACTAGAACCACTCTTACGCGAGGCACACCTGCGGGACACTACCCTCGCTCGAGAAT
>CALMYW010000358.1 GCA_937873665.1 uncultured Sphingorhabdus sp.
GGTGCAGGAGTTCGACCTGCTCCTCGAGTTTTGTCAGGAAGTGAACTGACCGGCCTCGAACAAGATCGGAGACGCCGTCACAAACCAGCAGTTCTCCCCCATCACTGGACGGATCTACCCGGCGAACGATCCATTCTTCATCTCGAATCAGTACCCGAGAGCCCGGCGCCACAGTTGCTTTCAAGACGTCCCCTTTCTCAGCTCGCCCAGCCTACAAGGGCTTTCATGGTGCGTCCTATGATGCCCCGTTTCTCAAGGCGCGCGGCAAGGTCGTGCTGGCTCGATGGGTGTGAAAAAAATCACACCCACATTTCCAGGCATGGGTTCTACCCCGATACCGCCGACACTCCTCCTGCCCCATCAGGGAGCTTGACTGAAGTGTCCGTGGTATCGGGGTAGAACCCCTGTCTTGCCGCTCCAGCGTCACTGAAAATCTTCGCAAGCTTGACGGTAGGATGTGCCGCCACGTGAGATACGAGCTCTTCTTGATGCCGGGATTACTCCCTTGGGCTCTCCAGGTTCATCGAAAGGGCCTCGCGGAGCTTCTGATGTAATTGCACCCGAGACTCTTCCCTATCGGTCGCATGCTCGTCGGTACTAAGGGCCCGGCCCATGACCACGTCGAACCAGCCGGCCCGATCCTTTACGACACGGAACATCTTTTCATCGTGGGTGCCTGCAAGGTAGGGCTCAAACACCTCGATGTTGGCCCTCTGGCGCTCCGCAAGTGCGCCGATCCGGTCCAATCTGCCGGTGCGCTGCTCGAGCTTGCTCGGATTCCAGTCCAGGTCATGATGAATGACATGGCGACACTCCTGGTGCAAGTCGATACCCTCACCCATCACCGAGCTGGCGACGAGGATGTCTGGGGCGAATGGCGTATTGAAGACGCTAATCAGGCGCTCCCTATCCTGACGTCGGGTTCCACCATAGGCGCGCCGGACTTGCGCCAGACTCGCGCCGCGGCTCATTCCGGACGCGGCGTCGTCCTCATGATGCTCGCCCTGTAGGTTCGCCAGAACTTTCGTCCGCTCATCATTGGTCATTGCGGCCATGCGTTCGACGAACTGTGTCCAGCGTGCCAAGAGATTGACCCGGGCGGGGTTATCCCCGGCGATGCCCTTTAGCAAGCCGTCGGCATCCAGATCTCCAGACAGATTCGTGTAACGAATCAGGAATGCAGGTGTCCGAAGATTGCGGAGCGCGACCCATGTGATCGCATCCGCAAGTTCACTATTTCCATTAGCCGCGATCGCTAACTCGCCAGAAAGTTTTTCGCTGATGTGCTTGTAGTTCGCACTATCAGTCTTGAGCAGGCGATTGGAGATGCTCTCCAATCGCTCATCCACATCGCCGATATCGACGTTAAGCGCCTTGGCCGCCCTTGCTTCGACGATGGCGTCAAGCCGGCTTCGAAGTGCCCGCTGCAGTGCTTCGGTGGTGCGGATGTACCAGCAAAAAATGAGGCACTTCTGGCCCGAGAGCCAGAGCGCTATGGCGCGCTCCGCGGTGGCAACGACCTTCGGATGCTGCTCGCGCTGTAGCCCGGAAGCAAGCAGCACAGATATTTCGCGGTGGTACCACTGGGCCGGCGTGCTGGCGACTAGATGAGCTGATGTCTGGGCGGCATCGGTGCCGTCTTCCGGAGCGATGTCAGTGTCAACGGCACCATCGGTGGTTTCCAGGCGTAGAAACGCTTCGTAGGACGAAGCGATGCCGTACGCAAACAGGGGGCGTGCCGCACCGTTTCGATGCTCGGCGGCCACGGCCTGTGCTCTGGCCGCCAATAGGAACGGAAGGGCGGCGGATTCGGGGACTTCCAGTCCACTCGCGGTTTGTCCTTCGTTGCCTGGCAGGATGGCGCCACCCGCAAGGTAGTTCCGGCGATGGGCGCGTTCATGTCGAATGATCCAAGGTCGCAGCGCATCGTGCATGGACTTCAGGGCCCGGACGGCAAAGCTTGCGTCGCGCCATGCGCAGCGCGCGGCGTGCGTCATATGCTCCGGGGGTTCCGTGTCGGCGGTCCAGGTGTCGAAAGCGGCAGCATCCTCGCGACCTAGGTTGCTCCACGACTCGCTTAGACGAATCGCGGTTTCCTGAGCTCGCCGCAAGGCCTCACCAAGTCGCTCCAGACGAGCCTCTAGTGAATCCTCAGTCCGAGGGCGAATCGGCCGTATGGCATCCAGTCGGCGCAGAACGCTGATGAGCTCGCTGTGCCCGAGCTCAAAAGGCGTCGCGGTGAGAAGCAGGATGCGGTCGAAAATGCCGCGCAAGGCGCCATCTTCGGGCTCATTGGGGAGCGGTGAGAAGAGACGGCTGATCCTCGTCCTGTCGTTCTTGAGCGCGTGGGCTTCGTCGATGATCAGCAGGGGCAGATGGGGTTTGGGGGGCGTCGTCAGCACCTGCTTCCATACCGCCTGTGTGGCGTCATTGAGCTTCTCCCGTGCGTTCTTCAAGCGGGCGGCTAATGTTCGTGACCAGTTAACCGGAAGCTGTTTGATGGCAGCCAAGACCGCATCGAGGTCAATCTCCCGGGCCACGGTCTGGAGATGGCCAGGAACCGGGTCATCGCCCAAGTCCTCTCCGGTCATTCGCTCCCATGCGGCGCGCCACTGGTCCGGAGGCGTGGTGAGCAACCGCTCGACAAGTGGCGGTTTGAATCGGCGGTCACGGAAGAGAACCTTTTCCCCCTTTGGACCACTTGGCGACGCGACTTCGTATCTTCGCGGCCTCATTGCGCTTCCGTATGGCGTAGTAGAGCAGTGCCAGATGAATGAAGCTGTCTTTCAGCGGCGAGGTAAGCGCTTCATGCGTCACGATGACCAGATGATTGCGGGTCTTCGGAGAGTCGTCGATTGCCTTGAGGAATTCCTCGCCACTGCGAATCGGCCGCTTCACGCATCGGATTTCGGGGGCATTTACCAGTAGCGCTTCGCTGAACTTTCCCCATTCGTTAGCCCACTTCTCGGCCACGCGCGCCGGGACAAACACGACGACCTGCTCCAATGCCGGCGTTCGGAGAATGTGCGATGTCGCGACAGCCAATGCCACATAGGTCTTGCCCATCCCCACTTGATCGGCTAGGACCACGCCTTCCTGCCATTGCAATCGCCTCAGCACGTCTTCGGCCGTCCCGCGCTGTCGCGCCCAGTCCGCCGCAAAGCCGTTGTCCAGCGTCGAACGAAGGTGGCTGCTCAGAAGTTGATGCATGCTTTTGCTTCCCTGATCGCACGCGCGGTGTATTGGGCCAGATCGACAGGATCGGGACCAATACGAATGCGATGGTCATCCAGTGCTTCAAGGACATTCCGGACACGCGCCATGCCCTCCGCCATATTGATGTACTGCATCGCCTGAACCCAGGGAACGCGGCTAATCGACAGCGCAATCTCGGCGAGTGTGAAGAGCGTTTCCGCTCGCGGCTGAGCGCCCTCGCGGAGTTCGGTGACTAGCCTATCGGCGATGAAAAGCGGGCCAAGCGGCCCCGATAGTCGGGCGTCCAAGGCGTCCAACGTCGTGATCGGGCGCGCTAGCCTGGCTTCCAGCACAGCCAGTGCACTCGCAAGCGCGCGACCCCGACGCAGCAGGGAACTGCGGGAATCGAAGCGCTTAAGCGGATCGGTCACGATGCCCGTCGGGACTCCGGTGGTTGAAGCGATGGCATCGCGCTCGAGCTTCTCGCGCAGAACCCGCGCGACGGTTTTGCCGGTAGCCAGCGCGTCCAACAGTTGCGCCGACGGCAGGTCCGACAGGCCTAATCCCGGCGGCAGGTCATGGCGATCGTCCGCCACAACAACCCACGTGGCTTGGCTTCCCTCCCAGGTCACATCGAGAAACATCGGAAGCTGTTCCGGATCGATCGGCTGCACGAACGAAGTGCCACGGTCTGACGCACCCCACGCATGGGAGTCGAGCAGCACCTTGCCGTTGGGCAGAGAGACGCGCCATTCCTTGGGTGGAATCGAACCATCAAACGTGAGATGCAGCTGCCAGGTATCGCCCGTTTTGGAAAGCCGGCAGAGCTGGAAAAAGGGCGGCAGTGTTGCGACGTGATCAGGCTCGTCCTCGTCCTCGGGCGCCTCGTACCCCGCGTCCAGACTTACTTCCTTGCCGCAAGGAATGAGGTTCCGCAGCGCCTTGCCTTCCTTGGAGCCTAATGAGGCACCCATCCAGACATTGAGTTCACGGTGGCGCCGCGCTGAACCCTTGCCAAGCCCGAGTCCCGCGATGGTGTGATTGGAGCTGCCGATCAGGGCGGCGATCCACTGGCTGCTCTGAAAAACGAGCGCCTTGGCGTGCAATGTACGGATGTTCGTGTCCAGTGGTCCTAGCTCGACGACTTCATCGA
>CALMYW010000359.1 GCA_937873665.1 uncultured Sphingorhabdus sp.
TCAGCACTCGCGACAAGCGGCCATTGCCATCCTGAAACGGATGGATTTCGAGAAAAACGACGATGAAGATCGCAGTGACGAGCAGCGGGTGAAGCTGCTTCTGATCCAGCGCCTCATTCACCCAATCGACCAGCTCGGCCATCAATCGCGGGGTGTCGAACGGCGTCGCCGTCTCGAACACGACGCCGATTTCCTTGCCGTCGGCATCGAAGGCGCTGACATGATTGGTGTTGGTCTTGTAGTTGCCTCGATGCCGCGCATCCTTGCTGCTGTGAACCAGCAAGTCGCGGTGCAGTTGCTTTATGTGATTCTCGGTCGGCGCAATCGCGTCGAACGACGCGAAGACGGTTTCCATCACTTCGGCATATCCCGCCACTTCCTGCTCGTCGCGGGTGTCAAAGTGGCGGATTTCGATGTTAGATAGCAGCCGCTCAACATCGCTGTCCGACAGCTTGCTCCCCTCAATGCGGGTCGAAGAGCCGATGCTTTCAATCGTCGCCACGCGCCGCAGCGCCGACAGGCGATCAGGCGCAAGCGTTCCAAGCGCGCGCCATGCGCCTTTGAATTCGTCGATCTCGGCAATCAGCGAGAGCATTTGCGGGGTGATCGCCAGCGAGGCAGTGTTGATGGGCATATCCATATTCATACCCATAAATATCCATAAGCGCAACCACACCCGCAAACCGACCCATAAATATCCAAAACCCTTCGCTCATCGGCGCGGCGGCCATGAGCCGCCGCGCCGATGGAGGCCGGATGTCAAAGCAATCGGCCTTGGCCCGTCCCAAGGGACGGGCCGCGAAAAGTTACGGAACGGGGCCATGCTCTCATGGTCAAAACATCTCGATTTGATCGCGCATCGGATTCCAGAATCCGATGTCGAGCGGACGCTGTGCGCGGCCGGGCTGCATCGGCAGATTGGCAAGCCAGCCAAGCTGCTCCCCCATGCTGACGGGCGCAACACCCGCCATCATGATCTGGTCTGGGTCGGGCGGCGTGATCTGCGGTAACGTCTTACGGTTGGCCATGCCGTCACCCCTCAATATTCGTCGGCGAGCATGATGGTCAGCACGCGCCGCGTCACGGCGGGGGTCGCCCCATCCTCGCTGCCCAACCGCCAAACGCGGGCGGGATAATCCAGTTTCCAGAACACCCGTTCGCGCTCATCGTCGAGCAATCGCGGGCGCTCGGTCGTCCAGCGACCATCGCCAAGTTGATAGATCGCCCCGAAATCCCGCTCGCCGTGCGGGTCGTTGTCCTCGTCGAAGGCATCGAATGTTTCGATAAGTTCGCGGACGCAAGATTGATCGGACGCAGACAGCGAACGAAAGCCAACGGTGGCAACGGCGGTGCAAGCAACCCCCATTGCGCTACGGGCCAAGTCGTTCAAACGGGCGATGCGCGCCGTCTGCTCGCGCGCGATAGCAACGGCACTCATTGCACCCGCCCCCTGCGCGTTTCGCATATCAGGATCAAAGCCCCGAAATCCTCGCGCTCGCCAAGCCGGTCGGCAATCTTGCGGACACAGGCAATCGGCAAGCCGTTCTCATTGGCAATGCCGCGCAAATAATCGTCGCGGGTCTCGGCCCCGCACTCACGATACATCAACTGTAAATCACACATTTCCTGCCTCCTCTTGGGCTGAAAGCCGCATCGCTCTGCGACCTGCGGCTCTGCCTTCCGGCGAGGATGGGAGGGGGAGGGAAAGCTGAATCGTTGCCCTGGCGCGGGCCAGCGGGCGCGAAGCGACCGCCACACGGGGGCGGCTATTCTGCTTGGGGAAACGAGAGGGCAAAGCCCTTGGCGTTCCCGCTGAACAAGGAAACGGGGCCGATCAGGCTCCCGCAACCGCAGCGCGGCATACAAAAGGCACCCTCGCATGGTGCGACGCAGACGGGCGGTGTGGCGGAAAGCGAAGCGGGAACAAGGCTGTTGTCCCAAAGGGTCAGCGCCGCCAGTCCCCGCGAAAGCGCGCCCGTCGCCCGACCGGCAAGGAGAGAAGCGAGAGTGCCAGCGGGTCAGCTCAAAAACACCGCACCCTCAGGAGCGCGCCGCGTGGGGCAGAGTGCGACCTCAGAAAATCCCGCTCATTTTTCCGCGCTCCCGATCCTCACCGGAACGGCCAAGACCTTAGGCTTGGTGCGCGAAGTGCATAGAGCGGGTCGCCGTCAGGCAGCGTCCAATCGTTTTCCCGAAACCAATCACGCCAGCATATCGAGAATATCGAAGACCTTCGGCATATATTTTTGAAATTGCTCGCCATCGGTTGCCTCGCGCAGATCCTGCCTGATGCGGACATGAAATTCAGCTTCCGTTGTCGGCTTTGTTCGCAAAAGTTCTTCAATCATTGATTTGCGCAGCAAACCTCTGGCTGGATCAGCATCGGGGTGGTTGGGCTTGATCTCCCGTTCGCGCAATTCAATCAAAGCTATGCGAGCTTTATCTGCGGTCATTTTGAACTTAGGCTTGGGTGAGGCCAATATGCCATTCGTTGTGTCGGACGTGACGCGCGCGATACCCAAATCGGTGATTAAATGCCGTCCTCTGGAGTGGCTTTTGACCAAGCCTTTGCTGTGAAGGGAATTGCTTCTTGATTGTGAGAGTGCGTTGTTGACCAGCTCCTCCCATTTCTCCTCATTTGGTCGGAAATTAGCCTGGGCCATATCGGCGGGCGATAAAGGCAAGATTGTCCGCAATTGACGCTTAAGCTCAGCATTCGTCCATTGGCCACGGTTCTTCATCAGATTCAGAATGGCAATCTGGACATCGTTTTCAGTGACGCGCGACAAGCCGGACGTGGCACCGTTCAAAATTGGCCTCGGCGTCGATGCCGTCGCACCAAAGAGATCAAGGCTATCGGCAGGATTCGTTTTCGGCGGTGCAACGCTTGGAATTGATGCCGCATCCGCAGCCACTGTTGGCTTTGCGGTAAAACGAAACACCCTCGTAACAGGGGCTTCCAGTGAAGGTTGGAGGATGACCGGAGCGGGTTCACTCTTGGGAATTTCGTCCGGTAACTCTTCCTGCAATACGGGAGTGTCCTCCTCGTCAAACAGCCCATTGCCTTGCTGATTATCCACGGAAGGTGTGCGCCACCGGCGTTGCTCGGTATGGCGACTTACCCACCCTTCACTAGCACCAACGGGTTCGATCCCGCGTTCACGCAGCAACGCCAGAAGCTCGTTTAACACACCTTCCCGATCACGCACGAAGCGGGAAGCAAAGCAGCGCCAAATCTCCCAACCGGCGCGTTCAAGGATGCGTTGACGCACCATATCATCAGACCACTTGTCGGGGCCGTGATAGCGATCACCGTCACACTCGATTGCGAGCCGACGATCATTTTCTCCTTCTACAACGAGATCAATACGGAAATTCCCAACTGGAACCTGCGTGTCGATGCGGAAGCCTCGCTCTGCCAGCATATCAAACATTTCAGTTTCAAATGGCGATTCACAGCGTTCCCGGCGGTTAGTCGCTGACAGCCCTTCGCTTGGAAAGGGAACACGGAAATGTTCCAGCAACGCGCGTCTCAGCTTATCGCTCTGGCGCAGCCCATCAAGTTCGACTGATCGCACAAGAATCATTCTGTCCCTTGCCCGAGACATTGCGACATTAAACCGCTGCTCATAGGCCGTCCCAGACAGTGGAGAGTCCTGCTTTTCCGCCACCAGCGAGACGAACATAATATCTCGCTCATCACCCTGAAAAGCAGTCGGATCGCCAACGCGAATCTGATGGCGCTCCATCACTTCGGTTCCTACGATTTGCTCAATCTTGGTGTAGATTAGAGCCGCCTGTTCCTGTCCCAGCAAAGTTGTCACCCCGATGGTGCGCTTGCCCATCATGGGATCATCGGCAATTTTCTGAATTTCACTGACAATGCAATCTGCCTCGGGCGGATTGGTTTTCCCTTTCCGATAGCCGTCTTCAACGAGAATATCGACCAGTGGCGGGTCAAGGCGTTCGGACGCTGTAGGCAACCTCAACGGCAACAGCCTGTGGCTGTAGAATTGCGCTTTCGAGAATTCGATGATCGGCGCGACACACCGAAAATGTTCGGTGAGCATGATCGCGCCACCCGCAAACACCACCTTCCCAAGATCGTATAGCGATTGTTCTTCGCGCAGCGAGGAGCGGTAATCCACCACTTGCTCGGAGAGATGTCGCCTTGCCAACTCGTCCGCACGGGATTGATCCCGACCAACTAATTCCGGGCTGACCTGACGGTCATCACCCACGATCAAAATTTGTTTTGCTCTTAGCAATGCCGGCAATGCTGCCACCGTCGATTGCGAGGCTTCGTCCACAATGACCAAATCGAAAAGACCCAGATCAGAGGGAAGTGACTCAGATACGCGGTAGTGGGGCATGATCCAGCATGGCAACGCACCCTTAGCCCGGTCAGAGGCCGCCCGTGCGTCGCGCCGATAGCGCGCGGCACGTTTGCCGGTTCCTCGGCCGATCCGACGCACGGCATCAGCATAGGCGGCCAATGCAGATTGAACGCTGTCAGTCGCTTTGGTTCGCAGTTCAAGCCACGTCCGCTGTTCGATTGACCGTTCGTAGGCTTGCTTGAGCAGGTTTTCCTTTTCGGTTCTCTCGACGCTTAAAGCACGTAAGCGCCCGTGACGGTCAATGCGGGAAAGCCAAGTCACAAGTCTGCGCAAACGCCAACGCTCGTTCCAATCGCCCGGTGTCAGAACGTCTTCTTGTCCCTCGACCGGCTCGCTACGGAGCCGTGCTGCCCATAATGGTGCCCCGTTCGCTTCGATGCTATCGGTTGTCACCTTCACAAGAGACAGCGCGGATTCTTTGTTGCAAAGAGCATCAAGCTCTTGCTTCAAAATCATCCACTTTTGCCGAAACGCTGCATCCCCCACTTCTGGGTTTCCGAGATCGTGCGCCACGCATTCGCGGAAGCGGTTGCTCAATTCGCCACCGCACCGCCGAAGTTTATCGCCAAGCGAAAGACGGATTGCTTCGGCACGATCAAGGCGATGCCTCAGCAGGTGAGATTCAACTGTTTCGATAAGCGCGGATGTTGACGGCGAACTACCTGAAACCGGTTTTGCCCATCGCGGAAGCAAAGATACAGCATCGAGTTCCAGCCCCGTTTCAGCGACGATCAGTTCCCGAATGCTTGCAAGGTGGTCAAGCTGTGATTGAAGCGCGCGGCCAACCGCCAGCCCATCGACATTGGTGGCGTCGAGAGGCGTATGGGCAACCGCATGATTCCAGCTAAGTTTGGTGCGCTGGGCTTCTAGGAGACCATCGATAAATCGTTTGATCTCCAGCCATTCGGTTGCGGATCGCGGTGCTTGGCCGATAATCCTGATACTGGCTAATCGAGCCTTCAGTTTGCTTGCAAAGATACCCGCAACCAGACCCACGCCGGTTTCGCCATTGGCGCATCGGGCAATCGCTTCTATCAGCTTGGCGTCATCAAGAACGTCGTCCGGTAAGACAATCGGGCGCGTGAGAAAATGCCTGGCTTCATCGGATAGGCTGTCGATTGCAGGACGCATCGTTTCCAGCGCGTCAATGGCTTCGTCTGAGTCCCAACGCCTCAGCAGCGCGGTGGCGGTTTCTGTCCAATCGAAATTGGCATCGGAAATTGAGGCGCGATCAAGCTGAATATCCTTTAGGCTTGTAAGCAGCACCTCGACCCGAGCAATGGTTTCGTCACTGCGGTCGATTAGCTCGACCAGCTCGCCCGCCGCAATTTGCCGCCGCAGGGTTTCGGCACGAGACAGGTCGCGATGAATCGAAACCAAGGCATCATCGTCAGGAAAATAATCGGGTCGCGGGATTAGAACATCAAGGTAAGCAAGGTCTTGTCCGAGCAGCTTTCTGGCTTGGCGCAGGGCGATGACATCCCTGTCTGAGAATGACGGTGCAAATTCCGGCGCCACGTCAATTATATCGTCCAGCCACTCAGAACGCTCCCGTTCGGCAACGACTTCGCTGGCAGCTTTCAGCGGCTCAATCTGCTCTCCTTCCAGATCGACGGGAGCGGTCGCACTGCGGCCAATTCCATCCACCTCCCTGTCAATCTTCGCCAATGCGCGATGGAGATTGTCAATTTGCAAATCGAGATCGGAAATTTCTTGGGCAAGTTCGTGGCGTTTTGTTCGTTGCAGCCGCTCGGCAATTATATCGACGGACTCCTGAAATTGCTTAAGCCCGTCACGGTCGCTATCGAGTAGGCTAACGGCCAAAGGGCGAATTGCGGCAGGCAATTGCCCTCTCAGGACTTTCAGCGCGGGCGCTTTTTGAGACGTCACCAGCACCCGCTTACCCAATGCAAGATAATGGCTGATGATGTTTGCGATGGTATGCGTTTTTCCTGTTCCAGGTGGCCCCTGCACAACCACGCCGGGGCGCAACGCCAGCCGCTGAACCACTTCCACTTGCTCGCGGTTGAATGGTTTTGGGAAGAACAGGTCTTGACCTGAACCGTCAGACGATGTGATTCCCGGTATTGTCGAGATACCCCGGAATGCTGGGTAATCTTCATCACTCGGACCATCTGCGGGGTCGGTCACAACAGCATTTATGGCCGCTGGAAATTCAAGGTCTTCACCGCCGGATTCGATTGCAAGGCGGAATCGTCGCAAATCTTCCATCAACTGCGTTGCCCGACGCTCACGTTGAAAGAACCCGAAAACATCGCTGATTTGCAATGTCGTTTCGACACTTGGCATATCGCGGTTTTGGGGATCATGTTGATCTGGAGTGTAGAGCGCGTCAGGGTCAAGCAGCGCGACAGCCCGCCTTAACAAAGGTTCAAAACTCTCCCGCGCGAACGGAGACAGCGGCTCATCTTCCAAATCGACCAGAAACTTGGCGGCAAAATTCTGCCATTCATCAACCGAAACGAGTTCCATCTTGTCGAGAACGTCAGCTTCGATTCCGGGAAGTGCTTCCAGTCGAGGCCGTACTTCGATTGCATGGGAAATGTCATTGAGTGCGATTTCCATCTGCACCGTCAGCAACGGATGGCGCATACGTTGATTGGCACGATAGAGGGTGGAAAATCCGATCCCGCAGACCAATTCTATTGGTGTTTCTGACGCACCATCGAGAAGCTGCCGCATGGCGAAAAGTGCATTGTATAAAGCAATTGTCCGGCGGCGCTGCCGTTCATCAGCTGACCATTGCGCCCACGGCCCAGCAACATAGCTATTGAACGAAGTGGTCAGTCTCGACGCATGTTCATAGTCGTCTAGCTGCACAGACTCCGGCGCATCGGCTGCATCAATTAGCCCAGCATCGGCAAGCATCCGACCAGTCATTTCTGATCTGATTTTCGGTGCCGTTTCCGTATTGTCGGAGAGAATGATCCAACATCTCAGTTCCACGTCAACGGGGGCCGGAGGAGGTCGTTTGGAAAGCCGCGCGACCTCTAACCAGATCACATCATCGGAAAGCGTCCGGTTCAGCACAACACCCGGCAGGTCAACCAAATCGGCTTCTGCGTAGTTAAAACCCTTGTGCTGAGCGACATCCAGCACCGTCTTTAATTTGTCGCGCTCAGTCGCCTCGACATAGTTGATTAAATCAATAAGGCGGCTGTGCTGAAAATCCATAATCAGCACCATTCACAATTTTGTTGGGCAGTCAAAGGCGACGCTCGGCAACTTTGACGCGCCGACGTAACCGAGCAATGAGCATCACGCGTTGCATGATAATCAGTGATGGTCGTAATCCCTTGTTGCACTCGCTTCCCAATCTACTTGTTTGCCAGTTCGGCGCTCTTTCTTTCTGATGTCCGCTCGGCATCTTCTGCGTTTCGTGCAACATAGTCGCGCATGAATTCTCGGAGCACCTGCGAAGCGGGCCGGTCATTTGATCGGCATACTTGCAGGAACTGTTCATGAAGCGGTCGCTCCACCCGAATGCGAAAGCCTGAGTCTTTCCCTGACATTGCAGGGGTGTAGCCAATGGATACACAATCCGCCAAGGGAAAAGTTGGCCAAATTGAAGGCATCAGCAAACGATCACGATACCATTTGCGAGGCTGCCTGTCGGGAAAGTGCTTGAGTCCGTAATCTGACATTGGCAACTGTCCGTTGATTGGTGGTGAGTGGAGGTCATGTCCCATCCGCTTTTGGTTCGCCAGCGGCGAAGCGGAGGCGAACGCGGTAAGACGCAGAATTGGGGGTGAACCGAGGCTCGTCTCCCCTTTTTCCCAACCCTGCTTGGCTTGTCTCCCGATCAAGCGCGCCAGCGGCGCATCGGGATACTGGCAGAATGGCTTGCATGGCAGGTCGCATTGAAGCTCGATGCGCCATAGTTCCGCCAAGCAAGCTGCACCGATCTACTCGACCAAGAATGCCAGCGGCATGTCGGCGATCCGGTGAAAGGTGATTTACCTCCGCGTTGCTTGCCCTCGGCGAACGGGCTTCACAGCGAGCCGCGCCTTTGCACCCGCCGATGCTCGGACAGTGCCGTCACTGTCAGCCGGATCGTTTGCCATCGGCTCCCATCCGTTCATGCCCTGCAAAACACGGTCGGCATGTTTGATGGTGTTCACATGACCATAATGCTGCTCGATCATCTTGACCGAGGTGCCCATCTGCTCGGCAAGGATATAGACATCGACACCTTCGCTAAGCCGGAAGGTGGCATAGGTATGCCGGAAGCAATAGGTTGAACGCGGCGTTCTATTCGGCCCGATTTTGAGGTCGGCTTCGGTCAACATTTTCTCAACTGCGTCTTCATACAGGAATTTGGCGGGCTTGCCGCTGATGGTAGTGAAGACCGCATCGTCCTGCCCGGTAGCTTTCGAGATAGCGCGAATGCGGTCGAGATAGTCGCCCACACTTTTGGGTGCGACCAGCTTGCGCGACTTGCCTTTGCCCTGGACGAACAGGACCACGATTTCCTTCCCGTCGCGATCCTTGGCGGGCATGATGTCACGCCAGCGCAAATTCTTGGCCTCGGGCGGGCGCATCCCGGTGTTGCACATAATGAGCATGAAATTGTAGCACATGGTGCGCGCCCATGCGCTCGGCGCTTTTGTGGCTTTGGCAATCCATGCGCGCCCCACCGTATGCAGCTTGCGATATTCCTCCAGAGTGAATTCATCGCGCCGCATTGTCTTTAGCTTTGGCTTGCCCTCGAAGCGTTGGCTGGCGGGAACATAGCGTTTGCTAATCGCGAAGTTCATGGCGGCATTGAATGCGCCCATCTCAAACTCAATGGTGGCATCGCTGATCTGGGCGCGGTGTCGGCCCGTCCCATTCTCGCGCCGCCATGTCGGATATTGCTTCCAGCGATCCGGCCCTATGAGGTGAACCTGTGTGCTGCCGACATATCGGTCCAGCGCACCAAGCAAGACGTTTTTGAGATTTTTAACTCGCGCGGCGGAAATCTCGCCGGTGTCCGCGCGGCGCTGCTGCACGGCAATATATTCCTCCGCCACTTTCCGAAACGAGCGATTGAACACGGGATGGTCATGCTTGAGCAGAACGCGGATTTCAGCATCTTTATCAACGGCCAGCTCGCGGGCGGCTCGCAGGTCGGTAGTGCCTAGAGCAATGGTCTTATAGCGGTCGGCCTTCGGAAGTTTGATGCGGCAGTAGAAATTGCTGTGCGCCACGTCGCCTCGCCGGAAGATGATCAAACCGGGCTTGAGTTCCTCTTTATCGGTGATAAACGCCATCGCCATCCTCCACTGTGCAGAATCCGTGCAGATCGGCGGCGTAAGTGATTGATTTGCCGTAGCTGTGCAGGGTCTGTGTGGATGTTTATAGATGTTTTTCTTGTTTAATCATAGCAATTTAGATAAATGCTCTCATCCTGAACTTGTTTCAGCATCCATGCCTCGAATTTCGGGCCGGACTGGCATAATCCAGACTTGCACTAGCGGTGAGGCATGGACCCTGAAACAAGTTCAGGGCGACGTGTGGTGTCT
>CALMYW010000360.1 GCA_937873665.1 uncultured Sphingorhabdus sp.
CAGCAGACACTGGCGCGCGGCGCCGGTTATCTTGCCCCGGCGGCGCAACGGGTGGCGCGCCTCTGGCCCGGCCACCCGGAAGGCTTCATCGACGCCTTCGCCAACCTCTACACTGACATGGCCGACGCGATCCTGGCGTTGTCACAAGCAAAACCCCGCCAGCAGGAGCAATTGAAGGAGCTCCTCGCCTTGTTGAACGATCAGCCCGCCTTGACCCAGTCGCTGCTTGCACTGCTGGCAACGACCAAATCCACCAAATCCCTGCGGGACGCTTTGAAGGCACTGGCGGAGCAATCCAAGCCGAGGCCATAGCATGGGCATCCGGATTTCCGGTGCCCCCCTGCGGAAAGGCTTACTCCGGATCCGGCATGCCGCCGTGCTTACGCAATTCCTCACGGACCCGGTCAACGACGTCCTCGCGAGCGGGCGTTGCCTTGGGCTTCCGATCCATCAGTTCCGTCAGCCACTCGGCGCTCTCGACCAAGCCGTACAGCGCGAAACCATAGACGACCATGGCACCTATCATTTTGAACATGGGACTTTCTTCCTGTTGTTGAGGGTGGTCGGTCCATCGACGGACCGGATATGGTTCAGTTGGCCAGCTGCGTGAGTTCGTCCCAGGCGCGTTGCTTGAGTTGCGCGCCCTGCCCGAACCAGGCGGCCTCGAGGCGGTGATGCTCGGTTCGCGCCCCGCGGTGATGGTCGACGTATTCGGTCACGCCGTTGAGTAGGCCCCACGCGGTAGCACGGCTGGAGGCCAATGCCGCCCCCCTGCCGGCGCCGTCATACAGCGCGCGGACCGCCTTGACCGCCTGCTCGTTCACCACGGGCGGCTTGCCCAGCTGCGCGGGGTAGGTCAGGACCCGGCGAAGCAGGCCTTCGACGGAGTCCGGGTCCACGGGCGTGGCCACGAGCGCCTTCATCCGATCCACGAACCCGGCCCAGGCATTCACCGTGATGCCCAGCTGCCGCTTGATGGCCTCGGGATCGAACTTGCTGCGGTGCGGCACCTTGATCGCGCCCCTTCGATCGCTGACGGCGATATGCAGGGTGTTGTGGCAAACCACCCGGACCGAGGTGAACCGGGCGGTGGTGGCCAAGGTGCCATCACAGGCCGTGGCCAGCAGCAGATAGCCGTGTACCTGGTCCTTGCCCTTCAACTGCACGCTTTGGCCGGTGCGGGCGAGCGCCCAGAATTTCCTGCCCTCGCGCAGCACGCCCGCACTTTCTAGCTCGAATCC
This sequence comes from uncultured Sphingorhabdus sp., assembly GCA_937873665.1. The sequence continues at coordinate 1,242 of CALMYW010000360.1, forward strand.
GCCGAGCTCGGTGAGGTCCCGGTAGAACTCCAGGATCTCGCCCGGCTGCACGACTTGGAAGCGCCGCGAGACCACCGCCAACGGGGCAAGGGTGTCCGAGCGATACAGGACCTTCTGGTCCGGGTAGGCACCTAGCAGACCATTGCCACCGCGCTGCGTGGCATAACGCACCTCGGCCTCGTTGATCTGCCAGTCCATTCCCGCACTGGCCTTCCACTCTTCGATCGGCTGCCCCAGGGCCAATCGGTTGCCCAGGCCATGCCAGGGGCGCTCCCCGACATAGGCCATCGTTTCCACTTGGTGCATTGCGTCTCTCCAGGTTGCTGCGGTAGAGCGGCCGGAGCAGTGGTGCCTGGCCTGAGCCTTACCGCGAACGGTTCGTGCACCAACGGGCGCACGACAGGGTCACAGCAGCGTTGCCTGCAGCGTCTGCCTTGCTTCGTCCAGGGTGATCGACACGCCGAACAGCGCGCGCTGCGAATCCTGGGTCTCGCGCCGCGCCGCATCGGTGCGGAACGCGCGGCTGCCGAACACGAACCCCCCATCGGCGGCTCTGTACACGTTGAAGAAGCGGGTCTGAAGGCGATCGTGCTGGAGCAGGTCGTAGTTGCTGTCCAGGGGGCAGAGCAAATCGGCGGTCAGCATGTGCGCCCGGCCGTCCGCCAGCAGGACGATCGGGCACGGGCCCGGCGCCTGCTGGGTCAGCACGTGGAAGTCGCTACCGTTACGCAGCGTGCAGTCGTTCAAGTTCATGGCGTTCCTCCTCGATGTAGTCATGGGTGATCTCGTCCAGCACGGCCCAGGCCCATGCGTCGTTGGGCGGTTCGCCGTAGCAGGCGATCCATTCCCGCAAGACGTCACGCTCCAGGTCTTCGTCACGGTGCCGTCTTGCCGCAGGCGGGTCAGGGTCAGGTCGCTTTCCCAGCGAAATGGGTCCTGGCCATACAGCGACGCCCCGGCCGGGATGCCGGGATCAGGACGGAAGCTGTCGTTGCTGTACAACGCCCCGTCCGCCTCTTCCCATCCCGCGGCGTTGAACAACACCGCCTGGCCCTCGTGGGTGAGCAGTGCGAATCGGCTCCACCCGGTGCTGTTCTCGATCAGCGGCCGCAACCGGTGCCATTGAGCGACGGACATGTCGTGCAGTAGGCCGGCGAACAGGGCGGTATCGCTCGGTCCCTTGCCGGCCTGCCCCAGCCAGCCGATGGTGCCGTTGTGGACCAGCGCGCCGGCCTTCACGGCGATCGGGTGGTGGTTGCGCGCGCGGTGCTCGCTGCGGGTGGTGATCCGGAAGTGCACCAGGGCAATGTGGTCGTCGACCCGAAACTCGCGGTACGCCGTCCAGAACGCCAGGAAGCTGGTGTATCCCTTGTGGATCGCCACGCCCTGGGGCGTGGCGATGGCGAATCCCGCACCATCCGGGTTGTTCTCGAAACAGATCCGCAGCCGATCCTCCGCGAGGCTCACGCCGCGCGGCTTAACGATGGCAATGCACATGCCAGTGCCTCCTTGGTGAGCGTGGTGGTGAAGCGACGGGACAGGGCCGGGTAGCGGCCCATGGCATGGACCCAAGCCCGGAACAGCGCTTGGCCGACCGGACCCCGGGTGGGGTGGGCCGGGTTGCGGGTCCATTCGGTCAAGGCGTCGACGTACTCGACGTAGGACAGGAGTTGCTGCCAGTCCGGGGTGCCCCGGAAAACCCGGAACTCAAAGCTGCCGTCCGACCGCTCGTTGATGGCGGTGTACTTATCGCCGCCCCGGCAACCCTTGTTGTAGCTGTAGTAATCGGGGTTGCCCTTCCGGCCTGCCACGAACTCGGTCAGCGCCCGCATGTCGTACGTGGCGTCGATCAGCCGCCGGCGGTGGTCCGAGGTCAGGCGTTGGGCATTGGTAGTGACATGGACGCCATAGCCCGGCGGCGACGGACATGCAACGTCGTACCGGACCGCCGCGTCCATGGCCTGCTGGAGCGGATTGCGATGCTGGCGCAGCTCCTGCAGGGTGAAAGGCCGGGTGATAACCTCCAGACCCTCGTCCTCGTCCAGGCTGCCGTCCCGCTCCGCCGCCAGGTCAGCGGTGGGAAAGCCCCGCTCTTCGTAGTAATCCAGCCGGTCGTGCTCGTTTTGGAAGCACAACTCGACCTCCAGCCCGTAGTAAGCGATAGCGGCGCTGCGTGCCGTTGCGACCGACCACGACCGGTCGGCATCGTGGTACGCCGGGATGCCGCACCCATCCTCCTCGTCGTCGGGATCTCCGTAGCGCCAGTGGCCGTCCTCATCGGAGTAATACCCGTTGAGTTCTGCCCAGGTTTCGCACACGGTGTCGCCGTCCACGGTCCTGCCGCTGTCGAAGGCGCTGCTGGCGTAGTACCGCTGGCTGCCATCGCAATAGAACGCGGACTCCTCCACCGCATCATCGGACCAGGTCTCCTCGTCCCAGATCCCGCTCCGACAGCGCACCACCACCCGATGCGACGGGGTGCGTCGGCTGTACCAGACGTCATGTAGTTCACAGAAGAATATTGCAGCCGTGAACCAGCCGTCCTCTGTGCGTTGGAGGCTCAGCCGTTCCTGGGCGCGTTCGAACCAGTCCTCTGCCTCGGCGCCGCCGATGCCGCTGTCGTCAAGCCAGTCCTCGACGATGACTGTCTCGATGCCTTCCAGTGCTCGCGCGTCCCGGGTTGAGGCACTGTTCAAGGCAGATCCGCAAATGAAGCGGTGCGCACCTATCGAGCTCGCGAGTGCGAATGGGACGTCGCGCGCGCGCTGGAATTCCTGGGCTCTTCGGCAGTCCTCAAGAATCGCCAATCGTTCGAGAACTGGGGTCGCGCGCAGGTCTTGGCATCCCCCGGCTCGGCGGAGGATCTGGATCGCGTTAGTCATCAGATTTCCTTTTTTGCAGGCGCCACAACGCACAAGGCCCGGATTGCTCCGGGCCTCGTGCGTTGGCGTCATCGGTCAGCGGGGAAGGTCGAGGGTGCAGCTCGTGCAGCGCGCGACCGCCACCAGGACGGCCGCGGTCACCACGACCACGCAGGTAGCCAGTTCGAAATACGTCTTGGCCACGGAAGCCTCACGGTTTCTGGCACTCAAGGCGGAGCGCCCTCACGCGAGCTGAGTCAGTGCTGAGCTCGGGTGGGTGGTATAGGTTTGAAAATTCTTTGGTTGAGGGATAGCGAGGGTCAGAACTCGCCAAGCTGGACCACGTCCGAGTCGTCCGAGTACCAGGCCCTGCGACGGCTGGACCGGAGCCTGTCGGCGTGTGCGACACCACGACGCCACGCTCTCTCTACATAGTCGCCATCCCGCGCGGGCGCCGTGCACAACCTACGCGGGTCGGGGCGGATGCCAACCCTGCCCAAATCCAGCCGGTCGGCATCCCAACACGCCATCACGGTTACATCGGCCTGCAGGTGTCCGTCGCTGTGGCCCTCACAGGCCGCGACCAATAGACCGAGGGCTGCCCGATCGAGCTCGAACCTACCTCTAACGTGCAACCAGCGGGCGTACTCGGCGGCCCGAAGGCCGTGCTCGGGATCTGTGTATTCGTTCTGGCGCTGGGAATCGTGGAGAAAGGCGAACAGCTCCACGACGCGCAGGTCAGCCCCGATGGCGCGTCCCACATGTAAGCCATGGCGATAAACGCGCGCCCAATGTGGAAAACCGTGGTGCCCGGTCCAGTCGAGTCGAAACTGGTCGCGAATCTCGCGCAACAGATCGCCATTGACGACGCGGTTCGCCTTCATCGAACAGGACTCATCTTCCGAGAAGCACGGTGACTGACGTGGGAACCCGTCGATGCTGACTTACAGATCAACGAAGTCCTCCGCGGTGACTTCCTGGACACCGCTCAGCATATCCCGCGACAGCTCTCGCTTGCTCTCCAGCAAATGCGCAAGACGCTCCTCGAAGGATTCGAAGCCGTTACCGACCAACGTGGGGCAATAAACGTACACATCCTTGGTTTGACCAATTCGGTAAGCACGATCCGTTGCCTGGTCTTCCTTTGCAGGATTCCAGGGCCTCGTGTAGTGGACGACATGGTTCGCGGCCTGGATGTTCACGCCGAAGCCAACAGCCGTTGTGGAGAGAATGATCACACCAAAGCCATCCTGCGCCTGAAACTTGTCGATCAAGCGCTGCCTGGAATCTTCGCGACGCGGGTCCACGTCGGTGCCTCCGTTGATGATCTGGGCGGGATAGCCGAAACGCTCGGCGACCGCGCGCTGGATCAAGCGCTGGAGATCGCGAAACTCCGTGAACACAATGACCTTCTCGTTTCGCTTCCGGATTTCACCTAGCCGCCCCATGAGCCAAGCGAGCTTCGGTGAAGCGGACAAATGTTCCTTAAGCGGCTTGTCTGCATGGTCGTTCGACAGCACACCAAGAGGATGCGCGCAGATCATGCGTAGCTTGGAAATGAGCGCAAGAATCTGAGCACCCTTCGTTGATCCGTTCTCTTTTCGATCATTGCGATAACTCGCGACCGTCTCTTCATACAACTTTGCCTGCACCGCGGACATCGGAATCGCGAGCGATGAAGGGTCAGATTTTTCGCCCTCCAGCTTGGCTGGCAGTGCCCGGTACACCTCGTTCTTCATTCGCCTCAACACCCAAGGCATTGTCGCAGCGCGCAGCTGATCCACGAGCACGTCATGACCTTCCAGGCGCTGCTCGATCCCCTGACGGAATTGACGGGTGAACTCGTTCAGCGAGCCCAAGTAGCCGGGCTGGAAGAAGTCGAACAAGCACCATAGGTCTGCCAGTGAATTCTCGACTGGTGTGCCCGTGCATGCGACACGAAAATCCGCCCGGAGCGCCTTGGCTGCCTGCGTGACGAACGCAGCAGGGTTCTTGATTTTCTGGGCCTCATCGCAAACGACGACACCCCAGTCCACACGAGCGAGCGAAAATTCATAGTCGCGAAGAGTCTCATAGGTCGTCAGGACAACTTTGAAACCTGCTTCGAATCCCGGACGCAGCAGTTTCTGGATGCCGACATCAGCAAGGTCGTCTCCTATCGAACCTTCTGGCAGCCGCAGCGCAGCGACGCTAGATCCGTAAAGGCTGAGTAGGTCATCTCCCGACCAATCCAGGAACTTCTGAACTTCCAGCTTCCAGTTCTCTAAGAGAGAAACTGGCGCAACCACCAAGCATGGCTTCTGGCTTGTGCTGTTCTCGTTATGCCATGCGATCAGGCAAAGTGACTGCAGCGTCTTGCCCAAACCCATGTCGTCTGCGAGCAAGCAGCCGGATACGCCATCCGCCTGTAGGCCATATTGCCGCTGTAGCCACGCAAGGCCCTCCTCCTGATGCGGAAGCAGTGTGACATCGCTTCGCAAGCCTTGCGGAATCTTAATCGTTGCGAGTCCAGCAGCATCCAAGCTTGCCGGTGCTTTGCGTGTGTATTCAAGATTCTCGATGTTGTGCAGGATCTGGAGGATCGCACGCTTGCCCTCGCTTTTCGGATCTGCGGGCTGTGCGATTGGCGACTGCTTCTTTCCAATCGAGATGTCCGCATTCTGCAAAACAGCGACCAGTTGCTGCGCCCGCGCGACGGGGACGCTGACATCAGACGTCGGCAGTATCACCTCCTGTTGACCGATCGCAAGCGCATTCGTAATGCGTTCTTGAAGCTCAGAGATCGCCTCTTTGGGCATCGCGATGCTCTGGAGATCGCCCGTGTCTCGATCGAGAACCGCAATCCCTGTGTCGACGTTCTCCGGAATCCACCCGGCGGCGCTGTCACGTCGTGCCACGTACGGTACGGTTTGAAGTCGCGCCTCGAATCCGACAACGCGGTCGCTGTACGCTTCGAGATTCATCACTTCCGCAAGTGACAGTCGAATCGCGGTGGCTGAGAATGCAAGCCATGAAGCCAGCTGCGTCAGTGATTGCTCTGTCACTGGACCCAGCTCAATCTCGTGTCCCTCCCAGTGAAACAGCGGAAGTCTCCGTGATCTCGAGCTGGCTGCCGCCGCCAACAGCTTTCTCGCGACTAGCTGCGTGGCTGGCACCGACGTCGGACCCGCCGTGTCCGATAGCGGGACGAGCCGAATAGTGGGCTCGTCGCCATCGTCTCCACGCTGGAAGACCAGTCGGTACGGCAACAGATCAGCCTCTTGGCGCGCCAGGATCAGTGCCTCTTCTTCCAGCGCTTCTCGAGCTTCGTCCCCCAGGACGGCGAACGGATTGTGGCCAAACAGGCGAGCTTGCTCCGATGCCATTCGCCGGCCTGGGATGGCCTTGATGGCACTTAGGGTCCTGACAACAGCCTCGCTCGGTGTGACATGCACCATCCCACCATCAGGTTTCGTGATGTCATATCGGCTTCGAACAGATTCGTAGCGATCGAAGGCACTGAGAAACTCGTCAGGAGCACCGACCGGACGGGGCAGGACTTCAACAACCGGAACGTTCAAGGCTTTGACCTGGCGAAGCTCGATCTCGAGCTTGCGCGGCGAAACGATCTCGGTCCTGGCGAGGAAGTCGTCCAAGGACGCCCCGGCCCTTACCGCTTGTGCACGGATTTCGCCGAGCGCCGACATTCGTTGTTCGGACGACATGCCTGGCGAGCCGCTTGCAAAGACCCTGACGAGGACGCTCGTCCTCCATGCCGCTTCCGTCATGAGCCATCGTGCGCCACCCGATTCGAGTACCGCGCCAACGCGATTGGGTGCACCCCGTCCCAGCGCTGGTGATGTCCAGCCAACTATCGCTAGGCGGAACGTCTGATCCGAAGGCGTGCCTTGCGACTGTAGGCAGGGCGCCCAGTCGCCCGTGGCAGGCAAGGCCAGCAATCCGATGCTGTCCGCATGGCCGTTGTCGATCTGCAGGTCGTAGACTCGCCTCCACGAAATGATGACGGTGCTGCCTACGACTGTGGCGCACCCCTCATTCACCAGTTGCCCGAGATACGCGGCAGCCGGGCGCAGCGACGGTGACAAGGACCTGGGATCGCTCCACCAAATATCGGCAGCTTTTTCGGGGGGAGAGTACGCAACCCCTTCGTCGCTGAAAGTCTGCTGCAGGTGAGCGACAGGCTCACGCCCCCATGGTGTCTTCACGGCCAATAGAACCCTTGGTTATCGGACTTGAACTTCATTCCGAGCGCGCGCAGTTCCGCATAAGGGAACGTGCTGCCATTCGGATACGCCCAGATCGCGCCGCCTTTGGCACGGTTGTCGACGATGCGGACATTGAGTTCGGTCAAGCGGGCAAGGAGCGCATCTCCAACCTCGTCTTGAGCCGCCGTGCCAGCAGGTCTCGTCGTGGCTGTGGGATTGGCGAGCGCCGGGTCACGCCCACGGGACTGGGCGAAATCGCGCATAACACCCGGGTTCGCGCGCGTTCCTGTGCTGTCAGGCTGCACACCGAGGTCGTACAGGCTTGCTTGGAACTTCTGCTCCCACGTTTCATAGCCATCCATATGCAAAAGCCGCTTAACTGACCGCCCAGATGGCTTCAACTGGCTAATTGAGTAGCTCTTTCGGCCCAGCTCGATGGCCGCCTCGCCGATCGGGTAGGCGTAGCAGGCGTTACCCGTCTCGGAGAATTCGATAAACAACCAGCCACCAATCTGCATCAGAATCGCATTGTTGGTGGCCGGTCCCGATGTGAGGTCACCGATGCGACCCTTCTTCTTCTTCACGAAGTCTCGAATGTCGGCATCCCGGCTGTATCGAAGCTGCCCGCCCAGCAAGATCTGGGTATAGCCCATCTGCTCCTTGAAGCGAAGCCAGAATTTCAGGCGTCGATCATCGACCTGACGCGTCCCCTTGCACAGCCGATAAAAGTCTTCCAAATCTTCCTGGGCCAACCAGCCGCAGACCATCTGCCTGGCGTCGTCTGTCACGTACCCCCAGAGTCGATTGCTCTTGAGCTGAGGACTGCCCCACTCTTCAAGTGCGAAGCTCAGCAACTGCCGATGCGGGCCACGGTCGGCGCAGCGCGAGTAGCGGCTGATCAACGCCGAAAGAATTTCATCGCGTGAATGAGGGATGCGACCAGGCAACGACACGAGATGGTCTAGGCGCGCCTTGAACTTGGTGTCGCTCAGTGTTTCGACCTGCGCGAGAGCCGTCTCGCGAAGGTCTACCCAAAACCAACTCGCATCCGGCAACCCCGTTTCTTGGCGCAGATCGTCAAGAAGCGTTGTGCTGCCGTCGATCAATTCCTCGATATACGGGGCGCAGGGTGTCGACCCAAGCAGTCCCTCGTGCCGCGAGATCGCGGCGAGCCAGGAAGGAGGCGAGGCTCGGCCGCTCCCTAGAGAAGGCAAGCTCTTTACCAATAGCTCGCGTAGTCGCTGGCTCGCCTCGCTATGGCCGGCCTGCATGTACGAGCGAAACAGTCCGCGCCATTGGGACGACTTGAGTCGTCGATCCCGCGCCTGATCCTCCCAGTGGGTCAGGAGCAGTGTGCCAATGTCATCCTGCAGCACCGTGCGGCCATGAAGTGCGCGAACCGGCTGAGCGAAGGCATGGGCGAGAACGAACAGCTGACGACGTCCGAACTCGGGGGACCTCGTCAATGCGACGACGGCGGCCTCGACTCGATCTTGCGTAACTAGGGCGGCCTGACCATTTCCGAATCGCTTTTGCACCCCCTCAACTGCGAGCGCCAGATCTTTGGCGGGCCGGATCGCGTTCCGACCGGCGGCCAACGACTGCAGGCAATGGT
>CALMYW010000361.1 GCA_937873665.1 uncultured Sphingorhabdus sp.
CTTTACATGTCGCCCCGTCTTAAACGAAGCACATACTATGGAGAGTACAAGGAGTGGTAGTGTCCCGTCAAGTGGTGTAATTCCGGTCTCCAGTTTCATTGCTTCAGGCGGCCTCAGACTGTGGCAGTAGGTTGGCCTGGTCTTCCTTGCTCAGCACGCGCGCCAACGTCTCTTGGCTCATGTAGCGGCGTGTCACCTGCCATTCATCTGTTTGCTCAGCGAGTAGCGTTCCCACGAGCCGCATGATGGCAGCGTTGTTCGGGAAGATACCCACCACCCGCGAGCGGCGTTTGATTTCCTTGTTCAATCGCTCCAGGGAATTCGTCGATGCCAGCTGAGGCCAGTGCTCTTTCGGGAAGCTCATGAAGGCAAGCACGTCGTCCTCGGCGCTGTCCATGAGCTCCGCTACCTTGGCGAAGCGCTCTCGCAGCTTGTCAGCGGTTTCTCGCCACTGCTGGCGTGCCTCCTGCTGGTTCTCCTGCACGAAGGCCGTGCGGATCACGGCGGCCACCATGGAGTGCTGCTTGCGCGGGACATGGGCCAGCGCATTGCGCATGAAGTGCACCCGGCAGCGTTGCCAGGTAGCTCCTATGACCTTGGCAATCGCCTGCTTCAGGCCCTCGTGGGCATCCGAGACCACCAGTCGCACGCCTGACAGGCCACGGCGCACCAGGCTGCGTAGGAACTCGGTCCAGAAGGCTTCAGTCTCGGCCGGACCCACAGCCATGCCCAAGGTTTCCCGGCGACCTTCGCTGCTGACGCCAACGGCAACAACCACCGCTTGGCTGCTGACAGCGCCACGCTCGCGCGATTTTAGATAGGTCGCATCCAGCCAGACGTAGGCCCATGGGCCCTCCAGCGGGCGATTCAGGAAAGCCTCGACGCGCTCGTCCAGTTCCTCGCACAGTCGCGATACCTGGCTCTTGGAGATGCCGCTCATACCCATCGCCTGCACCAGATCATCGACCTTGCGGGTCGATATCCCCTTCACATACGCCTCCTGCACAACAGCCACCAACGCCTGCTCCGAGGCCTTCCGGGGCTCCAGGAAGCTCGGCAGGTAACTGCCCGTGCGCAGCTTCGGAATTCGCAGGTCCATCGTTCCCAATCGTGTCTCCAGTGTGCGCTCGCGATAGCCGTTGCGCTGGTTGACCCGGCCCTCACTGCGTTCATGTCGGCCGGCGCCGCAACGCTGCTCCGCCTCTGCATCCATCAGTCGCTGCAGGACCAGTTCGCCCAGCTCCCTCAGTAAATCACCGTCCGCATGCTGTCAACGCTGACTAATAATTCCCCAGAAGTGCCGGGTTAAAATTCCCCAGTTTGGGTTTCGGTGATCAGCCGTTCCAGTGATCGTGCGTGCGCTCCTTCGGTGGCCGCCCGCGCCTTTTGGGCGGCGGCGGCGGCGTGATCGCTGAGATCGCCCTGGTGTGTTCCGGCACGAGGTCGGAGTGCGCGCGCAAGCGGTAACTGGCGCCCTCGATCTGGATCACGATGGCATGGTGCAGCAAGCGATCGAGGAGCGCCGTTGCCACCACCGGATCCCCGAACACCTCGCCCCATTCAGCAAAGCCGCGGTTGGATGTGAGGATCATCGCTCCCTTTTCGTAACGGGAGTTGACCAGCTGGAAGAAGAGGTTGGCACCGCCGGGCGTAACCGGGAGGTAGCCGATCTCATCGACGATAAGGAGGGTGTTTCGGTTGAAGAACCGGAGCCGTTCGGGAAGCCGTCCGTCACGCTCGGCACGCGCCAGCATGTCGATCACCTCAGCCAGACTGGCGCGGTAAACACGCTTGCCAGCGCGAACAGCCTCTGCGCCCAAGGCTGTCGCCAGATGGCTCTTGCCTGTGCCTGGCGGTCCCAGCAGATGGACCACCTCGCCGCGCTCGATAAAGTCGAGCTGCGCCAGTGCGAGGATGCGGCCGCGATCCAGCGAAGGCTGGAACGAGAAGTCGAAGCCTTCGAGGGTTTTCATGGGCATGAGCCGTGAGGTCTTGAGCCCGACAGTGAAGCGCCTGCTTTCCCGATTGCCATACTCATGCGAGAGCAAGACATCGATGGCTTCAAGCGCGGTCATTTCGCCGCGCTCCAGACACCGCATGGTATGATCAAGTACCTCGAGCGCGCGGGGCATTCTCAGGCCAACCAGGCTCGTGCGGATGCGGTCGATGATCTCCGTCATGGCCGTACCTCGCTGCCGGCCAGTCGCCGTCCTACCGCCTCGTAGAAGCCCAGCGAGCGCCTGGTAATCTCAAGCCCTGCAGGCGGCGGCACTGTTGCCGCGCGAGGCGGAGCGAGCCGCCGGTGGGAAGGATCAACCCGGCGCTGATTGCGTCCATCGAGAACGGGATGCACCGCGATCAGCTTGCGATCCTCGAAGATCCTGATCTCACGGGGATGATTCTGCACCTCCACGACCCGTTTGCGCGTAGCGTCGGGCACCGAGTAGAGATTGCCGCCAACCGATACCATGCCTTCATGGCTGACTCGCCGCTCGATCGTGAGCACCGCATTGTATGGGGCCGCAGGCAAGGCCGTCAGGACCGGTTGCTCCTCGGCAAAGTGCTCGCTGACGATCCGCCGGGTCGTGGCATGCAACCGAACATTCGCGACCGTGTCCAGCCATTCGCGGAACTGCCTGTTCAGGTCATCAGCGTTGCAGAAGGTGCGTCCAAGGAAGAAGTCCTGACGGATGTAGCGGTAGGGCCGTTCGATCTTGCCCTTGGTTTTCGCCCGATAGGGCCTGCATGCACGCGGCAAAGCGCCGTAATGATCCAGCAAGGCCACCAGCGACCGATTGTAGATCACAATACCCTCGGCATCCTCATCGATCACAGCGGTTTTCATGCGGTCGTAAAGCACCTCGGACGGGGCACCGCCCATCGCATCGAAGGCGTCGATGTGGCAGCGCATCACCGTCTGCAGATCCTGGGTCGGACAGAACCGACCCCACAGCCAGCGGCTATGACCCAACACCATCGAGAACAGCCAGAAGATCCGGGTCACGCCCGGCTCATCGCTGAACGCCACCTTGAACTGGGCGAAGTCCACCTGGGCCTGCCGTCCCGCGGGTGTTTCGAAGCGCCGCTCAAACGGGACCACTCGCGGCGGCCGCATCTGGCGCAGGAAGTCCGTGACGGTCGTGTAGCCGCCCTTGAACCCCATCGCAGCGATTTCGCGGAAGAGACGCTTGCCAGACAACCCAGGATATAACGCGATGCGATCGCGAAGATATGGTTCGTAGGGTTCCAGCTCCCGCGGACGGGGTGGCCGGGGCTTGTACACCGGCGCCTTCACGCCGCCGGCCAGGTGTTTGCGTACCGTCTTTCGATCAAGGCCCGTCTGCCGCGCAATCGCCGACACCGACAGCCCCTGCCGCTTCAAGTCATGGATCATGACAATTTCCTCAAGTCTGATCACCTGCCACGCCTCCCGCCAATCCGGGCAAGCATAGGAGGGATCCGTGCGGGTCGTTGCCAATTCGCTCCGGGGCTAGCCCCGGAGCGAATTGGCGCTCACCTCAAACTGGGGAATTTTCATTCGGCACTTCTGGGGAGAATACATCCGGTATCGACACATGCTTTTCAGCCAGCTCAATCAATGCCATCCTGTCCTCGGTCATCGTGGTGTCTCTCCGTGATTGGTGAAGGTGTCGTAACCTCCAGTTTACGGAGACCCACGGTGGCCGCCACCCCACCGTGAAGATTTACACCACTCATGAGGACACTACCCAACAATTGCAGAAGATGACATATGAACAAGAACAATATCATCAGCCTTACAGTTATGACCTTGCTTGCCACCGCTGTTCAGGCAGTGAGTGCCGAACAGCAACCGGGCACTGGATTCATCGAAGGCAGTCAACTGTCGGTATTGAACCGCAACTACTATTACAACAGTGACAATCACAGTGGCGGGAAGGATGGACGGGAATGGGGCCATAGTATCCTGTCCGCATTCACCTCGGGATATACCTCCGGTACAGTCGGTTTTGGCCTGGATGCCCATGCCTATCTGGCACTGAAACTGGACTCGGGTCGCGGACGCAATCGCTCGGACATGTTCCCCATGAAAAGCAATGGCGCCTCGCGTGATGAGTCCACTTCCGCCGGCGCGGCCGTGAAAATGCGTATTTCCAGGAGCGAACTCAAGTACGGGGATCTGCGCCCCTATAACCCGGTATTCGCCCTGGCCGATACCCGCATGTTCCCCGCCACGGCCACGGGCTTCATGTTTACCAGCAGCGAAATAGATGATCTGTATATCGACGCAGGCCACTTTACCTCGGGCAAGGATTACAACCAGACCCACGGCGATGGTGATTTCTTTGCCGGTTACGCCGGAGTAAAAGGAGGCAATGTCGACTATCTCGGCGGCTCCTACGGCATTGACGATAACACCAGCGTGACGCTTTACACCTCCCGCTACGAAGACCTGTGGCGTCAGCACTACCTCAACGGCAACTACACCCTGCCACTGGGAGAGCAGCGCGCACTGAACCTGGATGCCAACATCTACCGCACCACAGAGCAGGGCCAGGCCCTGGCCGGGAACATAGACGTCACTGCCTGGTCACTGGCCGCTGCCTACAGCATCGGTGCCCACACCCTGACCCTCGGCTACCAGAAGATCCACGGCGACCAGCCCCTGGACTACCTGGTGATGAGCGGCGGCGGTTTTCAGGACTCCATCTACCTGGGCAACGCCTCGCAATATGCCAACTTCAACGGACCGAACGAAAGATCCTGGCGCGTAGGCTATGATCTCGACCTTTCTGCTATCGGCCTGCCTGGCGCCAGCTTCTCCATACGGCATGTGCGTGGCAGCGATATCGACGGCACGCACACCTCGGCGGACAGCGCCTATTACGGCCTGTACGGCAAGAACGACAAACACCACACCACCGACCTCGATGCGCGTTATGTGGTGCAGAGCGGCGTTGCCAAGGATCTGCTGATTCGCGTGCGCCATGCACGGCATCGCATGACCTCCGGCAATTCGAATGTCGATGTGGATCGCTTCCGCCTGGTTCTCGAATATCCGGTGAGTATCTTCTAGGCCGCCTGGTTGTCGATTGCGCGGTGGCTGTGTGTTGCCACCGCGCTTTTCACTCGCCAGCGCAAGCTGCCCGGACCATGATCCAACGTGTTATCCCGTACGCTGTGCCTGTACGCAGAAGCGCCGGAACCCTCCGGCCAGCAGCCCATCGATCCAGGCCTCGCAGATCAGCACGGCTTCGGCGGGTGTGAAGGTATCGGGATCCAGCCCGTGCTCAAGCCACAATCCGTCCAACAATGCCGTCAGGCCAATGGCCGCCAGGCCGCTATCAAAATCGACCCAACACTGCTCCAGCGCCAGTTGCCCAAGGGCATGCGCCAGTATCGATCGATACTCCTTGTAGGACTTGTCGTGCGCATGATTGATCGCTTCCGCCGTCTTCACCGCGCCCCAGAACGCCAGCCACGCCTCCAGCAGGTGCGGGTTCAACAGTTTCTCCGAGAGCGAAGCCTGGAAAAATGCCGATAGCCGCTCGCGGGCACCCTGGCCAGCGGCATTCTGCATCGCCTCGCGCAACTGTCCCATCACCTGGCGCGTGATGGCCTGATAGGCTTCGGCAACCAACTCATCCTTGCCGGCATAATGGTGGCTGATCAGCCCGGGAGATACACCAGCCTGGGCGCAGATCTTGCGCACCGACATTCCCTGGAAGCCATATTGCTTGAGACAAACGAGGGTTGCATCGATGAGATGCGCCTTGCGCACCTCGGGGTCCATGCGGGTGAAGTGCACCTGTGACGCCATTTCATGATCCTTAACCGTCTTCGCTGGTTGTCAGTATACGTTCGCCTGTTGAATAACTGTACAGCAAACACTACAGGACGCAGCTCAGCTCCGAATCACGTGCCGCTTGTGGCTCCGATACCGGGCTACCGGTACACTGGCGAGCGTTTTCCCGTGGAATAACCCGCATGTTTCATATCGCCCTGCTCGAACCCGAGATCCCGCCCAATACCGGCAATATCATCCGCCTGTGCGCCAATGCCGGCTGCCAACTGCACCTGATCGAACCGCTGGGCTTCGAGCTGGATGACAAGCGGCTGCGCCGGGCCGGGCTGGATTACCATGAATATGCGGCAGTACGCACCCACAGCGATCTGGACAGCTGCCTGGCCAGCGTGCGCCCGAATCGGGTATTCGCGCTCAGCACCAAGGGTCGTATATGGACTCCTCCCGGTTTGCCAGTAAAAAACAGTGCTTTTGAACCAAGGTACGACTGCTACCGTATATCCGGCTTCTACTGAAGTGGTTTGTCACTTCGAGCCTTGATGAAGTAGTCGCTCATGTGCAGCTGATCGGATTAGCGGCCTTTTTATACAGCGGGCCTCCGGGTCTCTAAGCCTTCACACATGCCGGTTCGACCGGTTCGTCATCACTGTCTGTCACTGTGCAATCGTGGTGGATCTTCTACGGTGTTGCGCTTGCTGCGGTGTTGCCTGTTGCTCGGTTGCTGCGTTCAACACGCAGCGTTGTGATAGCTCTCGCCCTTGCTCAAGAGCGCCCAGATGATCCGGGCATTCTTGTTCGCCAGGGCCACTGTGGCGATGTTCGTGTTGCGCCTGGATTTGACCTCATTGATCCAGATACTGCGTGGGTCGGTCTTTTTCGCACTCGCGTTGAGGGCAGACCGGGCGCCATGGATCAGCAAGGTGCGCAAGTACGTATCACCTCGCTTGCTGATGCTGCCCAGGCGCTCCTTGCCGCCGCTTGAATGTTGGTTGGGCACCAAGCCCAGCCAAGCGGCCAACTGGCGCCCCGACTTGAACTGGCTCGCATCGCCTACCGCCGCCACCATCGCCGTGGCGCTGATAGGGCCAAGGCCCTCGATCTGCATCAGGCGTTGTACTCGCTCATCCTGACGCGCCTGCTGCTGAATCAGGCGATCCAGATGGGCGATGCGTTTGTCTTTCTCCTGCAGTTCATCCTGCAGCTCACTCATCAGCCCGCGCATGGCAACCGGCAGGCTGCTGTCTTCTTCCAGCACCTCAGCCAGCAGTGCGCGAGTAGCCGGCACACCCTTGCGGGCCGCGATCAGGCCGAACTCTCCCAGCAAACCCCGAACCTCGTTGGCCAGTGCCGTTCTCGCCCTGATCGCCCGGCTTCTGATCCGGTGCACAGACAGGGCAGCCTGCTGCTCCTCGCTCTTGACCGGCACATAGCGCATCGTCGGACGGCTACCGGCCTCGCAAATCGCCTCAGCATCGTTGGCGTCGTTCTTGCCACCCTTGACGTAGGGTTTGACGAACTGCGGAGCGATCAAGCGCACCTCATGACCCAGCGCGCGGAACTGCCGCGCCCAGTAATGACTTCCCCCGCAGGCCTCCATCACCACCAGGCAAGGCTCCAGCTGCCTGAAGAAATCAAGCAGCCTTGCACGCTTGATTTGCTTGCGGCAGACGACCTGCTCATGACTGTCTACGCCGTGAACCTGAAAAACCTGCTTTGCCAGATCGACGCCAATTCGTTTAAGTTTCATCTCGACTCCTCCCTCTGGGACCGGTTGGTAACACCTCCAGTCTGGCGCACTGACGCCGTAGGAGGGAGGAGTCCATTTCATTGGATTACGCCTTCGGCTAATCCAGGCTACGGAGCTGGTCACCGGCGAGGAAGAAATCATCCGCGAAGGCGCCACGCACTTCTGCTGTACCGTGGAGGAGTTCGCCCGCTTCCGCCATCTGCACTGGGATGTGGTGGTGGTCGATGAAGTACAGATGGTGGCTGACCCGCAACGCGGCTGGGCCTGGGTCGATGCACTGGTCAGCGCACATACGCCGCAACTGATGATGACCGGCCCCGCCCTGATTCAACCCTCCTTGCGCACGCTCTGCGGACTCTGCGAGGACAAGCTGGTGGTGCAGCGCACCAAGCGCCTGGCCCCGGTTGAGGTCGCCCGCCACGCCACGACGCTGCAGCGCCTGGAACCCGGCTCGCTGCTGGTGGCGTTCAGCCGCAAGCTGGTGCTGGAACTCAAGGGCATGCTCGAAAGCGCTGGCAAGAGCGTCTCGGTAGTCTATGGCGCGCTCTCGCCCGAGGTGCGTCGCGAGCAGGCCCGGCGCTTTCGCGAAGGCGAGGCGGACATCATGGTCGCTACCGATGCGGTCGGCATGGGCCTCAACCTGCCGGCGCACACGCTGTGCTTCTATACCGATGAGAAATTCGACGGCATTCAGAATCGTCAGCTCAAGGTGCAGGAGGTCAAGCAGATCGGCGGCCGCGCCGGGCGCTTCGGCCATCACGACAGCGGCGAAATCACCGCGCTCGATCCGCAGACACTCAAATCCATCCGTCGCCTGTTCAACAGCCCGGATGCGCCGGTGGACCTCAGCCAGTTCCAGGTGCGCCCATCCATCGATCACCTGGCCGCCATCTCCGAGCTGATGGGCGAGCTGAGCCTGCTGCGCGCCTGGCTGACCTTCAACCGCAATATCAATTACGGCGAGGCCTTCATTTCGGTGCTGCCGGACGAACTGGCCGAATGGATCGAGCTGATCGACGACCCGAAAATTCCACTCTGGCTGCGCTGGACGTTCGCCTGCACGCCGATCCGCGGCGGCTTCGACAGCCCGGCCAGTCAGCATGCCCAACGCTGGATCAAGCGAGTCGCCGAAGGCCAAGCCATTCCGATGCCCAAGCTGCTGCTCGGCAGCGATCTGGCCAGCCTGGAAAGCACCCTGCATGTGGTGGAAACCTACCTGCATCTGGCCCGCAGCCTCCCCGAGCATTTTCCCGAGCACGACGACGGTGAAGACGCGCGCAAGCTGCTCAACGACGCCATCACCCGTGAACTGTCACGCCAGCGCAAACCGCGGGCGGTTCAACGGGGTGGCGGCCGCAAGGCCCGCCGAAAGCGCTGACGCCATGCCAGTCCGCCCATGTGTGGCTGGCATAGACCAGTGGTTGCTACCCACCCTTCCGCGCAGGACAGCGCTCTGTGGTGTTTGTTCCAGGTAAAAATGTCCGAAATGTTCGAATTTTTACTTTGACAGTTGCTTTCTTTGCCTCTAAGTTTTCGTTTCCGAACAATTCCGAACGAACGCAGTGCTCGGAATAAAACAAAAACAAACGAACGAGGCTCCGCGCATGAGTACGCCCATCGTCCCGACGCTCAAGGGACAATGCATCGCCGAATTTCTCGGCACTGCCCTTCTCATCTTTTTCGGTACCGGCTGCGTCGCAGCGCTCAAGCTCGGCGGCGCCGATCTGGGGCTGTGGGAAATCTGCATCATCTGGGGCATCGGTGTTTCGATGGCGGTGTATCTTGCCGCCGGCGTTTCCGGTGCTCACCTGAACCCTGCCGTTACCATCGCGCTGTGGCTGTTCGGCACCTTCGAACGGCACCGCGTCCCGGCTTACATCCTGGCGCAGGTGGCCGGCGCCTTCTGTTCCGCTGCGTTGGTCTACGGGCTGTACAGCAGCCTGTTCTTCGATTTCGAACAGGCCCAGCAGATGGTCCGCGGCAGCGTCGAGAGTCTTGAGCTCGCTTCTATCTTCTCCACCTACCCGCACGCCTCGTTGTCATTCGGCCAGGCGTTCCTCGTGGAAGTAGTGATCACCGCCATTCTGCTGGCGATGATCATGGCCATCACAGACGACGGCAACGGCTTGCCAAGCGGCCCACTGGCCCCCCTACTGATAGGCCTGCTGACTGGCTCCGCGATGAATCCTGCGCGGGATTTCGGGCCCAAGTTGATGACCTTCTTCGCAGGCTGGGGCGACGTCGCTTTCACTGGAGGGAAAGACATTCCGTATTTCCTGGTTCCGATTTTTGCCCCGATTCTCGGTGCCTGCCTGGGTGCCGCGGGTTACAAGGCGCTGATCTGCCGGCATCTGCCAGGCGTTGGCTCGGCC
>CALMYW010000362.1 GCA_937873665.1 uncultured Sphingorhabdus sp.
ACCTATCGGCCATCATAATTGACGCCGACCGGACTCCGTAATCGTCGCGCTACACTGTTCGCTGTGCAACTTGGAAAATAATCAGCAATATCCAACATCCAGAATGCATTCGCCCCTTTGTGACGAGCAGCATTATCGACATAAGATCGGCCTTTTACCGGACTGAACAACCAATCAGGGGGATTAATTCGTCCAAGCAACGCAGCTATTCGAGATTGGATTGCTTTTAGCCCCCCATCAGGAATGTCGATCTTCCTGTAATGTTGAGCGATTTCAGGTCCAGGCGGTTCACGCAGCCACCTGTCCTCACTTTTGTGCTTCCACCGTCGTTTATAAAGATCGTCTCGTGACGAGATCGTGGAAAGCGCGACTTCTGAAATCCGCAACAGAACGGCGAGCTTCTTGCGCGTTCGCAAGCGGAAGAATGGGCTATCTCGTAACGTGTAAGATTGCCCCCTATGCAGTTTCTGCATCGGCTTTCCGTTCAATGAAGGTCAGCAAATCAATCACCGTGGAGGCAATTTTGGTTCGCGCCTTCTCGCCTCGCTTTGCATTCGGGATCTCTTCAGCAAAGAACATAATGGCAGAAGCCGGAATGCGAAATTCGGTGGCGTATTTTTCAATCAAATCCAAAGATGGGGTCTTTGAACCCTTCTCAATCTCAGATATATAAGATTTTGAAATATTGAGCCGTTCAGCAAGCTCAAATTGCTTTAGATCGTGAAATACACGAATCAACCTGAGGGCTTCATTTATCATATTTATTCCTAACCTTATCAGCGGTTAGATATTAGGTTGGCGGTTTACTCAGTCAGTTCAAAAACACTGAGAATCCAACGGAAAATCCGGTAGATCCAAAGCCCCATCGTAATGATGAGCCTCAAAGTAACTGGATTCCGGACTTTCGCCCAAAATCCACGGCGCTGCTCAAGAGGTTCACCTCGCAGCCCACGCCGCCGCCGTCGTCGGTATGTGATCTTAGAAAAAGCCAACGGCTTATCCTTTCTTGTTCGCCTTGGCGATCAGATCGAAATGACCTGCTCTGACCAAGGATTCTCGCCGAACAAGACGGGATCCGACAACTACACCCTTTACCTAGAGACGATAGCAATTCTCGCTATCGTCTCTGCTTCGCCCATCCCGCCCGCGTCTCCCCTCTCGGAGTCACCGCGGCCTGAACGGATAAAGTGACAGAGAGCTTTAGGCTCTCCACGCTCCAACTGCTGCCAGAGCTGATTATGAGAATTTCTTCCACTCATCACACATAACATACATAAGGCGAGTGATTCGAGAATTCAAGGATAAAATTCGCTAATAGAGATTTTTATGGGCTCTTAGTAGAACTTCCAGGACGGGCCGGCGGGCTAATGCAGCTCACTCACCCCTCCCCCGCCACCTCAGCCCTTAACGCCTTGCGGTCCAGCTTGCCGATCATCGTCTTGGGCATGGACTCCCGCACCACCACGGCATCCACACGCTCGTGTTTGCCGATGCGGGCGTTGATCCAGTCGCGCAGGGCGTCACCGGTGGCGTCTGCGCCGTCGTTCAGGGTGACGTAGGCGCGGGGGACTTCGCCGAGGCGGGGTTCGGGGACGCCGATGACCAGCACTTCCTTGACCGCCGGGTGTTCCAGCACCACGGCTTCGACCTGGCTGGGGAAGACCTTGAAGCCGCCCACCGCGATCATGTCCTTGATGCGGTCGACGATGCGGATGTAGCCCTGTTCGTCCAGCACGGCGACATCGCCGGTGCGCAGCCAGCGGCCATCGGCGCGCTCGGCAAAGGCGGCGGCGGCGGCTTCGGGGCGGCGCCAGTAGCCGCGCATGACTTGCGGGCCTTGAATCGCCAGTTCGCCCGGTTCCCCGGCGGGGGCGTCGCGCGTGGGGTCTTCCTTGTCGAGCAGGCGGATGCGGGTGGCGGGGATCGGCTGGCCGATGGTGCCGGTGCGGTCCTCGCCCTCATAGGGGTTGGTGGAGGCGACGCCGGCGGTTTCGGTGAGGCCATACCCTTCGACCAGCCGTGCATCGGTCGCCGCCTCGAACTTGTCCTTCAGCGGCCCGGCCAGCGGCGCGCCGCCGGAAATGCAGACCCGCAGGGATGAGAAATCAGTCTTTGCCAGCGCGGGATGATCGAGCAGCGCCTGATACATCGTCGGCACGCCGGGCATCGCCGTGGCGCGCACCCGTTGCAGCGTCTTGAGCGCTTGGCCCGCGTCAAAGCGCGGCAGCATCGCGATGCACCCGCCGTTCACGACCGTGCGGTTGAGCACGCAGATGTTGGCGAAGACGTGGAACAGCGGCAGCACGCCCATGATCACGTCGCGGTCGCCCTTGCGCGGGTCAATCGCCTCGACCTGGCGGGTGTTGGCGGAAATGTTCTGGTGGGTCAGCATCGCCCCCTTGGGCGTGCCGGTGGTGCCGCCGGTATATTGCAGCAGCGCCAGATCCTCCAGCGGGTCGAGCGGGACGGGCGTGGGCGCGGCATCGGCCAGCGCATCCTCCCAGCGGATCACATCGGGGCGGACCGGAATGCGGGTGAGCGACTTGCGCCCCAGCAGTCGCAGCGCCAGCCCCTTGGCCAACGGCAGCATCGCCGCGAGCGAGCCGACCACCAGCCGTTCCAGCCCGGACGCCTTCAACACGTCCAGCGCGGTGGGCAGCAGCGCCGCCGAATCAATCGTCACCAGCAGCCGCGCGCCTGAATCCTCGACTTGCGCGGCGAGTTCCTGCGCGGTGTAGAGCGGGCTGAAATTGACCACGACCGCCCCGGCCAGCATCGCCCCGTAATAGGCCGAAACATAGATCGGGGCGTTGGGCAGGTACAGCCCGATGCGGTCACCCTTGACCACGCCCAGTCGTTGCAGTCCGGCAGCAAAAGCCTGTGCCTCGGCATGGAGCGCACCATAGGTAAAGGCGCGGCCCATGAAGTCCACCAGCGGCCGCTCGGCAAAGCGGGCGGCGCTGTCGGCAAACATCTGGGGCAGGGTCAGCGGCGGAAAGTCCATGTCCCACGCGCAGGGGTGGGCATAGTGGGCTTGCCAGGGGGTCGGCGCGGGGTCGGTTTCGCTCATCCGCCCAACTTGGCCCTTCCCGCCGGGAAGGGCAAGTTGTGGCAGCGGCTTAGGCCGTCGAAATTACTGGCCTTCGGCGGCCTCGGCAGCGCGCTTGGCTTCGAGCCAGGCGGCGGCTTCGGCTTCCTGCGCGGCTTCGCTGGCGGCCTTGGAAGCGGCATCGCGTTCGGCGCGCAGTTCCTCGATCAGCGAGGCGCGGTCATCGCCCAGCCGCTGGTCGTCACCGGCGATGTCTTCCAGACCGGCCTTCTTGGCGATCTTGGCCACAAGCGCGTCCAGCTCACGCTGGCTGCACAGGCCCAGCGTCACCGGGTCCTTGGGCTGAATGTTGGAGATGTTCCAGTGGCTGCGATCGCGAATCGCGGCGATGGTGTTGCGGGTGGTGCCGATCAGCTTGCCAACCTGCGCGTCCGAGATTTCGGGGTGGTTGCGCAGGATCCACGCGATGCCATCGGGCTTGTCCTGACGCTTCGACACGGGGGTATAGCGCGGGCCCTTGGTGCGGCTGACGGTAACCGGCGCCTTCTGCATCTTCAGGGCATAGTTGGCATCCGCCTGGCCCTTTTCGATTTCGGCCATGGTCAGCTCGCCCGCACGGACCGGATCGCGCCCGGTGTACTTCGACGAGGCCAGATCGTCGGCCATCGCCTGGACTTCCAGGATGTGCAGGCCGCAGAATTCGGCAATCTGTTCAAAGGACAGCGCGGTGTTGTCGACCAGCCACGAGGCAGTGGCATGCGGCATCAACGGGGTCGGCTGGGACACGGGTACTCTCCGTTCAAAATAGAAGGGCCGCCCCTCGCGGAGCGGCCGTTTGGGCAGGCATCTAGGCGGATTCGCCCCGAAGGGCAAGGCTTTCTAGGCCCCCGATACGGCCAGCACGATCTTGCCGATGTGGCTGCCTGCTTCCATCCGCGCGTGGGCGGCGGCGGCTTCGGCCAGCGGGAACGCGCGGTCCATCACCGGGCGCAGTTGCCCGCTTTCCACCAGCGGCCAGGCCATCCGCGCGATTTCCTGCGCCAGCAGCGCCTTGAACTGGTTGGAACGCGGGCGCAGCGTCGATCCGGTCAGGCACAGGCGGCGGCGCATGACCTCGGCCATGTTGAGCTCCGCCCGCACCCCGCCCTGCACCGCGATGGTGACATGACGGCCATCGTCGGCGAGGCATTTCAAATTGCGCATCACATAATCGCCCGCGACCATGTCGAGCACGAGGTGCACGCCCTGCCCATCAGTGATCCGCGCCACTTCGGCGACGAAATCCTGCGCCTTGTAATCAATCGCGTGGTCCGCGCCGATTTTCAGTGCCTCGGCGCATTTGTCCGCGCCGCCGCAGGTAACGATCACGGTGAGGCTGAACAGCTTGCCCAGCATGATCGCCATGCTGCCGATCCCGCTGGTGCCGCCGTGGACGAGAATCGTCTCGCCCTCTTTCGCCCAGCCGCGTTCGAACACGTTGTGCCACACGGTGAACAGCGTTTCGGGCAGCG
>CALMYW010000363.1 GCA_937873665.1 uncultured Sphingorhabdus sp.
ACCGGGGTTGAGATCGAGGGAGCATCAGTCATGGCCCAACCCTCCGTTCGAACCGACGATGAAGGCGACCGTGCTTTCTCCCGATTTGAGAGTGGGCTGGGCGATCGAGATTGCGAGTGTCTGGGAGGATGCGAGATCCGCTTCGGCAAGCGTCAGTGGTTTGCGACCACGGTTTGCCAGACGGATGACCTTTCCGGCGAGCGCGCTGCCGCGATAATCGGCGATGAGCTGGATTTCGAGATCGCCGACCCGTGCCGGAAGGGCGGAGGACTGCCTGACTTCGAAGCCATCGACCGTCTGGTCATTGGCCATGGCCTGGATGAGCCGCACTGCGCTCGTCTCCAGCGGCGTTTCGCTTTCCCAGCCTGCCGCCTTGTTGGTCGCGATCGCCGGGTTGGTGATGAAGACCTGGACTGCCGGGACAGGCTCGACCAGGCAGGAGACCTTGTAGACGAAGCCCTTCTTGGTCGTGGCGAAGAAGCTGATCGACCGGGCCGCAAAGGTCTCGGGCACCGACACATAGATGTCGCCGCGCAGCGGCTCGTTGGTGACCGCAAAATCGTTGTAGGGCGTGCCGGTCGAAATCTTCGAAACGCTGGCAAACTGGTCGTCGACGAGCGAAAAGCGCGTCAGTTCGCGGGCCGAAACGGCGCATTCGATGCTCGCTCCGTCAGCAGCCTGTTTGAACTGGTCGGCGGCCTGAGCGCCGCTCCCGGAAAATGCGAGAATGGTGCTGGCGCAAAGAGCCAGGCTCCACGCGCGCGTCTTGCGTCGGTAAGCCATCACTGGGCCTCCTTGGTTAGGTCTTTGGGTGGCAACTGGCTGAAGCCTGACAGCGCGAGACGCAGGCCCCGGTAGGTCCAGTTGAAGCGGAAACGGCGTTCGTCGCTCGCGATGACCTGGGCGCCGACAAAGGTCTTGAGCGTGCCGGTCACATCGGAGGTCAGCCCCTTGGGATCGACGGTCATCGACCGGATAACGAAGGCCTGGGTGACGTCCGAGCCACGCTGTTCCTCGACGATCCGGACGAGATCGGCCTTGAGGCGACCGTAGCTTGCCGGATCGGCGAGCTTCAGAATTTCGTCCATCCAGTAGTCGAGGCCCTCGGGGCTGCGATTGAGCAAGACGAGCGCGGCATCGCGGGTCACGAGTTCGAGATAGTCGGCCTCGACCCCCGCGCTGCTGACGATGAGCTGCTTGGGGAGCGTCGGCAGGAGCACGACTTCGCGGTCGCGGGTGGCAGCAAGGCTGACGGCGACGACGAGCGCAATGCCAAGCCCGGCGCTGGTGAGCGCGAAGAGGTTGCGCTGGCGCAGCAGCGACTGCTGACGCTCGTGTGAAATGTCGGCAAACATGGATATCTCCCCTCAACCGGCAAGCAGGCGGCAGTGGGAAGGCGGCGTCGATTTCAGGCCCAGCAATCCGGCCGGCAAATACCAATAGGCGGCATGGGCTACCCAGGAGCTGGCGCGTCCTGCTTTTGCCTTTCGCAGCGCGAACCAGGCGCCGAAGGCAACGATGATGCCGATAAAGATATGCTGGCTGAGGATCCCCCAGGTGAAGGGGATGAGCATCCCGGCGAACTCGTCGATGGTCCAGAAGCCGATGAGCTCCGGATCGTCGAGCCGACGCGGAATGATATATGGGTCTGCCATGGCGACGCGCCTTCCCGTCCGATGCGTCAGATGACCGCGGTGACGACCGAGGTGACGATCGGAACACCCGTGCCGACGCCGATGCCGACACCGACCGGAACAGCGACCTGTCCGAGCGAGAACCGGCCCGAAGCAAGACCGATGAGGCCGCCTGCGAGGCTGAGGACGGTGATGATCTTGCCGCCCGAGCCTTCGAGGAAATCGGTGAATTTCGTGAGGGCAGGGGTGAAGGTAGTGTCGGCGCCAGCATAG
This sequence comes from uncultured Sphingorhabdus sp., assembly GCA_937873665.1. Next base: position 1,908 of record CALMYW010000363.1, read on the forward strand.
GCGGCGCTGGCGGCGAGTGCTGCGACCGCAAGCGGTACTGCATAGGTCATGGCCCGCCCGAACTTCGAGGGGTGCTGATCAATGGCGCCGGAATGCCGGGAGAGGGTGAGAGACTGCATATGGAGCTCCATCTGGAGGGGTGAACCCAGCGTTCTTTCGTTCGCTGTGTGTTCCACATGCATCTAGGAAATCGATGTAGGAAAGTCGGAACGTCTGTCGAGCTGATGCGGCGGACGGATATGGACGCATCGAATGGATGGTGTCGGTGATAATACGCGGAAACAGCGGTTTATCTGGTAATCAACGTCGACGAATCCCGACGCGCATGGCGGTGATTGTCGGCGACTCGGGTCTAGGGGATGATTCGCCTATAAACGAGATGTTCCTTAAATGTTCTTTTCATTTTCCTACATGGATCACGCGCGATATGGCTACGACTCAGTTCCTAATCGTTGGAGTTTTTGTCGATGCACCAGCCCGCGCCATTCCGAGGCGAAGCCAACGCCAGCCTCGCGCACATTCTTGCCCATGCAATCGAGTCGTCTGACAAGCCCAAGCACCAGATTGCCCGGGAAGTCGGGATCCACCGCGAGACCCTTCTTCGTGTGATGCGCGGCGATCGGCCGATCGGGCTTGATGAAGCCGCGCGGGTATTGGACGTGTGCGGAGCGTTTCCCCGCGCCAGCATGATCCTCGCCTTGGCTGGTCAGGAGGATCTCGCCTGCGAATGGATGCGCAGCGAAATGGGGGAGTTCCTTGAGGACTTCTTCACGGCCTTACCAGGCCAGCTCGAACGCACGCTTGGGCGACGCGTCGAAGATTTGCGGCCCCGGTGGGCGAACGGCACTTCGCAGCTCGTCGCCCGCATGCTCGCCAGGCACATCGATGATTTTGCCAATCGCGACATTTCGATGGCGCTGCCGCGCTGATCCAATTCACCTCGGAGGGGACCGAGAAATTGACCCGACAGGAACGA
>CALMYW010000364.1 GCA_937873665.1 uncultured Sphingorhabdus sp.
TGTTTCAGTGCGACCCAGCAATGCTCGACAAGCGAAGGGGGCAACGTTTGGGTTCTACCCGATCCCTCCGGACAAGGTCGGCAAGGTCGTCGCAACAAGCACTGGCCGCCCGTGCAAGCTCCGGTCATAGACAGACTGACCATAATCATTGCACCAATCTGGGGCGCGGGAGTGGCAATGTCCCAAGCACGGCGGCATCGATCGCCTCCTGTACCCGGTCCGCCAGAATATGGGCGTGCTCGCATGCCAGATGCACCGAGACATCGCCGATGTTCAACGTACCGCCGCAGCAGACAGGCGAGCATGGGCCCTTGCGCCCGCAAGCGATTATGAGTGAAGTGGCGTGGCCTCGGATCACCAGCGGATGCGCCGACAAAACGAAAAACGGCTGTGGGGTCTCTGGAAAGGCCATCAGAGCAGCCTCCCGAAATCGCGCGGGCTCGGAGGCGGAGGGAGGACTGGAGCGACGGGGTCATGGGTCGGGAGCTTGGCAACCCAGTTATCAATGTCGTTGCGTTTCCAGCGCAATTGCCCGCCCGGGAACTTGCAGGGCTTTGGGAAGGCTCCAGCAGCCCTCTTGCGCCAGATTGTGACCCTGCTCATGCGCAGGTGCCGGACCAGATCGTCCGTGGTCATCAAGGCGGCTGGTTCATCATGTTCCATCGAATCACCTCCTGTTAAGCGGTGTTCCGATGCTTGTGGAAAAGTCTGCGGACTGGAATTCCGCGGACTTTCAGAAAGTTTCAGATTAACCTAGGGCATTGTTTCTAAAGGCAATCGCTCGAGTGCCTCCTCAAACTCGACGTAATTGCCGGACCATAGTTTCTGGATCATGCCTTCCGTGGCGCCGATACCAAGTTTGGCAGCGTCATTGAGAACTGCGGTCAGACTCAGTCCCTCAAGCCGTGCTGCGCGCAGCTTAGGCAGATGTTCCAGGCCATTCGTCAGGGCCAGCCTGCCTTTGCTAAGCCCTAGTGCTTGCTGACGAAGCCAATCTACTCGTGCATTGAAGACTGCATCGTCGGGTTCCAGCATGAGGCGCATCGAGGTCAGGAGAGACTTCGCCCTGCGTCCGTGCAAGCAGACCATGAGCTGACCGCCTGGTAGGGGGCGGCTGCGGACCTTCGGCCACCCGCTGCGATCGCTACTGAGAAGCAGCTGACGCCCGTGGTCTGCTTGGATGGCTCTGTGCTCTTCCTTAGTGATGGGCCGAAGATCTCCGTTGGACAATCGGATGAAGAGTTGGTCGGGCGTTTGAGACAGCCAATCGCGGTATTCTTCGAGAGCCCGAACATAACGTCTTTGACCGGCGTCAGACGCGCAGCTGGCAAGTTCGCTGTATTTCGCCTCGCCGCGCGTTTGATACCGTGTCCACACGGAGTTGACAAAAGGCGAAAGGAGCCAGCCTGCCGCCAAGGCCAGAAACAGCGGCGCCACGCTCGCTACCAGCCCCACGGGCAGCAGAGGTGGTGGATATAAAGCAATGGGGATCAACGATACGCCAGCCATTTCACGCGTCCTAAATGATTTCAGGATGTTCGAGCGATCGACGCCAGACATAATGAGATCGATCACAGGCTGCCCCAGCAGGTTCAAAGGCGTTTCCGTGCGTTCAGCATAGCAGAATGCCACGAAGCCCGTGTCGATCGGTTCAAGCTGATCGGCAGTATCCGTCGGCTCCCGAATGGCAGTCAACTCGCGACGCCCTACCTCTTCCTTACGACTCGGCTTCATTTCGCTCTGCGCACGTCTACCCTGCAATATAAGGCCCATTCATCCATCATCTTACGGCGCTTTTGCAAGAGGTTACCGCGGCGGTATGCTGCCTCGACCGGATTAGCGATGGTATGGGCCAAGGCCATTTCGGCAATGTCGCCGTCGAAATCGGTCTCTTCGGATACCCAATCACGAAAGCTGCTGCGGAAGCCGTGCGGCACGGCCTCGACCTCGGCATCGCGGCAGATCTTTGTAAGGGTCATGTCCGACATCGGTTTGTCACGGCGAGCGCCCGGGAACACGAGGTCGCTGTCCTTCTGTTTGTGGACCTTCGCCGTCTTGAGCACCGTGAGCGCCGCGTCGGACAAAGGTATGACGTGCTCCTGATCAGCCTTCATACGTGCCGCCGGGATTGTCCAGGTGCGCTCCTTAAGGTTGATCTCGGACCACAACGCGCCGCGTACCTCGCCGGAGCGGGCCGCTGTGAGGATGAGGAACTCAAAGGCGAGGCGGCCAATGCTCTCGCGCTCACGCAGTATCGTCATGAAGCCCGGCACCTGCGCATAGGGCAGCGCCCTGTGATGGCTCTTGCGCTTGCGCAGCTTCGGCAGGGATTTGTTCAGCGCCGTCATCGGCAGAGGATGCGCGCGGTAATTTTTCGCGATCGCCCAATCGATCACCATCGCGATGCGCTGGCGCACCCGCCGCGCGGTCTCGTTCTTGTCGAGCCAGATCGCGATCAGCACATCGCGGATATGAGAGCTTTCGATGTCGCTTACCGCAATGTCGCCGATCTTGGGGAAGGCATAGGCTTCTAGCGAGTTAAGCCACTGGTCCCGGTGCTTCTTGTTCTTCCAGCCCTTGCTGTTCTCGTTGAAGACCTTGGCGGCTGCCTCGCGGAAGGTTGGGATACCCTCGGCCTTCTTCCGCTGAAGCACGGGGTCGATCCCTGCCTCTACCTGAGAGCGGACTTCGGCTGCCCGTTGCCGGGCCTGCGCGAGACTTACCTTCTTCGCGCTGCCGAGTCCGATATCCCTGCGGCGGCCATTTTTCTGGACCCGGCAGATCCACGATCGGGCACCGGTTGGGGTGACGTTCAGGAACAGCCCATCGCCGTCGTGATGGCGCCCTGGCTCAAGCGATCCTCGAAGCATGTTGGCCGTGAGCTTGCCCATTTTTTCTTCCCCACACCCTTACCCACACCAATTTGCAACGGATCGTATCGGAATGCAATAACCCGAAACACATCGGACGCAAAAAACCACTGTTTTTGAATGATTTTGAAGCAGGGAGAAACAGCCAGAAAAGGGTGACTGGCGGAGAGGGTGGGATTCGAACCCACGGTACGGTTGCCCGTACACCGCATTT
>CALMYW010000365.1 GCA_937873665.1 uncultured Sphingorhabdus sp.
ACCGTCGTACTGGTAAATCCGGTACCGAGGGTTCGAATCCCTCCGTCTCCGCCACCTTGCGTTCCGCAAGCATCCCATAAGCGCTTATTTCTCTTGCATTTCTGCCGATTTGCGGGCATCGTTGTTCCCTATTTGTTTCATAGCTTCCGCCTGCTTCCACATTGATCCGGGGGCACGGCTGGGGGCAGCGATCCGGAGATTCGGGGGCATCGATGTTGACCGAGATGCAAGTGAAGAACGCCAAGGCCAGGGAGCGGGACTACAAGCTAGCCGATTCCGAGGGGCTGTACCTCTATGTCACCGCCAAAGGTCATCGTAGCTGGCGCATGAAGTACCGCTTTGTCGGAAAAGAACGCCGGCTGGTGCTGGGTGCCTATCCCGATCTGGGCCTGCGCGAAGCGCGGGACCGCAAGGCCGATGCGAGGAAGCTGCTGCGCGAGGGCCGGGATCCGGGGATCGAGGCAGTCAAGGCGCGGGGGGAGCGCGCGGCCGCTTCGGCCAACACCTTCGAAGCGATGGCGCGGGGCTGGTACGCCTTGCAAAGGGATCGCTGGACACCGATACATGCCAGCGACGTGATCGGGAGCCTCGAGAAGGAGGTCTTCCCCTGGCTCGGCAAGCTGCCAGTGACCGAGATCGACGAACCGATGGTGCTCTTGGTTCTGCGCAAGATCGAGAAGCGCGGGGCGATCGAGACCGCACACCGGGTGCGCCAGCGGATCTCGGCAGTCTTTGTCCATGCCATTGCCGAAGGCGCGGGATCACGCGATCCGGCCGCAGTGGTGACCAGGGCGCTGAAGCCCGTGCCGCGCGCCCGCAAGCGCCCGGCGTTGTTGTCGATCGAAGCCCTGCACGACATGATCCGCAAGACCGAGGCCGAACCGGCCTCACCGCTGACCAAGCTCGCCTCGCGGTTCCTCGCGCTGACCGCCCAGCGGCCAGGGATGATCCGCGCGCTGCCCTGGCACGAGATCGAAGGTGTCGACTGGCAGAGCGATGCGCCCACCCCCGATGCCTTGTGGCGAGTTCCACCGGCGCGGATGAAGCTGATGCTCGAGCTGAAGCACGATGCCGGGTTCGAGCATCTTGTGCCCTTGAGCGGAGAAGCGGTAGCGGTGCTGCGCGCGGCCCATGTGCTCACGGGGCGCGGTCCGCTGGTGTTCCCATCCAACCGCAATGCCCGCGTGGCAATGAGCGAGAACACGCTGTCCTACTTCTACAACCGTTGCGGCTATCAGGGGCGGCACGTGCCGCACGGCTGGCGCGCCTCGTTCTCGACAATCATGAACGAATGGTCCGAGCGGCAGGGCAATGCCGGAGACCGGCCCGTGATCGACCTGATCCTGGCGCATGTCCCCGAAGGGATATCGGGATCGGAAGGCGCCTACAACCGCGCCGCCTACATGGCGCGTCGCCGGGAACTGCTGGGCACATGGGCTGCGATGCTGCTGGAACCGTTTCCGGAGCCACACAAGATGCTGGGCTGGCCGAGCCGATAATCATATCCCGATCTCGAACGGCCGGACCCGTTCGATGGAACGCTCGAGCTCGGGCTTGAGCTGCGCTTCCTCTTTCGGCAGTCCGGCCTGTTGCCCCTTGGCTGCGGCGGCACCGAGCCGTTCGGTTATCTCGAGCGCCGAGGTCTTGTCGCCGGGATTGCGCTCGAGGCCAACGGCGACCTTGTCCCGGCTATCGAGGATCAGGGTGAGCTCGTCGCGCAGGCGGGTGACCGTGACCAGGAAGTTGCGGCCCGAGAGCAGCCTTCGCTCACGGCTGTCCATCACAGCGATGCCTTTGTCCGAGGTCAGCCCTTGGGCCATGTGGGCATTGAGCGCATAGGCAAGGTCGATCCGGGCGAGCATGGGGTCGTCGCCCTCTAGGCGGTGCTCCATGCCATTGACGCCGCGCACCGCGATGCCGTCTTTGTCGATCGCGGTGACCGTCGCCCGGTCGGCATTGATCAGGCCGCGTTCGTGGTCATTGGCGGTCCAGCGGATAGTATCGCCGGTGTAGACCCTGAGCGCCTTGCGCGCGAACAGTTGCAGGGCCTGGTTATCGCCATGCAGGCCGATCCGGGCCGGGAGCAAGCGCTGGGCACGCCCGCGCTCGTCGGAGAGGGTGACTTGCCCTTTGTCCGCAACAACGCCGGTCACCGTGTAGCGCCCGCGCGTCAGACCTTGCCGCGCCTGGCGCGATCCAACCTCAAGCACCATGCCGGGCTCGTACGTCCCGACATGGCGCAGTTCCTCACGGGTGGCATTGACCCGCGAGAGCACTGGCAGCTCGCGGCGATCGGGCCCGATCTCGCCATTGGCGGCAAGCCCGGTCTGTACTGCGGCGTTGATCTCGGCGCGCAGCCGCCGCCCCGAGGCATAGATCGCGGTGGCCTCACGCTCGCTTGGTGGCAGGGCAAGCCAGCGCTCGGCGGCGAGCAGCGCGCCGTTTTCGCTGGCCTCGATCACATGATCCTTGAGGTGCCCGAGTGCCTCGCCGGTGCGCCCCTCCTGGGCTGCGGTCTGGGCCCGCTTCAAGGTATCGGAGCGCGCCCTCAGGTTTGAGTCCATCCGCGCCGTCTCGGTGCCCGAGGTGAGCGCCAGCGCGAACGGCTTGCCTGCCTCGACCGCGCCGAGTTGCCGCGCATCGCCCATCAGCACCAGCCGGTCGACTTCGAGCAGGTTGGCGAGCCTCACCAGCCGGTCCTGGTCGCGGGTCGAGACCATTGAGGCTTCGTCAAGCACCAGCACGGTGTTGCGATAGCTTGCACGGGCCTCGCCAAGCTGGCTCTTGCTCGCGCCCCCCTCAAGCAGTTTGCGGTGCTGGCCCAGGAAGCGATGCAGGGTCATCGAAGGGATCCCGGTCTCGCGCTCCAGCATGCGCACCAGGGTGTTCTGGACGCCTAGCCCAACGATGGCCTTGCCATGCTCCCCCAGGATCTGGGCCGTGGGCCGCAGCAGGCTCGACTTGCCTGCACCTGCCACCCCGTGGACCGCGACCACACGGTTGGTCGATGAGAGGATCATCCGCCCGGCTGCTTCCTGTCCGGCATTGAGCGTCATGCCGAAGCTCAGGTTGGCGCTGGCTTGCAAGAGTGGACCTGCTTCGGTCGCAGGAACGACGCTCGGGGCAGCACCTTTGCCCTTATCGATCTCGACCAGCATGCGCGCTTCAAGGGCAAGCGCATCGGCGCTGGTCAGCCACCCCTGCATGGTACCGCGTCCCTTGTGTAGTGCTCCCTGTTCGGTGAGCTGCGCGATCCGCTTCTCGATCCTGTCCATGGCCGCCGGAAGGCCAAAGTCGAGAGCCGCCTTGGCCAGATCGGTCGCCTTGAACGCCGCCTCGCGTTCGGACAGATGGCGCACTGCCGCCGCCACCGCATGAGCTGCGGCGATCTCTTCGCGGCCCCTCAGATGGATCCGCGCCGGGACCAACGGATCGCGCTCCTTGAGGCCCAGTCGTTCGGCAAGTTCCTGCACCAAGACTTGCCCGCGCTGGGCGAGCGAGGGGCGGTCATGGGCGAGCTTTGACTCACTGATGGCGAGCACAGAACTTCGCATCCGGGCATCCCTTGCCATGCCGACAAGGTCGAGCCCCATTTCCCAGGCTTGGTCCTGCCACTGGCCGAGCAAGGCCTCGCGATCGACCCCGCTGGGCTTGGCCGAACGGGTCGCCAGCGTCGCCATGATCCCGGCTTCGAGGCCATCGCCGCGACGAGCATCGAGCACCTGCTGGCGCCGCGTCGAGAAGGCCATGATCGCCTCTCGGTCGATCCCCTTGGCCTCGAAGTTGCCGTGCTTGCCGACATCGCCGATCGCGTAGCCGAGCTTTTCCACCGCAACCCTGAACCGGGCCATGGTCATGGCGTTGAGCAGGGTATTGAGTTGCCACAGCCGGTCGTTGCGCAGTGCCTTCCATGACCCGTCCTTCGCCTGGGTTATGTTGGCGACCACGGCGTGGAAGTGGAGGTTCGGTTCCTGGTTGCGGTTGGTGCCGTGCTGGAACAAGGCAACGGTCAGGTTGTCGGTCTGGACCAGCTGCTCCTTGCCGCCTCGTTCCACCCGCATGAACGCCGCGTTGGCCTCAGCCCACTGCAGGGTCTCGACCAACGCCGCACGGTACGCGGCGACGATCCGTTCGTCCTTGCCGACCAGCGCCAGCAATGACCAGGACTTGGGCAGCGAGAAGGTCAGATCAGTTCCCGCGCGGTGCTCCGAACCCTCGCGTCCGATGCGCCCGCCCTGGGGCAGTTCGCCGCGCAGGATCGCCTCGAACAGACGGGGCTCCACCGTCCCCGCCAGATCCAGTCGTTCGGCACCTTTGCCAACCCACACGCCCGATCGATCTGCATCGGCCTGGGCGTAATAGTTGTCCTTGGCAAAGTACCCCGCAGCGCCTCCCGCCGAGCGGACATTGGCCATCGACAGCATGGCTCAATCGCCCCCTCTCGAAAGACCAAAGCGCTCGCGATACTCGCGCAGCCGCTTGCCGTGCGCAGCCTGGACCCGCGCCCTGATCTCCTTGTCGGCCTGGGCCATCAGCAGCCCGTCGGCAGCAGCTGAAGTGAACAGCACATGGGACATCAGCCGGTCCCGGAACGCTGCCTCATCCTGCCCTTCGAGGGTACCGATCACCGCAAGCTTAAGCCACTGGCTGACGCTCATATGCGCCGCCTCGGCAGCCGCGTTCACCGCCTCGTAAAGCTCCTGGTCGACATAGCATTGTAGCGCAAAGCGCATGGGGCACACTCACGTTGGCCGCCCACCTCGGCCGGAAACCCCTCAGCCTTGAGACATCACGCTACTGTCAGTGCGAGGCTGTAGGAAAGCAGTTTTTATCGATGCAGGATCAATGCTTTAGGCATACTTACGTTGATATGATTTGAGGAATTTGGCCTGACATCAGATGACATCAGGCGGGGACTTGGCGGCAAACCTCAAATGAATGGCGGAATTGCGCCAATCCCCAACACCGGGCTCCCGGGTACGGTGTGCCTGATTCTATTCCCAAATTGGACCGGCTGTGTTCAATAAATTGCTGCTCGTGTATTCTGGAAAAATGAGCCTCAATCCCTCAGGATACATAGCCTATCTGGCGCTTGAGTGAAATCTCCAGCGGTCTTCAAATTGTTCCGATGTTTCGCTTCTGGGAAGCAAATAGCCATGTTGGGCACGCGAACTCCGGCTGACGGAGGTCGCTCATTTTCATGCATTCGCGACATCTTCGAAAGGGGTGATTAGCACGCGAAAGGCCCGGATCGGCAGGTGCCGATCCGGGCCTTTGAAGAAAGTTGTCCGAATTCCGCGGCGCTACTTGGCCTGCCGCTTCCTGGGCTCGTCCGAGGTGGCTTCCTTGGCCTTGGCGAGGAAATCAACCTGCTCGGCGATGATCTCACAGCCATAGCGGACCTGGCCCTCGCTATCGGTCCAGCGCGAGTAGTGAATGCCCTGTGACCATGACCATTGCACCTTTGGTGACATGCTCGGCGACGCACTTGTTGATGGCATTGAAGCAGGTGATTCGGTGCCATTCGGTTTCGGTCTGGCGGTTGCCTTCGCCGTCTTTGAAACTGCGGGTGGTGGCAAGTGAGAGGTTGGTGATTGCGGCTCCCGACTGAGCGGTGCGGACCTCGGCATTGTTGCCGACGAAGCCGACGAGAGTGACTGAACCGCCCCGGGATTTCCGGAGGCGCTAACTCCTGAGAGGAAGGGTCTACGACGAGCAAGACGACGAACAAGTTTGCCCCTGAGGTGCGTGAGCGGGCAGTTCGCCTGGTACTGGACCAGGAAGGCGAGCATCCATCCCGCTGGGCAGCGATCACCTCCATTGCTGCTATGATCGGTTGTTCCGGCCACACGCTGCTGGAGTGGGTGAAGAAGGCCGAGGTGAACAGCGGCAAGCGTGCCGGCGTTCCCACTGAGTTGGCGGACCGCTTGAAGGCGCTGGAACGCGAGAACCGAGAGCTGCGGCAGGCCAACGAGATCCTGCGCAAGGCGTCTGCATATTTTGCCCAGG
>CALMYW010000366.1 GCA_937873665.1 uncultured Sphingorhabdus sp.
CCCTTCCCGACATCATCCGGATTGCCAAGGCGAATGGCTGGACGTCGATCAAGGTGGGCGGCGGTGACAGGTTCAAGAAGGCGGCCTATCTCGCCGCCGCCGCGCAAGGGCTGGCGGTCGAGAATTACAGCCCAACCAAGGTTGTCCAGGCCGAAGCCGACCGTCTTCGGACAAGGCTAACCGAACGGGAAAAACGCCGCGAGGGCAAGAAGGCTGGCACAAAGTCGCTGCCGTCCGAAAACGAGCTGAGCAATCTCAAAGCCCTGTCGGATCGGTTCCTGCGCCAGTCCCACGCCGAGAATGCCCGTGACCCGGACCTGCGCCGCGCACAAAGTCTGGTTGCCCAGACCATTTCGATTGCCCGCGCGAAATACCCGGACGATCAGGCCAAGGCGTCAAAGGAGGTCGAAGCCAGACGTCAGGAGGTTGCGATCCGCATCGCCAAGGGTGACAGGATCGCCGTCATTCAGGTTCGGAACAGCCAAGCCCAGCGGGTGCGCGAGATCACGCAGGAGCAAGTGTTGCAACGTGACGGGCGGTCCAGATAGACCGCGAATTGATCGCCGGGCGCGGCTAAGCATCCTTGCAAATCAAAACCATTGCTTTCGATTTGCAAGGATATACCGACACGGACTACCGGCCTCTTCCTTTATCCGGCAGCATGTGGTCGGGCGGTTTGGCGTCCATTGGCGACACTGAGCGATCCAGACGCTTTGCATGATGCGCGGCGAACACCTCGGGCGTGGCATTCATACCCTGATGCTTGTCGAGGAACGTCCGAACATCCTTGGCAAGCTCACGGTCGTCCGTTTGCCCGGTGGCGTCCAGCGAATCGGCGGTCTGCTGATAAGCACGGCGTATCTCCTGCCAGCGCACTGTGCCGGCAGCGATGAACGGTGGTAATTGATCCTGCCCCTGCGCGACGGCGATGGCCTGCTCGTTGGTGCGGCGGTCGGATTGGGTGATCTGGCGGCTCCCTTCGGTTCGCAGCCGCCCACGCAATTTGACTAGCGCCATGCTCGATCCGGCAATCCCCTGACCGCGCGCCCGTCTTGGCGTTGCTTCGGCGGCAACGCCCCGCGCACGCAGTTCACGGGCAAAGCGTTCCCGGAAACGATTGAGCTGAACCGGTCGGGGATTGAACCTTTTGCGATCCAGCCCCTCGGCCTGCACCGTCAGATGCACATGCGGGCGCGGCGTGTCAGTGTGGAGCGCCAGGACATAATCATGATTGTCGCTCAGCTCGGCATGGGCCAGCGCGCGGACGGCTCCCAGAACTTTATCGGGGTCGGTGCCTTCGGGCATCGAGAAGATCAGCGACACCGACGACACCGTAGGCCGCGACCGCCATTGGAGGGTGTCGCTCCACTCCGCCGCGCGCTCGGCAACGTCTTCCTTGGTTGTCAGGATTTCGCCGTCGCGGGTTTCGATGTCCACTTCGCCCTTGCGCCCGATATAGTCGAGATGGGCTTTGACGTGGCCGCCGCCGCGCTGGCGACCTGTGACCTTGACTACCACCTCGGGTGCCTTGCGAACGATCCGCGACAGCTTGGCCCGCGCCGTCGGGCCGGTGGCAAAGCCGTAACTGGCATAGAGCGGAACGCGCGGCGTGCTGGTGGGGTCATGGATATAGCGCACCCGAAACGCCGGACGGGTTGCTTCCCACAAGGCGGATTCTAGGCCCATCAATCCGCAACTGTCCAGTAGCTCGCATCGCCGCGCATGGCCTCGCCAACCGCTGTCACCTGCTCGGAGATTTCCATCCGCATGTCGGCGATCCGTTGCAGCTCGGGTTCGATCTGTTTGTCGCCGGTTTCGAGCATCGACGCATTGGCGGCTTTCATAGCCTGATTGAGATTGCGGCCGATACGCAGCAACTGCATTCTGATCGGTGCAAGTTCGGCCAGCAGCCCGTCATCGACCCGCGATTTCAACGCGAGGTGGCGACGCACCAAGGCCTTTATCCAACCGGCGCGATCGGTCGAACGCTGCGCCGCCCGAACCTCGATCACGGCGATCTCGACATCGGTAAATCGCAGCGAAATACGATTGCGCGCCGCGCCTTCGGGACGGTCAATGAAAGGGCGATCTGCGATTTCCCGAACCGTCTGTTCGATCATCTGCCGCAACACTGCGCTTCGTCCGCCACGACCGACCGCGAAGATGTCGAACGCCGCGAGCGCATCGGCGTCAAGCCGAATGGTGAGCGTCGCGCTGTTCGCTGAGAGATTTGTCGCCATCCAACATGCCTGTGTGAAACGTAGTGAAACACCGGCAATGTAAGACAACACGCGCCGCTAGGCATATCCTGCATTCAAGACAAATCAGACAAACCCCCTAAGACAAGCGCACCCAAAGCGGCTTTCTACTTCTGACAATAAGGAGCTTTGGGTGCGCTTGGGGGTTTGAGGTTTCAGTCGGGATGTGAAGCGCTGCTTCCCATGCGGGCCGAAGATCGCCGGATGATTTCATGCTGACGGCTGGCGGTCGCGCTCCCCCATTCGGCGATCTCGCCAAGTGTGCGACCGCAGCCGGTGCAGACGCTGGAGTTGGCGTCCAGCGCGCAAATCTGTTTGCAAGGTGATGGCGGGCGAGACATCATCCGCGCTCAGGAATAGAGCCGCTCATCCCACCAGACCGGCGCGGGCAGTTCATGGGTGATGGCCGCAGCATCCGGGTGCGCGGGGTTGATCAGGATGTTGCGATCCAGCCGCGCCGGGATCGACGGCACGATCAGTATTGCTGAACGGGCTTCGTTGACCCAGGCCAGACCGAAGCGCTTGCAGATGGTCTCGCGCTTGCCGTCCCATCCCGGATGGCTGGCCGTGTCGAAGATCTCGTAGCTGGTGCCGTTCGGAATAGTGATGCGAATGTAGTGCTGATTGGGAGGCAGCACAGAGCTGGCATGAACCAGCTTTTCGAGCATGGCGGTCGAATAATATTCGGACGTGTAGATGATCGGACTGGCGGGCGTGTTCCACCGCCCCGGATAGAGCCGCGCGCCCTGACTGTCGTAGATCGGGTGTGCGCCCTTGGGATCACCAATCCGGAAACAGGTCAGGACACGGTCGGTCTTTTGGGCAGTCTTCTGCGCGCTCACACCCCACCGCTGTAGGCCGCGCGCCCAAGCAGGTTGATGACCGCATCGGCACCGGGACCGGTCGCCAGCGCCACATCAAGCGGCGGCTTGCCATCAAGCATGGCGTGGGGCCGGTTGAGAAACTCGCGCACCTTGTCACCGTCGTGATAGATGTCGAGCGCGAAGACATAGACCTTTGCCAGCCGCGCCAGCCGGTCGCCTTCCTCGCTGGTCAAATGCCGCGTCGCCGACTTCTTGCGGCGTTCGAGCGTAGCCTTGGGAATCAGCCGGAACTTGAACCGGGCATCGTCGGGTGCAACCGCGCCCGCGAGCCGGTCGAGCGCGCTCACCGGCAATCCGTTCTCGACCGCATTGGAAAGACCAAGGCGCGTATTGCCCGCACTGGCATTGACGCCCAGCAGGGCTTCGACGGTTGCGGCAGCCTGGCTGGCCATATTTTACTCCTGTATCAAGTGAGGCTGATATAGGTTTCATATGAGGCTCTGTCAAGATTTGCACGACAAAGCCCCGCCCGGCAGCGCCGGGCGGGGCTTGGGTGCAACGGTCAGTGGCCGTTCGAGGTGCGGGCGCGTGACCAGATCAGGTTGAAGGTCTTGCCATCTTCGTCGGCGAACAGGCTGGCGAAGATCGGGGCGGTGAAGCTGGGATCGTCGAGCTTGATCGAGAGATAGTCGCGGCCTTCCTTGGAGGTCTTCCGCCAGCAGGCACCGATTTCGGCCTTGGCCACGAACACCCGGTGCGACGGGGCGTTTTCATTCTCGCTCGCTTCCTCGGCGACGATGGTGACGTTCTTCTTCTGCAAGCTCATCGTGACGATCTCGCCGGTGTAGTTGGTGTCGCCGGACTTCTTGAAGGTGCCGATATTTGCCATGATACTTCTCCTTGCGTTGGTCGAACCCCGCGCTCATTCGCGGCCTCGATGGCTGGTTTGAGGCAGGGGCTTGCACCGCTGCACCCGCAGGGCCGCAACGCAGTGGAGGACGGGGCAGACCGGGGTTTCTTGTCCCGCGAGGAATGGGCGCAGCCCAAGGGAAGAAAGTTCGGGCTGCACCGTTGCAGCAAGGGGCGAGAGGCGCAGCCGACCCCTGCCAACCAAAGCCATTGACGAGGCCGTGGGTGAGCGCGGTACTGGCCGTCGCGCGCAAGGAGATTTGGCAAGGATCGGTTGGCGCGTTCAATGTCCGGCTGATGCACCCTGCCCAGCGAAACTGATCTTGTGGGCTTGCTGACCAAGACGCGGCATTCTGCCGATAGTGCCGTGAATGAAAGCGCGCCGTCGCGCCGGATTTCTGTGGCTGCCGGTGACAGGGCTGCTGGCACAAACCGCAGGAAGGCGGGGCAGGCTCCGTCAGGTCTGCATCCCGCCCCGCCCCGATCCGCCCGCCTGTTCACGGGCGGAGACTGGTATCGACATCCTCCGGTCAGGTTCGTGCCCATCCACAACCCAAATGACCCGGCACTCAAGCCCCGTCCGGCTCTGTCGGGCGGGGCTTTGTGGCGCTTATGGTGCTGACAAGGGCGGGCGGCGGCAAGCCGCCCGCTCCTTGCTCACGCAGCAAGGCGCTCTTGGTCAGCCTCGTCCAACGCATCGGCGGTTTCGGTATCGCCATTGTCCACCTCGCCCGCCGCATCGACGGCGGCGGGGTCGCGATCGAGCGGCACTTCGGGTTCGGCCAGCCATGCCGCGCGGTTGGCGGCGGCAACCGTCGCCACGCCTCCGCGCCGAGTGTAGGCCGATGGCGGGAACGCCATCCAGCGCGGCACCCAATGCTCGACCTTGGCGCGATCATTGCCGCCGGTCAGATAGTCATTGATGACACCCTTGATCGTCTTGCCCTTCTCGGCGGCATGGGCCTGCGCCACGGTATCGCCGCCGACTTCGCGCAACACTTCGGTCAGCACCTCACGGTCGCGGATCAGGCTGTAAAAGGCATCATCCGCTACCCAATAATCGGCCATCTTGACCCCAAGGTGCAGGCCGATGGTTTCGATCAGGCCGGTTCCGCTCGCCAGCGTCTCGGCCATGACCACGCCCAGCACCTCCATGACCACCGCGTCGGGCAGTTCCAGCAACCGCTGGAACAGGCCGGTCACGCCGTTCCTTGGCTCATGGCCCAAGGTGACGCTGGCCTCGTCGGGGTCGAATCCCAACACGGCAAGCACCGCGCGCCGCCGCTCGTCGAAACCGGCTTCGGCAATGCTGGTTTCTATGCTCTCGGTGATCGCTTCGTTGCGGCTGCGCTGATCCTGCACTCTCACGCCCCACAGCGGCGAACCGCAAATCGCGTGGGCGACCATGACGCGCAGCGCCACGCCGCTGTTCGCGGCAAGCGCCGACCGCACCGCCGCGTGGCGGTGCAGGTCGATATAGCTGGTCATAGCCGCGGTGATTTCCGGGCGGGCCGGTGCGGGCTGCTTTGCCGCCTCGCTGCCGCCCTCACCCTGCCGCCGCGCTTCCTTGTGGGTCAGATAGCCCTCGTGGAACGCCACTTCACCCTTGCCGTTGACGTCGATATAGACCCGGCCACCTTTGCGCTTGGGAGTCTTTTCATGCTCCCACGTCTGGAAATAGACACCGGCGGGGACGATCTCGACCGCGCTCCAGCCGTCTTCGAGATAGGCGGCCTTGCGCCGCTCAATCTCGGCGGACTGCGCGGCCCAGAACTGGTCGGCATCGGCGAAATAGCCTTCATCGCCGAACAGGTCTTTGACGATCTGGCCGTCGAAGGCGGCAAGATCGAACAGCGCCGCGCTGGTCGCAATCGACGCGCCGCCGAACAGCCACGCCTTCAACTGCTGCCCGCGCGGTGCATAACCGTCCGAATCCTCGAACAGCGCCAGCCACGCCTTTTGCTGTGCCTTGCCGGCAAGGGTCAGGTGCTTGACCGTTGGCGCGTCGATTTCCTCGGCGCGGAATGCCTCGCGGATGCGTGGTAACAGATTGCCCAGCGCAAGAATGCGCTTCACCTGCAACTCGGTCAGCGCGAAGGTCGCGGCAATGTCCTCGACGCTGCGGCCTTCCTTGACCAGCCGCGTGTAGCTTTCCCA
>CALMYW010000367.1 GCA_937873665.1 uncultured Sphingorhabdus sp.
CCATCCCGGGCGAGGCTACGGCACCGACCTGGCGGGGATCGGAGGCGCCTTGGGGCGCGTAGCAGAGCTACCGCGTCGTGACGGTCACGCTGGCGAGCGCCTGGTGCCGCGATGAGCCGGTATTCACTGAATCCGCTGCCTAACCGCACCGATCTGTTTGAGGTGGCGGTCGGATGGGACTCGAGGCTCGACACCTTCTTTGTCATGGCTTTTGGAACGCCTGACGAGACACACGAGCCGGATCTGCGGATGTGGCAAGGAACCGCCTTCCATAAGATCTGCACCACAGTTCAAGTGCTCGCCATTGCAAGCAACTTTGCCGAGGTTCCGCCCGGCCTCGCGAGCCAGCTTGCGGCTGACAAGCACCGAAACCCTCACAATCCCGAAAGGCCCCACAGCAAACTGCTGTTCCAGCTATTTGCCCTGGGTAGGGTCTAAATAGGGGCGGGAGTGTCTCGAGGTCGCCCAGTGTTGAGGCTCATGCATGTGGCCGCAAGTCCTCTAAATATATTTGCGATAGTCGGAACTCTCGACCTGCCCTTCCTTCATGTACTTAAGCACCTCGCCCACCTTGCGGGCAGCCCGGATCGGGATGGGTAGCCGTTGATTCATTTGCGTTGAATTCCAGTTGATCTTGGTAAGTGAGAAGACCTCTTCCGCGAGTTGAGCGATCGTGCTGTCGCAACTCTTGTGCGGGCAAAGCAGCAGTGGGCGGGGATCGTACATTCCCGGATAAGTGCCATAATAGGGCATGCTTCCGTTGGTGTAGAGCAGACCATTCCCTCTCAGGTCGACGAAGGTGCCTCGAAGAACGGGATAGTTTCCGTCCCGCAGTAGCTTGACCGAGTAGGACTCCTGAACCCAGACCAGATCACGCATCTCGGTTCCTGCGGCGTCCAGCGCTTCCAGAATCCCGTCGGCCTCCTCGTCTTTGAACCTCGAGGTCTTCAGTACGATCACCCGGGCAGGAAGATTCTTGTGATGGGTTTTGTAGGCCGCGAGTACATTGTCCACGATATCGCGCGCGTCCTCGCGCGTCATGTAGGGATGCCGTCCGCGGCTTTCAGTGTGCGCTCGCCTGCCCTTGAGGACAAAGCCACGACCGCGCTCATCAAACATCTGCGCTGAGCTGGTGAAGAGCTGCTGTCCACCGGCCTCACGATAGAAGCTGATCCCAATGTAGCATGAGGTGTATTCGCCTTCGACCGGCATCCGGCGCCAGGGAATCCGCCCGCTTCCCTTGTAATAAAGGGTTGTCATCAGGTTCCAGCTTCGGCCCGCCATATCCTGGATCTTGCGCGCGCTGCTTTCCTTGATCTTCTGAGGGATAGAAGCCTTCTCATCGACGACGTCTTCCCACACGATCTGAATGGGAAAGCTAAGGCCCATTGCCTTGGCCTTCAACATTCCCCGGAAGTTTGGTGCGTCCGTGCCGCTGCTATCGTCCCTTTCCGTCGTGCCGCCGGAATCAACCTTTGCATTCCAGACACGCTCCAACAGGCGGATAGGCAACGCAATGATCGCCACATTTGGTCGATGTCCGCCGTCGTCGAGGGCTTGCAGCTCCGCAACGATGTCATCCACGGCCATTTCGACAGCGCGCTGATGGTCTGGCTCTCGCGCAATCTTGTCGAGTTTGCTCTGTGAGAGTGCCGCAGTTGCCCCTTCTTCGACTTCGAACCTGCAACGATATGGACTTTGATTGCCCAGTCCGGGAAATGCCGGGTGCATGTTTGGATGCTTGGCTCCCATTTGATGCCGTCCCGGGGATCCTCTTTGTGTCCTCGAGGGCCTTGCCACTCCCGACAATGCCAATCTTGATGACATCCCCGACAAAAGGTTGAAGCGGTCCCGCCTCCACAAGGCCCAGACGTGGGTCCGGATGATGGTGACGGTCACCAAATTCCAGCTCGGGCTCGCTGAAAATGCGCGTGGCGAACGCGGTCATGCAAAGAGCCCTTCTTGTTGTTCAGCGGGCTCGCCTTTCTTCTTGCCGCCCCCCCAGCCATCTTCTGGAACACGGGTTTCAAGCTCGACACTCGGCGGCTCCCCAAAGACCAATCGCGGTTCGGGCGTCACACTCACGCCGAAAAGGCCCCCTGCGTTGCGCTCAGCAGTACGCGCGTCCTCGGTGAGGAAACGATGCCACATAATCACCTGCCCGCGCAGGGCCGCGCTCTTATCGAGGCGCTTCTTGCCCGCGAGGAGAGCGGCGGGGTGCGAGTGCGGGACGAAGCCGTTGGTTGTGAAATAATAGGTCGGTGAAACGATGAGATACCATTGGTCTCCCATAAGTTCGAAGCGCGGCGAAAACGCATGATGCCGCACAAACGAAATCCGACCCGTGTCCTTATCGCTCAATGTGACGCTGACGACGTCCGCATCAGTTTTCTTCTTCGCTGAATCGTAAGCATAGTTTCGCGCGACGCCTGCTTCGCGGGCTCTGAAATAGAGGATCTTGTTGCTCTTGCTCCAGTTGAGATCGTCGCGGGTCTGGTGTCGCAATGTCTGCCGTAGCAAATAGCTGAATCGGTTTTGCTCATCGACATCGTCATGAAACGCGAGATCAACCGTGTCGATCGCATCCACTTGATCCTGATCGACGATTGCACGGCAACACGATGTCCTTGGATCGTGGAAGGACCAGAACGATCCGCCTTGGATAACCCAGTCAAATCGTGCCGGCTCATCCCCATCGAGCAAAATGGCCGATGCCCTCTTCCCGTCATAGGGGGTTGAGGCCACGAAAATTTCATTGGGCAGGGTGATCGGCAGGATGTTGACGATCGCTTCCTCGCCGCCGCCCAAAGCCGGCACATAATAGCCGAACCCGGCTTTCGGCACGGTTAGACCTGCAAGGCGATTTACGGCTGTGCTATCGAGGACGTCGAGCGACTTGTTTATCAGCAGACGCCTCTCGCTGAGATCCTGATCACGCGCAACTTCCTTCCAATAGAAGCTCTCATCTGAACGCCGGTAAAAGACGACTATCACCGGAAGGTTCGAGCCTTTCCAGTAATCGAGATCCTGGGGCCTGAGCAGGTAGGAGAAGGATTCATCGGTTTCTGAAACGTAGCGACTGCTGTCCGTCGACTTGACCTGCACTGCGATCATTCGGGCCATCGGCTGCCCTTTGTCCATTACCTCAGCTATGCCGTCGATTCCGGCTTCAAGCCTTGAGCGTCCATCGAATTGAAAGCCGATGGAGAGGAACCGGCCTCTTACGGCGTTCTCGCCAATTTCGCCGATGATCTGGTTCGGAGTGAGATGCTTGGCCATAGCCTAAACTAGAACATTCGAAGAACCTACAAAAGCAGGATTCCGCAAGTTTGGCGGCCTTTTCCACCTAAAGCTGCATATTCCAGTACGCAGCAACGGCAATTACCTGCTCACGCGGATAGTGCGGGCCCGCATTTTCAAGATCAAAGCGGATGCGGTCCAATCTGCGATTCGCATCACGATCAATCGACGGGTTAAAAGCCACAATCCCCAGGGGGCGCGAACTGCGCGCATCATGCGGCCAACTTCCCGGATAGGCGATGTCGTGACCAGGACTTTCAATGTCCATACTTGAAACTGCCTCATGGCCGCAACGCCATCCATACAGGTGATATGCGCAAGTTCGCAGCATGGCCTTCACTTCCGGCATAACGTCCGTAAAAGCCTTCAGCGGGGTGGGGAGTAGGACCATATTCGCCACGCAAGAATAGAAGCGCGCATCTTGGACGATCACGTTCGTAGACGCGTAGCTGGCGTCATCGACCCCCCATATGTGACAGCAAGACCAATTTGGCCGATCATTGCCTCGGAGACCCAGAGCGTAAGTGAGGGCCTTGTTAGCATAGAGGTTGCCCTCATGCTTATGCACCGAAACACCCGTTTGCCGGTTGCGATTCATCTGCGGCTCGGACCAGTTGTTCTTATAAAATAGCCCTCTGCGACTGTGCTCCGGATACCAAACGGGCAGCCTCTTAAAACTTTCGGGGTCAACCCATCGAGCGGTTCGCTCGATTAATCGCATCACTTCCGAAAGGCTCAATTCCGCCCGCAGCGCTTCGAGGCCGTCCTCTGCAATTCTTGGGGTCATACTATCCTTCGGGCGACTTGGTCTATCTTCTGCGTCCGCTATGTCGTGTCGGGGACAGCAGCGCCAGACACTCCTTGAGTGACCGCGCGTCGACGCAATACATTAGCGGTGATTTTCCGAGCGCTGGATGGAAAGCCCTGAGGAACAGATCGAGATGTTCCTTGTCCATAAGTTTCGCGCCCGCGACTTTAAGCTCCTCTTGGCAGGCAAGCGCTACCTTGCGGGCATGCGCGGCCGCCTGCCTCATGGCGGTCGCCTTCTCGAGCTCCCGGCGCGCACGCTGATAGGACAGGTCATCTACCCCGGCCTGATCGATTCTGGTGAGTTCCTCGTCATCCGCAGACGGACCGGAAAGCCATGCGTGCGCTTCTTCCTCAAGCTGAGAAGCAGCAGCTTCGGTTAGACTCTGTCGCCGATTTGCGGCTGCTCGGAGAAGGCGGTCTCGCTCGCGGTTCAAGGCCCTCGTGACCTCGGCTTCAAGCGGGAGACCCAGCAGCTCCTCGGCCGCCGGTCCGCCCTCGCACATCAGCTCGATATGGCGGAGCAACCTGTCAAACTCGCGGAAACGGGCATCGCCGAGGTGGCAGAGGCTGGCAGGCGACGCATTCAGAAAATGGCATTCGTTGCCCAGCCAACGGTCAATTTCGAAGTCGAGTGCATCAACCTTGGGCAAATCAGCCATCACAACAGCGACCCTAGCCCGAACAGCCTCAAGACGGTGTTCATACGCGGCCTGGCGCCTCACCTTTTCGGAAAGGCGAGCAGCATAGCCGGGATCCACATGATAGGAACCAGAAAGGATTGGCACCAGATAGCCAGACCCCACCAAATGATCAAAGAAGGCTTCGATGGCCTCTGCAGGAATGCGCCTGCGCGGGAAAACACTGCCGAGGCGAACTCGGACGCTTGGGCGTATTTCAGCTTGGAATCCCGGGATAATATAATGCGCGATTGATCGCAGGGCGTCCTTGATCGTGATCGGCTCATATTCCTGGTAATCGACGGCATTCGGGTGGGTCAGGTACTTTGCGGCCAACTCGGCTTCCCATACCAGATCGGTAACCGTAAAGCCGATTGTGCGCATATCCGACCAAGGCACATCGTCAAACTCGGCGATTATGGCATTGGCGGCATCGGGCAGTTCGTGGATGAATCCTTTGACTGTACGAACTGACTGAGCAAGCCTTCGGGCATCTCGATCAGCTTGCTCTTCCTCCCGACGGGCCTTTTGCACTTCAAGTTCTGCAGCGCGTTTGGCCCGTGCTTCAGCCTCACGCGCGCTTTGCTCCTGCTCATTCGCGAGACGAATTCGCAATTGTTCGTCAAACTTCGCCTTCTTGGCGTTGCTCAGCCATTCGCGAGGTGCCTTCGAGAGGAGGGCTTGCTCGACTTCAGTGCGGTTTGTGGAAGTCCGATAATGGCGCAGATCGATCTCGATTGCCGAAAGCCTCTCCTTGCGCAGTTTTTCCAACTTTTCATCGTCGCACGGATGGGTGACCCTTACTTCGACGATCAGTTTTGTGCCGTTAGGGGTGATGAGGACGACGTCGGGCACTATCGAACCGAGCTTCTTCTCGAGTCTTGCGTGCGCAAATCGGTAGGTTTGGGACGGCGACACCACCTTCGAAACACCGCCATGTTCCGCAGTGACGGCCGGTATGGTCAGGCTCTTCACGCGCTCCAGAACATCCTTTGCCCAGATGTGAGCGTTTGTTTCTGCAACGTGAGCGCAGGCCGTGCCGTTATTGTAATGGGCGAAGTGGTGAATCTGCTTCTTGCCCTTTTTGGCCACCAGAACCTGCTCGCAGGCCGGGCACCGACAGTCGCAGCGCAGTCCACGGGCGGCTTGGGAAATATGGATTGGGGCGCCGTCGGCAGAAATTCCATATACGAGTTCGTCGGATAACCCCGAAAATGGCTGGTGATCTTTGAAGCCAAAGGGATTTTCGTTCTGCATCTGGACAACGCTTTTCGTCGAACGAGGACTTGAACCGCGATCATATCACTGGTCGTCATGCCATCAACAGCCAGTTCACCGCAAAGCTCTTCCGTCAATTCTGCGGGCATTGCCCGCAGCTTCGGCCTGACGGCCGGGAGGGAAGGGGGGTGGGAAGAGAGTGACCGGACAAGGGGTTCGGTCGCAATCGATCCTACCAGGAGACAGTCCATGAACATCGGTGAAATCCGCAAGAACGCCAACGG
>CALMYW010000368.1 GCA_937873665.1 uncultured Sphingorhabdus sp.
CATCTGTCGCTTCGAGCATTGCGACGCTGATCGCGATGGCTGCTGCGCTCGGAATGCTTCGATCAGGCTATTTCCGCGGGCGAACGTTGAGCTTTGGCCTCATCAGTCTACCTCTCATGGTGCCGGAGATCGTCACTGCCGTTGCAAGCTTGATCTTCTTCAGCTTTATCGGCCTCGAAGGGGGACTTCTCACAGTGCTTATTGCCCACGTGGTATTCTGCATTCCCTTTGCGTTTCTCCCAGTGTCGGCACGTATGCAGGACATTTCCGACGTCTATGAAATAGCGGCAGTTGATCTCTACGCTACGAAGTGGGAGGCGTTCCGCCTTGTCCTGCTGCCCATGCTTATGCCAGGAGTGATTTCTGGCTTTCTGCTGGCCTTCATCGTCTCTCTCGATGATTTTCTGATTACAAATTTCGTCAAAGGTAATGGCGTCGAAACACTGCCAACGGTGATCTTTGGCGCCGTCCGCACCGGTATCCGGCCGAACATCATGGCCATATCATCCCTTCTCTTGCTGACTTCGATTGTATTTGTGCTTCTGTCCTATGCCTTTGCGGCACGGGGCAAAGAAAAGTTCTCGAACAACCATAACTAGGGAGAAAGATGATGAAACGTATGGGAGCCGCGATTGCGGCCGTGGCCTTCATGGTCATGGGCGCCCACAGCGCCAGTGCGGAGGGCAAACTCGCTCTCTATAACTGGGGCGAATACATTCCACCCGAACTTCTTCAGAAATTCGAGGCAAAGACGGGTATTCATGTGACGTTGGATACCTATGACTCGAACGAGGCTCTGCTTGCCTCTCTTAAAGCCGGCAAACTTGGCCAGTATGACCTTGCGATCCCCGGTGACTACATGGTTACGATCATGCGCAACGAGGGAATGCTGGACACCTTTGACAAGTCTGAGCTAACGAACTTTGGCAACATTCTTCCTCAGTACATTGACGTGCCCTTCGACCCCGGTCGTCAGAGCACCATTCCCTACCAGACCGGTACCACGAGCTTCGCCGTTGATCGCAACAAGTTTAAGGGCGATATCCAGACGCTGTCGCTACTCTTTGACCCGCCGGAGGAGTTGAAACACAAGATCAACGTGCTTGATGCGCAGAACGACGTATTGGCACTTGCCTCCATCTACCTCGGAATTCCGCAGTGCACCTCCGATCGCGAGCAGCTCAAGAAACTGAGCCAGACGCTTCAAGCCGCGAAGCCTTCCTGGGCCTCCTTCGGCTCCGATAACTCACGCGAGGTCCTTGTCTCCGGCGACGTCACGCTCAGCATGACGTGGTCAGGCTATTCCTACCGGGCGCGGGAGGAGGGTGCTAACGTCGAGTGGTCCTACCCCAAGGAAGGCTATATTGCTTGGATGGACAACGTTGCCTTGCTGAAGGACGCGCCAAACCGCGAGAACGCGCTTAGGTTCATGAACTTCCTGCTTGAACCAGAGAATGGGGCGGCCGTCACGAACTACACGAAATATGCACCCGTGCTGAAGGGCGAAGAGCCATTTCTCGACCCCAAGATAGCGGCGGCCCCCGAGGCCCATCCGCCGGCTGACCACCCCGGTACCTTCGTGCAGTCGTGCCCGCAGGAGATCCAGGTCGTCTATGACAAGATCTGGCAGGACCTGAAGAAGTAAAACTAGCTCCCGGCCGTCCCAGCGACGGCCGGGAGGTCTCAACTCGGCGGAGCGCGTAAAGCAATGACGGACGTCAGTTTTCAGAACACTGGGGAGATGCGCGTCTACGCGCTCTTCTGCGGTGGTGACTACATGGACATGAGCGTCTTTGACCCTTTCGATGAGAAAGTGGGAACCAAAGTGTTCAACCCCTATTTCGCCTATCTGATTACCCACCCCAAGGGAACGTGGTTTTCCGATAGGGGTGCCCACCCACCTCTCGCCACGGCTCCCCATGCCGCCGGGGGCGCCACCGCCGATTCCTTCCGCGTGAAGATGGGCCCCGATGACTGGGTGGTTCCGCGCCTGAAGGAGCTCGGGCTCGCGCCGTCCGACGTCTCTACGGTCATCCAATCGCATTTGCACTTCGATCACACAGGCGCGCACGCCTGGTTTACCCACGCCGATGTCCTCGTTCAGGAGAAGGAATTGGAGTTCGCCATAAACCCACCTGTGTATCAGGCTGGCGCATACATCAAAGCCGACTTCGACATGGGGCTCAAGTGGCGCAAGCTGGATGGCGAAGCAGACGTTTTTGGCGACGGCAAGATCAAGTGCGTCCCGACGCCTGGCCATACGCCCGGCCACCAGTCGCTGTGGATTGACCTTCCGTCTAGCCCACTGTTTCTGTTGGCTGATGCGCATTATCTGCTCGCAAAGCTTCGCCAGCGCCTTATGCCCGGGTTCCTCTGGAGTCCCGATGCAATGTTGGCGACTTGGGACCATATCGAAACGATTGAGCGTAAGACTGGCGCTAGGCTTGTGGTTACGCATGAACTCGATTACGAGACCTCCGTTCCAAAATCTCCAATAGGATACTATTCATGAAACAGGGAGGGGAAACTCTTCCACAGCTCGAGCACTCCTCTCTGTCCGAGAAGGTGTACCGTCTGCTCTGCGATGCTTTGTTAAAGGGCCATTTCAAACCCGGCGATCGGTTGAGAATTCGAGACTTGGCCGAACAGATGAGTACGTCGGTAACCCCCGTTCGCGATGCGATCCACAGACTCCACTACGACGGAGCCGTGGAATTTCAGGCGGTCGGGGATGTTCGGGGGGTGAAGCTTACGGGCTCTCCCTACCTCGATATCCGAGAAGTGCGCCTGCCGCTGGAGATGCTTAGCGCGCGCAAGGCCGCCGAAAACGCTCAACCGTCTGATATCCATGAGATTGAGCGCATGCTCGCCGAAAATGAGGCGGCCATCAAGTGCGGCGATGGCATATGTGGAGCGGAACTCAACCAGCGTTTTCACTTCTTCTTAGTAGAGATTTCGCGGCTACCTGTTCTAGAGGCGGTATTGCGACCGCTGTGGATGCGCACCGGTCCGCTCATTGCCCAAGGTTATACAGCGGGTGGGCGCAAGATGATCGAGCACCATTATGAGGTTCTCGAGGCAATCCGCAGCAGGCGCCCGGACGAAGCGGCCAAGGCTATGCAGCTCGACCTCTTCGAGGGTGGCGCTGCGCTCGTTCGCATGCTCGACGACGCCCAGGACCGTTCATCCGGTCGGAAGAGTACACCAACGAGGCGTCCGTGAGCGGTCCGCAATCCGTTTCCGAACTTCTGAGGACCGAGCCGCCGCTCCTGAGTGTGGAGGAGGCAAGGGAGATCGCGTTAGATCTCTATGGCGTAACTGGCGAATTCACGCGGCTGTCATCAGAGCGCGACGCTAATTTTTGTATCCGCACAGGTGGCGGAAGCGCGTTTGTG
>CALMYW010000369.1 GCA_937873665.1 uncultured Sphingorhabdus sp.
TCGGCCGTCAGGCCGACCTGCGGGCTTGCCCCGCAGAGGTTCGAAGAGTGCGTCATGCGCCGCGTCAGCATCGGTGCGCTGGTTTACCTCAGCGTTCGTGCTGCATCGGTTTGTCTAGAGAATTGAAGGCTTGCGCTTCTACTTGAACGCGTCGCGTAGCTGGTCCCAGACCGCTTTCATCCCGTAGGCCCAGAACACAAGGAGCAGGATCCCCACCGGTTTAATCTCGCTTGTGAGCTTGCTCCCAAGATCGCTGATTTCGACAAGGAACGCCATGTTGAAGATCAGGCTTATGGTCGCCAGAAGCTTGTCGGCCGTTCCTGAAAGATCGATGGTTCGGACATAGACGCAAAATGCAAAGGTGCTTACTGCGAAGCCCCCGATCATGGCGATGCTGATCAAGCGAGGCGTGGTCGGGAAATAGAAATTAGCGATCACAGCCGCGTGCGCGATTGCCCAGAATGTTATGAGCCACGCGAGATTGGCGATCGGCAGCCTGGTCGGTTTCATCGGAGGGCGGGTTCGTCCGGCCCGGGTGCGGGTGGAGCCGGCACGCGCTTGAGCAGTTTGCGGTATCGGTGTGCGATCATCGGTTCGCGCCACAGTTGGCGGCCTTTGTCCGACAGGAGATAATAGTCGCGAAGGATCGTGATGTCGGCCTCGCTCAGGCCGAGTGTCGCGGTGAAGTCCTCCCGGGTTTGGCCGTCGGGTTTGGCAACGGTGATCGGCGGGAGCGCAATTTCACCAAAATAGGACAGTATCATCTCGGGTGCTTCATCAGGATTGAGCAGCATCATGGCTGCATGGCGCAAGCAGAATATGCTTTCGGGTAGCGGTTCGCCGCGGGCATTCCATGCGGTGCGGTAGCCTTTGGCGAAGGCAAAGAGAAAGACAGCGAGACTGGCTTGGTTGAGGTCGTAATTGGCCTCCGTTCCAGCCTCTGGTTCGCGGTTCGATGCGACTTTGGCTGCGCCGGGTGCGGGAGCGCGCCTCATTCGAAGCGTGCGATCTGCATGGTCGCGATGGCGAGGAGCGTGCCAACGATCGCAGGGATGATCGGTCCGCCGTAATAGTCGTCGAAGATAAACGCCATGATGCCGAAGTCTATGGCAAAGAGTCCCAGAAATGCCGGGTAACCGATTGCAGGCCGGGGGAAGTTGCGAATTGAGAACATGGGTCATCTTTCGTCACGGTACGCCAAGCGCAGTGTTTTGGGAGCGTTAGCAATTCGGTCGGGAGGAATCCACGTCGATATTATCCCGGTTAGGCCGTGCTTTTCTGCACCGCCGCGCGGCGCATTTCGTGGAAGCGGGTGCCAAGCGCAGCGAACACGACTTCGACTTGGGCTGGCGTAGCCTGGTCGAAGATCCATTCGGTTACCGATGTCGGGTCTATTGCGGCGATTGGGTGTCCGGAAAGATCGTGGTCGGGTGGAGCAATGGCGGCTCCGGACAGCGAGGGATGTTGGGGTCCGCCGTCCGGTTTGGCATCGCGGTGGTTGAGCCAGTCAGCAAGTTCTGCAGGAGCGGACGGGATGTCGTGCCGCACGGCTGCGCGGGTCTGTTGTCCTGGCACGACCCAGCGATCTTCTTCGAAATATAGTTTTGGCATGGGTTCCTCTTTCAGGCGGCGGCGCGCGTCAGATATGCTGCAAATTCGGGCGGGATGATGATGTTTGCACTAGCAGCGTCAAATAGCGGCGCGATCTGTTCGTGGCGGTAGCCCGCGAGACCACATCCGATTGGCGTAAGCTGAAACGTCAGTTGTGGGTGCTCGGCGGCGTGGATGATGAACTCGTCGACGTAGCGGGCGATCGCGGCAATGGGCAGTGTCTTGAGGTGGTGGTCCTTCGTTGGAATGGCGTAGGAATGACCCTGGCGACCGATGCCGCGGCCATAGACCGCACCCCGGTTGGTCCGCGCCCAGAGTGCGGCGCCCTTGCCGTGGCGACCGGCGAGATTCGAGCCGAAGACAAAGATGGGAAGCGGCATGGCTTGCTCCTGAAGAAAGGGATTGGACCCTTCCCTCACCCCCTCCCCCTTGGACGCGCGGCTTATCTGTGTTGGGTGGCCATATCTGGGAGTTCAAGCCATTCGGGCTCATCGTTGGCGATCACGGTGCCGAGCGCGTCGGCTTCGCTTTGGGTGTAGAAGGTCGCGTCTTTGAGCGGCCCAAATCCGGTATCCTTGTTCCAGAATAATGGCCCTGGTTCCTCATTGTATGTTGTGAGAACCAATTTGGGCTCGAAGCGCCGGTTGTCGTAGATGTCGTGCGAGCTCACAAAGGTGATTCCTCGGCTGTCGACGCGGAACGCGCCGCCGTGAAAATCATCGAGACGGAGCTTGCTGCACGAGCTCGACCAGGTTGCGATGACGGGAAGCGTGTCTTTGACGATCACGGCTATCAGCTCTGCGGTGGCATCGGGGTCGAATTGATCGCCTGAGACCATCATGCGTTGGGGGGTTTGTTCCTCGTTGACGATCTCGAATTTCGCGCCGAACGTCGGGTATTCGGGGTCGGGAAAGATTGCTGTAAACCCCGACCATGGATCTTCGTCGGTTGGCGGGAAGATCGCGCGGAAGTCTTCAGGTAGTTGACACCAAAATCGTGTGAGCGATGGGACGTCGAAGTTGGAGCTGAGTTCTTCAGCGGCCTGTGCTGCCTGGAGTAGCATTCGGGCTTCGTTGGCAGTGACATCGAAGGCGAAGCAGGTTTGGACATAATGGTCTGACATGGCGGTTTCCAGTGTTGCTGAGCGGGGCGTTCATTAAGCGCGCGCTTTCCAGTCCCCCTCGCCTCCCTATTATCGATGGAATAATCGAGTTCCGTTGCGCTATAGCGTGCGCTGCGGACGGGCTCGTTGCTGGCCGCGACGGCTAAAAGTGACGCGGGCGACACGATGTGCAATCTCTACCGTATGACACGAGCGCAAACCGAGGTTGCGCGAATGTTCAAGGCGCAAGCTATGTCTTCGGCCAATTTTCCGATCGAAATCTATCCTGGATATCCGGGTCTCGTGGTTGCTGGACAGTCGCTGCGCGTGATGGTGTGGGGTTTTCCGCTCGTCTTGAAGGGATCGAAAGGCCAGACGCTCAAGCCCAAGCCGGTTAACAATGCCCGCTCGGATAAGCTCGATGGGTTCATGTGGCGGCACAGTTTTGCGGAGCGGCGGTGTCTTATACCGGTAACGCAGTTCGCCGAAGCGGAGGGCGAGAAGGGTTCCAAAACCCGGACATGGTTTTCGCTGCCCGATCAGCCGGTTTTCGCTGTCGCAGGAATATGGCGGGATAGCGTTGAATGGGGCGAAGTCTATTCGATGGTTATGACCGAGTCCTACGGGCCTGTTGCAGAAGTTCATGACAGAATGCCGGTGATCCTTGAGCCGGGCCGTTGGGATTCCTGGAAAAATGGCACTCCGGCGGAGGCTTGGGCCCTTCTCAAACCGTATCAAGGGAGTATCGCAGTGGAGCGGACAACTGAGCTTTGGGTGTCGCGTAAGAGCTAGATCGCCGATCGTCATCTGAGAGTTTTTGATTCGCAAATCAGTGTAGTTTTTCCGGTACGGACTTGAGCGGGCTCAGCGTTCTAACGCCGGGTTGATTTGCGCTGCGGCTTCGCGACCGCTCGATCCCACGGTCCGACCTTTACATCGGGTGTGCCTGAGCTCGCCAACTGTACGCGCAGGTCTCTGACCTTGATCGTGTAGTCGTCGCTGAACATCCTCTCGACGGTTTCAATGTCGTGATCGGCGCTCCGGACTGCCTGGTCTGCTTTCCAGAGGAGCCAAGCGTATAGGGCGAGCATGGCCAGCACGGCGAGTGATCCAAGCGAGTTCGGGAGATAGAGCAGCAGGGCGTATAGCAGGACCGTAACCGCGAGGCAGGCGAGGCGGTTGATCGCGAGTGATCGTCGTCTCTTCCTGTTGTGCTCGCGCATCACAGCCAGATATCTGGCACCAAGTTGGGTTCCTTCCTCGCCTCCGCCACTCGTGAGTATCGTTGCGTCGCTCAGCCGAATGTCATCGTCTGGATGGCAGGCGTTGAGCTCGGCGATAGATGTGGGGCTGACGAGGCGGGTCATCGTTTGGTGCTCTGGGGGTCGGCAAAGGTCGCGCTCGCCCGGGCAGGGACGCTATCTTCGGTAAAGGCTTGGAGTTCGCCGCTCGCAAGCATGTCCATGAAGGCTTTGATGCGCGGGTCGGGCGTCGGCCAGAGAAACCCGAAAACCGGCGTGTTGAGCGCGGCGAGGCCATAGAGTTCGAATGCGACGAACGCAGCGAGTAGGCAGAATCCTTCGAGGACGCGGAGCCAACCGGGTTGCGCGCCGATAAGCAGTGCCGCAAGGCCGGCAGCGAACAGCAGGCGCATTGTCCACTGGAC
Organism: uncultured Sphingorhabdus sp.; assembly: GCA_937873665.1. The sequence goes on from CALMYW010000369.1 coordinate 4,380, forward strand.
GATTCGGATTCTGCGCACGAGGCGGCCCGTGTCTTCGTCGATGAGTGCGTAGCCTTTGCCGAGATCGTCCGGGTAAAGGTAGCGCGCGAGTGCTTCGCGGATGGGGATGCTTTCGGTGTGTTCGGTCATGGGTAGCGATCGGTGTTGGTTTCAAGGAAACGGCGCAGCTGCGTGGCCATATAGGGGTTTGGTGCGCGGAAGAGGCGGCGACGTTCGAGCTTGGCGATGATCGCCTCATAGTCTTCGCGGGTGGCGAGTTCCTTGCGCCATTTGTCGAAGAAGAATCCCTCGCGGCGGTGGACCCACAGTTTCGCGGTCGGCCAGTAGATGTGCCAATGGTCAAAATGCCCTGGGCGCTCGTTGCGGTCGAACCAGGCTTTGATGAATGCCGGTGGCGGCGGGGCTGGCGGGCGTCGTTTCGGGTATCGGATTTCGACGCTGAGCACGATCAGTGCAAAGGTTAGCGCGAACAAGCCGATGGTCATTGGCCAGCTGAGTGTTGCAACTTGATCGGCGAAACGCAGGTCGCGTGTTTTCTCGTCGATCGAGGTCATTACCCGCAGGACGGCGGGACCTGCAGGCACGAGTGCGAGGATATACAGCAGGATCGCCATGAAGGAGCGGCGGTTCATGGGCGCGGCCGCGGCGCGTTTGTGATCGAGGATCGCCTGGTCGATCCTTTGGCGCGCGGACGCTGGATTGGCAGGGTCCAGGTGGGCGATGAGCTGCTGATAGGGCTCGTCCCAAGCGCGTTCTCGGCTTTGGTGGTCGTCGACTCGCATTTCGTAGAAGTCGAGGATGTCGTATTTGCTGCAGAACGCGCGGCCGTCGAGCGTGTAGACGTCGTCGAACATGGCTTCGATTGTTGTCGGCTCGGGTAACAGATCCGGGATGTTGCGGTAGAAGATGGCGGTTGAAAGCTGCGCGAGGCGTGAGGCAATTAGTGCGACCTGGCCGGGTTCGTCGTCGGCATAATATTCCGCGGTATATTGGTCGAGCACGTCGGCGACATAGGCGGTGAACGATCTCCCGAGTTCGCTTTGCGCAATTTCGCCGGCATTATGCCTCTCGAGCTGGTCTTCGATCATCTCGAGCGTGATTGAGTCCATCAGCCGCTCGGTTGCGGGACTTGGTTTGTAACCGCGATCGTGGGGGTTGGCGGAACGCAACGAGCGCGGCGATGATTTGGGAGCGGTCATGGCTCACCTTCCACCGCGCCGCTGGCGTTTCTGGAAAGTGCGTTGATGATGGCAAAGGCGAAGATCGCGCGGACCTCGTCGGTCCGGCTGCGGATGAACGGGCCCGAGACGGTTATTTCCATCCAGGACTGCGCGTTTGTGTTGAGGGCAAGGATGATGCTCTGGATCGCTTCTCGTGTGGTTGAAATCACCGCGAGCGCCTTGTCGGGGCGTTCAAACCAGCAGACACCGTTGTTCGAAGAGTTGGGCGTGACGGGGGATGGCAGCCAGGTGTGCTGGCGTGCGAGTTCGTCGAAGATGGCGTGTTCGCCGACGATCAGTTCTACCTCGAGCGTGATGTCAGTGGGCGAGGTGCCGAGTTCCAGTTCGAGCCGGTGGGTCCATTCCTGGCTTGGTTGGTCAAGCGAGGTGATCCCTTGCTCGCCCTGCACGATGGTCAGGCCGTAGCATTGAACCTGTGCGCAGACGCGCGGATGATCTTCGTCGAACAGACCGGCAAGAGCTTGGTGGACTGCCTGGGTCATGATGGTCGCTTTCTGGGGAAGATGGTCCGGAAGGTGAGGTTGATCCGGTCTTCGCTGCTTGGACGGGCTTCCTTGTCGATGCCGTGTTTCCAGTTGGCCTGGGTTTGGCGGGCCATGATGAAGAGGCTTCCGGGCCGCAGCAGGACGCGGGCGGGCTTGCCCTGACTTCCGGGTTTGGGTGCAAGGCGCAGCTGCGCCGGTCGGCCAAGGCTCAGCGATGCGATCACGGGTTCGAAACCGAGTTCGGGTTCGTCGTCGGCGTGCATCCCGATCGAATCGCGGCGTCTGGCGCGGTAGAGATTGGCGAGGACAGAATTGAACGGCGCGGCGGCGATGCCGGCGTTGCCCAGCTGGGTCTGGATCAGCAGCCTTAGCTCGTCGAGCTCGGGCGTGAGCGGTGCTGGATCGAGGGTGAGGCCGGAATAGCTGTAGGTTTCGCCATGCCAGGCTGTGAGGCGCGGTTCGTCGTAGGAGATCCCGGCGATGGTCACTTGGCGCTGGCGCCACGGCAGCGTTGCGCGCAGTAGGCGTTGGAAGTGGGTTGCGCGCTCGGGGGTGAGGAATTCGGTGTCGAGGTGCAACATCGCACCGGGCAGCTCGAGTGTCTGGAAGGGCATCGTCTGGCTCCGCATCTGTTCCCCTTCCCCTGCCCTGCTCTTCTTCAGCCCAGGTGTTTTGCGAGCTGGTCGATGGCGATCGCGACGAACGGCAGGATAACCAGCGCGCTGACAAGCGCGATCTCGAATTTCGAGACCGGCTTTTCAGGAAAGCGCGGATCGGGCCAGGGCTTCAGTGGATGTCCTTCATCCTATGTGATCGTATAGAATTATCTTGCTATGCTCGCGTTCGATTTGCAATCTTTAGGTTGGTCGGCGGGTTTGCGCTGGTGAGGGTTGGTTTGTTTCGTTCGCAAACAGATGTGGCTTATCTTGGGGCGATCTATGTTTGCTTTCGACTTGATTGCGAGGTGAAAGGATGGCGATCGGTTACGTCCGTGAAGTCGAGAAGGCTCGGCTTTATGTCGCTGAGTGGGTTGGCCGCGGTGATGTTGTGCATGGCATGGCTGTGATTGAGGGCTACCTCCGTGCCTGTGCCTTTCGGTCTTTTTTGCTCAACACAGGGATTTCCGCGTTGGCCTTAGCCCCAGCAATCGTGCTGCTGTTGGTTGTAAACACGGGAGCGGTGGCGCGTATCGTGTTGGTCGTCGCGATGGTTTTGGTTGCCTTTGTGGCCGCGATCGACTTTGCGCGCGCCTTCCTCAATCACGAAGGGTGGGACTGGCTTTGGCCGCGGCCGCCAGAGGCGCTTTCGGCGGCGTTTGACAGGATCTGGCCCGGCGGTGTTATGGTCCATTTGGACACGATCCGGATCATGTGCGATCCGTTCGGCCGCCGCCGCTGCGTTCCCGAACTACGGCTAAATATGGCGCACCGCGTTTGAGATCGCAGCCGATTGGCGCGAAGGTGCATTCGCCCCGCCAAGCAAGCCCCCCCTTCGCTGCGCGAAAAGGTGTGCAAGGGGGATAAATTGCGTGCAGCGTTGCGGTGGTCGAGAGGGTGGTGTCGAACGCCCAGGTCAGCACCGATCATGCGCCGCTTGGCGCGCGAACACAGGCGGAGCGTGTTCGCAAGCCTAGCAAAGCACAGCGGGTATGCCGGGAAGTGCCGCGAAAGCGCGGCATCTTTCCGGTGCTAATAAGCTGCTGAGCGGGCGGAACATACGCGATATCGAGTATGTCGTTAGTTTGTTTCATCTCTTGTGCATTTGGTGTAACGATCAGAAACGCGCGGCACTCGCCGCGCCCAAACTCGAAGGAGGAAAGCGCGAGAGGTCGGACGGGCAGCGTCGGATCGCGGGATATGGAGAGACTTATGGCTCAACGCTATCTGGTGCTCGACCGCGTGGTCGAAGCAAGCGATTTGAATGATTTGCAGAAGACTCTGGCTGAAGCGCACCGCCGAAAGGACAAGGCTTTTTGCCTGTGCCGCAAGGGGATTGAGTTGCCCCTGTACATAGCACGTCGTTTCGAGAAGTTTGTTGTGGCGCGCTGGCCCGGATCGGGTGCCGGGCACGCAACCGATTGCGATCATTTCGATGCGCCGGACGATTTGACGGGTCTCGCACAGGTTCGCGGGGCGGCGGTGATCGATGACAGCGAGAGCGGCGAAACAGCGCTTAAAGTGGGGTTTCCGCTCACGCGGGGACCTGCGCGCTGCGCGCCGTCGGCGCTGACGAACGACAAGCCGGTCGTGAAATCGACAGGGCAAAAGCTGACAATGCGCGGGCTACTCCACTATCTGTGGGATCGTGCTGAACTTACGCATTGGCACCCGAAGATGCAGGATAAGCGGACATGGGGGGTCGTCCGGCGCGCGTTGCTGGAGGCCGCAGCGGTCTGCAAGGTCAAACAGCAAGGGATGAGCGACGTGTTGTTCATTCCGGAGGTGTACCGGAGCGACGATGCAAGGGAGTGGTCGGCGCGTAAGCGGGCGGCGCTGGCGAGGGTCAAGGCTTCGCCTGACAATATGATGATTGTCATCGGCGAGGTTCGCGAAATCCGCGAGGTGGATCACGAAGTGAAGGTGATCATCCGGTATAACGGCGAAGAAAGCTTCGACATGGACGCGGATATGAGCCGCAGGTTCCTAAAGCGGTTTGCCGATGAGATATCGTTATGGCGCCGCAAGCAGAATGATGGCCATCTGGTGATGGGGGCCTCGTTCTGCAGGAGGAAGACGGGGTTGCTTGATCTTATCGAGGTGACCGTGATGCCGGTCACTGACACTTGGTTGCCGTTCGAGAGTGTCCAGGAGGAGCAACTGCTCAACGAAGCGGTCGCTCGTCGCCGCAGGTTCGTCAAAGGTATGCGGGTAAACCTCGAAAAGGACGTGCCGATCGCGAGTATCGTTCTTAAAGACACCGGGGAGAGAGCGACGGCGGTTTATCTGCATGATCCGGAGGAACGGGTCGAAGATTCGCTGGCGAACAGGATGTCGTTTCAGGGGATCGATCATGCGATCTGGGTCAAGGGCGAGGATCTGCCAAAGCCTCAACGAAGGGCCTATTATCGCCGTGAGCCGGTCAAACAAGCCGAGGCCGGGGCTGCGGCCTGAGTCAAAGTCTTAGTGGAAGGTGCGAATGCCGTCTGCGATAAAGGCCGGGGCGGTTGCTTTGGTAGCAACCAGCGCGCGGGCTTCATCTTCGGTGATGATGATCGACTGGTCGGTAAGGACGGTCCAGACTTTGGGAGTGCGCCCTTCGCTGTCGCTGAGTGCATAGGCGATGGGGAGCCGGTGCGGATAGAGATGTATGAGCACCATTGCGAGGGCCGATAGGTCGGGTGCGCCGTCAATGTCATGCAGCCTAAGGACCTGCCCGGGCGCGTCGTATATACAGTCGATCCCGAAGGCGTCGATATCGGTGCAATATTTGGTGATGGTAAAAGCGGCTTTTTGATTGAAAGCAGCGTCGAGTTCGGGGGTTGGGAGCGGGTCGGGCCTGTTTTTGCGGTCCCAGAGATAGATGACAAGATCCATGAACAGTTCGGCTTCGTCTTGCGAACAGGCGATTTCGACCGCCAGTGTTTTCTTGCTCATTTGCCGCTCCCCTGGCTTGTCATAAGCTCGTCGCGGATCGATTCAAGGATTTGCCCTAGCCGGTTTCCGCCGCGGTAGCCGCCAGGACAAGCGACGATGCCCCAAACGGTGTCGTTCCAGCGGGTCGTTTCTTCGAAGATTGGTGCATTCCCGGTGGCAATCAGGCGGTCGCCGAGGACGGGATTTGCGAATTTTCGGCGGACCAGTGCCAGCATGAAATGGGTTTTGACCGCTTCCCAATCGGGCCGGAGCGTTACGCGGCGTCCGAGGGCCTTGGCAGCGGCAGGTCCGGCTGCACGCAGGATCGCGAGGCGTTCGTCTGGGGAGCTCGTCTTGGCAGCTTGATAAGCATGTTCGACAGATGGGTAGGTAGCCCCATACATCGGGATCGGAGCCAGCCAGAAGTTCGAGAGGAAACGGTAGTCGCCAAAGAATCCAGCAATTGCGCCGTCAGGAAGTTCAAAAGCCTCTGTCTTGGCCTTGGCACGAGCGTGGATAGCTTGCGCGCGCGTCGCGAGCGTTGCAGCGGGCAGTTCGTCGAGAAGCAGATTCTGCATCGTTTGTCCTTTCGATAGCGGGCGCGCGGAAACGGCCCTCGCAGGAGGGGGTCGGTTTTCGCGCGGCGAGCATGGGTCAGACGCCCAGATGCTTCTCGACGTGGCTGCGTTCGCGCGGCCGCTGGAGATTGTAGACGGGGACGTTGTGGGCTATCGCGATGCGGATGGCCTGGCCTGTGCCGCCTTCGGCTTCGCCGGTTGGTGTCCAGCAGAGGACGAATTCGGATGGAGCGGTCAGGTCGCGGCCAAGCACTTGAAACACGTTGCGGGTGTGGAGGTTCTGGACGAATTCGGAAAGCGTCGCGAAGGCCGGATGGTGTTTGGCAGCGATCATGCGGGCGCGGTGCCAGATGACTGGGCCGATAACTTCGGGGTGAAGCGCACTTGGCGAGCCGCGCCATCGCGGGGCCGGGAGATAGATCTCGGCATTGTTGCCGGCACCGGCTTCGAAGGCGCTGTCGGCACCGTCAGCATGGCCCGATCGAAGCAGATACCCCCGTTTCGCAAGCGCGAAGCTGCAGCGGGTCATCAGTTGTAGGATTGGTTGCGGGGTGGCGCGCGCGCCGATGCCTGCATATGTTCTCATCGTCTTTCTCCCGAGTCGTTGCATCGTCCCCCCCTCCCCTTCGGGCGGCGTCGAGCGATGTTTCAGGAGGCGGCGATGAACCCCGGGTATGCTTCGCGCAGACGGGTGTGGATGTGTTCGTTTTCGGGCGGATAGAAGCTGCCATTGTCGCGCGGGCGGGTGATCGCGAGCGCGGAGACGATGCAGGCTTGCAGCGTCGTCGCGAGCGGGGCTTTCGGATTGGAATAGTCGACGGGCGCTCGGAAGCCTGCCGAGATCCATGTCAGTGGCAGATTCAGGCGTTCGGCAACGATGTGCGCCAGGTCGATTGGGTATGTGTCCGGGTCCGTTTCGAGGATGAGCGTGCAGTAGGTGCCAAAATCGTGGTGGTTGGCATGGTGCGCGTAGCTCATTCCGGCGGGCAGCGGCGGGTTAAGTCCGGTGATTGCGGCTTGGTAGGCTTGCAGTTCGAGGATGTTGAGGGTTGCGAAGTTGGCAGTGCGGCCTAGCTGCGCGCAAGGCTCGTTTGCGGGTCCGGGGCCGAGGTCGGCGATTATGTGCCGTTTCATGCTCGATCCTCGGGATACCAGGTCAGGATCGGTGCTTCAGGATTGGCGGTTTCGAACGCTTCGATGGCCTCGCGAGTGATGTAGGTTTCCGGTTTCGAGAGTTCGACATAGCCGCCGTAGAATTTCCCGCGATAGGCGACGAATTGTGCGTGGACGTCATCGGTCGCCGCTTCGATGATGAAGAAGCCGGGTGCGCCTTTTCGGTATGCGGGCGGTAGGACCTCGAGCATTTGATCATGGAAGTCTTCGGTGACGCGCGAGAGCGGAAAGCTTTTGAGAGCCCTGGCTTTGCTTTCGGCGAGATAGGCTTGGGTTTCTGGGTCGAGCATGGCGGGTCCTTTAGCTGTAGGTGGGCGGCGTTTCGGGGAAAAACTCGGGCGGGATGCGCTCGAAGACATGAGCCCGATGGCGGCCGCCGGGGTAGATGGCGGAGTGGACCGGGGTCTTCTTTGCCTGCAGGCGGTCGAGGAGACGGTTTGCTCGGTTGGCGACGCGCCAGGCGGCGTTTGCGTTGGCATAGATACGGTAGAGCCTGACGAGCGTCCCGGTATCATAGTGCCACCCGCCCTCCTCTGGGCCGCCAAACCCGAGCCCACTTTCGTAGAAGGCGACGACGTATTTCATGATTTTGGTTCTCCGCTTTTCGCTCCGAGGTCGGCGATCGTGGGATAGGGCTGCTTTGGCAGCGCGCTTGAGCGGCTTCGCGCCCTTGCCGTGAGGGGAAAATTGTAGACGAAATAGCCGGGGTGCGTTGTTGGACTGAGCGCAGCTGTGCGTTTGAGGGATTGAAGCCATTCGGCTCCCGTTTCTCCGGTTGATGGCCTTGGCGCCCCGAGTGCAACGAGGCGCGCGATCGCGGCGTCCGCGCCGGTTTCGTCGTTTGCTATCTTGCTGAGTGTGCGTCCCGGAAATGCCTTGCCGGCGATTGACCAGCTCGTGCGGGGGCGGGTGCGGCCACGGTGCGCGGCGGAGGCAGCGGCATAGATGTGACCGATGTGGCCAGCTGCGGGATCGGCATAGGAAACGACTGCTTCGAGGTGCGGTTTTTCTCGTCGGAGTGCCGAATGCGCTTTGGACAGGAAATGGGTTTCGCCGTTGGCGGGAACATCGTCGAGGAGAATGAAACGAGCCAGCGTCGTACCGCTTTCGGGAGGAAGACCTGCATGAGCGGGGATGACCGATGGGTTGGATGGGACCGCAAAGATGGCGATCCCGGCGATCGGGGCTTTTGTCGCGCCGTTTCGGGGGCCGAACAGGGCTACGCAGAGCTGAGACGCTGGCATGGCGGGAAGGTAATGGTGGCGCGCTATGAAGCGGGCTGCGCGTTCGGTCTCGATGCAATCGACAGCGTAGCGACGGGTGTCGATCAGTTCGGTGTCACCGACATAGCGGCAGCGGCGCTCGAACCAGCGCATGGTGCGCTCGGTGATCACGGCACGATGGTGAAGGTCGGGATGTCGCGGGTGAAGCGGGCGACAAAATCCTTGATATCCTGGATGGTTTCGAAGCTGCTGATTTCCTGCAGCGTGAGAACGGGGTGTTCGTCTTCGGTGGCGGTGATGTCATGTTCGTCGCCGGGTCCATAATAGACGACGAGCTCTGGATGGAATGCCCCCGGGCAGCCGCCTGACCAGCGGCGGAACTGGAGGGCGTTTGCCTTGCAGAATTGCTCCAGGGTCTCGACAAGCCCGCCGTTCAGCTCTTCGCCGAAGAGGTTGAGCATTTCGCCTGCTGGATAGGTTTGCGGGTCGTAGGGTTCGCCCGACCAATCGGTACGCAGGTCATAATTGGCGACATGGCCTGCGAATTCTTCAAGCAGTGCGGCGGGGAGATTGCCGCCGATTTCGATCGAGCATTGCGCGCGGTCGCCCATGGAAGGTTCCTTTCGGTGCTGGTGTCAGCATCGAAAATCCCCCTCCCCTCAATTTGGAGTGGGCGTCATCGTTTTGGCGATAAGGATTCCTGCGGCCACTGGCATCAGCGTGAGCGGAAGCTGTAGTTTCCAGAGTATGGATGGGCCGATGAGCAGTCCGCATATCGTAGCGATCAGCGGGATGGCGGCAAGCGCGAGTCCGGCTTTTTGGGAGCGTTTCGCGCATATCATGATGCCGATGGCTCCGAGCGTCGTCATGGCTATGATCATGATGTCGACGAGGTCGCCGGCGCGCGGATCCCGAATTGCGGTCGCGATTGCTGTGGCAATCAGAAAGGGAGTGGTTGCGATCGCAAGTTTGTCGGTTGCTAATCCTATGAATTGGCGTTGCATTTGGTGTCTCCCCTGGGAGTAATGATTAGGCAAGGCGGTTTGTGTGTCAACGGCTCCACATGATGTGGGTCGTCAGGTTCAGTCTGTAAAAGAGAGGCGGGGGGGCCTGGGGGGGGGGGGGGCCCCCCCTCCGGGGGGTGGGGCGGGGGGGGGGGGGGTGGCCGGGGGGGTGGGGGGGGGGGGTTGGGTGGGCCCCCCCGCCCGGGGGGCGGG
>CALMYW010000370.1 GCA_937873665.1 uncultured Sphingorhabdus sp.
CGGCCTCAAGCCATTCATGCGTGCTGGTCCAGCCGATGGATTTCCGGTTTCCGAGATCGATGACATGCGCACCACCGCCGAAGGCGTCCAAACGGGGCCGGGAACAGGTGTAAGCGACCTCGAAACCCCAGAGGCCTGTGAGTTCGTCCACTTCCGCCAATCGCAGCACGAAGCGTATGACACCTTCGATATCACCTTCCCCATCATCGTCACGGAACCAGAGGATTGAGCTACCGGGACCGTCCTGCTGCGACATGGCGAAGCCCGAGTATTCCGGATCGTCCGATCCTTCCTCGTCGAGATGCAGGCGGGTCAGAAGATCGAGCGCCGCGATCGCTTTTTCGGGCGAGCCTACGTCGAGGACGCAGGAAAAGTGGGTGAAGTAGTCAGCCATAGTACCTCCAGAAATGAGAAGGCCCGGCCAGAGGGCCGGGCGGATTGGAAAATGCGGGTCGAGGAACACCAATCACTTACAGGCGACTTGCGCCCGAACCTGAGCCTCTGCATGGGCCTGCAAGAGCTCGCGGTAGTAGCGTTTGCGCGCCGGACGCCAGCTGCGGACGGCCAGCGTGTCGGGATGCAGGCGACCAATGGCGATACGCAGCATCGCGAGTGACGTGATCCCGGGCGAGACGCCGAGATTGAGGTATGCCCGGCTCATTTCAGCGGACCTCCACGACGGGTGGCGTCAGTTGCGGATCGACGAGCGCCTCAATCTTCTCCGTGCGGCCCATCCAAGGTTCTGGCCGGATCGCCTTGACCCAGTCGGTGAAGCTCGGAATGAACCCAAGATCCTCGCGGACGTGCTGCTCGCCCACCCAGCGGGTCGGAATGATCCTGCCGGTCGACAGCGTGATCGTCGGCCCGAAGACAGTCTCGGAAAGCCAGATTCCAGCCGCATGATGAAACATCGCGCGATGGCGGAAATCCGCAGAGTGGGCTTTCGAGCTATCGATTATGTGGACAGCATGCCGACGGTGGCGTTTTGCCCTATGCTGGCTGCCACGACCCGCAAAATCACCGAGGCGCAGATGTTTAAACTGAGAAGCGCCGACGGTGGCGCGACCATTCTTGTGACAGATATGGACGGCAACGCAGTCGACCCGATTTGCAGTTTTGTCGGCTATCTGGGGGCGAAGGCGTATTCGCCGAACACCGCCCTCGCCTATGCACGCGACCTCATTCATCTCTGGACCTTTCTCTCAACCCAAGGAATTCACTGGACCTCCTTCTCCCCCGAACTCTCGGCCGCATTCCTCGAGTACCTCCGGTCGGTAAACGCCAACCGCAAGCGCCGGGATACTTCGATCAGACTGGTGGTGAGCGAGGGGGCTGCCGTTCGGCAGGTCCTTTCAGCCGCCACGATCAATCGCATCCTCGTGGCGGTCGACGCCTTCTATCGCTGGGCGATTTTCACCGGAGCGTTCAGCGGGGCAAACCCGATCGCGAAGAAGCAAGATCAAACGTCTTGGCGGGTGAGCGACAGGCATAGGCCGTTTCTGACTGGGATTTCACGGCAGAGGTCTGAGGTCAGAGAATTGCGCCTGAAGACCATGCAGCGGCTTCCAAGACCGATGAATCAGCAACAGGTCGAAGGTTTATTGGCCGCCACGCGCAATCTCCGCGATCGCAGCCTGGTATTGCTGATGCTGAACGGAGGCCTGCGCCCCGGAGAAGTTCTCGGGTTGCATCTCGCCGATATAGGCTACGGGCGCAGACGCATCTTTGTGCGCTGCCGCGATGATCATCCAAAGGGCGCACGATCGAAGTCCCGCGTCGAGCGCGTAGTCGATTTGCATGATGGCGAGACACTGGAAACCCTGAACACATACGTCATGCACGAACGACCGGGTGATGCTGACGTTCCTTTCGTGTTCCTGGTCGGCGGCACAGGCGTAAACCGTCAAGAACCGCTGTCTTATTCTGCGCTGGCGCGACTTTTTGCTCGCGCATGTGATCGCGCCGAGATCCGAGAGCCGTGGATGACCCCGCACGCCCTTCGCCACACCCATGCGACGCGCATGTGGGAGGCAGGGATGCGAGAACTGACATTACAGAAGCGATTGGGTCATGCCTCGCCGGAATCGACCAGAATTTACACAAGGGTTTCCGACGCCGTGGTGGTCGCAGAGTATCGACACGCCTTAGGGCTGGACCGTCCTTCGCAAACAACGGACGGAGAGGCTCTGTGACCCATGTATCGTCAAAATCGGCCGTCGACCGCCCTGTCATATTTGAGCACGCAGACGAAGCTGACTATGCGGCATTTCTGGCGCGCATCCCGATGGCTGAAAGTTTTCGCCGCAAGCGGTTGATATACCGATCCATGTTCATTGAGAGTTGGCCGGATATCAGGGATTGGTTCGCTGCCCCCCTGCCGATCAGAATTGGCTGCCTAAATGGTGACAAGCAGGCCCATCCGACCTATCCGGTCAGCTTTCGGGCACGCAGCTATCTCTATTACGCAGCCATGACCGACCGAATCCGGTTGGACTACGATTTCCTGTTCGCAGTCGGAAACATGCGCGTGGCGGAGACGATGGAGCCATTGAACGCCTATGAAGGGCTCGACGCACTGGTCGCGGACAGTGCGAAGATTGGCTATTCCGCAACCGGCGTGCAAGCAGCGCTCCGCGTGGTTTTGCCACGTCTTGCGATGCACACGGGTGTCCGCTCTTTTGGCGATCTTCGCCAACATCACCTTGACGAAATGATCGCAGGTGTCGACGCCTTCGCCGCACGGCACGACACTCATATCTTCCGAAACGAGAAAGAAGACTTCCCGGCAGGCTTTCAGCGCAGCTGGCGGGTCAAAACCCGCGTTCTGCAGCTGCTCCTCTTCCAAAACGGGAACGATGTCATCCGGCCTCAGATTATCCAGGACAAACGCAAGCCGATCGCTTCGCCGAGGCCAGACCTGCAGGAATTGGCAAACCGCTGGCTTGAGAGGAAGCGGGTCAGTCTTGCTCGCCCGACGGTAGATCACATGGCCGTTTCGATGAGGCATTTTGTGACTTACTTGTCTACGCGACAGCCCAGCATTTTGAACTTTGCTGACATCAATCCGGAGCTTTTCAACGACTACCTTCGCCACCTTCAGTTCGACATTGCACCACGCACCGGCGCGCCGCTGTCCATAAATGCTCGTCGAGCAAGGGCGGGCACAGTTGCCAAGTTCCTGTCTGATGGCGCAGCATGGGATTGGCCCAATTTTCCGACCCGACCCATTCTTGATCCGAACGATCTGCCGAAGTTGGCACATCGCGTGCCAAGGTTTATTCCCGAGGACCAGCTGTCGCGCCTTATGGCGCAGCTGCCGAGCCTTGAGTGTGAGTTTCAGAAGGCGGCGCTGCTGATCGCCCGCTGGTCTGGCGCACGGCGGGGAGAGGTCATTCGACTCCGCTTGGACTGCCTGGATCAGTATCCCGACGGGACCTTCAGACTGCGGATACCCGCTGGAAAGACTATGCGGGAACGCCTTGTGCCTTTGCATGACGCCGCCGCAACGGTATTGCGCGAAGTCATCCAGCGTCGGCTCGAAGCCAACGACCGCCCGATCCGGGATGACAAGACCGGCGACTTGGTTCGTTATGTCTTCTTTCGCCGCAGCGGGCGGATGTCGGCAGACTATTTGCTGCAATACCCCCTCAATCAGATGTGCCGACTCGCCGGACTGGTCGATCAAGATGGAAAGCCGACAGTTACCAGCCATCGGTTTCGTCATACTGTGGGCACGCAACTCGCCGAACGAGGTGCCAAGTTGCACACGATCATGAGCGTCTTGGGGCATCAGACGCCGCACATGTCCATGGTCTACGCACGGATCAGCGACGCCGAAGTCCTACGTGACTATCGTAGTGTGCTTGGCCCCGGTGAAATGATCGCTGGTCCCGGTGCCGAAGCAATACGCGCGGGAAAATTATCGTGCTCGGCAATCGACTGGCTGAAATCAAACTTTATCAAGACAGAACTGGAACTTGGCCACTGTCTACGCCTACCCTCTGAGGGGCCATGTGAATGTGACCTCTATCTCAGCTGCGCAAAATTCGTGACCAGCAAAGCTTACGCTGGCAGGCTTCGAGATAGACGGAAGCTCGAACTGACACTTGCGACAGATGCCAGAGAACGGGGCTGGCAGCGCGAGATCGAACGGCACATCGGTATTGCGGCGCGCATAGAGCGCCTATTGGTGGATCTGGATGAACCGACTGAACCGTGAGCTCCGCAGCGTCTCCGCGATAGACCACAGGAACCTCCCCGCCGTCCGCACCGCCAGCGCTTTGATCCGCGCGGAGCGGACGGCGGGGCCCCTCCTATGGACTATCGCTACCCGACAGGTCGAGAAAAGCCTTGCCTGTCCAGATAACATCTAACCAGGCATGGATGGGTTGGTAATCGTCGACCGTGCCGCCCCATTTTTTTACCGAAGAGAGGGCGTGATGATATGGATGTGCCATCGTCGCCCCCTCAGAATTCGTGGGTGAAGAGTTCGGACGACGTGAACCGTTCGTTGAACTCGAGATGGATGCAGCGGGCACCGGCGTCGAAGCAGAACTCGCCATAAGCGCCGTCGTTGTTTTCCCAACCGCCATGGGTGTCGCTGAGGAAATCATAGGCGAGCTGCTCGACAACATCTTCGAGCGAAAGCTGCCGCATCTCGACCTCGGGGCTGTCCCAGGTGATCGCGGCATAGGGAATTTCCACGGCAGGGAAAGCGACAGCTGTCTCCCCCGCCCATGCCGCGATGCTTTCAATCTGGCCGCTGTCGCCCTCGCCATCGAAGGTGACCGTGACATGAGAAATGCCGGCGGCGATCAGGGCATCGAACAGGCGATCCTTGTTGGCCGGACGCAGTTCGGCCTCGCGGGCGGCTTGTTTGGCCTGCGCCGCGAACACTGCGGCGAAGTCGATGGTGGACGGCGGCATCGGCGCCGGGAGGGTGGGTTCAACCTGGGTCATGGGGGTCTCCGAAGAAGGTGAAAGGGTCGGAGCCCACCGGGCACTCTCTTGCCCCGGCGAAGCTCACAAAAGCCCCCTGCCCTCCTCTGCCTCTCTGGGGTCATGCCGCGATCTGCAGGGCGCGCGTGGCAAAGGCGCGCCAGAGTGGATCGACGAGGCGGGCCTCCAAGAGATCGGCACGCTGCCGCAGGCGGGTTGCGAGATCGCTCTCCAGCCAGTCCGCCGCGCGGCTTGC
>CALMYW010000371.1 GCA_937873665.1 uncultured Sphingorhabdus sp.
ATCGCCAAGGCCATCACCGGCAACCAGTGGAATGGCCCGCTGTTCTTCGGCCTCGTCGAGCGGAAGAAGAAGCCATGAAGGTGCTGCGCTGCGCGGTCTATACCCGCAAGTCGACAGAGGATGGGCTGGAGCAAGAGTTCAACAGCCTCGACGCCCAGCGCGAAGCCTGCGAGGCTTATATTACCAGTCAGCGCCACGAAGGCTGGACGTTAGTGCCAATCCGCTATGACGATGGCGGGTTCTCGGGCGGGAACATGGAGCGACCTGGCCTCAAGGCGCTGCTGGCCGATGTCGATGCAGGACTGGTTGATGTCATCGTGGTCTACAAGGTTGACCGCCTGACTCGCAGCCTTGCTGACTTCGCCAAGATCGTCGAGCGGCTGGATGCCAGACAGGCCAGCTTCGTCTCTGTCACCCAGGCGTTCAACACCACGACCAGCATGGGCAGGCTCACCCTCAACGTGCTGCTGAGTTTCGCCCAGTTCGAGCGCGAGGTCACCGGCGAGCGCATCCGCGACAAAATTGCGGCGTCCAAGAAGAAGGGCATCTGGATGGGGGGACCGGTGCCGCTCGGCTACCAGGTCGTCGAGCGTAAGCTGGTCCCGGTGCCGGAAGAAGCCGAGCGGGTGCGCTCCATCATGCGACGCTATCTCGAGGTCAAGAATGTTCCAGCCCTGATCGAGATTCTGCGCGCCGAAGGTGTGGTCACCAAGATGCAGCTACGCGCCAGCGGTCCGCACCGTGGCGGCATCCCCTTTCGGCGTGGCAGTCTGTTCCACCTGCTCAAGAACCCCACCTACCGCGGCAAGATCGTCCACAAGGGCAAGGTCTACGACGGCGAACACGAGCCGATCGTCGATGAAGATCTGTGGGAGCGGGTGCAGGCCCAGCTGAATGAGAAGGCTCCGCCGCGCAAGCGACCAAAGAATGATCGCAACGAGGCGCTGTTCAACGGGCTGATTACCGACCCGGAAGGTCGTCCCGTCGTCCCGACCTACTCGACCAAAGGAACGCGTCGGTACTCATTCTATGAGACCCGTAAAGACTTGGCTCGTCCCGGCGATCCAGCGGCGACACGGTTTCAGCAGGGTGCCTTCGATCAGCACGTCATGTCCTGCATTAGTGATCTGCTCGCTGACGAACATGCTCTGCGGCGCCTTGCCAACATGCCCGATGCCGGTTCGCTCCGGATCCTCTTTGAGCGGGCGAAGGACCTGTCGGAAAGTCTAGAGCAAATGGGGCATGTCGCATCGGCGCTACGACCCTTGATCGAGGCAATTTTCATCCGCTCCGACCATCTGCAGGTAACGCTCGATCCTGCTGCTCTTGGTGCAATGGGGCAGCCTATGTGGATGATCCGCATCCCTCGACCCGCGCGCCGTCCGTTTCGCGAGGCCCGGCTTCGGATCGACGCCGCCTCGCGCGGTCTCAGTGCCAATCCTCATTTGATGAAGCTGATTGCCGAAGCGTTCGAAGTGCAGGGGCTGGTCCTTGCTTCGCCCGATCTCAGCCTCAACCAACTTGCCAAGCGCGTCGGGCGCTGCCGCAAGCAGATGGCCAAGCTTCTCAATGTAAGCTGGCTCAGTCCTCGAATCATCGAATCCAGCATCGAGGCTCTCAGCCGCAAGGTGTCACGCGGACCCGGTTGCTCGAAGCCGAATTGCCGATCGACTGGACCGAGCAGGAAGCGCTGTTGGGCATAGCCGCGGCGTAACCGCGGCTTGTTCCGTCATGTCCTTCGCTTCGCTCGCGTGGGCGAGGAAATTCCAAACAGAGAATTGGGCCAGAATGGCCCAAGCATCGCGCCGAAAGTCGGCGTCTCTCGCCCACGGTCAGAAACGGCATCCCGCCGAACCCGGCGGAACTGCGCCATTCCAAAGGCGCAGGGCGCCCGGAGGCGAAAATCTGTTACCTTGTCAGACTGATTGGTGCGCGACGCAGTCTCGAGCAAACTGGTCTCAGCACCGAATGCACCGGTTACACCGGTTATTTGCAAGATTCTGCCGCTCTTGCGGCGCTAAGCGGACTTCTAAACTGACGAGCCAGCTGCTGGGGCCCACAATTTCCGGGCTGTTCTGACCTGGGCACTGAAAAATTCCAGGCAAGGCGAGCTGCCATAAATCGGCGCGTGCGGCCGTGATAACCGGTCAATAAGCGGCCAATAATCGGTGCCGCAAAATGACGCTGCTTGCGGCGGCATTTTGCGGTGGTCTTTGTGATGTCGCTACCTTCAAATCCGATGTGGGCTGCTGCAATGTGGTGCGAAGCTGGATTGGATTCGACCTCGTCTTATGGCTAAAATCGAACCTGTACTTCTCCGCCATGTGCCGCGAGAGTTCTTTCCAGATCTCTGGGCCGCTTACTGCGAGCATGAGACGTCAGGTCGCGCGCGAGCTCCGGGCCAAGGCCACGATCACCGAGAACGGCAAGCGCCGGCGGGTGAGCAAGCTGGCCGCGAATACCAAGCAGATCGTCAACCAGGGAGCCTCGGGCGAGATCAAGGCGGCCAAGATGGCGCTCGATTTTGCGATGCGCGCGCAGAAGGAGGCGGAGCCCGTCATCGAGGCGCCGCCGCTCAGCCGGAGCGACCGCGAGATCGTCGAGCGCTTCCTGGCGCGGCTGCGCCTCACCGAACTGACGCAAGCCGCCTCCGAAACCACCGAGCCTGACCCTTCCAAAACCCCGACCAGCCCGACCAGCGAGGAGAACCCCGATGCAGATGCCTGACCGTGAAGAATTTGACGCCCTGCTGCGGCTCGACTTCAATGCCTTCGTCGAACGCGTGTTCTTTGAACTCAAGGGTTCGACACCCTACCTCGACAACTTTCACATCGCCGTGATCTGCAGCGAGCTGATGGCGCTCGAGCGCGGCGACCTCCGACGCCTCGCGATCGCGCTGCCGCCGCGCTCGCTCAAGACGATCATCGTCTCGGTCGCGTATCCCGCCTGGCTGCTTGGGCACAATCCGTCGCTCTCGATCGTCTGCGCTTCCTACGGACAGCAGTTGTCGGATGACCCTGCGCGCATGTGCCGGCAGGTGATGATGTCGGACTGGTACAAGCGGCTCTTCCCAGGGACCCGCTTTACCTCGAAGCGCCCGGTCCTCCAGGACCTCATCACGACTGCGGGCGGGCGGCGCTTTGCGACCTCGGTCGGCGGCACGCTGACCGGGTTCGGTGCCGACTACATCATCGTCGATGATCCCACCAAGCCGGACATCTCCAACTCGCCGGTCGAGCGGATCAAGGCGAACGAGTGGGCCCGCAACACCATGCTGACCCGGTTCGACAACAAGGAGGTCGGCAAGGCGGTGGTAGTGATGCAGCGCCTCCATCAGGAGGACATGATCGGGTACCTCTCGACCCGCCTCGAGATGAAGGTGCTCGCCTTCGCAGCGATTGCGCAGCGTGACGAGCATTACCGGGTCGAGACGCCGTTCGGGATCATCCATTATTACCGCAGGGAAGGGGAGGCCCTGCATCCTGCGCGGGAATCGCTCGAGACGCTCGAGAAAATCCGTCACGAAATGGGCGAGCAGAACTTCGCGGCTCAGTTCCTGCAAATGCCTGCTCCGCCCGGCGGCAGCATCATCAAGATTGCCGGCTTCGGCCAGTACGACCAGACCCACTTGCCTAGGTTCGACCAGCTCGTGCAGTCCTGGGATACGGCCAACAAGCCTGGGCAGCTCAACGACTACACGGTCTGCTCGACTTGGGGAAAATGCGGCGGGCGGTTCTACCTCCTCCACCTCTGGCGCAAGAAGGTCGACTTCCTCTCAATGCAGCAAGCGGTGCTCGACCAGGCTAGGCTGTGGGATGTGGGTCACGTCCTGATCGAGGATGCCGGCTCTGGCACACATCTCCTACAGTGCTTGCAGCGCGAGGGGTTCTACAAGGCCGTTGGGATTGCGCCCAAGGGCTCCAAGGAGCTGCGGGCACACGCGATTGCGGCGCTGATCGAGTCCGGACAGGTTCTCCTTCCGCTGCAAGCGTCGTGGCTCGACGAGTTCATCAGCGAGCTGACCATGTTCCCGGCGGGCCGCTACGATGACCAGGTCGATTCCATGACGCAGGCGCTCAACTGGATGAAAGCGTACAGCGGCCCCGAGACCTGGCTCAAGCTGATGGACGAGTGCGACCGGCTGCGGGAGCAGTCGCTCTATGGAGCAGAGGATGCGCAACTGCGCACCGTCGTGTTCACGTATGTCGACCCGAATACCGAGTTCAAGGTCAGCTCTGGCCGATGGGTGACCAGCGAAGCAGACGGGACCTTCCGCGTAACATCGGAGGAGTGGCCAGGGGTGAGCCAGATGGCAGGGGTAAGTCTGGTGAGCCAGCCAGTGCAGACGTGACTTGAAGCTGCTTCGCCAAGAGAACCAATAGATTGGCGATGCCCCTATCGATGCATACCTCACTGTGACCTTCGACGGCACCGATCCCAATGCCGAGATGAGGGCCAGCTCTGGCTGACTGCCGACTCAGTAAGTGCCCAGATCAGCCTAAGGCATTTGATTGGATGGCATCGCCAAAGCAATTGCACCGGCAAAACGCCGCGACACAGTCGCGTTTGCGAAGGCGAGAGGTCCGCGAGCTCGGTAGGGCGCAGATTGCGGGCCATTTGAAGAGCAAGAGCGCCCAGCTGGAAATTGGCGAAAGCGATGTGGCGCTGATTGCAGAACTTCAATTAGTTGCAGGCCTGCAACCATGCAGCCAATCGCCCGCTCGTAGTGCGGCAGAAGCGAAGGAAGCGCGGGTCAGCCAATGGACATAGCGAACCCGGCCGCGACGGTATCGGCTACCGGCCACTGGCGCGGGGATTACTACGATTCAGCTCGCAAGTCGCTTGATGGCCGGACGTGAACGCATGGTTCGAATGCGCGCCGCTCCGTCCTCTTCCATCGCCAGACTGAAATTTTATAAACAACATGTGTTGACTTTGATAAGTGTCCGCTTATCATTCTCGGTGTGCTGGCAGCCAACTTGGCGAAAAGCCAAATTATCGGGGCATTGTCGGAGATTTCTATGCAGCACTTCGCCGGCATCAGAGTGCTCGATTTCAGCCGAACGCGCGTGGGCGCGCAGGCGAGTCAGCTGTTCGCCGACTTCGGCGCGGAAGTGGTGATGGTCGAGCCGCCAGGCGGCTTGGAACTGCGCGAGCACGCCGCCTTCCCGTTCTGGGCGCGTGGCAAGAAGAGCGTCGTGTTGGACATGCAAAGCGAGGCTGACCGCGCTGAGATCCTAATGCTCGCCCGCGGCGCGGACTTGGTCTTTGAGGACTTCCGGCACGGCACGCTAGACGGCTTCGGCCTCGGATATGAGGATATGCGCCAGGGCAATCCTGGCTTGGTCTATTGTGCGATAACCGGGTTCGGCCCGCAGGGGTCTTGCTCCGACGCGCCCGCGCACGAGGGGCTAGCTCTGGCCAAGCTCGGGGTGTTCCAGTCGTTCGCCCGCATCGGGACCGATCCGTCGCGTCCTGCCTTCGTGACCGCGCCATACGCCAGCTGGGCAGCGAGCCAGGTCGCCTTGCATGCTGTCCTCGCCGCTTTGCACGAGCGTGAGGTCAGCGGACTTGGCCAAAAGGTCGAAGCCAATCTCGCTCAGTCGTTCTTGGCCATCGACACCTGGGCGTGGATTGAACATGTATTGGCCACGCGCTGGCCTGACGCGCTCAAGGCCTATGCGAACTTTGACACCCAAGGCCGACCGCTCAGCCACATGATCTTTCGCCTCTTAGTGGCAATGAGTTCCGACGGTGCCTGGATGCAGTTCGCCGCCACGGCGCCCAAGCTCTATGCGGCGCTCATGAAGGCGCTGGACCTGGACGGCATGTTCAATGATCCACAATGGGCCGGCATTCCTGCGTTCGAGGATCCGGATAAAGGGATGGAGCTGTGGAAGCTGATGCTGTCCGCCGTCCACGCCAGGTCGTCGGCTGAGTGGGACCGTGTGTTCGACACCGACAGCAACGTCTCCGGCGAGCACTTCCGCGCCGGCGCCGACATCCTGGAGCATCCCCAACTGCTGCACGACGCCATGACGGTGACACTTAGTGATCCCGAGCGCGGCCCGGTGCGCCAGCCGGGGACGCTGGTCAAAACGAGCGGCGCGCCAACGAAGCTGAGCCACCCGCCGAGCCTGGACGCTGATCGCGCGGTGCTGCTGAAGGATGGCTGGAACGCACCGCGGCTCAGTTCGCCCTCGCCGGTCGCGCCAGCGCCGAAGGGGCTGCCCTTGGCCGGGGTGACCATCCTGGAGTTCGCCACCATGTTCGCCGCGCCTCAGGGACCGGCGCTACTCACAGAGCTCGGCGCGCGGGTGATCAAGGTCGAGCCGTTAGGAGGCGATCCGATCAGAAACTTGATTACCCTGCCGGAGACCGGCGGCACGCGGGTGATGCAGGGTAAGGAGAGTATCTGCATCGACCTTGCCAAACCCGAGGGGCTCGAGGTTGTGCGCCGACTAGCTGCGAAAGCCGATGTCGTGGTGCAGGGTTTCCGCGCCGGAGTGGTCGAGCGGATCGGCCTCGACTATGCGGCGCTGAAGGCGGTGAACCCGGACATCATCTATGTCAACGCGCCTGGCTACGGCGTCGATGGCCCCTACGGCCGGCGGCCGGCCTATGCGCCGAGCATCGGGGCCGCGGCGGGCTTTGCCCTGACTAACCTTGGGCTAAACCGCTCCGAGCTCGCGCGTGAAATGGACATGGCTGCCATGCAAGATATGGCCCGAAGGCTTTCCTGGGCCAGTACCCACACGACCGCCCAAGCGGATGGGGTCGCGGCAGTTGGCGTGGGCACCGCGATCGCCTTTGGCATCTATGCCCGAGACCGCGGGGCGGGTGGGCAGGAACTGTTCACTTCGATGCTCAATTCTGCCACCCACATGATGTCCTCGCACGCGGTCAATTGGCCGGGGCAGCCGCCCACGCCGCTCGTGGACGCCGATTTCCAGGGTCTCGATGCGCTCTATCGGATATACGAGGCCGCCGAGGGCTATGTTTTCCTGGCCGCACCTTCGCAGGACGATTGGCGCAGACTTTGCTCGGCCATGGCCGGTGAGGTCGATCTTTCCTCCGATCCACGCTTTGTCGACCGAGCCTCGCGCGGGCGCAACGACGTTGCGCTGGCCAAGTCTCTGACCGAGGTGTTCAGGCGCCGGTCTGCACAGTCGTGGGAGCGCGACCTTCTGGCCCGGAACATCGGCTGCGTCGAGGTGACCACTACCTCGACGGAGGCGCTGCTGCTCGACACACCGTTCGGGCGCGACAGCGGCTATGTAACCGAGGTGGTCGATCCGACCTGGGGCGATACGCCCCGTCAGGCGCCGCTCTGCCGTCTGTCGCGATCTGCAACCCAGGCGCCGCCGCCTTGCCTCGCTGGTCAGCACACCGACGACATCCTCGCCGAGTTTGGCCTCGGCGCGGAGATCGCCCGCCTGCGCGAGCAGGAAGTGGTCGCCTAGGATCAAGGTCGGCCGCCGCGCCGCATCACACCGCGCCACCATCCACGCCGCGGTCGTCAACAATTGAATGCAATTATGGGACGGAACCAAGCTATGGCTAACAGTGCTCCAACTGCTTTGCTGCGCATCGGCAATGACGATCTCGCTAACGGTTCCGGCGGCGTGTTCGAGCACAGGAACCCGGTCACCGGCGCCCACCAGGCCTACATTCCGCTCGCCGGCAAGGTCGAGGTCGATCAGGCGGTCGCGCGCGCCAAGGCCGCGTTTGAGGATTGGCGACGCTTCCGCCCAGAAGGGCGGCGCGAAATACTCATCAAGCTAGCGCAACTGATCAACCAGAACGTCGAAGAGTTCGCTCGGCTTGCGGCGCTTGATGGGGGCACCCCGCTCGCCAGCGGTCGCGGCATGGCGATGCTGTCCGCCCAATGGCATAGCTATTACGCCGGCTGGAGCGACAAGCTGGACGGCCAGTTGTTGTCGACCTTCGACACCCGTGGTGAGTTCTCCTATACTACCCCCGAGCCGTACGGAGTGGTGGGGATCATCATCACGTGGAACGGCCCGCTTGTCTCACTCGGCATGAAGGTCGCCGCAGCCCTCGCAGCTGGTAATTGCATCGTGGTCAAGCCGGCCGAGCTCACCCCGTTCGCTCCCGACTTTTACGCCCGCATAGCGCGTGAAGCCGGCGTCCCTGACGGCGTGCTCAGTATCCTGCCGGGCACGATCGAGGCGGGCGAGGCGCTGGTGAGCCACCCTGACGTCGAGATGATCAGCTTTACCGGCGGCCCGGTTGCGGCGCGCAAGATTCTCGTCGCCTGCGCCGAGCAGATGAAGCCCGCGGTGCTTGAACTTGGAGGCAAGTCGGCCAGCCTGTTGTTTGCCGACACCGATGTTGACGCGGCCTGCGCGCGGGCAGTGAAATGGTCGATCGGCATCATGGCGGGTCAAGGCTGTGCCCTACCGACCCGGCTGCTGGTCGAGGAGTCGATCTACGACGAGGTGGTCGAGAAGCTGATTGCCATTGCCAAGACCTACAAGGTCGGCGATCCCATGGAGGAAGGTGTCGCTGTCGGACCGCTGATCAACGCGGCTGCATGCGAGCGCGTCATAGGCATGCTCGATCGTGCACGCAGCGAAGGCTCTGGCCGCTTCGTCCTCGGCGGCAGTCGCTGTTCGGGGTCGCTTGTCGGCGAGAACTACATCGAGCCGACGATCATTACCGACGTCGACCCCAATAGCGAAATCGCCCAAAACGAAATCTTCGGTCCGGTACTGCTAGTGATGAAGTTCAAGGACGAGGACGAGGCCGTAGCCATCGCCAACAGCACGAGGTACGGCCTCGCCGCCTACATCCAGTCCGACAACATTAGGCGCGTCCACCGCCTGGCTGAACGCTTGAAATCCGGTGGCGTCTACGTGAACGGCGCGACCCAGATCAACCCACACACGCCCTTCGGCGGTCTCGGGGTGAGCGGATATGGCAAGGAGGGGGCGCGCGCCGGGATCGACGAGTATCTTCGCTACAAGTCGGTGTCGATCGCCTGATGCGCGCTACGCGCCCCTCTCAAGCACATCAATCAAGGATATCGGGCAATGTCGATTCTAGAGCAACAATTCTCGCTGGCAGGCAAAGTCGCAGTGGTTACTGGCGCGGGTGGCCGCGGCAATAGTATCGGCAGGGCATATGCGCACGCCCTGGCCGAGGCCGGGGCGGCAGTGATTGTGGCCGACCTTAACGCGTTAGGAGCGGCCGTCGTTGCTGACGAGATCGTCGCAGGCGGTGGTAAGGCGATCGCCGTCGGTGTGGACATCGCTGACCGCACTTCGGTCGATGCCATGGCTCAGCTCGCTATTGAAGCCTTCGGCGGGGGTGATATTCTGGTCAACAACGCCGCCTTGATGGCCGAATTAAGCTTCACCCCGGCAATCGACGTTCCGCTGGATGAATGGAACAGGGTGCTGGCGGTGAACCTCACCGGCGCCCTGAACTGCGCCCAAGCGGTTGTTGCCTCGATGCGCGCACGCGGAGGTGGGAAGATCGTCAACCAGCTATCGGCCGGCGCATTTCCCGCCGCAACAGTGTATGGCGTGAGCAAAATCGCGCTCCTGGGCCTGACCACCACACTTGCACGCGAACTGGGCCGCGACGGTATCAATGTCAACGCAATCGCTCCTGGCATCACAATGAGCGATGCTGGCAAGACGCTGACTCCAGAGGACTCCCAGTTCGTGAAGATGGTGGAGACGCAGGCGGTAATCCGCATACGCGGTGCGCCGAGTGACCTGGTCGGCGCCCTGCTGCTTCTCTGTTCGCCAGCCGGCGACTGGATGAGCGGCCAGGTGCTGCATGTGGATGGCGGCTTCGTGATCCGACCTTAGAGCCCATCTTGCGCGGGGCAGTTGCGATACCGCGAACGCTTTTCGACTGCATCGATCTGCTTATCCACTGTGCGACGCCAAGTCGCCATGCGAGAATATAGGGTGCGGCGCTTCAGCGCTCCTTGCACTCAAAGCTTCACGGGCTTGAGCGCATGATAATTGAATCGCCACCCCGAACCGCACGGAGCGCGTCGCCGACGCGCTCCGTGCGGAAAGTCAATAATCTCCGTTGCCCAAGTGGCCACTCGATCGGAGGCGAGATCAAACTCGTCGATAGTTTCGTAGTTAGCCGTTGGGCTCGAAGACCTGGGTTCATTCGGGGTACATCTCTGCGGCGAGCGCCAAGATCTCGGCCTTGTCAGTCTGCAAGATGAAACCGGCATTGATAGATGACTCTAACGCGGCTTCGAACTGCTGCAGGTACTGGGCCTTTCCATCAGGATATAGAGTTCCCAAGCGTTCCGGCTCGAAAGGTTCCGTGACCCCGACGAGGAATCCCAGTGGCCCACCGAAATTGCCCACGCCTGAAAGGCGCATGGTTGGAACGTCCACCCATGGGGTGCGAACTCCACCTTTTGCGATGCCGTTGTCGTCCAAGACCAGTTCAACCGCATCCGCCGGACTGCCGACGCCCACTACCTCAATGCGATCGGCCGATGCAGGCGGCACGCCTGTCCTCACCCACCGATCGAGTCCGGCCAACGCCCCTTGAACCACATAATGGTGTTGAGGAGCAGAATTGAGCGGTTTATCTAAGATGGTTCCAAAGACAGAAGCCGTCGGCGTGAATGCGGCCGCCAATTCTGCTGAAGAAGCCACGCCGGAATCGATTGCCGACACATTGAAGACATAAGTATCAGCATGAGCGGTGCCGGCGATCTCCCAGATACGGAGACGATCATGATCGGGTTGTCTGGCGTGGACGAATCCGCTGATCGGTGCGCCTCCAGGCACATTGTGTGGCCCACATCCAACGAGGTCGGTTTCGGTGATGACCGTAATAACCGGCGCACGCAGGTCTTCGCGCAGACGCGTACCAGCGGGCATACTCAAGATCCCGCCGTCGAAAAATGGGTCTCCTTCGATGGAAGATGCGCCGCCGAAGCGGGAATGGATGAGGAATCCATCAAATACTTCGGCAATCGGATCGATAGCGTTCACATAGGTGGTGAGATAAATCGCAGATTGCGATTCCCCGATCGCCAAGACCCGCACTGGCGTCAACGGACCTAGTACTCCACCTCCTTCGCGAACAAGCCGGCCAGCCTGAGAGAAGATATCGTACGCGTATGCGTCACCCGGATGGATCAGGCGCCCGTAACGTATGGGATCGGCCTGCTTCAGTGGTAAGTTGCCGGGCGTGAGGCTGGCCCCTCCTTCCACGCCGACTTTTTGCACTGAAACGCCGACATAGGCATAGCCGCTGCGTACGATCTCTCGGTGCATGCAGAGCCATCCCGGTGCGGCATCCAGCCCCCCGCTGACATTGAACCATTCCACAATCGCGGTTCCATTGAACAAGTCGGGGTCTGACGGGCGAATGACGACCAGGCGGGTGACATATGGGGACGTACTTGTGGAATCAGTGCTCCATCGGCCGCATTCGTCAATAGCGCCGAGACGTTTGTAGGCAGTGGCAGTTCCGGAGATGAAATATTCCTCAACCTCATATCCGCATTTTTTTACATTAAACTGAGCCGGCCTTAAAATTGGCGTTCCCGGAATTGGCCCACTCAATTCTGGTTTCGGCTCATCGGTCATCCTCTGATCTCCAACGTACAAAAAGTTAATTTTCTGAAAGTGTCAGAAATGCCGAGATTTGTAAAGAACGCTAAATAACTGTCTTGAATTTTTTTCACAAGTCTAATTTGCGCCTCAAAGTTGGCGAAACTCTATCGGCGAAGCCTATAATGCCAAGCTTGAGAGCTTCATAAACTCCCTTGAGGCCAAGGAATTGAACGGTTCAGGGACGTGCACGGCGATCTCGTCGCTATCGATCCAATTTCAACGCCACCAGATATTCGATTCTCACGCGAGCGAGGTGCAATCAACTTGACAACCGGGCCCTAGGATTTATTCGGGAGCATCAGGCTAGCGGTTTTTGCTTCGGCAGACATTCAGCCCGTCCCCGACATTGAGTGTTGCGAAACTGGTGGTCCCATGTCGTTAGCAATTCCGGGTTGTCCGATTGGTCCGTATCCTACTGGACGACCAGCTCCTTGAGCAGATAAGTGAGTTGGCCATTTTGCTGACGTCACACATGCAGAATGATGCGGATTTTGGGGGCGTCCTTGAGTACAAAAACCAATTCCAGGCCCCGCAAGCGCCGAGACCGAAACGCCACGCTGGCGGCCGTTCTGCATTCTGCCCGTGTCAGCTTTTCAGCTGATAGCTACGATCACGTCAGCCTTCGGCGGATCGCCACTTCCGCCGATGTGGACGTGGCAGCCGTAGCTAGGGCCTATGGTTCCAAGGAAGACCTTTTTCGCGCGGCAGTTGTGAGTCTGCTACACTATCCAGAGTTACTCGCTAAGGCGCCGAAGGATAGGTTGGCCGACGCCATGCTGGATATGATGCTGGGGAAGGGCCCTGAATACGACATAACCTTGTCGGTCATAAGGTCGGCCAACGTATCACCTGCCCGGGAAATGCTGCGCGAAGGTCTGGAAGAACGGTTCGTTGCGCCGCTCGCCAATGCCATTGATGGAGACGATGCGACGCTGCGTGCGGAACTGTTGAATGCAATCACATTTGGGTTCGGGGCCATGCGTGACGTTGTCCAGACTTCCGAACTTAGGTCGGCGGACGTAGAATGCTTACGTCGACTTCTACGGCCAGTTCTTGTCGCGCTGATTGGCTGAGCAGGAGATTTTGAGGACGTGCGTTGCCGCGTTCTAGTCAGATCCGCCGTTTGCTAAACGCAGTCCCGAAGGCGGCGCGTTAGGGCTATCTGCAAATCCAGAGCGGCGTGCTTTGCAAGGTCCGAGCTGACGGCCATTTCGAAACCGTGAAAAGCACCCGGGTAGACATGCAACTCAACAGGTGTGGCAGCGTCTGCAAGGCGCCGCGCGAACTCGAGACTCTCGGGGAAAAACAGATCGAGCGCCCCAACTGAAATATAGGTTGGTGGAAGCCCCATAAGATCTGCCGCTCGTGCGGGCGAGGCATAAGGGGAGACTGAATCTCCGCCGGGCGCAGTCCCAAGCAGAGCAGTCCAGCCAAATCGGTTTTTCGCAGCTGTCCAGACATGCAATCCATACGGTCCTTTGCTAGCCGTCGTGGACCCAGTTCGATCATCCAGCATCGGGCTCTTCAAAAACTGGGCCGCGATCCGGAATTGGCCACGATCACGAGCAAGCAGCGCAAGAGAGGCTGCCAAGCCCCCGCCAGCGCTTTCTCCCATCAATATGACGTTTGCAGCGTCGAATTGATCGGTCTGGGCGCTCGCGTTGATCCACTTAAGTGCAGCATAGCAGTCCTCCACATTGCCAGGTGCCGTCGTTTCGGGCGCAAGGCGGTAGTCGACAGAGATGACTGCGCAATCATGTCGCACGGCAAGCGCCGCATTCTGGGTATTGTTCATATCCGGCGAGCCCAGCACCATTCCGCCGCCGTGAATGTGTAGAATGACCGGCAACGCCCCGTCTCGTGGTGGTGTGTGAATGACAAGCCTGACATCGGGCGCTCCGGCAGGCCCCTGGATCCATACCTCGGATCGCACCGCCGCCGAGTTTGAGGGCTCTGGGCTCGGCGTCGCTATCGAATCGGCCCGCTCCCGTGCGGCCGGCAGCGTTCCATCGTTTAGATCAGACTCTGGGAACTGCTCTAGAATTGCAAAGAGTTGCGGGTCGACCAGACTGAAATCTCGCATCGGTAATGTCCCTCGCTAATCGATATTGACCCACTGCCTTGTCGTTTCCCGCCTGCCTTCGGACGACTTGGTTCAAGCGGCTGCGCGCGCTGCTTTCAAGGTATCGATAACGGAGGCGCTGTCGGTCACGGTGGCTAACAGAGGCAAGTGCATGGACACCTGCATCTGGTGCGTCTCTGGCGTGCCGCCCGCGGTGCAATCCTCGGCTAGAATGACCGAATAGCCAAGCCCGACTGCCTCTGTGGCGGCGCCTGGTATGGCGATGTTGGTGGAGATACCGCAAAGGACTACCGTGTCCACCCTAAGTCCGCGCAGGATCGCGTCGAGCTCGGTCCCGGTGAAGGGCGACATCGAATGCATGCGATCGCTGATGATGTCTGTATCAGTCACGCGCAGGCGGTCGTCGATCGCAGCTTCCCAAGAATTCCTGATCAGAACGCCGGACTTCGCAACTGCCGCAGCAAGCGCGCAGTTCACCGCGAATCCGACGAATCCCGGAAGGGCTGAGATCGTGCAGAAAATGACCGGTAGGTCGAGCGCGCGAAATTCAGCGGCCAGATTGTTGATCTTGGGGATGATGTTCCGTTGGTTGGCGTAGTAGCCCACGTTATTTGCCGTGGGGGGCGGCCCATGAGCAGAAGCAGAATTGGTCATGTTGTTCTGGCATTCGGAGATCAGCAGCGCCGCTCGTTGCCCCTTGTTCAATCCTCTAATGGTCAACCCATCCTCCCGTCGCACCTCGGCTGACCCAGACCATACGGCTAGGTCAATTTAAGTCAACACGTGTTGCTTATTGCCTGTCCGACAGCCGATCAGCGCGGCTCGGGTGAGGACGGTTTTGGCGAAATCGGAATTCACGGATGCGGAACGATGCCCCGCTCAAAAGCGCAGTTTCCTGCTGCTCAATTGCATTCACCGCAAAGTGTCTTTGGGCGATGCTGACTCCAGGGAGGGTGAGCACATGCCATCAAGCGACTCATTCTGTCGCTCGATGAAAAATATAAACAACGCGTGTTGACTTGAGTCGATGCATTCCTATTGTGTTCGCGATCCGATGCCGGAAAGGCACGAGGATGAACTTGAGTGCCGTAGGCCATGGCGTGAACGGAATGATCGCTGATCCGGCGTCACACCGACAGCCATTGCTCGCTACACAATAAGAACAAGGCATACTGCGATTCAAAGCATCGTGCTCACCACGAATAAACAATCTAGGCGCGTGGATAGTGAAAATTCCGAAAGGACAGAACATGATGAGACTTCGGGCCACCATTGTCGCAATCACGACGATCCTCTTTTTGCCTGAAGTCGCGACCGCCGATGTTGTCAAAGATTCTTACGGTGTCTCGGTCCAGACAGGCTTGGTCTACGGAAAAGGTCGGGTTGGAATTTCCAGTCCGGCGCCCAAACAACGCGACCTCGAATTAGATGTTTATCGGCCGACCTTCGGTGGCAAACCGCTTGAGGGCCGGCCGGCGGTTATCATGGTATTCGGCGGCGCTTACCATCGCGGCGGCAGGGGGGCAGCGCTGTACGAAGAAGATGGCGCTTCGGATTCATCAATGGGTGAATATTGCCAGACGTTTGCGGCCGCCGGGTATGTGTGTCTCTCAATTGATTATCGCCTGGTGCCGGAGGATCCGGCGCTCCCGGCTACTCTCGATGAGACAGTCCTGATTCCAAAGGCCATGTTGAAGGACCCAAGGGGTAGCGAGCGAATTGAGTTCGCGCGCCGCCAAATGGGCCTCCCGCCGCTTGATGATGGCACCCGGGAACAATTGTATAATACGATGTTCGCCGCCACAGAAGACTTGGCGAGTGCCGTCGCCTACGCACGGGCCAATGCCCAGAAACTGGGCATTGATCCCAATCGGGTCGCAGTGGGTGGTTTTTCGTCAGGAGCCATAACCGCTGTGAGCGCTGTTTATGGTGCAGGCCTGCCGGTCAACGCGGTAATTTCACTCTCTGGTGGTTCTGGCGGATACGATATCCGGAAAACAGCAAAGAGCGGCATGCCGCCAGGTTTATTCATTGTCGGTCAGAATGACCTGCCCGCCATTCAATTGACCACAAAGCCAATGATTGGCGTCTTGAGTGCCGCAGGGATCAGGACCGAATCCGCCTGGGTGCCAGGATTTGGCCACTTCTATCCCATGGGCGCTGTCAGTCTTGGTGCCGACATGTCGAAACAGACGCTTAGAACCCGCATACTGCGCTTTCTTGACAGCAATCTGGGGGGAAGCCGTTAGGCTTGAGCGTGGCCAAGCAGAATACCATGGCCTTGACCAATCCTGCTCGCTTGCTCCGCTTGGCACAAGCGCTGGACACCATTTGAGCTTAGGAGACAACCGATGACCCACTCAGCCACTGGATGCGCGGTTATCACCGGAGGGGGCGGATTGCTCGGTCGCGGCATGGCGATCGCATTCGCGCGCGAAGGGATGGACATCGTGCTCGCGGACATCGATGAGACCAAGCTTGCGGCCACTGCCGAGGCTGTGCGCGCGCATGGCCGCGTTGCGCTGACCCAGGTCACGGATGCCAGCGACCCGGCCGCAATGGATGCGCTAGCCGCCGCCGCCTATGCGCGCTTCGGTCAGGTCAACCGGCTTTGCCTGAACGCGGGTCGGGCAATCCTGAAGCCATTCACCGAATTGACCCGGGACGATTGGAACCAGGTGCTTGGCGTGCAGTTCGGCGGCGTGCTCAACGGGGTACTCAGCTTCTTGCCGCGCCTGATCGCCCAGGGCGGCGATCGGCATGTGGTAGTGACCTCGTCGATGTCCGGTGTCGGTCGCGCTGATCTGCGCACGATCAACGCGCCCTATGTGGTTGCGAAGTTCGCCTCGGTTGGTCTCGTCGAGGTTATGGCCCCGGTGCTCGAACCGTATGGGATCGGCGTCTCGGTGCTTTGCCCGGGCATGACCGTTGCCGATCCACTGACGCCGCGTGACGGCCTCTGGAAAACGCCGAGCGCCGCCTTGTATCAGAACAACCTGCTCGACGCAGACCAGGTTGCCGCCGAGGTAATCGCCGGGGTCAGGGAGCGGCGACTTTACATTTTCCCGCACCGCGCCGGACGTGAAGAGGTATTGGGGCGTCATGCCCGACTGATGGAAGGCTTTGATCAGGCGGAACGGACATCGCCTCAACTCAACTCATGCTGAGCAAGGGTGGTCTGACAGCACGGGTCTGGGAGTTGGATGGGCCTTTTGCCTGACGGCGGGCAAAAGGCACCGTTTAATTCAATCAAGACCAATCCCGTTTACCGATGGCCTCCATCAACGCGCCGCGGTGCGCCAGTGGTGAGCGAGGATGCTGGACTCGCCAGCGTCAGTGTGGCGGTGATGATCTCCTCGGGGTTGCCGGGACGACCAGGCGCAAGGAGCTGCCTCTTGCGCCGTTCGGGGCTCATGCCTCGGCAATGCCGATCAGTAACGGCCCCGCACTGATTGTATTGACGCGCACTTTGGTGGCATATTCGCGGCTCAAAGACACCGTCAAAGCGTTGAGCGCCGCTTTGGCTGCAACGTACGTTACAACGCCAGGCAGCGCCATCAGCGCCCAAGTCGAGCTGATGTTGATGATTGCGCCGCCTTCACCTTGCGCCAATCGGTGTCCGATCTGGCTGGCGGGCCGGAAAGGGCCATTGAACTGAAGTTGAGCACCGAATCGACCAAGCTCTCGGCGATTTTGTGGCTTGGGAAAGGCGGCGACATACCTGCGTTGTTGGCCAGTATGTCGATCCGCCAAAATTCGGCATAGGCTTGCTCGATTAGCGCATCGCACTCGGCTCACTTGCCGACGTGAGCAGAGTTTGTCAGCGCGCGCCTACCCAAGGCATGCAATTCACTCGCGACCGCTTAGCAGTTTTCGAGCTTGCGACTAGCCACAACCACATCGCCTCACCTTGTCCGCGAATGCCTTGACCATTTGGTAGCCCGGCCCACGTGAACCACCGGTCACCAGCACCACCTTGCCAGTGAAATCGAAGAGCGGGTCTATCACGCGGAAGTTCCCATCCGCGTAGGGATATGTTCGCTGGGGAACAACCCGGGCGCAACCGCACCGCGCTTGAGAAGGGATTTTGCGACTTGTACCTTGTGCACCTCGGTTGGCCCATCCGCCAGTGCGAGACTGGCGAGCCCGCCCCACCAGTTGGCCAATGGCAGTTCGAGCGTGACGCCGAGGCTACCATGAAGTTGGATCGCGCGCTGGATAATGTCATGGTAGACGCGTGCCATCTGCACCTTGCACATGCCGATCAAAGTGCGTGGCGCGATCGGCGGTGAACGCCCGGCCTCGACTTCGTCGATCACCCATGCGGTCTTCATTACCAGCAGGCGGTACTGTTCGAGTTCGATCCAGCTATCTGCGATCATCCCTTGCACGAACTGGTGTTCGGCCAGCAGTTTGCCTTGCGAGCGGCGCGAATTGGCGCGTTCGACCATCATGTCGAGCGCGCGCTGGCACTTGCCGACCGTGCGCATCGCATGGTGTGCCCGGCCGCCGCCCAGCCGCGCTTGCGCCACTTTAAAGCCTTCGCCAGGCAGTCCGAGCATGGCATCGAGCGGGACACGCACCTTATTGTAGCGAATATAAGCATGTGTGCCATCATCGCTGTCGTGGCTGTCACCCATAACCTTCACATTGCGCACGATCTCCACTCCAGGCGTGTTGGTCGGGACGATCAACATGCTCATCCGGCCGTGCGGCGGGTTGTCGGGGTTGGTGACGGCCATCACGATCAGGAAGGCCGCAAAGCGGGCGTTGGAGGAGAACCACTTCTCGCCCTCGATCACCCATTCGTTACCTTCCTGCCACGCGCGGCACACAAATTCTTTGGGATCGGCTCCGGCCTGCGGCTCGGTCATCGAGAAGCAAGACACGATATCGCCGTCCATCAGCGGCTGGAGGTATTGCGCCTTCTGTTGATCAGTGCCGAACATTGCGAGAATCTCGGCATTGCCTGTGTCCGGTGCCGCAGTACCAAATATAGTTGGTCCCCAGGCCGAGCGGCCGATGATCTCGTTCATCAGCGCCAGCTTGACCTGGCCGTAACCAGGACCGCCCAAATGTGGGCCTAGGTGACAGGCCCACAATCCGCGCTTGCGCACTTCGTCCTGCAGCGGCTTGATCGCCGCGCGACTGTCTGCATTGCTGACATCGTAAGGTGCGCCGTGACCGGGGAAGCGATAGTCGAGCGGTTCGACCTTGTGTTTAATGAAATCCATCATCCAGTCGAGTTGCACCTGGAAGTCAGGGTCGGTTTGGAATGACCACATCGGCTTAGTTTCCTGCAATTGAGTAAGTCAGCCAGCCTTGCGGCAAATTCTTTCGGCATGGGCGAAACTGGCGGTTACGAGTCGGGCGAAGAAGCGCCCGGGTTCCTCCGGAAGGGTGCCTGCAGCGCTCTGGGCGACCCTGTATTCGAGAATGCACCCTGCCTTGTAGAGACCGAGCACACGGTAGAAGTCGAAGTTTGACAGATCGCGCCCGGTGCCAGCGGCATAGTAGCGCGTCAGCTCCTGCCGGGTTGGAAAGTTCGCAACGTTGTAAAGCGCGCCTGTATCGATCACGTCGGGCTGTTCTTCGTCGCGGAGCTTGCTGGTGAACCACGCAAGATCGATCAGTGGGTCGCCAATCGTGCATAGCTCCCAGTCGATCAGTGCGGTCAGTCGTGCCGGACGGTCGAACGCGAACAGTGCGTTGGGTGTGCCTACATCGCCATGGATCAAGCCGGCCCGGAAATCATCAGGCACGTTTGCGCGCAACCATTCGCGTGCATAGGCGAAGCCGGGAATATCTCGCCCGGCATAGCCGTAGAGCTTGGGGTATGAGTTGAGCTGGCTTTCCCAGCGATCGACCTGACGTTCGAGGAAACGGTCGGTCTTGCCGAAGTCCGCGAGGCCCAGTGCAAGGTAGTCCACGTTTGCGAGCGCGATCAGGCCATCAACCATCGCATAGCCGATGCCGTATTCGCTCGGAGCGGTGTCGAAAGGGGCGCGGTGGTGGATCTTGCCGTTGCGCAATTCAGCCGCCCAACCCTGGACCATTTCCATCACGTAGAACGGCGCCCCGATAAGCTCGGAATCGTCGCATGCCGCAAAGCAATGCGGGTGCGGGACATTAGTGCCGTTGAGCGCAGTCAGGATACGCGCTTCGCGCAGGACCGTGCGTTCGCTGCCCGGTGGCGCGACAGCGGGCGGGCGGCGCAGCACCATTGTTGGTCCGCCGCGGTTGAGCGTGAGGATGACGTTTGAGGTGCCGCCGTGGAGTTGCGTCACGACCAGCGGGCCATCGCCCAGTTCGGGCACGTGAGCATCGAGCCACGGAGCGAGCCGCTGGGGATTGGCGAGGCTGGTCGCGTCATTCATGGCATTGTCTTCCGTTGGTGCTGTTCGATCCCGGCGCGGATCGTGTTTAGCAATGCAGTCGCCTCGCGAACGGTGGCGAGATCGATCGAGCCTAGCAGCTCTGCAGCGATCCCTTCGGCACGCTTGTTGGCTTGCGCCTGGACCTCGCGGCCACGCGCCGTAGGGACCAGCAGTCCCGATCGTTTATGATCAGGGTTGGGGGCCACCTCGATCAAGCTCGCCGCGATCAACTTGTTAGCAGCGGCCCGGATCACCTGGCGCGGGTGCCCAAGCGAGCGCCCGATTTGCGGGATAGTGGGCGGACGCATCGCCTCGACTACAGCGGCGAGGACGGTCATCTCCATGGTCACCAGATCGTGACCATCTCGGGCCCTTACGAACGCACTGCGCAATCTGCCCCGCATGCGGGCCACCGCGTCGATTAGCAGGACGAAATCGGAATGAGTCTCCATAGTGGAATATAAATGTCATAATGGAAGTATACTGTCAAATATAATCATCGCGCGTTGTTTTGGGCGAAAATACGAGGTCTGCGCCTGCCAATCGGCCCGCATTCCCTTGTCGTCCAATTTGCCCGAATGTGTGGACCATTGGTCGAGCTCACGGTGAATGAGCCGGGCGCGGTCGCGCCATCTCAGGTCGTTGGGTTCGAGCCTGTCGGCGGCCACGTGGTCCCGCGAGTCTGATCTCGGCGTCCGGGGAGTACACTACTTGGACTCGATCGAGGCTGCCGCTGTCGCGGATCCGCACTGCGCAATCGGGGCAGAACGACCTGCCGTCTGGACCGCTACCGATTTCGCTTATCGGTTACATTCGCCCTTTCCAACACGCCTCAACCGTCCACCCGCGCTCAATCACGTTCATCGGACCAAGGACCAAGACCACCAAGCTTTCGGGACCCGCGAGTCACATCGCCACGATCTTCATCTCAGCTGTATCACCTAGTTTGATAGAGCACCTAGTATACTATGTCTTGACATCGGGCGGATCGGGTCGCAACCGATCTGTCATGACAATCCCCGCGCATCACGTGATTTCCGAACCGCCGTCGTTCGACCAGCCACCCTACCCGCCGGACATATTCGCCGGGCGGACAGTGCTTGTTTCGGGCGGCGGCTCTGGCATGGGGTTGGCGATGGCGACGGCGTTTGCGCAAGGCGGTGCAAATGTTGCGGTTATGGGGCGCAGCATCGAACGTGCCCGGGCGGGCGCAGCGGAAGTCGCGGCGCTGGGCGGCAAGGTCCACGCGCTTAGCGGCGATGTTCGGCACCCCGATCAGGTCGCAGCGGCATTCGACGAGGCCGAGGCTGTGCTCGGCCCGATATCGCTGCTCGCCAACAACGCCGGCGCCAACTTCCCGGTGCTCGCCGAGAATATCTCGCCCAATGCCTGGGACGCGGTGACGCGGATCGCTATCGATGGCACATTTCTGTGTTCGACCGAATTGGCTCGGCGGCTGATTGCGCGCGGCGAGGCTGGCGCCGTGGTCAACAATTCGGCGCAGTATATTTGGACGGGTTTCCCCGGGGATGCCCCCTCGGCCGCCGCAAAAACCGCGCAGGCAACAATGACCAGAAGAAAAGCCGCCGCATG
>CALMYW010000372.1 GCA_937873665.1 uncultured Sphingorhabdus sp.
GAAGCGTGTGAGCGAGCAGGCGGCGGCGATGGCGGAGCGACCCAGGCGGGTCAGGGAATAGCGATAGGGATGCACGACCTTCTTGATCAGTCCGAGTTGGCGGAGGCGCGCGAGCTGGCGCGACATGGCCCATGGAGTGAGATGCAGGTGCGCCAACAGATCGGCGCGACGCCAACCGTGGATATTGAATTTCCCGAGTTGCAAAGTACGCAGCAGCGTTTGCTCGGCGGCATCGAAGAAATTCAGTCCCTTGACGCTCGGCTCGGAACCGACGCGCGATTGGCTCAAGCGCTGCAGATCACGCTCGCCGGCGCTGGGATCATCGAGGCTGGACAGGAACGCCAGGTAACGCTGATTGCAGCCCAGCAGAATCTCGCGCAAGTCGATCAGGCTATAGATCGTCTTCTTCAACGGCGCCAGTTCGCGTGTCGTGTGCCCGTCCTGGTGTTCCACCTTGCGGTGGTGCTTGAAGAAACTCAGGTCATTGACGGTTGTCTCGATCCGCAACACCCGGGAGAACTTGTCATAGACCTTGACGCCGGCCGCGCCCATGGTGTGCTTGATGCAGCGGCCCTCGATCCGCGTGGACAAGCGCGAGCCGATCTCTTGCGCCAACTGCGGCGTCACTTTCTTGCCCAGAAATCCGGAGACCCGTTCCGCAGTGGCGGCGAGCACCGCCTGACGCGAGATGGCGTCGTACAGCGGCGCCAGAATCTGTTCGCTGCGAAACATCAGGTCGGTGGAGTATTCGGCCTGGCGAATGCTCCAGTGGTAGGCTTGACCGAACACGTCAAGCACCGGGCACAACCACTGCGCGTAGCAATCCAGTCGCCGGTGCAGCACATCGGGGCTGAAGGCATCGGCCAGGGCCTGCGCCCGATCCAGGTCGTCGATACGCAAAAAGGCATTGTCCGCTGGCACATGGTTGATGCCCTCGCGCTTGAGCGCCATGGCCAAGGCGCCATGGCCGTTGCAGTAGAACTGCAAGCCGAATGGCGCCCAGGTGGGGACGCGCAGATAGCACAGACCCAGTTCTTCGTCGATGAAGTAGAAGTAGTAGTGCAGGCACTTGCCCTGATCGGGGCGCAAATAGGTCTTGCCGCTGACTTTGTTGTGCCACGGTTTGTAGCTCGGGCACGCTTCCATGGCCGACAGGACGTGCACCAGTCCGGGAGCGTCGCCCCGTTCAGTGAGTACGCGTGCCACCAGATCCTCCTTGCGAATGTGGCTCTTGCTCACGTGTTCGATGTCAATCCCCGCTGCCGTGCAGACTTCCTGTGCCCGCTCCCGAATGCGCTCTCGCAGCGGCTCGGCAAATCGCGGGTAATCAAAGACGCGGATACCGTGCACGTACAGGTAGCTCGTCATCCCTTCCGCGTAGCAAGCCCCCGGCAACGTGCCGACAATAATCATTCGATCAAAACAGGACAACACACCGTGCAGATTCGCCGCATAGCGCTCTTCAAGCGTCGCCGTAGCCATGATCAGACTCCCTGTCATCCATCAGGCTCCCATCGTAACCCCTGTTTGGTTCCGGCTCGTCCGGCTTAGGTATATCGGGGACCACGTTTGAGGCTTTAGCTCATTGAATGGGTTCGTGTTCCTCATGGTGAACGTGACTGCGGCCACTGTCCAATGTCCTGCTGCGGCGGGCGACCTCTCAGGATCCAAGGTGACTAGGCCGATGCGATAAGTCGCCTTCGGTCCAGAAATGAGTTGGTAACCGCTAGATGAGCGGATAACCTCACGGAGAGCAAACGCCAACCTTTGTCCGACAGTATCTTCCCCTGAATGGATGACCGACACAGAGGTTTTGGCTTCTTGTGCTACAGCAGAATTGAACACGACTGCCGATGCTAAGACAGCGAGAACGGTGAAGATTCGAATAAGCATATGGGCGGTAAAAAGGATAAAGGGGGACAGACCGCGTTTTTCAAAGGTTATCGTCAAGCGCGTTTTTGGACCGACTCGGCTACGTTATCCGGCAGCTTGTCCAGAATCGTCTGCCTAGTAGAAAATGGGGTCAGACCCAATTGGTGGGAAAAGGCTGGACGGCGAGCAGCGAGGACGAGCCTCACTTCGCGCTCGCTGGCTTCTCGCTACCCGATCGTGCGCGGCTCTTCGCGTCCTGTTTCGCGGGAGCGGGTGCCGTGGCGGCATGGCCGGGCGCCAGGACATGC
>CALMYW010000373.1 GCA_937873665.1 uncultured Sphingorhabdus sp.
AGAATCCGACACGTTCGCGGTGTTGGCGCTCATGATATTCCACGACGAGGCCAAGCGCCGGATAAAAGCCATCGACAGGCAATGGCTTCCGGTAACCGCGCCGATCTGGATCTCCGGTCAAAAACGGAAAGCAATGCTGCCGGACGGCTTTCAGCCCGAGAACTGCGTCGCAGAGATCAAGCACGTAATGCTCGTCACGAACTGCGGCCGGGACAACGCCTTTCACGGCCTTTGAAGTCGATCGGAGCTTGAAGCGCTTTCCGCTCAACTGGGCCATGACCCTTTCCATGTCTTGGTGCTGATCGCTCCCTCGCACGACCTCCCAACGTCCGTTGTAAGGATGCCAATCGAGACTTGCAGCTCGAAGGGCAGCTCGAAAGCGTTTCGGATCTATTCCGTTCGCAATGGCCATATCGACGGCAGTGATTAGCTGGCCTGGGATCGTCATGCCGGGTGCCCCTTCACGCAAATCCACGCACCATTGCTGCCTCGATGCCGGCCCACCCCCGCTCGTGTGATCCAGAATTGTTCGGCATGCCCGCCTTGGTCAAACAGCCCTTGGGATAGGTGTAGCTGTCGATCCGTCGCTCCGGCTCCTCGCGCCAAGCGATGTTCACGGCCCAGAACTTCGGGAAGAAATAGAGGCTCGAATAGGGCAGATGGTCGTGGATCCACCAGGCCAGCTTGCGCCAATCCCCCTCTGCCTGAAATGTATCCCAGAATGCCGGAACGACGACGCAGGCCGTGGCCCCCATCCTGCCTTGGGCATCGCGTCGATCCCAAATATGCCCGGCAAAATTGGCCTCGTTCGAAGCGCAGTTGTACCCGCCCTTCCCTGCAGCTTGCATCTCATTGCCCAACCCGTTGACTTCGCACGAGCGAAAGGCGGATCGAATAGCGATGCGGCCGAACCGATCCTGCAACGGTTCAAGCAGTTCTTCGCAGAGCCTGCTTCCTGCCGCGATCGCCAGGTCAGGATCATCAGGCACGTTGCTTAGCCCATGAACCGCGGCGATATCAGAGAACAGGAAATCGCGCATAAAGAATGACTTTGATAGGCGAACGCGGCCAAATTCGGTCAGCGCCGCCACAGAATCAGGTTTTCTCATGAGGTCGGCCTATGGAGATCTTCCGTCAAAAGCGGTCGTAGTTGCCGCTTGCCATTTCCAGTAATCGTTTGGGGACGAGACTGGCTCCTTCCAACAACTATCGCAGTAAGTTATCAGGCTTTCGGCCGGACACCTAGCCGCGCCAATCTTTGTATAATCAGGACCAGATGTCACTAGTTCGTCTGCGCAATATCGTGAACCTCGCAGTGCCTACGCTTTTTCGCCAGATCGGCGGAGGGCGTGTCCGGTGCGAAAGCGAGGCAACGCTTCAGTTACACCTTGGTCGCATCATCTCGACTGCTGCCGATCTCGAGATCATCAGCGAACGGGAGACCTTCTCGATAGAACTGGAAAAACCGCTTCGCAGCAATGGCGGCAAGCGAGGCCGGATTGATGTCTGGTTCCGGCTCACCGACGATGAAGCCCGCGAATGGCGCTGTGCGATCGAGCTCAAATTCTTCAAACGAGAGAACCACCGCGAGCCGAACAACCGGTACGACGTTTTCAAGGACATCGCCCGCTTGGAACAGTGCGCCGACGTGGCCGATATCGGCTTTATGCTGGTAGCGACCGACCATCGCCACTACGTCGATCAAGGCGGCTATTCGAGCGATACGAGTGATTTCGATTTCCGGCACGAACGCCAGTACGGGGCGGGAACAACACTCACTTATAAGACCGGAGCGTATGGTCCGCCCATCACCCTCGCCGGGAGCTACGCATTCCGCTGGTCTGAATGCAGTTCGGCACTTCCATATATGCTGCTTGAGATTCCTCCTGTGCAGACTGGTCCCGTCTGAATGACGGGGAAATCGCCCGCCCCGTGGGTCACGGCTCGAGTTTGATCTGCAATTCCTCCAATGTGGCTATGTCGACGCCTTCGTCGACGAGACGATCAAGGTAGGCCAACAAATCATCCTGCCTCGGCTGCCCAAACGCCAGCCTGTAGAGTGTCAAACTGCGCTTAAGCCAACGCAGTCGCGTGTTTTCGCGGCTCATAGGCAGCATGGGCACGCGCCGTTCGACCTTCACCGGACCGTCATAAACCCAATAGGGCACAAGTTCCGACGAGCTCTTCGTTGCACGCCGCGCAGCGTCGAACATCGCCCTCCAAGGATCCTTCGGAGTCTTCGCAGCAATGCGGATTGTATCTGCATGTGCCTTCGCGACATTGTGCCGAACGGCATGTCCTTTGAACCGGTGAACCCGCCCTTCCCTCTGCTCAAGATCGACTGGATTCCCGGGAAGGTTCCAGTGATAGACCCGATAGCAATAGGGGTGAAAATCCAGCCCTTCCTGACCTATCGAAGTCGTGGCCAGAACGAAAGGTCGGAAAGGAGAATTGAAGGCGTCGCGGACGCTCCCCAGCCGGACCGTTCCGCCTTCATCATCTTTGTACTCAGCCAGACGCATGGCAAACCGCCCACGCATCCTGATCGGCGGATGGAAGATGACCTTGTTGTCCTCGACAACCACATCATCGACGTCGATCTGTGAGGGGCGTACCGCCAACGCGTGCGTCATGGCTTTGGCCACCCCGGCGATGCGATCACGCTCTGAGCTATCGGCCAAGCCTTCGCCCTCGACGAGATAATGCGCATACTCGTCCAGCACAGCCTGCAGGTTGTGCTGGACCCCGTGCGCCAAAGCACTGCGCCAATAATGCTCATCTCGCTCCTGTCGAAGCAAAGCGACAGCGT
>CALMYW010000374.1 GCA_937873665.1 uncultured Sphingorhabdus sp.
TTCCCGACGTGTTCTCCAAGATGACCAAAATCGCAGCTTCGGGCCGACTGGGCCAAATTGGGAAGTCGTATCAACCATCGGCTCGGCCAATGATCGGAAGCCAGCCCCGGCCTCCTTCACTGCATGGAGGATATTCAACAGATCGCGGGTGTTGCGGGCAAGGCGGTCTGTTGCCGTCACCATCAGCACGTCGCCATCATCTAGTGCGCCGATCGCGCGCTTGAGCTGGGGACGCTCGGCATTCGCTCCGCTAATCTTCTCGCGGTAGATTTTCACGCACCCAGCATCGGTGAGCTGGGCGATCTGCTGGGCCAAGTCCTGGCCGGTGGTTGAGACGCGCGCATAGCCGTAGATCATAGCCAAAATGGTGCATCAGATTTTTGCATCAGGAAAGAGGCCGGATTCCTGTGGGTTTCAATCTGATGCAAAACTTGTAACTTTCGGATCAACCCTACTGAATCAGGTCTCCTGGGTCCGGCCCTTCGTCCTCATGATCTTCCATCTCGGAAACCTCGCCCGCTGCAATTAGATCAGCCAACCTTACAGCACCGCGAACCAGAGAACTCTTAATCTGTGCCGTAAAGGCCGATCTCTGGGGCGGGTCTTTATACATGATGGCATTTTGCAAGTTTGTGTGGCTTGTGCCTTCTACATTAACAAGCACAGGCTTAAACTCACCTGGCCTATCCGCATCGGCTTCTAAGCGATAAGTCATAAATATGATATTGACCTGCGGGTCATTCTTAACATCGCTAGTTTTCATAAATGCCGCGCGGCCTAGTATATATTGATATACTTGCTCAGGAATAACCGCGACGATTTTCGATTTCCAATGGTGATGGAAATAGCCTTTTCGGATGAGTTGGGTAATATAACGCTTGTATACGTTGTCCCAATTGAATCCGTATGTCGGCTTTTTCTCTAGATCTTCTCCAGCTCGCAAAGCCTGATAAGCAGGAAAAACAGATCCAGTAATATCAATGGCCTGAAGCTCTACCGACAGGAATTGGTCGATTTCCTTATCACTCTTGACGTCTGCGATAACGAAATCGACATTCCCGAAGCCCTCCATTTTGACTTCGCGGGCGATCTGCGGATCAGTAGGCTTCTCACCCGGCCAGCAATGTTCGATGACCTCTGTCAGAAAATCGACAGCGTAGAATCGCTTCGGACAGACGAAAATCAACTCTGGCCCTTGGGTCGATTTCCGGGGTGCAGGCTTCCAAAGACTGCACACGGGATAAGGCTCGCTGGGGAGTTGTGTGCTGCGCTTGGGGCATCGCGACTGAATGTACGGGCACTCGAAATCGGCGGCAGCAGGATCGACACCCTTTGCCGCCCGCCGACCTAATACCTCTCCAACAATCGACTCAGGTTCAAACGGCAATCGGGAGTTCCTCACGCAGGCTGGCTTTCACCTGCTTAGAGGCCATCCCTGCCGTATCCGCAAGAAGTAGTGCTTCGGCAACGCACTTCCCGAGTAGAGGCGGGACCGCATTACCGACCTGCACATATTGCTCTGTGCTGTTACCCTTGAACGTGAAGAAATCAGGGAATGATTGTAGCCTTGCTGCCTCGCGAACCGTGAACGAACGATCTTGGACGGGGTGAATATAGGCCCCCCAATGCACATCGCACTTGGTCAATACTGTGCATGACAGGTCTGTTTTTTTGGGTCGACCATATCGCTTGGTATGATCGCTACGCTTGGCCAACTTCATGCCTGCGGGCAACAGGTCGATCGGTATGTCCCGCCATGATCCCCCAGCGGGAATATGTCGCATCCGCTCCTGGTTGATCCGCGATAGCTTAGATGCGGAATGGTTCTGCACGATAGTGCAGTCCCCTCTCAACAAAGCCTGATAGCTGTTTTGAGGCCGTTTTCCGTATGGTCGCGGCCCTGCACGATCGCCGTTTTCCAACTTAGGAAGATCGGAAATAGCATCCCAAACTGTCACGAAGGGCAACAAGCCTGGGCCATGTGTTTGTTCGGGGAACAAGATTGGCGCATCGGTGCGCGTGGCAATGAAAAACACGCGCCTGCGCTCTTGGGGCACCCCATATTCTTCGGCGCGGAGTACCTTCATATCGACGCGATAGCCGAGGCTTTTCATACCCTCGAATATCTCATGCACGATGCCGCCCCCGCCGATCGACGTGATGCCGGTTACGTTCTCCATCACGATCCAACGCGGCTGAATGCCCTTCACGATCCGAAGATACTCGCGAAACAAGCCTGCGCGTGGGTCATTGACGCCTCGCTGGTGATTATAAACCGAATAGCCCTGGCACGGAGGACCACCGACGATCACGTCGATTTCACCCTTCTTGACGCCAGCAGCCTTTAAGAGCTGCTGTGCTGTAACGTCTTGGATCGGCCCGCCAATGAACTTGGCTTCTGGGTGGGTCGCGGAAAATGTCTCGCCTGCCCGGTCGTCATAATCCTGTCCCGCTAAGACGTGGAAACCCGCTTGCCGAAACCCCTCGGAAAGGCCACCGGCTCCGCAGAAAAGATCGATGACGGTCATGTTATGGCGCGATTTCATCGGCTCCCCCTACGCTTCAATCCTGTCAGGGGAAGCGGCAGTTGCTGCTCATCCCCATCAGTACGCTCGATCAACGAGCTGATCGCATGACGGCCAAGCCATGCCTTCGACACCTTCGACCGAGCCGCAAGCCGATCGAAAGCGGCATATTCATCTTCGGACAGATTAACGGTGATCCGGTTTTTCGACGGCATAAGTTGCCTCACTTTGCCGCAAAGTGCAGCACCTTGCATCTCTATGCCTCCGGTTCAACGCTTAGTCAATTTCAAGTTTGTTCTCTTTTTGTTCTCATAAAAAGCCTGCAAATGCAATGCTTTCTGGAGGTAAATCTGATACAAATGTCGTCGCTATGACCATCATACCGATCGACCTTCCCGCGCTCCGCGCCCAGGTGCGTGCTATGGACTATGTACGCGGCACCGCTGCCGAAATGGAACAATGGCGCGAGGCCAACGCCGAGGCGTGCGCCAATCTGGCGATCGAGGGCATGGACCTGACCATCGAGGAGCACGCCATGCTGGCGATGTTCATGGAAGAAGGCGTGCCGCCCTCGCTGGTGCCGCAAATCATCCTGAGCCTTTACGGCAAAGGATCTACCTCGACCGCTCCCGCTCCCGCTCCTGCTTCCGCTCGACCCTGATCCGTTTCCCCAGCATTTCCTCGTGGATCGGTTCGACCACGACCTTGGACACCCCGCCCTCATCCCGGCTTTTCAGCGGATCGAACACCCGGCCCTTGTCGA
This sequence comes from uncultured Sphingorhabdus sp., assembly GCA_937873665.1. The sequence continues at coordinate 3,289 of CALMYW010000374.1, forward strand.
GCTGATCCGCGATCCAATCATGTGCCCGCGCCACATCAGCGGCAATGACAGCAGGATCGTTTCTATTCAAAGTCTCTGCCAGATGCTTGGCGAGGCGATAATGCCGGTATGCATTCTGTAATTCAGGATCGGCGTCGGCCTCCGGGCCTGTCGCAATGCGGAATCGCGCGCCAAGCGACACTGGCGCGCCCTTCGGGGCCGCGCTGGCCTGGTCGCCGGTCAACCGGTCGATCGCCTCGGCCATGACGCCGAGCTGCCCCTGCATGGCTTCGACTTGGGCGGCCAGATTCTCGACCGCCGCCAGCACCGCGCGCTGGGTCGCCAGCAGGGCTCTGTTGCAAACATGGGGCACGGCCGCGCGGCGTCACCCAGTTGGGGGAT
>CALMYW010000375.1 GCA_937873665.1 uncultured Sphingorhabdus sp.
TGGCGACACTGTGGGCGGGTACCGGCTTTGCGCAACCGGTCGCCGAATCGCCGGCCGCCACCCCGGCCGGAACCGTGATGACCTTCCATCGCAAGAGTTCGGGCAGCTTGGGCACCTTCGACGGGCCGGTGGTCTGGACCATTTCGCACGGCAGCTGGGAAGGTCGACCGGCGGTGATTCAGACGGCGCGTCAGGGCGGCACCGCCTTCGATCCGAAAACCCATGCCAACATGGCCAGTCTGGACCCCGAAGGCAAGGCAACGATGGTCTTTGACCCGCCGGTGGGCTACCAGTGGCCGCTGCAGGTGGGCAAGACCTGGACGTCGAAACACACCGTGACCACGCCGGCCACCGGGCGCAGCGTTCCGCTCGAAGTGAACTGGAAGGTGGAGGCCTGGGAGGACGTCACGGTTCCGGCTGGCACTTTTAAGGCCTACAAGGTGGTCACCACGAACAATCTCGGTGAGGCCGAAACCCGGTGGACCGCGCCAGCGGTCGGCGTGTGGACGGTGAAACGCCTGGTCAGCCGACCAGCCACGCACCCGCAGGGTGCGGGTGAGCTCGAAGCCGTGCTGCTGTCGCAGGTACCGCCCGCCAAATGATCGGCCGCGCCGCCGGCTGTGATGCATCCTTCGGGGGGCGTTGGCCCGGCAGGCGACGGGTGCCAACACAGCGGACAGCGGTGCGATGAGCGGCGAGACGACCTTGGGCCCCAAAGTCCGCTTCGACGCAGCCGGTCTGGTGGCGCTGGTTGAGCGCACGAGGAGGGATCTCTACCCCGACAGCGGGGGCGGCGGGAGTGGTGTGCAGCTGTCCAGCTCCCTCGACCGTGATCTGGGATTCGACAGCCTGGGGCGCATGGAGCTGTTGCTGCGCATCGAGGCCGCCACTGGCTTGGCCCTGCCCGCCGAAACCCTGGAGACCGCCGAAACCGTGGGCGATTTCTGGCAGGCCGTCCAGCGCGGGCGCCCGCAGACGGCGCCGAGAGCGTGGCAGCCGGGCGTGCAATCGGCTCCGGTTGCGCCGCCGACGGCCGGCCCGGACGGGGTCGGTGCCGACAAGGCGCGGACCCTGTTGGACGTGCTTGACCACCACGTCGCGGTTCACCCGGACCAGGTTCAGATCATCTACCTGGACGATGACACCGAAACCCCGATCACCTACCGGCAGCTCCGGGACGAATCGTTCGCACTCGCGGCAGGCCTGCAGCGTGCCGGCCTGCGCCCGCGGCAGACCGTCGCCATCATGCTGCCGACGTCGTCGGGCTACTTCTTCACCTACCTGGGCATCCTGCGTGCCGGCGGGATTCCAGTTCCGATCTACCCGCCTGCTCGGCCCTCGCAGCTCGAAGACCATGTGAAGCGCCACACGGGCATTCTGGCCAACGCGCAAGCGACCTTGTTGGTGAGCGTGCCCGAGGCGATGCAGGTGGCCCGCCTGCTCCAGGCCCGGGTACCGGGCCTGCGGGGACTGCACACGCCGCAAGCATTGATCGCGACCGGGCGCGGGTGTGCGCCCGAAGCGGTGGCGGTCGGGGCCGACGACGTGGCTTTCATCCAGTACACATCGGGCAGCACCGGGCAACCGAAGGGCGTCGCTTTGACGCACGCCAACCTGCTCGCCAACATCCGCGCGATGGCCACCGCCATCGAGGCCACGGCCGACGATGTGTTCGTGAGCTGGCTGCCGCTGTACCACGACATGGGCCTGATCGGGGCCTGGCTCGGCGGCTTCACCGTTGGGTTCCGCCTGGTCGTGATGTCGCCGCTGGCCTTTCTCGCACGGCCGTTGCGCTGGTTGGAGACGATTTCGCGCCACGGTGGCACGCTGTCGGCCGGCCCCAACTTCGCGTACGAACTGTGCCTGAACCGCATCGACGATGAAGCGCTCAGCGCGCTGGACCTGAGCCGTTGGCGGCTGGCCTTCAATGGTGCCGAGGCGGTGAGCCCGGACACCGTCAGTCGCTTTGCCCGGCGCTTTGCCGCGTGCGGGCTGCGCCCGACCGCGATGACGCCGGTCTACGGCCTGGCCGAGGCGTCGGTCGGCCTGCTGTTTCCGCCGCTGGGGCGCGGGCTGCGGGTCGACACGGTGGTCCGGGACGTGTTCGAGGCGCAGCGGCGCGCCGTTCCCGGTCAGGCGCCGTCGGACCTGCGCTTTGTGGCGTGTGGGCGGGCGTTGCCGGGTCACGAGGTGCGCATTGTCGACGAGACCGGGGCGCCGGTGCCCGAGCGGGTCGAAGGGCGGCTGGAGTTCCGCGGCCCGTCGGCCACGTCCGGATACTGGCGCGCACCGGAACTGACCGCCCGCCTGTTCACCGATGAAGAAGGCCGTTGGCTCGATACCGGCGACAAGGCCTATCGGGCCGAGGGTGATGTTTTTGTGAACGGGCGTGTGAAAGACATCGTGATCCGGGGTGGGCGCAACCTGTACCCGCAGGAGATCGAGGAAGCGGTGGGCGAGGTGGCTGGCGTGCGCAAGGGCTGCGTGGCCGTGTTCGGTCGCCGGGACGAAAAGAGCGGCACCGAGCGACTCGTGGTCATGGCCGAAACCAAGGCGCCGGATGGACGTGATGCCGCTTCAGTGCGCGCGGCCGTGGCGCAGTCGGTGATCTCGGCCATCGGTGAGCCGGCGGACGAAATTCTGCTGGTGCCGCCCCACACGGTGCTCAAAACCTCCAGCGGCAAGGTGCGCCGCTCGGCCTGCCGCGCGATGGTCGAGCAAGGTGCCCTCGTTTCGGGTTCGGCCAGTGTGCGTACCCAGTGGTTGCGGCTGGCGGCTGGCGCGGTCGTCCTGCGTGGTCGCCACGTCCTGCGGGTGCTGGCAGATGCGCTGTTCGGTCTGCGGGCGCAACTTCTGTTCTGGTTGATGGCGCCGCTGGCCTGGCTGGTTGCGGTGGTCCTGCCCACACCGACTTTGGTATGGCGTTTCTGCCACCGGGCCGCCAGGGCCTTGCTGCGCCTGGCCGGGGTGAAACTGGACGTCACTGGACTGGATCACCTGCCGGGGGATGGACGTTGCGTGCTGGTGAGCAACCATGAAAGCTACCTCGATGGGCTGGTGCTCGTGGCCGCGCTGGAGCAACCCCACACCTTCGTGGCCAAGCGGGAGCTGGAGGGGCAGTTCGTGGCCGGGCGGTTCCTGAAAAGCCTCGGCGCCGCGTTCGTCGAACGATTCGACCGCCGGCGCAGCGTGGCCGATGCCGAGCAGATGACGTCGCGCGTGCAAGGCGGCGCGCCGCTGCTGGTGTTTCCGGAAGGAACCTTTGTGGCGGCGCCCGGCACGCTGCCGTTCCGTCTCGGCGCTTTTCTGGCGGCGGCGCATGCCGGGGTGCCGGTGATCCCGGTCTCGCTGGGCGGCACGCGCCAGCTGCTCGGCGATGGGCGGTGGTGGCCGCGCCCGGCGGATCTGACCGTGCACGTCGGCGCGGCGCTCACGGAGCCCGCGTCGAGCGATCCCTTTGCGGCCGCGGTGCGGCTGCGCGACCGTGCGCGCCGGGTGATCATCCGGGGTTTGTCGGACAGCGACGCCTGAACCACTGTTGGGGCCTTCCGGTCCGGTGGGCCCCATCCCTGAGGTTCAGGTGGCGCCAGCGTTGACGGTCTTTGGGCCGCCGGCAGCGACAGCCGCCTCGATGCCTCGCGGCACGTTGACCTTGGTCAGCAAGACCAGCCCGGCGACGAAGAACAGGCCGGTCGAGACGATGGCCATGCGGTGGTTCCCGTCAGCCAACCAGGTGACCAGGCCGTAGGTCATGGGGCCGATGATGGCCGACAGGCGGATGGCGAACGTCCACAAACCGTAGAACTCGGCCCGGCGCGCCTCGGGCGCGAGCACACCGGCCAGGGCGCGACCGGACGACTGGCTGCTTCCCATGCACAGACCGGCGATGACGGCCGCAACCCAGAACAACCCGGGCCCGGTGGCAAGCGCTGCGAGCACGACCATGACGATCCACCCGGCCAAGGTGACGGCCAGTGCCGGCCGGTGACCGATGCCATCCTGAACATAGCCCCAGGCGAAAGCGCCCAGCGCGGCGGCGATGTTCACGAGGAAGATCAGAATCATGGTTTCGGTCTGCTTGAAACCTAGCACCTGCTCCGCATAGACGGCGGCCAGCGCAATGACCACCGAGATGCCGGCCTGGTAGGCCACCGAGCAGGCGAGCAGGGCCGAAAAGTCGGGAAAGGAGGCAGCCTCGTTCCAGGTGCGCCTCAGCCGCGCCAGCGACGCCGTCACGCCGGCGCTCTGCATCGCGTCGGATTGGGGCCGTGCGCGCTCCGTGAGCAGCGCAAAGGTCACCAGGGCCGAGGCGCCATAGATCCCTGCCGTGATGAGCATGGTTACGGGGACGAAGTGGGTTGCAGGCAGGCCTTGTGCCTGTGCCCACAACACGTAGCCCAGGCTGAGCCCGAGCGTGAGCATTCCGCCCAGGTAGCCGAAGCTCCAGCCCCAGCCCGACACGCTGCCCATGCGATCTTCGCGCGCCAGCTCCGGCAGGAAAGACGCGATCAGCGATTCGCCATAGGTGTAGAACACGTTGGACAGCACGATGGCAATCAGCGCCCAGGCCACGTCGCCCGGCCCGACGCCGGCCAGGGCGGCGGTGGCCGCGACGCAGCCCAACGTGGACAACACCAACAAGCGCTTCTTGGCGGCGCGCAGGTCGGCGTAGGCGCCAATGACGGGCATGGTGATCATCACGATCAGGCTCGACAGCGCGAGCGCGCTGGTCCAAGCCAGGGTGCCCCAGGAGGCACCGTCAGCCACACCTCCGACGAAGTAGGCGCTGAACACCGCGGTCAGCACGACCGTGGTGTAGCCCGAGTTGGCGAAGTCGTACATCGCCCAACCGAACACCTCGCGCTTGCGCACGCCAGGCATCAGGGCGGATTGTGGAAACAGGGCCATGTCGGAAGGAGCGGCGTGCGCAGCTGTTGCGGGGAACCACCAGTGTAGTGGCTCCTTGTGAGCCGTCGCACGAGCCGTCGCCCGCCGACCGCGTGCGGGTTGTACCGTGCACAGAAAGGGCAGTCATCCGCCGCCCATGTCCAAAGCCGGTTGCACCCATCGCGCGGGCCCGGCGCCCGGAATTATTTCAACCCTGCCAGGTCGCGCAGGACGGCGACCTTGTCGGTGCGCTCCCAGTTGAACTCGGGCTCTTCGCGGCCGAAGTGACCGTAGGCGGCGGTTTTCTCGTAGATGGGGCGCAGCAGGTCGAGCATCTGGATGATGCCCTTGGGCCGCAGATCGAACACCTCGCGCACGATTTCGGCGATGCGTTCGTCCGGAATCACGCCGGTACCCTCGGTGTAGACCGTCACGTTCATCGGGTGCGCCACGCCGATGGCATAGGCCACCTGGATCTGGCACTGGCGCGCCAGGCCGGCGGCCACGATGTTCTTGGCAACGTAGCGGCAGGCGTAGGCGGCAGAGCGGTCCACCTTGGTCGGGTCCTTGCCGCTGAAGGCGCCGCCGCCGTGCGGGCAGGCGCCACCGTAGGTGTCCACGATGATCTTGCGTCCGGTCAGGCCGCAATCGCCCTGCGGACCGCCGATGACGAAGCGGCCCGTGGGGTTGACCAGGTACTTGGTGTTCTGCAGCCACTCCTTGGGCAGCACCGGTTTGATGATTTCCTCGATGACGGCCTCAATGAAACTGGCCTTCATCTGGGTCTGGGTTTCGCTCTGGTCGGGGCTGTGCTGGGTGGACAGCACCACAGTGTCGATGCTGTGGGGCTTGCCGTCCACGTAGCGCATCGTGACCTGGCTCTTGGCGTCCGGGCGCAGGAATGGCAGGCGGCCGTCCTTGCGCAGCTGGCTCTGGCGCTCGACCAAGCGGTGCGCGTAGTAGATGGGCGCGGGCATCAGCTCGGGCGTTTCGTCGCAGGCGTAGCCGAACATCAGGCCCTGGTCGCCGGCGCCGGTGTTCAGGTGGTCGTCGGACGCATGGTCCACGCCCTGGGCGATGTCGTTGGACTGCTTGTCATAGCAGACCATGACGGCGCAGCCTTTGTAATCAATGCCGTATTCGGTGTTGTCGTAGCCGATGCGCTTGATGGTGTCGCGCGCGACCTGGATGTAGTCGACATGCGCGTTGGTGGTGATCTCTCCGGCCAGCACGACCAGGCCGGTGTTGGTCAATGTCTCGGCGGCCACGCGGCTGCGCGGGTCCTGCTTGAAGATGGCATCAAGAATCGCGTCGGAGATCTGGTCGGCCACCTTGTCGGGATGGCCTTCCGAGACGGATTCGGAGGTGAAAAGAAAGTCGCTCGCCATTTGAATAAACTCCTGTGTCGGCTGAAAGCTGGCATTTCCTGCGCTGCCTTCGGCTTCTGGAGCCCCGGCGAACGCTTTAGCAGAATTGTTTTTACGTCGCCCTGCAAGTTGCTCATTTAACTCGGCGACGGCTGTAGTTTATCAACGTTTCGATGACCGCCCTGTTCCGGTTCTTTTCCCGTTGGCCCCTGTGGTTGCTACATCCCTTGGGCGCGGTTCTGGGCTGGGTGGTGTTTGCCTTGTCACCCACCTATCGGCGCCGTTTTCTGGCCAACTCCGCACTGGCGGGCTATTCTTTTTCCCAGGTTCGGGCAGCCGTGGCGCACGCTGGAAGGATGGCGGCCGAATTGCCCAGGCTGTGGATGGGGAGGCCGACGCCGCTGCAATGGGAGGGCTCGTCCTGCGTGGACAGCGCCTATGCGCGAGGCCGGGGCATCGTCTTCCTGACGCCCCACCTGGGATGTTTTGAGGTGACTGCGCAGGGGGTGGCGCAGCGGTACAGCGCGGTCCATGGGCCACTGCTCGTGTTGTACCGGCCGGCCCGCCAGCAGGCTATGGCCGAGGTCCTGGAAGGCGCGCGCGAGCGGCCCGGGCTGGAAACCGCGCCGACCACACTGTCGGGCGTGCGCCAGATGATCAAGGCCTTGAGAGCCGGACGCGCGGTGGGCTTGCTGCCCGATCAGGTTCCACCCGAAGGCATGGGCCAGTGGGCGCCTTTTTTCGGTCAGGCGGCCTACACGATGACGCTGGGCGCCCGGCTCGCCGTGCAGACCGGCGCAACCGTCTTGCTGGTCTGGGGAGAGCGCCTGCCCTGGGGGCGCGGGTTCTGTCTACGCTTTCGCGAACTGGAGCAGCCGCTTTCGGACAACCAGGAACAGGCCGTGGTGCAGATCAACCAGGAAATGGAACGACTCATTCGCGAGTGTCCGCAGCAGTACCTCTGGGGCTATGGTCGATACAAGCAACCTCGGCGCGATCCGGTGAGGGAAATCTGATGCGCCATCCCGGCATTCTGTTCATGCGGCTCCTGGCGCCACTTCCACTGTCCTGGATTCGTGGCTTGGGTGCCGTGCTGGGACATTTGCTGTACCCGCTGGTGGCGCCACGGCGCAAGGTGGTATTGACCAATCTGGCCCTGTGTTTTCCCGATCTCAGCAAGGCCCGACGCAAGGCGTTGGCCCGCCAGACCTTTGTGTACTTCACCCAGTCATTTCTGGACCGAGCCTGGCTCTGGCATGGGCACCCCGATGTGGTGCGTTCCAGGTTGAAGATCACCGGTGCAGTCCACGAACTTCAAGGGGAGGCTCCCACCATCATCTTCGCGCCGCACTTCTACGGGCTGGACGCTGGCGCGACCGCCTTGAGCCAGCAGATCCAGCGGCGTTACACGACGATCTACACCCCGCAACCCAACCCGGCCATCGACCTCTGGATCCAGCAGAGCCGGAAGCGGTTTGGCCAGGTGCGGCTGTTCTATCGAGCGGATGGACTCAAACCGATCGTTGCGGCACTGCGCGACGGCGAGGTTCTGTACCTGTTGCCGGACATGAATTTCGGGCCGCAGGAGTCGATCTTCGTGCCCTTTTATGGCGTTCCAGCGGCCACCGTGCCGTCGCTGTCACGCCTGGCGCGATTGGGGCGCGCCAAGGTTGTACCCATGACCACGCGCATGACGGAATGGGGCTACGAGGCGCAGGTGCATCCGGCCTGGAACGGCTTTCCAACCCAGGATCTGGAGGCCGACACCGCGCTGATGAATCGGCGTCTGCAGGATTTCATCGACACCATGCCGGCCCAGTATTACTGGGTGCACAAGCGCTTCAAGACGCGCCCCCCCGGCGAGCCTTCGGTGTATTGAAGGTGGTCGGTTGGTCAGCCGGATGTGAGTGGATCGGCAACTGTGGCAAGCGCAGGACCGTCCGGTGGTGCCGGCGGCGTCGCCGGAGTGTCCGGTGGATGCGCCCACTGCCAGAGCAAGCGGGCCACGTCGTCAACGCCCTGCTTTTTGAGCGCCGAGAACAGTTTTACCTCGCCCCCGCCCGCCTGCAAGCGGGCGATGGACAGTGCCTTGGCTGCCTCCGAGCGGGTCAGTTTGTCTGATTTGGTCAGCAGCACCAAAAACTTGAGGCCCTCCTCCACCCGTGGACGGATCACGTCGAGCAGGATTTCATCAAGTTCAGTCAGGCCCAGGCGTGGGTCGCACAACAACACGATGCCGGTGAGGTTCTCGCGGGTGACCAGATAATTCGCCATGACCCGCTGCCAGCGGATCTTGTCCTGTTTGGGCACGGCTGCATAGCCGTAGCCGGGCAGGTCGGTCAGCACGGCGTCGGTGACGCCTTGCTTGCCCAGCGCAAACAGGTTGATGTGCTGGGTTCGCCCCGGCTTTTTCGACGCGAATGCGAGCTGTTTCTGCTGCGTCAGTGTGTTGATGCAGGTGGACTTACCGGCGTTCGAGCGCCCCACGAAGGCGATTTCGGGTATTTCCAGCTTCGGCAGAAACTGCAATTGGGGCGCTGTCGTGAGGAATCGGGCCGTGTGCATCCACCCCATCGCCACGGCGGGTGTTGGAAGTTCAGCGGTGTCGGGCAAGCCGAGCGGGGTGGTTGGGTTCATCCGTGGACCTTGGTTGATGGGGGCAAACCCAAGCTCCCATTGTAGAATCTCCCGGTTTTGCGCCAACTCAACTGAATTCCCGCCATGAAGCTGTTTGCCTCTTTTCTGCTGGTCGCCTTGTTTGCCGTCTCTGCGGTTGCCGCGGACGAAAAAGCCGCTGCCAAGGTCGCCAAGCCCGATCTCGCAAAGGGAGAAGCCAGCTACGGAACGGTGTGCGCGGCCTGTCACGGCGCCGACGGCAATTCGATGATTCCCGCCAATCCCAAGCTGGCTCAACAGCATCCGGAGTATCTGGTCAAGCAACTCAAGGAGTTCAAGTCGGGCAAGCGTGCGAATGCGATCATGAGCGGCATGGTGGCGTCGCTGAGCGAAGACGACATGCGAAACATCGCCTATTGGCTGGCGTCGAAGAAGGCCAAGCCAGGTTTCGCCAAGGACAAGGCCTCGGTGTTGCTGGGCGAGCGGATCTTCAGGGGTGGCATCCCAGACCGCCAGGTTCCGGCCTGCGCCGGCTGCCACGGACCGAGCGGCACGGGTATTCCGTCCCAATACCCCCGCATCGCCGGGCAGCATGCCGATTACGCCGTGGCCCAATTGCTGGCGTTCCGAGACGGTGTGCGTCTGAACAACGCACAAATGACGGGTGTAACCGCCAAGATGAACGACCGCGAGATCAAGGCCGTATCAGATTACATCGCTGGTTTGCGCTGAGCGGTCGAGTCTCCTCCTTGCGAAACCCCGTCCGACCGACGGGGTTTTTTTCGTCCATTTTCGGGGCAAGGGCTGGACGAAGTGGCTGCTCCTGAATCCGGCTTTTTTGTAAGAATGGCTCGCGCGGCGCGACTCATCTTCATCTGAAACCGAGGAACTCCCCATGATCATTCAGTCATCCGACACCGGCTTTGTTCATCCCGTCTCCAGCGAGATCACCCCGAAGGCGGTTTACGAGCAGCGTCGCGATTGGCTGCGCCTGATGGCCGGCGGCGCCGCAGGGATGGTCATGGCGTCGTGGGCAGCCCGAATCGCCCATGCCCAGGCGCCGGTGGGCGTGGGTTCCGGGAAACTGGCTCTCTTGCCCGGCACGAAGTCCGCGGTTGCCGGAGCGATGACCATGGAGCGAATCACCGATTACAAGGACGTCACCGCCTACAACAATTTCTACGAGTTTGGAACCGGCAAGTCCGATCCGGCCAGGTATGCGCCCACGATGAAGACGACGCCCTGGACCGTTGAGGTGGAAGGTGCGGTCAAGAAGCCAGCCAAATACACCTTGGAGGATCTGCTCAAGCTGTCCGCCCTTGAAGAGCGGATTTATCGTCTCCGTTGCGTCGAGGGCTGGTCGATGGTGATCCCGTGGGTGGGTTACTCGCTGAACGAACTGATCCAGCGGGTTGAGCCGCTTGGCAATGCGCGCTTCGTCGAGTTCGTCACCGTGGCCGATTCCAACGCCATGCCGGCCCTGGCCGCGCGGATACTGCCTTGGCCATACACCGAGGGGTTGCGTCTGGATGAGGCGATGAATCCGCTGGCCATGCTGGCATTCGGGATGTATGGGGAGGTTCTTCCCAACCAGAATGGCGCGCCAGTGCGGCTGGTCGTCCCTTGGAAGTACGGGTACAAGAGCGCCAAGAGCCTGGTGAAAATCCGGTTCACCGAGCGACAGCCCTCAACATCGTGGAACCGTGTCGCCGCGCCCGAGTATGGGTTTTACGGCAACGTGAATCCGAATGTGGATCATCCACGCTGGAGTCAGGCCAGTGAGCGTCGAATTGGCGAGGACGGGTTGTTCGCCAGAAAGCGCAAGACGCTTCTGTTCAACGGTTACGAAGCCCAGGTTGGCCAACTGTACGCGGGGATGGATCTGGAGAGGAATTTTTGATGGTAGGTGCGCGGACCTTGCTGCACCCGGCTGCCAAGCCGTTGTTGTTCGTCTTTTCGCTGCTGCCGCTGGCCTGGTTGCTCGCCGCTGCTGTGACCGACCGGGCGGGGCCGAATCCGGCGGAATACCTGATTCGGGCGACCGGCGATTGGACGTTGCGGTTCTTGTGCCTGACGCTGGCTGTGACGCCCCTTCGAGTGGTTTTCGGTGTGCCGACACTTGCGCGCTTTCGCCGGATGTTGGGTCTGTTTGCCTACTTCTATGGGGTCTTGCACGCCTTGAGCTACGTCGGTTTCGACATGGGGTTGGTACTTGCCGATGTGTTGAAGGATGTCGGCAAGCGCCCGTTCATCCTGGTCGGTTTGACCGCATTCCTGTTGCTGACCCCGCTGGCGGCGACCTCCTTCAACCGGGCAATTCGGGCGCTGGGAACGGCGCGCTGGCATTCGCTTCACAAATTGGTGTATCCGGTTGCCGGGCTGGCCGTGTTGCACTTCTTCTGGATGCGCGCCGGCAAGAACGATCAGGTCGAGGTCTTGGTGTATGCCGTGATCGTCGCTCTGCTGTTGGGGTGGCGGTTGCTCCGTTTCATGACGAAGAGCGGCAAGGGCCCAGCGTCCGCCGGTTAGTCTTAGCTATCAACTAGGCACTTGTCAGGCGACCAAGGTTTCGCCTTGCATCTGGTCGATGGCGGTTTCGCGGCGTCGAATGAGGTGGACTGTGGTTCCATCAACCAACACTTCAGCTGCGCGACCGCGGCTGTTGTAGTTGCTGGCCATGCTCATGCAGTAGGCGCCGGCGGACAACACTGCGAGGTGGTGGCCGGGGCGAACATGGAGGGCCCGATCCCGCCCGATCCAGTCTCCGCTCTCGCACACCGGGCCGACGACGTCATATGTCGTCAGGGCGCCATCTTGCCGTTCAAGCGGAACGATCTGGTGAAAGGCCTGGTACATTGCTGGACGGGGCAGGTCGTTCATCGCGGCGTCGACGATGCAGAAACTCTTCTGTTCGCCAGGCTTGAGGTACAGAACCTCGGTGAGGCAGACACCCGCGTTCCCGACGAGCGAACGACCCGGCTCGATCATCAGTTGGCGATTGCCATAACCTCGCGCATCAAGACGTTGAAGCAGGTGCGACCAGAGGGTGTCCGCGCCGGGCGGCGATTCGCCGTTGTAGTTGATGCCGAGACCTCCACCAAAATCAAGGTGCCGGACGGAAATGCCCGATGCCTCAATCGCATCCACCAAGTCGAGAACACGGTCCATGGCGTCAAGGTAGGGGCCTTCTTCCGTGATTTGCGAGCCGATGTGGCAATCGATTCCCACCACCCGAAGCCCGGGCAACGCGGCTGCACGCTGGTACGTCGCCTGGGCGCGTTCGTGTGCAATCCCGAACTTGTTGCCCTTCAGCCCGGTCGAGATGTAGGGATGGGTCTTGGGGTCCACGTTGGGGTTGACCCGAATGCTGACAGGCGCTTGCCGAGCGCCGGACTGTGCCACTTCATTCAAGACCTCGAGTTCGGCCTCGCTCTCGACATTGAAGCAGCCGATGCCAGACTCAAGCGCCTGGCGCATTTCGTCGCGGGTCTTCCCCACGCCGGAAAATATTACCTTGGACGCGTCTGCCCCAGCGGTAAGCACACGCTGGAGTTCGCCGCCGGAGACGATGTCAAACCCACAGCCGGCCTGGGCAAACACCTGAAGCACCCCCAGCGTCGAGTTGGCCTTCATGGCGTAGCAGATTTGCACGTTTCGGCCGGTGAAGCCGCGCTGGTAGGCGGCGAGGGCCGAAAGCATCGAAGCCTTTGAGTAGACAAACAGGGGAGTTCCATGAACCCGAGCCAAATCCCCGAGCCGGACGCCCTCGATCCACAACTGAGATCCGTGATAGGCAATATGGGGGGCGCCCGGAAGCTGGGTGAGGGTCATGGATTCCTTGAGACAGTTGGCGCCGGCGAGACAGCGGGGACGCTGGCAGGCATCGAAAATGGCGCTGAGGCCGGTGCGCGAGGGAGAACCAGCGGACCTTTCTGCCCGCAACCCGCCAGGCTCACCATGGCAACGCCAAGGGCAAATGGGCTGAATAGAATCAGGGCTCGCAAGTTCATAGGCAAATTGTAATGACCGACCAGGAATTCATGGATCGCGCGGAAGCGCTTCTGACAGGCGTAGAAGCGGGGTGCGACCATATCAATGAACAGACCGACGCGGACATCGACAATCAGCGCGTGGGCGGCATGATCACGCTGACATTTGCAAACCGGAGCCAGATCGTCATCAATCTTCAAAAGCCGCTTCATGAAGTCTGGTTGGCGGCGCGATCTGGCGGGTATCATTTTCAGTTCGATGGCACCCGGTGGATGGACACCAAAGGGAATGGGGAGTTCTTCGCCTGCCTCTCCCGTGATGCGAGCACCCAGACGGGCGCCGAACTGACTTTCAGATCGTGATCAGTTCTTGAACAGATCGAGGATGCGCTTGCGTTCGTCGGCTGGTGGCAGATCCTGACTGGTGGTGTTCGATGTTCCAGGCTTGGCATTTCGGTCATCCAGACCGAGATTGCTGACATCGGTGCCGTGCGCAAACTCGTCGAAGTACCACTCTCCACCGGAGTTCACCACGCCGTCCGGCGGACTGACCTCGGTGATCGGAACCCCTTTCAGGGCTGTCTCCATGAAACTGATCCAGACCGGCAGGCTGAGGCCGCCTCCCGTCTCGCGGTCGCCGAGCGAACGAGGCGTGTCGTACCCCATCCAGACAACCGCTGCCAGAGTGGGTTGGTAGCCCGCAAACCAAGTATCGATTGAATCGTTGGTCGTGCCGGTCTTGCCATAGAGGTCGGGGCGCTTGAGCAGGGCTTGAGCCTTGGCCGCCGTGCCAGAACGGGTCACTTCCTGCAGCAAGCGGCTCATGATGAAGGCATTGCGCGCGTCGATGGCTTGTGTCGAGGCATTCAAGACCGGGGGCTTGATTTCTACCAGGGTCTTACCTTTCTGGTCCGAGATGCGCGCAACCAGCCAAGGATTGACCCGATGGCCGCCGTTGGCAAATACCGCGTACGCTGTTGCCATCTGCATCGGTGTGACAGAGCCGGCCCCCAGGGCCATCGTCAGATACGGCGGGTGCTTTTCCGCGTCGAAGCCAAACCGCGTGATCCACTCCTGCGCGTTCTGCGCGCCCACGGCTTGCAGGATTCGGATGGACACCATGTTCTTGGACTTCGCCAACGCTGTGTGCAGCGGCATCGGGCCTTCAAACTTGCCGTCGTAGTTTTTGGGCTCCCAGGGTTGGCCTCCGGTGACGCCGGCGTCGAAGAACAAAGGCGCGTCGTTGACAATGGTCGAGGGGGTAAATCCCTTTTCAAGCGCGGCAGAGTAAATGAAGGGCTTGAAGCTGGAGCCCGGTTGCCGCCAGGCCTGCGTCCCATGATTGAACTTGTTCTTGGCGAAATCGAAGCCGCCGACCAGCGCCCGGATCGCGCCGTCGCGTGGGTCCAGAGCGACGAAGGCACCTTCAACTTCGGGCAATTGGGTGATTTCCCAGGTGTTTTTGGGTGTACGGACAATGCGAATGACCGCTCCAGGCCGGATTCTGATTTTTGGCGCGGCTTTGTCCGACAGACCCGATTGCGCGGGCTTGAGTCCGTCACCGGTGATTTCGATGTTCTCGCCGTTTTGGCGAATCGCGACGATCTTCTTCGGATTTGCCGCAGTGACTACGGCTGACAGGACGTCGTCGTTGTCGGGGTGGTCCGCCAGCGCTTCATCGATCGCCTCTTCAAGCTCTTTCGGGTCGGCGGGCAGGTTGATGAACTGTTCAGGGCCGCGATAGATCTGGCGGCGCTCGTAGTCCATGATGCCTTTTCGTAGCGCACGGTAAGCCGCTTCTTGTTCGGTCGATTTGATGGTGGTATGGACGTTCAGGCCGCGCGTGTAGGTTTCGTCGCCATATTGGGCATAGATCAACTGGCGAACGGTCTCTGCCACGTATTCCGCATGAACCCGGGTGTTGTCCGCCGTCGTTTTGATGACGAGTTGCTCCTTTTTCGCCGCCTCGGCTTGGGCGGCGGTGATGAAGCCGTTTTCCTCCATGCGCTCAATGATGTAGAGCTGCCTGGACCGAGCACGTTTCGGGTTGTTGATCGGGTTGAAGGCAGAGGGCGCCTTGGGCAGGCCGGCCAACATGGCTGCTTCCGCAATCGTGATGTTCTTGATGGGTTTTCCGAAATACGCTTCAGAGGCGGCAGCAAAACCATACGCACGGTTCCCAAGGAAGATCTGGTTCATGTAGATCTCCAAGATTTGATCCTTGGTCAGCAAATGTTCCAGTTTGAACGTGAGCAGAATTTCGTAAATCTTCCGCGTGTAGGTTTTCTCCGATGACAGGTACACGTTGCGAGCAACCTGCATAGTGATCGTGGATGCGCCTTGGCTCTTGAGGCGTCCCACGTTGGCCAGACCGGCACGGATGACGCCCAGATAGTCGACGCCGCCGTGCTGGTAAAAACGGGCGTCCTCGATCGACAGGACCGCGTCCTTCATGACTTTGGGGAAATCGCCGATGGGGGTCAGGCTTCGACGCTCTTCGCCGAACTCGCCCATCAAGGCGCCGTCGGAGGTGTAGACGCGCAAGGGGAGCTTGGGGCGGTAGTCGGCCAAGTCGGATATGTCCGGCAGGTTGGGGTAGGCTGCAGCCAATGCGACCGCTACTGCCAGCAGTACCGACGCCGCCAACGCCAGAATCAGCCCGAAGCCCCCTGCAACCAGGCGAGCCAACCGGGACTTCAATGGTCGATCCGGGGAGGGCGAGTTTGCCGGTTTGTTCGTTGTTGGGGGAGGGTGGGACATCTCTAGCTTCTGCCTGATAAGGCCAATTCATTATAAAAAACGATCATCGCGGGATCGAAACGATTGGGATGGGCATGTTACTTGTCGCAACACTTAAGCAGTGGTTGGTTACCGAACCGGGTGTCGAGGGGCGTTTGCGTAGGCTTTTGGCAACGGTTTCGCGGCAACAAAAACGCGAAATCCTTTGAAGGTCAAAGGGCTTACTGATAGCATTCAAGTGATTTCTTAAGTTTTCCGACCATGTCAAGGTCGGGTTCAGGGGACCATCTTGATCTCATTGGGATCCTTATTCAGCCGTCAGCCCGCGCCCATGCTGGGACTTGACGTCAGCTCCTCCAGCGTGAAGTTGGTCGAATTGAGCCGTGGGTCTTCTGGGCAGTTGACTTTGGAACGCTGCGCCATGGAACCGTTGGAGCGCGGGTGGATTACGGATGGCAACATCGACAAGTTCGATGAAGTGGCGGAGGCGGTTCGCCGGGTGGTGAAGAAAAGCGGCACCCGTACCAAGAATGTCGCCATGGCTCTTCCACCGTCTGCTGTGATCACCAAGAAAATCGTGTTGCCCGGTGGCCTGAGCGAACAGGAACTTGAAGTTCAGGTCGAGTCCGAAGCCAATCAATACATCCCGTTCTCGTTGGATGAAGTAAGTCTGGACTTCTGTGTGATCGGCCCCAGCGGGGCTTCTGCGGGTGATGTGGATGTGTTGATCGCTGCATCGCGGAAGGACAAGGTTCAGGATCGGCAGGGACTCGCAGAGGCGGCAGGTCTAAAACCCGTCGTACTTGATGTCGAATCCTACGCGTCCAGGCTCGCTGTCGATCGACTCATTGGCGGACTCCCGAATAGCGGAACCGACGCGATTGTCGCCCTGTTTGAGATCGGTGCATTTACGACGAGTATGCAAGTCATCCGCAATCAGGAAGTCTTGTACGATCGTGATCAGGCGTTTGGCGGTGCGCAACTGACCCAAATGATCGTCCGTCAATATGGGTTTTCTCCAGAAGAAGCTGAGGCAAAAAAGCGCAGTGGCGAATTGCCAGATGATTATGGCGGCAATGTCTTGCAGCCGTTTGTGGAAAGTATGGCCCAGGAAATCAGCCGTGCGATGCAGTTCTTTTTTACCAGTACACCGTATAACCGGGTTGATTATGCTTTGTTGGCTGGCGGTTCCGCCGCGTTGACTGGTCTTGCTGCGTCTGTCACCCAGCAGACCTCTTTCCCATGCAACTTGGTTGATCCATTCGCTGGCATGGATATTGGCGGGGCCGTGCGGGAGAACAAGTTGCGTCGCGAGGCTGCGTCCTATCTCACTGCGTGCGGGCTTGCCATGAGGAGGTTTCTGCAGTGATCCTCATCAACCTGTTACCTCATCGGGAGGCTGCACGCAAGCGGCGGCAGGAGACGTTTTACATCACGCTGGCGGCGTCTGCCCTGTTTGGCGTGTTGGTGGCTGGTCTGATTTACGCTTGGTATGAGGCACAAATATCCAACCAGCGTAGCAGAAATCAGTTCTTGCAGACAGAAATCAAGAGGCTTGAGGCCCAAATCAAGGATGTCGCGACGTTGGAGGCAGAGATTGCGTCGTTGAGGGCTAGGCAGCAGGCCGTCGAAAATCTCCAAGCAGATCGAAACTTGCCAGTATATCTCCTGAATGAAATTGTGCGACAGCTGCCAGAGGGTGTTTTTCTCAGCTCGCTTCGCCAGCAGAACCTTTCGGTGACGATAACCGGTACGGCTCAGTCCAACGAGCGGGTTTCGGAATTGCTGCGCAATTTTTCTTACAACAGCCCTTGGCTAACCAAGCCTGAACTGGTTGAAATTGTTGCCGGTAGCCTGGCTTTGTCACCCAGAGACCAGCGAAGGGTTGCGAATTTCACGATGCGGGTCCAGTTGCGGCGGCCCAGCGAGGTCAAGCCCGCATCCGCGCCAACCATTGCGGGGTCGGCACCAATCGGAGCTACTAGTGCTCCAATGACGATGACTTTGGCGCCGCCGATCTCAGCATCGAAGCCAGTGAACGCAAAAATGGCTGCAGTTGGAACTGCATCGGCATCCATGGAAACTGTTCGCGCAGGTTCTGCCACCGTAACAAAGCCATAGAAGGTAATTGATATGGTGACTCGTAAAGTCAAGTCTGTTGAGGTGAAACCGTTCCTTGTGGACATTCAGCGGCAGTTTCGTAATCTTGACCCCAATAATCCTGCGGTTTGGGGGCCATTGCCGCGCTACCTACTTTGCGCGTTTATTTCAATTGCTGTTGTTGTCGGCTTATGGTATTTATGGGTGAGGGATTCTGATGTGGAGTTACAGGCTGAGCAGGCCAAGGAAATGACGCTTCGGGACGACTACAAAAAGAAATTGATAAAGGCTGTAAATCTTGAGGCATTGAAGAAGCAGCGTGAGCAGGTATTGCAGTATGTGACACAACTCGAAAAGCAACTTCCGAGCAAAGCTGAGATGGACGCGCTTCTTTCAGACATCAATCAAGCTGGAATCGGGCGCAGTCTCCAGTTTGATATCTTCCGCCCTGGGCAGATCAGCGTCAAGGAATACTATGCCGAACTTCCCATTGCGATAAGGGTGACAGGCCGGTACAACGACATTGGCCTTTTTTCCTCGGACATCGCCCATCTTTCGAGAATTGTCACGCTGAACAATTTAACGATCCTGCCAACAAGAGATGGAAACCTGTCTCTGGATGCGACGGCCAGAACGTTCAGGTATCTGGATCCAGAAGAGATCGCAGCCCAACGGCGTGCAACGGCACCTGCGGGGGGCAAGAAATGATTGCGCGAGTGATTATTCTTGTTAGTTTGCCGCTACTTGGGATGGCTGGTTGCATGAGTGACGGCAACGAAGAGCTTCAGCAATGGATGACTGAGCAACGCAACCAGACCAAAGCCCAAGTCACACCGATCCCTGCGCCGAAGAAATTTGTTCCACAGGAATATGTTCCTGATCCTGGGGCCGATCCTTTTGGGAGCGGACGTCTCTTGCAGGCATTTCGGAAAGAGTCTGGCAAGGCGACAGCCAATGCTGCGTTGGTTGCACCTGAACTCAGTCGCCGCAAAGAGCCTCTTGAAAGTATGCCCTTGGACAGCATCAAGATGGTTGGGAGCCTCAACAAAGGCGGTCAACTGGTTGCCATTGTCAAAGTGGACAACCTGCTCCATCAAGTTCGAGCCGGTAATTACCTAGGCCCGAACTATGGGCGCATCATGAAAGTCTCCGAGACTGAACTCGTCCTAAGAGAGATTGTTCAAGACGCTGCAGGTGAATGGATTGAACGGGCTGCGACACTTCAATTGCAAGAGAGGTCAAGATGATGAAGATGCAGAACATGGTTGTGAAAAACATGTACCATGGCGCGGCGGTTCTTGTGTTGGCGATTATGGCGGCGGTCGCCCATGCTCAGAACACCATAGAGGCGGTTTCGGCTTCGGTTCAGGGTGGGGTTGAGGTTATCCGAGTCGATCTTGCACAGGAACTGGCTATTTCGCCCACTGGATTTTCGATCCACAGTCCAGCTCGTATCGCAATCGATTTGCCGGGCGTATTGAGCGGATTGGGGCGTCCCACGGTCGACGTTAACCAAGGAAATATCAGGTCAGTAAATATTGTTCAAGCTGGAGATAAAAGTCGGTTGGTGCTGAATCTAAAACAAGCGACGAATTACAAGACAGAGGTTCAGGGCAAAAGCCTTTTTATTTCGTTGGATCCGGTTGCGGGGCCGGCAATGGCTTCTGTAGCGGCGACTGTGTTTTCAGAAAGTCGCAATCAGGACGTTCTTGCAATCAAGGACCTGGATTTTCGTCGGGGTGCGGAAGGAGCCGGGCGGGTCATTGTTGACCTTGCAAATAGTCAGGTAGGTGTTGACATCAAGCAACATGGACAGACGTTAGTGGTTGAGTTTTTGAAGTCTTCTATGCCAGAAGGAATGAGGCGCCGGCTGGATGTATCGGACTTTGGCACGCCTGTTCAATCGGTTACCACCTTCCAGGCTGGGGATCGTGTGCGAATGGTGATTGAGCCGAGGGGCGCATGGGAGCACAGTGCCTACCAGAGTGACAATCAATTCGTGGTGGAAGTTCGCCCCCAACGAATTGACGCTGGCAAACTTACTCAGGGGGCTGGATTTAGTGGTGAAAAGCTTTCACTCAATTTTCAAAACATTGAAGTACGAGCACTCTTACAGGTCATCGCCGATTTCACAAATTTCAATATTGTGACCTCTGATACAGTCGGCGGTTCTGTTACTTTGCGCCTCAAGGATGTTCCATGGGACCAAGCATTAGATATTATTCTTCGTGCAAAGAATCTTGGTATGCGCAAAGTTGGGAGCGTCCTGATGATTGCGCCCAGAGATGAAATAAACGCAAAAGAAAAACAAGAGCTTGAATCAAATTTGGCTATTCAAAATCTCGAGCCATTGCGCAGCGTTTCAATTCAGTTGAATTACGCGAAGGTATCGGATATACTAATTCAACTGAACCAGAGCAATACCGGCGGACCAGGAGGAGTGCAAGGGCAGCGGTTCATGAGCCCGAGAGGAAGTGCGTTTGGTGAGCCACGCACCAACCAACTGTTTGTTACCGATATACCATCTAAACTCGCATTAATCCAAGAAATGGTGTCGAAGCTGGATATTCCGGTCCGTCAAGTGATGATAGAAGCCCGTATCGTGGAAGCGCAGGATACATTTGGGCGATCGTTGGGTGTGCGATTGGGCGGCGCTGATCTGCGCGGGATCCAAGGCGGGCAAGCCGGATATGGTGTCGGAGGTAGCAATCGGGTAGCCTTTGCGGGATCCTACGAAGCAATGACTTCTACTACAACCGAGTCTTCGAACCCGTTGACTAATTTGAACACAACACTGGTCAATCTACCAGCCATTGGGCAAGGCGGGTACAGTCCGGCCACTTTCGCAATGTCTCTGTTCAGTAACGCGGCAAATCGGTTCCTAAATTTGGAGTTGTCGGCAATGGAAGCTGACGGCAAAGGCAAGATCGTAGCAAGTCCACGTGTTGTCACTGCTGATCAAGCAAAAGCTTTGATTGAACAAGGCACTGAATATCCATACCAGCAAGCGACGTCCAGCGGCGCCACTTCAACAGCGTTTCGAAAGGCGTCCCTGAAACTGGAAGTAACACCCCAGATAACACCTGAAGGAAATGTAATTCTTGATGTAGATGTGACGAAGGACAGTCGTGGCGAGACCACGGCGCAGGGCATTGCGATCAATACAAAACATGTGAGGACACAGGTATTAGTAGAAAACGGAGGAACCGTTGTAATCGGTGGCATTTTTGAGCTTCAGGAGAGCGAAACAGTGAGCCAAGTCCCATACTTGGGTGATGTTCCTTATATCGGCAATCTTTTCAAGACTCGAACCCGCAATTCGAGCAAGCAGGAGTTGCTTGTCTTTATTACGCCCAAAGTGATTGCTGAGCGTGCTATTGCCCGGTGAGGCGTGTCGATAGTGAACAAAACGGAGAGTTCCATGCGTCTAGCAAAATTTCTTATGTGCTTGGCATTTGCGGCGTTCTTGGCCGCGTGTGGTGGAGGTGGCGATGCTGGTACGCCAACCAATGGATGTGGGAACCAATGCCCTGCATCAAGCACGGCGCTGTTTACGACTGCTCCTGATACCCTGAATTTAGTTCCGGGTGCGTCGGCGGCGTTCACCATTGGGGGGGGGAAGGCGCCCTATTTCGGTGCAGTTGACAATCGTTCGATCGGTGAGGTTTGGGTGAATGCCAATTTGCTTGCCATTGGTGGCGTAGCTGCGGGTACTGCGGGCGTGACCATCCGGGATAGCGCTGGCGCTTCAGTAAAAGTTGTGCTTATCGTGAGTAGCGGGGCAGGTCCTCTATATACAACTGCGCCTTCAAGTGTGACCATCCCGACTGGCTCATCTCAAACCTATTCCGTTGGCGGTGGGGCTGGGCCCTACACTGCGACGTCTAGCAATGCAAGCGTCGCGGACGCTTCTTTGTCGGGTAACAGCTTGAAAGTGACCGGAGTCACGGCCGGGTCGGCAAACATCGTCATCAGAGACAGTCAGGGTGCGACAGTAAACGTTGCGGTCACAGTGCCCACGGCGTCGACGATTCCCCTGTTCACAACAGCCCCAGCGAATGTGACCATCGCCATTGGCTCGTCGCAAACCTATGCGGTGGGCGGTGGAACAGGGCCTTATACGGCAACTTCAAGCAATGCAGGTGTCGCCGATGCTTTGTTGGTGGGTAACAATCTGAAAGTGACCGCAATCACTGCCGGGTCGGCGAGCATCGTCATCAGAGACAGCCAAGGCGCGATAGTAAATGTTACGGTCACGGTACCATCGACGTCCACGACTCCCTTGTTTACTACAGCTCCAACGAATGTGACAATTGCTATTGGCTCGTCGCAAACCTATGCTGTTGGTGGTGGAACTGGCCCATATACCGCAACATCCAGCAATGCAGGCGTAGCGGACGCATGGCTGTCCGGTAACAGCCTGAAGGTCACCGGTGTCACGGCCGGGTCAGCGAATGTCGTCGTCAGAGACAGCCAGGGTGCAACGATAATCGTGGCAGTGACAGTGCCGGCGGCAGCGACGATTCCGCTTTTCACAACTGCACCTTCAAATGTAAGCATTGCCATTGGATCATCGCAAACTTATGAAGTTGGCGGAGGGACTGGTCCCTACACGGCTACTTCCAGCAATGTAAGTGTTGCTGACGCTATGCTGGCGGGCAACGGTCTTAAGGTAACGGGGATTACGGCCGGTTCGGCGACTATCGTCATCAGAGACAGCCAAGGTGCGACGGTAAACGTGGCTGTTACGGTACCCGCTGCGGCGACGATCCCGTTGTTCACTACCGCGCCTCCGAACGTAACCATCGCCATTGGATCAAGTCAAACCTACGGTGTGGGCGGCGGTACCGGGCCTTACACAGCAACTTCCAGCAATTCTGGTGTAGCTGATGCTTCGTTGTCGGGTAACAGCATAAAGGTGGTTGCAGTCTCTGCCGGCTCAGCGAGCATTGTCATCAGAGACAGCCAGGGCGCGACGGTAACCGTCGCGGTCACCGTGTCTTCAGCATCGGCGGTTCCGTTGTTCACTACCGCGCCCCCGAACGTGACAATTGCCATGGGTTCGACGCAGACGTATGGCGTAGGCGGTGGAACGGGGCCCTATACCGCGACCTCCAGCAATGTCAGCGTGGCCGACGCATTGTTGGCGGGCACCAGTCTGAAAGTGGTTGGGATCAGGGCTGGAACGGCGAGTATCGTGGTCCGCGATGCGGTCGGGGCTAGCGTAACAGTCGCGGTCACGGTCGGAATGACACCGCTGTCGATAACTCCGAACAGCGCGACTGGAATCATTGACGATATATTGGTTGCTACGATTGTCGGTGGAACACCACCTTACCGAACATCGGTTGGAAACATTTTGGTCGCCACGGCTTCTGTTGTGAACACAGACCAATTGACGATTCAACTCAAGCAGACTGGGCAAACGGTGGTTACCGTTTTGGATGCGAACAATCAGTCCGCCCCTTATTCAGTAACTTCGAACGCCGCAACCCCTGGCATTCGGTTATCACCCAGTGCATTGACGGTGTCGGAGAAGGATGATCAACCAATTACACTTTCTGTTTACGGGGCATCCGGTTCGATTACCGCGTTCAGTTCGGATATAGCCCTACTTCGCGCCACGGTTACCGGCTCCAAGCTAACTGTTACCACCGGCACCAATGGTTCGCGATGCGTCGCGGCAAATACACCAGTGACTATTACAGTGGTTGATTCAACTGGAGCTTCGGCTCTGGCAACGGTAACCATTGCGGACAATGGCGTTTGCCCCTGACATAAAATGTTCTCCACTTATTCTGTTCATAGGATTTTGTAGGTACGGGGTACTGACCTTGTTACGTGCGAGTTGATTAATGTCACTCCGGGTTCAAAATTGTTCTCGTGCAGATGATTGCTCTTGTCGGTATGCCCGGAAGCGGCAAGTCCACCATCGGGCGGCAACTGGCACGCCGAATGGGTGTGCCCTTCGCGGATTCCGACCACGTGATCGAACAGCAACTGGGTTGTTCGATCCGTGAGTTCTTCGAGCGCGAGGGCGAAGACCGTTTTCGGGACATCGAAGAATCGGTCATCGATGCGCTCACAGCGAGCAATGGCGGGGTGATCGCGACCGGGGGCGGCGCGGTGCTGCGCGCCAGAAACCGGGCCCATCTGCGCGGGCGAACCCAGGTGGTCTACCTTCGGTCCAGTCCGGAGGAGGTTTTTCGCAGGTTGCGCCACGACACCAACCGACCGCTGTTGCAGGTCAAAGACCCGCTGGGGCGTCTGCGCGACCTGTACGCCATCCGCGATCCGCTGTACCGGGAAACGGCCCATTACGTGATCGAGACCGGGCGCCCATCGGTTTCCACGCTCGTCAACATGATCCTGATGCAGCTTGAGCTGGCCGGTGTCGTGCAGCCGCCGGCCACGCCATCGACACCAGCGCCCTGAGCGCTTGGCAAGACGAGCGCGGACGGCGCCGCATCCGTTCGACTGTAAAGGGCCGAGTGGAATCGGCCATGCCGGCCATGCCATAAACTCAGACGATGCTTCCGACCGACCACCTCCAGACCGTGCCGATTTCCCTCGGCGACCGCAGTTACACCATTGCCATCGGTACCGGGCTGCTCGGCGACCCCGCTGTCTTTCAGGACGTGCCCCAGGCGTCGTCGGCCGTGATCGTCAGCAACACCACGGTGGCGCCGCTGTACGCGCAACGCCTGGCAGGCTCGCTGGCAGGCCGGTATGCCGCGGTCCATCAGGTCGTGTTGCCCGACGGCGAAGCCTTCAAGAACTGGGAGA
>CALMYW010000376.1 GCA_937873665.1 uncultured Sphingorhabdus sp.
CCTACCACACATTCTTCGACGTCCACGTCGTTGAGACCGCGGACGGGTACATCCTCATCGAGGAGGGAGACTATGGCGAGCTGCCGATGCATCTGATCGACCAGATCGTCTACACCGCCACCGGCAAGATGGCCGATGAATTCTGACGAGACAGGGCGGTGGTCATCGCCGCCCAACTCGACAAAAACCAGACCTCACCCGCCAAGCTTCTCAAGGGCAGAAATCGCCACCTTTGGCTTCACCTTGACGGCCAGTTCCAGAAGGGCAATCGCAGTATCCTGACCGACCTTCTTGATCAGCCGATTTAGCTCTCGTTCTGCTTCCTCGCGCTCAAGCTCTGCAAGCTTCTGCCTGCGCTCTTCCAGGTCCTTTTCCGCTGCTGCCAGCGCGGACCGTTCGCGTTCAAGTTTCGACACCATTGCGCATTCCTCCAAGCCTTGAAAGACCATGCGAAGATGCACCAATCGCAGGGTCTGTTCGAGGCATTTTTTTGCTTGCTGCTCTCGCGCCACTTCTTTGCCGAGCATGGCCTGCTTAAGCCATCGCCATCGCCATGGCCAAACCCAAAGCCACTGTCGTCCCACAGCGCCGGCAATAGGCGGACATAACGCCTGCGCTGAGTTCGCGAGTCAGGCTCGCTCGCGCAATCCCGCTGGAGAACCACCTGCGCGAGTGATCCCCCTACAACAATGGACCTGGCACAGGGCACAAGTTCCTGATTTTTTGCGCACACCGAACGCAGTAGCTGCTGCTGGTGAAGCTGAGTTAGATTAGCGAGTAACGGCCGATTTTGGCGAGTGGCAGTTTCTTGCTGCCTAATCTCAGCGCGACCTTGCCATGGCTCTGTCAATCGGAGACGAGCTGTAGCAAGTCTGACAGCACCCAATTGGGTCCAATTTTCAATCAGGTACAGTTAGTCTGACAGCTCCGCAACGAGTTTTCCGGCGAACCCCCAATCTTCAAATTCAACTTCTTGAATCACGACATGGACGTGCTCGGGCCTCTTACCGAGGTGCTCCACCATTAAATCTGTGACACCTTTTACGATCTCTCGCTTGGCTTCCTTGGTAGCGCCCTTGGTAAACTGGACATTGATATAAGGCATCGCGGCAAATCCTGTTCAAAAATATGATGTGAAATCATGGGCTTCTGTCCGAATGCCGATGAATCATCAATGTCGCCGTGACCGGCAACTTTGCCTGCTTCACAATCCCGAACTCGTCGGTGGGGCGATTCTCGGGCAATTCATTGCAGGCATTGCAAGCCCGACCGATCAATCTGACTTTTTCTCCGAGCCGGAGAACATCGATTTCCATTCCTTGGAACCGGGCTTAGCTTGCCATTTCATCTTGTCGGACAGAACACTCAGGCCCTCAGAGACAGACGGGCGAACCTTGATCTGGTCATACCAACGTTTCACATTTGGATAATCTTCAAGGTCCTGGCCCTGCATTTTTCGGGGCCTGACCCATGTGAACGTAGCTATATCGGCTATCGAAAATTCGTCCGCCAGATATTCATGATCCGCCAGCCGGTTATCGAGCACTTTGTAAAGGCGAGCGGCCTCTTGTGTGTAGCGGTCTACCGCATATTCGATCTTCTCGGGCGCGTATGTTCTAAAATGGTGTGCCTGCCCGAGCATCGGCCCCATGCTACTCACCTGGAAGAAAAGCCATTGCAGGGCTTCCAGCCTTTTCACTTCAGACTTGGGAAGAAGCTTTCCGGTCTTTTCAGCCAGGTAGAGCAATATGGCGCCAGATTCGAATATCGCAACCGGCTCGCCATTTGGACCATCGTGATCGATGATGGCGGGAACCTTGTTGTTTGGACTGATCTTAAGAAATGCCGGATCGAACTGTTCACCGGCCAGAATATTGATTGGCGTAACTTTGCCAAGCAATCCCAATTCCGCCAAAGCAATCGTCGCCTTGTATCCGTTGGGAGTAGGCCAGAAAAACAGTTCGATCATAGCGTGCGACCTGCTCCCCTTATCCGACGATCTTGAGATGATTCGAACGGTCGAGAAGCATTCCCGGGTTCATAATCCAATCTGGATCAACAGCATTCTTTGCGCCAGCCAACATATCCCGGAAAAGCGGGTCCACTTCCTTGTCGTACCACGGACGGAAGCTGCGTCCGACCGCATGGTGGTGCGTGATTGTCGCGCCAAGCTCCGATATCGCATCAGAAGCCACGTCGGAAAGCGCCTGGTAATGTTCAAGGCTCGTCTCGTGCGTGGAAGGCGCAACGACGGAATAATAGGGCGCCGGCCCATCGGGATAGAGGAAGGAGAATCTGCGGCAAACAATGCCACCGCCGGTCAGCGCTTTTTGCGCCTCGCTGACCCGGCGAATAATTTCCGTGTCCACGGCTTCGAATTTGTCCCAGGTATAGGCCGTTTCAAAGGTAAAGCTGACCACGCCCATCGCAGCGCGCGTATGCATCAATCGCGGCAGGTAACGGAATTGCTCGCGCCAATTCCCCTGCGCGCCGCTGCGGCTTGACTTCAAGGCATCGCCGCCCGATCCGGTCTTGGTCACGACTTCACCGCCGTGGTCCTGGCAAATTTCAACGCCGCGCTCCAGCCAGACATCCACGGGATGATCCGCAGATTCAAAGCCAAGCAGCAGCACAGATTTTGTGCCATCACCAGCGCCATAAAACTGGGCATCTTGCGCGTCCAGATAACGACAATTCGCAGGAAACAGGCCTGCCTGTGTGATCTGCCGAATGGCTGCGGCACCTTGATAGAACGTGTCAAAGGTGATGGTCGCATTCGCCCGGAAGACCACTCGCCCCTGAAGCTTCATCCATGCCTGTGTGATAATCCCGAGCGAGCCTTCAGAACCGATAAAGAGGCGGTCGGGATCCGGGCCGGCACCTGATCCCGGCAATCTGCGATTTTCTATCGTTCCGCGCGGCGTTACGACCCTGAGGCTCTGCACCATATCGTCAATATGGGTAAGGTGGGTAGCATAGTGGCCCGAAGAACGCGTCGCAATCCAGCCGCCAAGCGATGAAAACTCCCAGGATTGCGGAATATGTCTCAATGTGAGGCCGTGCGGCTTTAGCTGATCTTCAAGCGAAGGCCCAAGCGTACCTGCCTGGATAAGTGCGCAGCGGGAGACCGGGTCAACCTCCAGCACCTGGTTCATGTTCCCCAAATCGATAATTACCGAACCGTCGCAATCCTCCGGGGCAGTAAAGCCGTCCGTGACACTTGATCCGCCGCCATATGGAATTGCCGCATAGCCATTATCACCGCACCAATCCAAAACTGCGGCAACCTCGGCCTCGTTGCGAGGATAGGCAATCACATCAGGCGGATTGGTAAAATCTCGCCGAAAAATGCGCGTCAGGTCCTTGAAGCTCTTGCCGTAGGAATGAGAAACGCGATCCCATTTGTCTGAATTACAAAAAGACGACAAGGAAGCAGGGATGGAGATCCGCGATTCCCTCAACTCGATTTCCTCGAGCGTTGGATCAGACAAGACCACCGGCTCATCAATGCCCAGGCGTTTGCCAACGCGAACGGCCATTTCCTTGACCTCAGCCTGGGAAATGACCT
>CALMYW010000377.1 GCA_937873665.1 uncultured Sphingorhabdus sp.
CAGTACGTATAAGACGTATATGTATAAAAAAGAACGTACGTACCGCGCGCGCGAAAGCGACGGCAATCCGGCATCGCAGTCGGTGAGCTTGCCGCCTTGCCTGAGCAATGCCCAGGCAGACCAGCAAAAGGACGTACAGGCCGCCTTGCGGCGGCTGCCGCCACAACATCGCCAGGAAGTACTCGACGAGTTGCAGGCTCGCAGCCAGAGCGGCACCGTGCGCAATGTCGTGGCCTACTTTTTCGCCTTGGTGAAGCGCGTTTTTGCGGGCGAATTCCGCTTGTGGGCAGGACGCAAGGAGACGTCTGCCGCCCCACGGCCTGCCGAAAATCGGCCTGCTGGTGTGCCACGCACCGAACACCGCCCAGAACCGACCACGCAACCGGCATCGCGTGAAACCGCCCTGGCGCACATCGCCAACATCCGCAAGATGCTGAACGCCTCGAAGAACGCTGGGGACATCGCGGCACAGGCAATGCAGGCCAGGGGATGGCAACCGCGTCCTGCGTAGCAAATGCTGCCGCGAAATGGGCCGTCACTGCCAGCCGCAGTGACGGCCCCGCACACGCCAGCAACAATGCGGGCGAATGCCGAATCCTATTGCGTGCGGCAGACATGATGATGGCCGCCCTACACTGACCGAACAGTTGCCAAGACCGATGGGCTTCGTACATCGGCAACCCCAACAGCGCAGGTTCCTGTAAGCGCTGGCCCGTCAAGGCGGAACCACCCCAGGTATGCCCAGGCTCCGACCGCATACCGGCCCTACCCAGGGCGGAGCCTTCTTCGTCTGTTTGAACTCATCCCTACCGCGCCGCCTGGCGCACTGTCCTTTGCGGCAATTGCCTCTGTGCAACGCACAGGGCTCCTGCTGCATTTCTTATCCCACTCACTTCATAGGAGGACTTGTCCACGTTCGCATCACTTTCGTCTTGTAGTACCTCCGTCCAGGCTTCCAGCAGGGAGCAAGACGGACGCCTCATCCGAGGCTCTGGTGTCTCCTGAACACCATGCCCTTGCCCTCACGGGATCTCGCCTTGGCGAGTTGGCACCAACACTAACCATTGAGTTTCAGGACAACGCAGTACGGCGCTTTGCTTGGAGGCCGGAAGATGGACGACTTGACCTACACCCTGCGGCAGCTATGCCAGCGCAACCGTGACGGCAGCTACAACACACAGGCCGACCGGGTGCGTTCGCTGTCGCTGGCCGCGCGGCAACTGCGCGAGGCCGGTTTCCGGCAGATGAAGGCATCGTCGCTCAAGGGCAAGCACGTCCAGACGCTGCTGGATCGCTGGCAGGGAGAAGGCTTGTCGCCCGGCACCATCAAGAATCGGCTCTCTCACCTGCGCTGGTGGGCCGAGAAGATCAGCAAGGCCGGCATCCTGCCGGCGGACAACGCGCAGCTTGGCGTGGCCGAACGCCGCTACGTGACCAATATCAGTAAGGCCCGGGAGCTGGGCACGGGTCTTGAACAGGTTACCGACGCGCACGTGCGCATGAGCCTTCAGCTACAGGCCGCCTTCGGATTGCGTCGGGAGGAAGCGATCAAGTTCCAGCCCAGTTATGCGGATCGGGGTGACCACATTGCACTCAAGGGATCGTGGACGAAAGGCGGCCGGGAGCGGACTGTACCCGTCATCACGGCAGAGCAACGCGATGTACTCCAGGCAGCACACCATTTGGCGGGCACAGGGTCATTGATCCCGGCAGACAAGACTTTCATCCAGCAGCGGCACGTCTACGATGGTCAGTGCAAGGCGGCAGGGCTGAGCAACATGCATGGCCTTCGTCATCAGTACGCGCAAAGTCGTTATGAGACTCTGACGGGGTGGTCAGCACCTGCAGCGGGTGGGCCACCCGTCAGGACGCTGAGCGATACACAGCGAACCCAGGATACCGCAGCACGACAAATCATCAGCCGAGAGCTTGGACACGAGCGGTTGCAAGTCACTGCTATCTATCTTGGAAAGTAGGCCTTGCCAGTCTGCTTGAACTCCACCACCTCGTTTTCCCAGGTGGCGATCAGGCTGTGCAGCGATTGGAATAGATCTGGTCGCGTCATCGTTGCGCCTCCAGCAACGCTTGTTCAAGCCGATCTATCAGCTTCTTGGCTCGGCGAACTTCTTCCTCGTAGAGCGGCGTGGCGCTACCGTGGGATGCCGGATTCAGCACGCGCTCGGTCATTTCCAGCACACGGTCAACGGCTTCCACGGCCTCCATCTTGGTCCAGCCGTCATGCTTCAGAACAGTGCGGAGGTCGTTGCGTTTCGATTTGAGCTTGCCCTTGTCAGCAGGTTGCAACGCAGCGCTGCCGTCCAGATCAGTGTCATCGGCTGAGATCAAAAGTTCTCGATGTTCCTTGGGCGTGCCCTTCAACACCCTTTCGTACATTGAAGTTGGAATGCCCTCCAGCAACTTGTTCTTTGCCGCACGCAGGTTCTCGGTCAACGAGAAGAACTGTCCTGGCGGCAGCGCCTTGCCTTCCGCCCATTCCCGATAGCGTTTGGCCGTATCTTCCGCCGCCTTGCGCAAGAACATCGCAGCCTCTTCTATGTCGTGGCCGTTAAGGTAGTCCTCGGCCTTTTCGAGAGGGTCTTTCTCGCTTTTGGCCACAATGTTCTGTGCTGCATTGCCGTTCAGGCTCACAAAGCGCCAATCGGCATGATGGCTGCCGATGCGGCGGCGAAACTCGCGGAAGAACCCAAGTTCGTGGGTCAGGATGATTTTCTGATAGTTGGCGAAGGTGTCGGATAGCAGGATGTCCACCACCTTCATGCGATTACTCATGTCCAGGCTGACCAGCAAGTCATCCAGCACAAGTAGCTTCAGATCGGATTCATGCAGATTGACCAGTGAGGCGGCGAAACGGACGGACAGCGCCAATTGAGTTAGCTTTGCCTCGTTCAAGAAGCTTTGAGGCCGCTTGATTTCTTCACCGTCAATCTGGATGCCGAAGGATATTACTGGTTTCGTAAATATGAACGTGTTTTGAGTTGAGCCAATTGATCGCGGTGTTGTTGTCACTGCAATTTTTAAATTCACTTTTGCAGGGTCATCAGCAGCAAAGTACTCATCATAAAACTGCTGGGCCTTCATACTGATTGAATCCACTATCCCAGGAAGAACAGCCGCAAAAGCGTCCGTTCTTCGCCTGAACCGATCATAGGAATTGGTCCCTGCAACACCACTTAATCCACGAGGATTTGGCATTTCGAATCTTATGGCATCCCACATCTGCAATGGATCTCCGCCACCAGTCGAGGCGCAGAATGGCAATATCTCTTTTTCGAACAACGGCCATAAATCGAAGTTCTCCGAGTTGCGAAAATGCGAGAATCCGAAGAAGAAACGATAGGTGATGAAGTCACTGGCAAGATCGCCTTTCAGAATGATGGGTTGATTATAGGTTCCATGATCGGCCTGACTAATGCGATAGATAGTGTCGTTGCGGGTCTCTGTATCCCGCAACGTCAATGCGATTTCCCCAGGCCTGGGAGCCGTTTCTTTCTGCTCATGCAGATTAAGCAAGTGTTGTGGATTCGCAGGATCGAAATACTTGGCGATACTGCCGTTCGGCTTCTTTCCTGCACTCTGGAGAAAGGTGTAGAGTGCCCAATACAGCGAAGACTTGCCTGCACCATTGGCACCGTACACCAACAGGTGACGGCCTTCCAGCTTGAGCTGGAACTCACGGAATGCCTTGAAATTGGTGATGGCGATGTGGTGCAGGCGCGATTTCACAACTTCACCTCACCCTTCCACACCAGACAAGATACGCCAAATATTCCGATATTCTGCTGCAGAAAGCGGTGAGCTGTCCGGTCTTGCCTTGTTCCAGACTGCAATTTCCGCAGATGCAACGAAGTCTCGCACTGCATGAATGGAGGCGTTTTGCTCTGAACCACCTGATGCCTGCCGATAACTCTCACCTAGTGACTCTGCGATGGAGCGAGGCACACCATTCATACGCATCAAAACGCCTTCTTCCGTCTTGACACCGTGGTAGACCATTGCTGGGAGCAGGTTGATATGGCGTTTTTGTTCATCAGGCAACTTATCAAAATCAATCCCAGACAATCGGCTCAAGGCCGACAAACCCCAAGTGCCGTTGTTGATGAGATTGCGATAAATGGCCTTGCACGCATTCGTAATAGCCTGCGTTTGACCTTGGTCAGCTCGGAAGTAAGCCGACGCAATTTGCTGAATGCTTTTGCCATCTACCCAATCCCGCGTGATGGCTGCCAACTGCTGATGCTCCATTCCATTGGTTGTGATGTCTTCAAGATTTCTGGCCAACTGCGGAATCTTGAGCATGATGCCGTAAAGATCGGACATGCCAGAGGCGTTGCCAAAAAGCTTATCCGCTGAAAAATCCGCCGTTGTCAGCTCACGGTTCAATTCGCGAATGCCGTGCAAAGCCCTGCCAACGCCTTCAAACGAAAAGCCAGTGTTGTCCGCACGGGCGACTTGCCCCGGATTCTCTGAAATCTTGCGGGCGTAGAGTTTGGTGGCCTCAATCAGTTTTTGTCCGCGAGTTCGGCCTTCAGGAGACTCCTGCAAGACCCGATAACCATAGGTATTGCGAAGCGAATTTTCCACATTGGCTATTACACGATCCAGATTACCGATCTCATGAACCAGATGGTTCACATAGCAACGATAATCTTCCCACTGCTCGGCTCGAAGCACTCCCAACAGCTCCTCACCGTCACTGGCCTGATCGAGTTCCGCCACCACGCTGACAAGTTGGGAAACCAGCTCTCCTGCTGCATCGCGCACATACTGCCGAATCTCGTTGGCTCGGTTGGTGTCGGCGATTCCGACGACGCCAACGCTGTCCTGATTCATCCGTCCGGCACGTCCAGCCAAGTTCCAGAATTCCCGCTTCTTGAACGGGACACCATACGGATACTTCGTTGTTGCGAGAAACACCGATGAAACCGGA
Organism: uncultured Sphingorhabdus sp.; assembly: GCA_937873665.1. Next base: position 4,949 of record CALMYW010000377.1, read on the forward strand.
AAGTTGATTCCCTGCGCCAAAGTCGTGGTCGCGCACAAAACCTTGATGTCTCCTTCTTCAGTCAGCCACTCGATAAGTGAACGAACCTCATCAGACAGGCCCGCGTGATGCACACCAACCCCATGCGAGAGCATATTGATCAGCTCGAACTGCGGACTGACTTCCGCTGCCAGAAAATTCTGAACAAGCTGAATCCGATCAGACACTGCTTCCATCGCTGGTAGTGCCTTGACCACTTCCCGCGCCATGCTCCAGGTCGTGCCGGGATCGCTACCGACTGCGATGCTGGTTCCACGAGCGGAAAACACCGTCGCCATGGCAGCGGCCTGCAAGTTGAAACCTTGCTGCTGCCCATTTGCCTTGATGAACTTCGATTTGGCGACATCCAATGGTTTAACGCCACCGACCGGATGCGTGCCGGCCAGATGAATCGTCTTGCGTGTGGTCAGCAACGACTCGAATTCCAACTGCCATCCCGCTCGCACCGTATCATCCACCTTGGCGCGGAACATACCTACCAACTGCTCGTTAGGCCGCCAAGGGCTGGTGCCAACGCTGATGGAACGCCCGGAGTTCGGATCGCTTGCCAGCCAGCGTGCCAGTGCATCGGCACGCTCTACAAACGGCATCAGCAACAGGAAATTGGTGCCTGCGCATTCCTGCTTGACTGTGGCGAGCAGCAATTCAATACGCAGGCCACGCGTTTCGCTTTCCATGTTGTGCGCTTCGTCCATCACCATCAGCGATAGCGGGCGACTCACCTTCTTGTTGCGAATGATCAATTGCAGCTTTTCCGGCGTGGCCACCAACACGTCGAACGCTCTGGACTCGCCTGTCTCCGTTGAAGAAAGCAAGGATTCTTCGATGGCGTCGATTTCCACCGCACCCGTGAGCTGTTCGACACGCACACCGATAGGGCCGAAATCGCGCCGCAAGCGGCGTGTGATCTGGTTGCCCAACGCCTTGGTGGGCACAACATAGGCGACCCAGCCGCCGCGTTCTGCAAATTGGTTCAACGCCTGGAGGATGCGGAACTGCGCCAGCAGCGTTTTTCCGCCTGAAGTCGGCAGATCAATGACCACGGCAGTCGCCGCAGCATCCAGCAGCCCTTGCTCCTGAAGGGCGGCACGCTGGGGCGGCAGCAGCTCGAACATGGCCTGATGCTTGGTGACGGAACCGACGAAGCGCGTCACTCTGGAGTTGATCGAATGCGCAACCCACCAAAGTGAACCTGCAACCATTTGGCGCGAGCTTGCATGAAGCCAGCGCATGAGCACTTCCAGCGCCGCATCGCCGCCCACCGAGGCAGCGTCCGTCGCCGCCTCGAAATGCTTGTCCAGCACAGCATGAACACCGCGCGGCTCGCCTTGGAGAACATAACGGGCCAGCACCTCGGTCGCCTTGGCCCAGTGGTAGAGCCCAATCAGGCGCAAAGCCATCGCTCGATCCTGAGCGTTTGATCCGCTGTCCAGCGAGGAGCTTTCATACTCGCGCTGATCTTCCCGCAGCCCGGCAATGATTTCGCGGATTTGATCCAGATCGTCCCAGCCGTTCTTGCGCAACAACCGTACCCAGCAATCGAACAGACGATACAGCAGGCGCAAATGCCACGGCTGATTGGCCACCGACGGCACGGCAATGGCCGCCTTGTTTTCCGTGAACCAGCGCCGAATATCCGACCAGCGGTCGCCGCAATAGGCCAGACTTGCCACGTGCAGTATCTGAAAAATCCTTTCCTCCGTCGCGGCGGCAACAGGCATCAACCGGCGGAACTCGAATGCCCGCCAAGCCCCTGCCACGCATTGCAGGCGCAAATCATCCTGTTCGGGGAGCTGGTTCAGAAACGCGGGCAAGCCTTCAATGGCGGCCATTTCATAGGCCAGCGCCACCCGCTTCAACAAGTCTTCAGTGTGGGCGGAATCCACCATCGGCAAATGCAACTGCCGCCCCACTGCCTTTTGCACCAGGCTGGTCTGAGCCAGTTCCGCAGCTTGCTGACGCGCGTCGGCAGGGATGGCCGCCACCGCCCAGTGCGACTCCAAGCGTTCCAACGCTTCTTGCCTCAGGTTCATGCGCCACCTCCGCACTGGCGGGACGCGACCACTTTGGCCGAAAGGGTGGCAATGCTTCCTGGCGGCAGATAAATGGCGACCAAGCCAATCGCCATCGCATCAGGGCAACCGTCTGTAAGCGTACTGACCCGCACCCGCAAATCGTCCTCATGGGGAGACACATCCCGCACTAGCATGCCGAACAGGCGCACCTCGCAGGTGTCGTTGAGATAAACCGCCACCGCAGCCTGATAGCGCACACACCAATCTGCTCCGCTTGCTCGATGGCCCAAGTAACGCACCAAGCCATCGCGTATATCGCGGCGGTTGCGCAAGTCTTCCATTTGCTGCTTCAGCCCATGACGGCCATAGGTCGCGCCCGGCGGGTAGCTTGCGTGGGATGAGGTTTTCACCTCGCCAAACACGAAACGCTCACGGCTATCCTTGTTCTGAAAGCCGACAAGGTCTGCGCCCGGCAAGCTGGAACCACGCTTGCGCTCGTCACGCCCATCCGGCCAGGGGAAGAAGCAATCATGATCTACGTTCAGATGATGTTCCGCCAGTGCCTCGCCAACCCGCCAATCCTCGGGCGCTGATGGGTCTGCTAGCAATGCATCCAGATTTTCCCGCGAGAACTCCGTGTCGGCCAGACCGTCAAGCAGCTCGCCAAGATTGCGGACACCGGCATCATCAAAGACCAGAGCAGCTACAGGCCCGGCAAGCTGCTGATCCAATTGATCGACAGGCAAGCCAACGCCTACGCCTGTCACTGGCGCAGAACCAAGCTGATAGTACGAGACGCTACCCTGTTGCTGCATCACACCTTGCCCTCGCGCTGGATGACCGCCAGCAAGTCCGGGCTGTCGGCGGAGATGCGTAGCAGGCGGTTGCGGATGGTCGATTCAGGGGCGTTCAGTGTGCGATGAAGCTGCTCTATGAACACGCGCTGCTGCGATTCGGTGGCATCGGAGTTGTAGGCGGCGAGATGCGGGGCGAGATCGTCGAGGAACAACAGGTCGCGTTCGGCCATGTGATCGCGGAAATACAATTCCATCACACAGGCATCAATCAGATCATCGAGAAATTCTCCAACTCCCATATCTGTAGGCTGCAATGCCTTTTGAGCCAACAAGCAACTTACGCCCCTCGCAATTGTGGCTTCGTGAGATCGCGAGACTTCCGGTACTGGGAAATTTTGGAGGTATGCCGGCTTGTAGCGAAAATAGCCGTTAGCTAAGACACTCCCCGAATTTCTGAGATAAAACCATAGAATTTTCGAGTTGAGGATCGCCAAAAGAAACTCATAAGACTCCCAAACATGCTCATGCTTAATGTAACCATATAGTGTTGTCGTCGTATATTGACCGCCATCCCGATCGATGGAGAAGTTCCCGCCCAACGATATGTCAGGCGCTATGAGTTTCTTTCTGCGAAAAAGAGACAAATTTTTTGGGTAAATATATCGATACCAATGCTCATCCGTTGAAAGACGCCCGTTCTCACGAGACCGAAGTACTTCTTCGCACCTCTTCAAATAGATCCATCCTTTCGGGAAGCGCCCCTGAATTGCACCTTCAGATAGCAAAGGAGGGTTTCCATCAATAGATTCATCGTATGGGAAAATAACAAGATTTGTAGTCGCAATCGGCTCGTAACGATGAACTTGGTCACCCATAAGCAGCGGGCGAACTAGGCCATCTTCAATTTCAATACGCTCACCAAGCTCCTTGGATGTAGCTTCCCAAACGCTCCCTCGATTCACAGCGTCGTGCAGAAAATAGACTGAATCTTTACTTGTCTGCAAGCCCACAAAAATTTTAACCTTCTGATGCAATTGGCCTGGCGTACTAAGCAATGCCTCCATTGCTTTTGCTGAGTCAGGCGCTGCTAATATCCACGGTTCCTCAGAGAGCGACGCATAAGGAATGGATGCAAATGCTGTTGAGTCCAGCTTTTCAAGCTCGTCATCAAGCAAAACTGATTTCGACTCATCGGGTGCGATACGCGTGTATTGGATGAACTCCATCGGAGTCTTTCTCATCCAGAGAAGTGACGAATAAGTGCATGCAGAAAAAACCTGGTGCGCGCCAAAGCTGATCAGGCGGTGAAGCAATTTGCGCGCCGCGACGAGTTTTCGGATTCCTTTCCCGAAAGTCGCATTCACCCATTTGTCGGGATTTATGTAGTTAAGAACCCCGCCATCTCGAATCAACTGAAGCCCGCGCTCAATGAAAATGACGTACAGATCAAACGAGCCAGTTGCCGATTCGTAGTGCTTCTTATAGTAGTCTGCCGCGACCGGATTTGCTTGTTGGATTCCTTGAATTCGCAGATAAGGCGGATTGCCGATTACGATGTCAAAACCATCGGTCAGTGAACGTCCGAACATCCAGAGTGGATCAAAGAAACCGGCAACTTCCTGCGGGTCAAATGGATTCCAGTCGGCGATGTACTGAGCTTTCTTCGATGAGCCAAGGCTCTCCGCCAAGACCTTCCCAAGCTCTTCTCGCAGCCCCTTAAGCTTCTTCTGGAGCGCGAGCTTCTGGTCACGTCGCTGTACGGCAAAGTGGCGGTGATAAAGCTCTTCGAGCTCGCCTTCGATCTCATCAACACGACCGGGAAGCAGTGCGAGCTGATCCATCTCCGGCAGACCGATAAGGGTGTCGGCAGCAACGAACTTGGTTTCTAGGTTAGGCAACGGGCGAATGCCGTGGTTGTCCTTCTTGTTGCGGTTGGTACGCTGGTCACAAACAAGCGAGATGAAGAAGCGCAGCTTGGAAATCTGGATCGCAATGGGCTGGATGTCCACGCCATAGAGGCAGTTCTCGATCAGGTACAACTTGCGCCCGTAATCATCCTCGTTGTCGGCAAAGTCGCGCTCGATGGCGGCGATGGCGGCATCACGCGCGGAAATATCAGGAATCTTCGCGGCGGCATCAATCTGGAGCTGCTTCCAGCGCGCGTTGTCGGGGTCGAGCTTGTGGATGATGTAAACCAGCTTGTGCAGCATGCCCATCGGGAATGCGCCAGAGCCGCAAGCGGGATCGAGAATCTTGCAGGTGTGGATGGCATCCAGCAGCGTGGCGGCTTCCTGCTCGTTGAAAGGGTGTGCCCGCTCGGTATAGGCAAACAGAATGTCCAGGCCGGTCTTCGCGTCCTGCTCGCTCATGCCTGCCTTGGCAAGCGCACCCGTGAGGTGTGCCTTGAGCGACTCGTCCACCATGTAATCGACTATAGGGCGCGGGGTGTAAAAGGAACCCGTCTGCTTGCGGGCAGTGGTCTTGGTTTCGTCGTTGTAGGAGGCCAGCAGGTTCTCAAACACTTTGCCCAGCAGTTCGGGGTCAAGCGCGATTTCCTGATCGACCGGCGTGTTTTCGACGATGGTGAACTTGTAGGCGTTCAGGATATGCAGAAGCCCGCGAACCTTTTCTTTCTTACGCTTCTTGTCGCCATAAGCGTCCGAGAGGTCTGCTTCATGCTCCGCGCTGAAGAAGAGGTGGTTGGGCAGGGTTGGACGCTTGTTCTTGGTGCGTGAGAAGCCGTCGAGGTAGCGCTTCTTGCCCGTGGCTTCTTCAGTGCGGTCGAGGCACTCGAATAGGCCGCCGTTGAGAAAGGGTACGTCGGCGAAGTGCTCCAGCGCCGTAGCGGGGTCGCGGAAGTGGTCTTCGTAGCGATAGAGCGTGTCCACACCGTAGGTGGTGCGGTTCTTCGGAAAGCCTTCGTCCTTGGCAAAAGCGCGATAGGGCTGGCCCTTGGCATCCTTACCCATGCGCTGGTTGAGCGTGGCGAAGAACAGGTTTTGCAGGATGGCCTCGTTGTAGGTGGAGGCGTCGGGCGACAGGTCTTTGAGAATCTTCTTCAGTTCATCCTCGACAAACAGCTTGTCGGGAACGAGGTTCTTCTCCTTGAGGAACCAGCAGAAGATGAGGCGCGTAAGCAGGCGGATGAGGCCGGTGGCACGGCGCTTTTCGTCGTCCTTTTCGATATCGGCAGGGAAATCGACTTGTGGCAGCGCCCAGAAGTACCAGTTGGCAAGTTCGCGGTAGAACTGCTTGTTAAGCAGTTCGACATTGAAGACCTCTTCCCAGGCGGCATGAAGCTGGTCGAAGTTCTGGATGACACGGCGACCCTCGGTCAGTTCGGCAAGCGAGAACGATGCCAAGATGTCCAGATGGCCAGGGTGAGGATTTTCAATGGCGATGTTCTGGATCAGAGTGACCTTGCCCAGTACATCCTTGTTGTCATCGCGCTTGTTCAAGCGGCGGTTGATGACGGCAATGGAGAGCCGCCCGCCGATCTTGAACAGCACCATCACCGGCATGGGGAAGATGCGGTTGATCTGGCGGGCGATACCCGCGAGCTTGCCGCGTGCGTAGTCGCCATCAGCCAGTTCGATGGCTATGAAGACATAGGACTGCAACAAGGAGGTTTTGACGGTTTCATCCTTGAACAGCGCGGTGCTGCGGGAAAGCTCTTCATCGGTAAGCTGGAATAGCAGCTCCGCAGACCTCCAACTTGCGATCAGTGCCGCTTGGTGTTCCAGCTTGGATTCTGAATCGAACTGCGCACGGAACTCGGCAACTGAAGGCGTTTCGACGGTACGGTCGGACTCGTAGCCCAAAGTGGCAAATAGCGACAACGCCGCTTGGCGCAAGGGCTGGTTGGAGAAACCCTGGATATGCTGGCTGATTGCCTGCTTCAGTTGGATGCTATTGCTCATGCTTGATCACCAGCCAGGTAATAAGGTCAAAGTCGGTTGTGGTTTTGATGGCGCTTTGGCTGCTCAGCAGCTTGCCGCCCCGTCCAGCGAACAGGTTGCCTGTGTTCTTGCGTCCGAACTGCGCGGCAATGGCGGCCACAGCCTTGTCGAGCAGGCCGCTGTAGCGGCTCATGTCCTGGCCGTGTGCGGTCTCTTCATCGAACAGCTTGCACAGCTTGGCGTGCGGCTCGGTCTGGCCCTGGCAGACGGCGCGGAAAATTTCCAGAATCTGCTTGGGTGCGGTGAAGTTGTAGCGCACCTCGCCATCGTCGCGGATATAGACGAGGAAGTACGGTTGCAACGGGTTGACTGCCTCATTGCCGGCGGCGTCGATGCGCTGCTTCAGGCAATAGATGATGCCGGGCTTGATGGCGCTGTACTCGGCGTGCGGAGGCACTACGGCGTAAAGGCCGAAGGGAGCTTCTTCCAGCTTTTCGCGGTTGGCTTCGATATAGGTTGCCAACTCCATACGGAAGTCATCCAGCGTGAATTCGCCTAGCGCGACGGACTCGTTGAAGTCTTCCAGATCGAGCACTTCGTCCTTGAGCCGTAGCAGTTGCTTGTCGCGGTAACGCATGTCCTGCTTGATGAGGTCTTCCAGGTCTTCGGCTTGCAGGATGTTGTCTTCTGCCGTGGCGGCGATGTCCACCAATGCCATGCGGGCTTCGACACGGTTCTTGAGGTTGATGTACTTGTTCAGGTCCGGCGTGGGCCAGAAGTTGACGAGCTGGATGGCGTTATTGGGGCTACCGATGCGGTCGATACGACCAAAGCGCTGGATGATGTGCACCGGGTTCCAGTGAATGTCGTAGTTGATGAGGTAGTCGCAGTCTTGCAGGTTCTGGCCTTCAGAGATGCAGTCGGTGGCGATGAGGATGTCGATTTCTCCATCCTGCGGCATGGACTTCATCTTCGCTCGCTGCTTGGCACGGGGAGCAAAGTTGGTGAGGATGTGGGTGAAATCGGCGTGGCCGAAGGTGCTGCGGTTGGGGCGTGCGCCACCCGACACCAGGGCGATGTGAACGCCCAGCGTGTTGCGTGACCAATCTTCCAATTCTTCGTACAGATAGGTAGCGGTATCGGCGAAAGCACAGAACACGATGACCTTGCGGTTTTCCTCGCCCAGCGTGTTCGTGCTGGGGTGACAAACTTTGTGTTCAATGAGGCGCTTGAGTTCGGCGAGCTTGGCATCGCGCGAGGCATCGACAGCTTGGGCCGCGTCGGCCAGCAGCGAAAGCTGTTGCTTGTCGGTGGCCAGATCGCTCAGCCAGGCGGCCACGTCCATGTGCTCCATGCGGTACTTGAGCTTGGTTCCCGCCTGGAAGGCCTGAGCCAGTTCTTCGTCTTCCTCGGCTGGCTCTGCATAGAAATCAGGCTGGATGTCTTCCGCCGTCTCGGCTTGGTATTGCAGGAACTGCTTGAGCCGTTCTTCCAGGTCTTCGATCTTGCCGACGGTGCGCTCCATGGTGATGGCGAAGGCGCGCACAGAGCTTTCCAGCCGCTTGAGGAAGTTCACCTTCATCATGCCGATGAGGAATTTCTCGCGGTTCTCCTGGCTGAAGTTCTGGACGCGATGGTCTTCGTATTGCGCCTTGAATGCTTCGAGCACGTACTTGGACGGCTTGAAGATGGAAAGCTGGTAGTTGTCGATCTCGTCGTTCAGCTTGTCATAGGAGAGAAAGCGGCCTTTGAGATCGATTTCCGAGAACACGGACTCCGGCTTCCGGCGCTTCGGGAATTGCCCGATTTGTGCCATCGAGGCTTTGTAATACTTCTGGATGTGTTTGCGCGAACGGGCGATGGTGAGTTCGTCCAGCAGGGTGAAGAACCCGGCGGAGAGCCTTTCCATCAGATCACGGGCATCCCGCTCGCCAGAGCGCCTGGCCCACTCCATGAAGGTCTTTTGGGCGACGGTAAGCGTGTCCTTGATGCTGTTGATGCCGAAGCTCTGCGAAAACGCGGTATCCCGCCCTTCGGTGACGAAGTAGATTTGGTTTCGCAGGTCTTTGAGGTCGTTGTTGACCGGGGTTGCGGACAGCAGCAACACCTTGGTCTTGACCCCAGTCTTGATGATGTCGTCCATCAGCCGCTCATAGCGGCTCTTCTTGATGAGGTTGCCTTCTTCGTCGCGCTTGCCCTTGGTGTTGTTGCGGAAGTTGTGCGATTCGTCGATGACGATCAGATCGAAGTTGCCCCAGTTGAGCGTTGCCAGGTCGATGCCATCTACGCGGCCGCTGTCACGTGACAGGTCGGTGTGCGAGAGCACGGTGTAGGCAAAGCGATCCTTGAGGAAGGGGTTGAGTTCGCTGTTGTTCTGGGCGAGATAGACCGTCCAGTTGTCGCGCAGCTTCTTGGGGCATAGCACCAGCACACGGTGATTGCGCAGCTCGTAGTACTTGATGACCGCCAATGCCGAGTAGGTTTTACCTAGGCCCACGCTGTCGGCCAGGATGCAGCCGTTATGCTGGTTGATCTTGTGGATGGCGCCTTTGACGCCGTCCTTCTGGAAGTCGAACAATGCCTTCCAGACCTCTGTGTCGATGATGGCGGTTTGGTCGAACAATGCAGCATCAGCTTCCTGCCCGGACAGGAAGCGCTCGAAGACGTGATAGAGCGTTTTGAAATAGACGAGCTCCGGCGCGTGATCGACGTAAAGTTGCTCCAGGTAGCGCAGAACATCAGCCTTGACGTCGGCAACCAGTTTTTCATCGCACCAGATTTCATCGAACCATTGTTTGAGGTCTGCCCTGTCGCGGTCGCCATCGACAATGAGGTTCAGTTCGATGTTGGGCGTGTCAGACAAGCCGAGGCCGCGCCGGGTGAAGTTTGAGCTGCCCAATAGCGCATGTTCACGCCGGCCATCGTCAATGTGATAGAGCTTGCCGTGCAGGAGGTTGGCCTGGCGGACCGAGCGGATATCGACCTTGTCGCGCAACCATGCAGCGCAGCGACGAGCGACTTCCTTTTGTTGCAGGCGGTTGGCCAACTCCATGCCTTCGTCTTCGAGCTTGAAAGCTTTCTTGTCGGTCTTGTCCGGGTCGAGCGAAGCGATGAAGCGGGGTTCGCCGAACAGGAAGTTCAGATGATCAATCTGGTCAAGCTGACTGGACAGCGCATCGTAGGCGTAGATGGTGAAGTAGGCAGACACCACGGAAAGTTGGCTGCCCGCGGCCATTTTCTCGGCCAGGAAGTCGGCGACCTTGCCACGGGTGTGGTTGTCGCGAATGCCATGACTGATGATGTTTCGTTGAGTACTCATTTCTCACCCGATTGATTGGTGCGAAGCCACTTCGCCCCTCGCCCCTTGCCTGTTGATTCGATCAACCCCTCTGATTTCATCGCCCGCAGCACTAGTCGAACCATGTCCCGGCTCACGCCCGGGCAGGCTTCTTCAATCTCGGAAATCGAGAATGGCAGGGTGCGCCCCAGAACTTCCGTCCGCACCCGGTCGCCTTTGCTGCCACGGCCACGCTCGATGGTGCCGACACGCTCCTCGAATTCGCGGTAGGCCCGCAGCAAGGCGCCCCAGAAGTAGTCAAGCCAGGGCTTTACGTCGTGCTGCCCCTGGTGCCAACCCTGCGAGCTGGCTTCCAGCGTTTCGTAATAGCCTTCCTTGGTATCTTCGAAGATGCGTTCCAAACTGATGTAGCGACCCACGGCATAGTCGAAGTGGTAGAGCAGCAGCAGGGTCAACAAGCGGGACATGCGACCATTACCGTCTGGGAACGGGTGAATGCACAGGAAGTCGAGCATCGCCAGCGGTGCCAGTACTAACGGGTCGGCCAGGTGCTGATCCAGCGCGGTGGCGTAGCGCCCGGTCAGATCGCCCATGGCCATGGGCGTGAGGTGCGCAGCGACTGGCTGGAAGCGCAGACGCGAAGTGCCGTCTGGGTGACGCTCGATAATGTCGTTATTGGTGGCCTTCCAGCGCCCGCCCGCCTGCGGCATATAGCGGTACAGCAGGGTGTGGAGTTGCAGCACTACGCCCTCGCTGAAGGACATGTGCGCGGCCGATTCGTGGATCAGCGCCAGGGCGTCACGGTAGCCGGCGATCTCCTGTTCGGAGCGGCTCTTTGGTGTTGCGTTGCGGATGACCAGAGACTTCAGCCGCGAGGGTGCGACGACAACGCCTTCCAGCCGGTTGGACGACTCGGTGGACTCCACCACCGCGATCTGGCGCAGGCCCTTAAGGGCTTCGGGCGACTGTGCGGCGTAGAGTTGCTGCTTACCCTGGTACTCGCCCAGTGTGCGCAACGTGGCAGCTTGGGTGCCATCGAAGCGAAGCGCGGCAAGGTACTCGGGTGTGAGCGAGTGCATGGAAATGTAAGCCCAGGCTGTCTAAATGGGGTAATCATAGCCTTTAAATGGGGCATTGTCTCTA
>CALMYW010000378.1 GCA_937873665.1 uncultured Sphingorhabdus sp.
CTTGGCCATCAGGCACAGGCCCGTACCGTCCCACCAGACCAGCTTGATCCGGTCGCTGCGCTTTGCCCGGAACACATAGATCACCCCGGAATAGGGATCGCCGCCGTACTCGGCGCCAACTAGCGCGGCCAGCGCATCCGGCCCCTTGCGGAAATCCACCGGACGCGTTGCGACCATTACGCGTGCGCCCGCACCAGGTCCGATCATCGCGTGGCCCTGAGCGCTTCGATAACGGCGGTGATCGTGCCTACGTCGGCACCGCGGCTGATCTTCACTGCCACCCCATCGATCTCCAGTTCCACCGCGCTTGCCTTCGTGCGTCGGCGCTTCGTTGGGCGCCGGACCGGCACAGCAGCCTCATCAATCGTGGCCACCTCAACCACTGCCGGAACGAAGGTTGCCATCTTCGGCGCTACCGCGCCCTGGCCTTCGAGCTGCTTGCGCAGCTCGCGCCGCCAAGTGAACAGTTGCGACGGGCTCAAACCATGCCGCCGGGCAACCGAGCAGACCGACTCACGGCCCGAAAAACTCTCGGCGAGGATCGCTGCCTTCACCTCGGGCGGCCAATCCCTTCGCCGACCCGCGCCGGTGAAGACCTCAAAGCGCTGAACCCCGCTCGTGCCAGCATCATCACATGGCATCGTCATAGCACCAGCGCCCTCCATCCAATCAGGGGGCGAAGACTCGACGCTGTGCTTCAAGCCGGCAAGGTGGGGTTGTGGCTCCGCTTACATCGCTATGCCGCTACTGCACGAATTGCTCGCCAACTCAAAGACGCCGAACGCAAGACGGACGAAGCACTTATCGCGCTCACCGAGCTCACTACCAGCTTGCTTCGCGCTCGCCTCTCGACCGACGTGGCCCCGCATACCGGCCAAACGGCGATCATGCGGCTGATCAAGGCCCAGGGTTCCTTTGTGGATGGTGGGAACAACCTTTTCCGCGTACACGACGTGATGTCGTCGATCGGTCGCGAAATGGGGGTTCTTGACGAACCCAATTCCACTCCGGAGTTCGGCGCCGTGGATCCCGATGAGATCCAGCGAGCCGCCTAGACTTGACATCGATCGGCAACCTGATGGATCGAGAGATCCATGGTCGAGATGATTTGGCAGCTCAAATCGCAGCTTCAATGGCTGCTCCTCGCCGCCATCATCTCGGTCGCTCTTTGGCGTGGAGCTACTCCTGAGCGCCAGGTTGCCGCCGTCTTTGTCTTCATGTTTGTTGCTGACCGCGCCTATCATGGACTTTTCGGCAAGGGGCAATTTCTTTGGAATGCCGACCTCGGCCACATCCTGATCGACGGCAGCGCCCTCTTCGGTTTTGTTCTCATCGCGCTGAGGGCTAACAGGGTCTATCCCATATGTCTGGCCAGCTTACAGTTAATGACAGTAGTCTCCCACATCGTTCGCGCAATAAGTCCGGCCGTCGCGAAGGGAGCCTACGCGATCCTCATCTACACCCCATCCTATCTCGAGGTGCTGGTGTTCGGTCTGGGCGTAGTTTTTCATCTGGCGAGAGCCAGAAGGTACGGCCAGTATCGGTCCTGGCGGCCCTCCTAGAGCCGTTTGCCGGACCGGGCTCGGCTGAAGTGGCCTCGCACCTTCTGCTGCGCTTCGGCACTCTGGATCGCATGCTGGCAGCAACCGATGCCCAGATTATTGCAGCCTGCGAAGATGTGCCGGCGGTCGGAGAAATGATCGCCGGTGCCAGAGCCCTGGTCCTTGCGGCTCTCCATGAAACCGTCACACGATCCCCGGTCAATTGTGCTGATCCGGCCTTTAAACGCTATCTTGCGCTAAAATTCAAAGGTCGTCCCCATGAAGAGCTGCACGCGATATTTGTTGACCAGAATCATGGATTCATCGCTGAAGAACTTGTCTCCATAGGCGATGCGGGCCGCGTGGATGCCAGAATTTGCTCCATTCTTCGAAGAGCGATCGAGCTCGGATCATCTGCGCTCTATCTGGTTCACAATCACCCCTCGAAAACTCCAAGTCCAAGTCCAGAGGACGTGAGATCTACCAAGCAAATAAGTGCAGTAGCTGAAGCGCTCGACATTCAGGTAATCGATCATTTGATCATTGCCGGGGCATCCATGGTCAGCATGCGCGAGTTAAAGCTTCTATGAGCAGTGCAAACAGAAAAGCAGACCTCCGATCGCATCTGCGGGACATGGGGAGGTATCTGATTGAGCTGGCCGACCAACCTGAGTTGGAAGAAGCCGATCTTCCCGCAATGCCATTTGTTTCGAGCGGGGAGTCAAGGCGATACACTGACGCCTCGCCGATCCTCGCCGGGTTTGCCGCGCGGGAATATGAGAGAAGAACCCAAAGATCGGAATACTTCAAGGCGAGTCTGTTCGCTGAGCCTGCTTGGGATATGCTGCTCGACCTGTTCGTGGCTAGGGCCAATGGGCATCGGATTTCGGTATCATCCGCATGTATCGCTTCAAAGGTCGCCAGCACTACGGCTTTGCGGTGGTTGACCATTCTTGAAGAACAAGGCTTGGTTGATCGTACCGACGACTTTCAGGACCGAAGGCGCACCTGGGTCGAGCTTTCCGATCAAGGCTACAAGGCCATGGCAGACTACCTCAGGCACAAGCATGGGCGTCGAGCGGAGACCCGACGCGATTCCAGGTCGACCATTCAGGAATTGCACGGTGAGAGTTCCTGAGCCGGGATGCACGTGGCCTTGGGAAATCCTGGCCAGGGAGGCAGGCAGCCTAAGGCGTTGCATGAGAGTGGGTTAGTCCAGTTTTGACTTGCTGGCCTGCTGCCACGTCACTGCTCCTGGAAGGTCAGGAGCCTGGGGCAAGCCATGAGCCTCTCCTAGATCCACTATTGCGCTATTTTTGCCGCATGCTTGAGCCATTCCACCTCGATTTCCTTCCGTCGCATCACAATCAGCTTGCAGTCACTAACAATGATGTTAGCCCGGCCAGCTAGTTGTTTGGTGAGGGGTCGCAAACATGGCTGGATCGCGCCAGTTGACGCTGAAAGAGGGGACGTTCCCGCCGTTGCCTCAGGACTGGCGCCAGGATTTGATATTCAACCTGACCAAGATCATCGCCGAACTCGATCAGCGCGGCGAGGGGGTCGCGGCTGCACATGCCCAACTTGCCCTGGACACGCTGTCCGAATGCCTTGAAGGCAAGTGAACGATAGGGAGGGGATATAGCCCCGCCGTCGTGAGCAATCTGTTCAAATGTCGGCACTCTGCGCGAACGACCAGCCAACGTCGCAGAGAGGGGGAGGGCTTGTCCTGAAGCACAGAACACCGTTTGGTCAGCAACGGGGTGCTATGCGAAATCACCCGGAGCAAATTTAGCCGGGCTTAACCGTGGTTTGTTAGCAGTGCCCCGAATGGCCAGACGAGATAGGCATGGGGGCGCAATCCCGAAGCCACTTCGCTCCGCGCCGGAACTGGTTGAGGACTGGCCATGCCCCAAGCTGACGCAGGAAGCACAAATTCGAGTTTCGGTTGGTTGCGAAAACTGAGTGGCCGTTTGGCTGACGACAGCCAGGGCAATGGCCCGTGCGAAACCAGCCAGGCAATACCCAGTCGTTCGCCGTTCCAGCAAGCGCGCGCAGACCTGTTGGCGAGAATTTCGAGTTTCCTGCTCGACAATGATCTCGATGTCACAGCCGAAAATCTCACCCTTGTGCAGCGTGCCTTCTCAGGGGCCGATCTGGTGCTTGCGAGAGAACTCGCCAAGCGAGAGACGGAGCAAATGCCAATCACTCAGGATTGGCTCAATGAACTGGCCGGGGCGGAGCAAGACCCGAATGAGCAAGGCAAGTTCGAGAAGCTTGCAGCGCGCCTTGAAAGCTCGATCGATACATTTACTTCAACGACCCGCAATGCGCGCAGCGCTGCAAGCGACTACCGCAATGAATTGGGTCGCCATGCCGAGACCGCGCAGGGCCTCCCGGTAAATTCCGAAGTCGTCGCCAATCTCGCAGCGCTTGCGACAGCCATGCTTGAGCATACTCGGCAGGTCGAAGAAGACATGAAGCGCAGCGAACGCGAAGCCGCCTCATTGCGCAAGAATCTGGAGCGAGCGCGGCGCGATGCCCAGGTTGATCATCTGACCGGTCTTCCGAACAGACGAGCGTTTGAAAGCTTGCTCGAAGTCCACTACCGCGACGCCCGCCGGGAAATCGAACCGCTCAGCGTTGCATTCTGCGACATTGATCACTTCAAGCAGGTCAATGACACGCATGGCCATGATACAGGCGATCGGGTGATCCAGGCCATCAGTCAGGTTCTCTCACGCATTTCGAACGATAAGTGTCACGTAGCCCGGCATGGCGGTGAAGAGTTCGTGATGCTGTTTCGCGGAATGACCAAGTTTGAGGCGCAGGAAAAGCTAGACCAAGCGCGCCGGTTGCTATCCGAGCGGCGCTTTGTCAACCGCGCGAATGACGAGCCGATCGGGCGGATTACATTCTCCGGCGGCGTAGCCGACGTTTTTGCCTATAGTGATGCACGAGCAGCGCTGCGGGCCGCGGACCAGGCGCTCTATCGCGCCAAGGATCTGGGCCGAAACCGCATTGAACTCTCCTGATCGGTGCCCCGAACAGACGGATAGAGCGCTGCTGTATGTGACCTTTCAGATTGCGAGTGAATTCTGGTCCGAGGCAAGTACCTGCCGACAGTAGGCGAGGATCTGCTCTCGTTGAATTTCAGTTGCTTGCGACCAATAGGCGATCAACTCATGTTGTGGATCTTGCGGGCTGCAGTCGAGAATTATCCCGGGAGCTACGCCGATCGCCGCGCTGATCCGTCTGAGCCATTTGGCAGTGATCTTGCGAACGCCCTTTTCGAGAAACCAGAGTTGAGGGACCGTGGTGTGTAGCAGCTGGGCGAGATCCTTTTGCGACAGTCCCTTGGCAAGACGCCAAGCGGAGAGGTAGTTGGGCCCTCCATTGTTCTCGAGGTTGCGGACGTCCTCCTCTGACAACTCCATCACACAACTCCCATCCTTACCCGACCCTCAGGCACATAGTACGGATTCGGACCTGTCGCCATGCCGCCGGGGGGTGCCAATCGCTTTCTACTGCCAACGCTTGTCTGGCTTGTTGCGCTCGCTTTCTCGTCTCGTTGGCAGATCCGACACTATCCCCGGGACCATTAGTTTGTCTGCTCCTTTTGGGGCTCTGGGCTGCAGTCCTGCTGCTTCACTTGGCATTTGGTCGCTTTCCAACCTGGCTCTGACGCCGGTTTGTCATCGCACCGACGCCAAGGCGGCATTTCTCTCTGCCCCCGGGGCAGCACCGCGGTTCACAGTAATCTAGCAACAAGCGCAGGTTTGTTCCTGCGCAGGAAGGCCGCGTGACTCTGGGACATGGTCGTGGTGAATTCTATGCCCACGATTGGGCCATCCTGCGTTCGCACAATACCACAAACCACCAAATGGCCCTGGCACTCGATACCTATGAACTGCCCAGGTTTGAACTGACCGGCTTCGGCGTTGATCGAGCACCCCATTATCCAGAGATTGGCCAACTGCATAATTGGTGCTCCAAGGATGCTTCAAGCCACTGTACAGCAGATCTGCCTGCCTTGGCGCTCTCCAGATGTGGGCCGCTCGATAGGCATGAGTTCGAGCGCAGTTCCGATCCCAGCTTCAGATCAGAGCCTCACTAGGAGAAAGGCTAGCCGGGTTAACCGCCTGAGCGCTTGGTGGCCCTTGCTCAGTCCGGCCTGACCGCTCCATTTCTTCAGCCCAGCGCAGACACCATCTGATCACTTCCAGAGCCTGGTTTGCTTCCTCCACATCTTGGAGATCGGACAGTTTCGTGCTTTCAATGCGAGCATTGGCCAAATGTCTCAGCATGGCTTGCTCTTCGGATTCAACACTGGCGCGGTAACGCGCGATCGTCGTTCGACCGGTCGCGTAGGAGTCGAATGCCCTTTCCAGGTTCTTGACCACCTGCGTGGAGATATCAGATTCCAACAGTCTGGTGACCATGCCCGGGTCTCCGCCGCCTTCGCTCAGGCGCGCCAGGGTTCTGCGACGAATCCGTGGGGACACTTCCGCTACAATCTCTGCCTGATCATGTGCAGGTCGCTCCTCCGCCTTCACAGGAAGAAAACCCGACAGCGGGCGTTGTGCGGCATCTGCTCTTACGACAATTGCCCTGCCGAGATTCCACAGGATGAGAGGAAGCGTGGCGACCAGCGCTGCAAGAATTAGCCCAAGGTGATACATCTGCATGACGGCATCCGAAAACCACATTCAAACGACGTATATACTTAAAGATATATAAAAAATCCTAACATGCGATACTCAGGAAAATGCTGAAGGTCCGTCCGGCTTGACCCGGTCGCGAATGCATCTGATGGGATCCCGATGAACCGAAAAGCTGCCCTTCCGCGTCTAGCATTCGCTGACTCAAATGGTCAGGTTTCAGTCGTGACAATTGCCTTCATCAGGCTTGGCTTTTCATTGCTCCTGGTATTGGGCTCGATGGGCGACGTCGATGACCCACAATTTGGCTGGCATGCTGAGTTTGATGATTTCCTGGCCAGTGTGTATGTCTTTGTGGCGCTAACCGCGTTTGGCTTGGCTTGGCGCGCCCCTTTTCGGGATTTTCTCTTTTTTCCCTCTGTGGTTGCCTTTGACATCGCGATCATGGTCGCGATCATGACTACCATTGAACGGCCTCAGTCAGGATTCCTGGGCGCGCTTGTCACTGGAATTGCCTTTGTCTTGTTCGAGACTGCCAATCGCTGGGACTTCGCGGCGGCCTATCGAATCTCCAAATTCTTTATTTTGACCACAGCCATCCAATTGGCGATGCTCGTTGTCGAATTGCATCCTCAGCTCGTTGGGGGTGAAGTGCTCATCAGGCGCCTCGTAATCTTGTTGATCGTTGTCAGCGGGACGCTTTGGGCCGTCGGCAACATGCGGAGAGTCTTTGCGCCGCCCTGGACGGTTGAACTTGGCCGCCAATTCGATGACCTGAAACATGACGCCTTGGTGTATGCGGCGAAAGCCATTGGCGCGCAGGCTGGCACACTCTGCTGGACTGTTCCAGGCGATAAGTGCTGCGAGGCTCCAATCATCACGATCGATGAAGATCCCCTGGCTAGCCAGCCGAGAAGTAGAGCCTGTTCTGCGCCACGCTCCGAAGCGGACTATTCGGCAGCCCTTGTCGATCTGCCGACAAAGCAGGCGCTTGTATTGGGCAAGTCCGATTCCCTCCATTACCAGGATCTGTCAGGTATCGACACGACCGGCTTGAAAGAGCTTGGAATTTCGAGCGCCCTTATTGTCAGGCTCTTTGGCGAATCAGGAAGCGGCAAACTGATCCTATCCGACATCCCGACGCTGGGTTGGCATCAGCTTCGAGTTGGGGCAGCGGTTGGCAAGGAAGTTGTGAGGGGCCTCGACCAGGCAGCATTTCGAATTACATCGCTCGATCTAGAAGCTCTGCGGATCAAGCAGGCAATCGCCAGGGATCTGCACGATAGTGTCGCTCAATCGTTGGCTGGTGCGCGATACTGGATAAGGTCTGTTAAATCTGCTTCTCAAGATGCTGATATTAAAAATGAATTGTCTGGAATTGATAGGGCCCTCGAGGAGGAGCAGAAGCAGCTTAGGGCCATGATCGAGACATTACGGGGGGAAGGCGCGCCACTAACTAGCGATAGCGCTAAGGTGGAACTGCGTAGCCTGTGCCTTCAGTTGTCCCAACTTTGGCAGGTGGATATCGTGGTCAACACAATAGGGTTTGAGCTGCCACTGACCGCACGGGACACTCTGGAATTGATGCAAATGATCCGCGAAGGTGTTTCCAACGCCGTCCGGCATGGGCGGGCAGACAAGGTTCGTATCGACATTGATGGCGACACCGCCGATTGGGTGCAGCTCCGGATCATGGATAACGGAACCGGGTTTCATGAAGGCGAAGCCAGCGCACAGACTTCATTAGGAGAACGGGCACTCGCTTTTGGCGGAAGTGTGGCGCATACGCGGGTCGACGGGTGGACACATGTGAACATCTCCATTCCGATCAGGAGCTAATGAATGGCGCGGATAGCGATTGCCGATGATCACAGCTTTTTCAGACGCGGCCTGGCAGCTGCATTGGGTGCCATGGGTCACGAAGTCGTCGCCAGCGTGGCATCGGGCGAAGAGGCCATGGAGGCGGTTAAGACGCTCACACCGGAGCTCTTGCTGCTGGATGTCCGGATGCAGCCGTTGAACGGCGTGGAGGTCCTACAAGCCTTGCGGGAAACGAAGACTGCTGTGCCGGTCATTGTGCTGACAGCGGAATTGACCAATGATAACCTGTTTGAACTGATGCAGGCCAAGGTCGACGGAATCCTCTTCAAACACGATCCTGAGAATGTTGTCCGCGAGTCAATCGAAACAGTGCTCTCCGGAGAGCGCCATATTCCCAAGCAAGTCATGGAAAAGGCGCTCAGCCTTCTGCTGCAAGGCGGCTCCGTCAACAGCAGGTTTGCGGTTTTATCGGACCAGGAAATGCGGATTGCATACGCTGTTACAAGGGGACTCAAGAACCGCGATATCGGCAGCTCAATGGGCATTACCGAGGGCACAGTGAAGGTTCATCTTCATAAGATTTTCAAAAAGCTCGATATCTCTACACGAACTGAACTTGCCATGCTTCTGGCTGCACGCGAGAACTGAAGCTTCTCACTTCTCGATATCCTTAGAGCCCGATTCAAAAGCCCCTTACGCGGCTGAAAGTCGCGCAATTCTGCGGGTGAGCATGCGGATCGAGGCAATGTTTGCCCATGCGGTCGAGCTTTCGATCGAGCGTTCCCAGTCCTTGGCGAGGCGGCGGCAGCGCCCGAGCCATGCGAATGTCCGTTCGACCACCCAGCGGCGGGGCAACACCTCGAAGCCCTTGGCAGTGTCAGACCGTTTGATGATCTCCAGCGTCCACTCGCCTTGTCCCTTGAGGGCGTTGCGGAGTTTGTCGCCGGCATAGCCGCCGTTGGCGAACACGTGGCGCAACCAGGGGAAGCGATGACCGATCGCCTTGAGCACATCGACCGCTCCGTCACGGTCCTGGATGTCGGCAGCATGGATCAAGACGAAC
>CALMYW010000379.1 GCA_937873665.1 uncultured Sphingorhabdus sp.
CTGGTCGCCGGGCAGACATCGCGGTGCCGAAGGTCAATCCCGACATGCTCGGCAATATCGACGAATATGGTCAGGATGAGATCGACGAGCTCGAAGACCTGATCTCGACCGGCGCAACGACTGCGGAGACGGTCGAACAGCTGGCGCTCGAAGTCGAGACACTCAAGGGTCTGGAATCGATGGCGCTTGGCGTACTGCGCTCGGGCGTCGATACCAAATGGAGCCAGCTCAACCGCATTCTCGATGACGATCTGATGGTCGATGCCGCCGGCAACCGGCGCAAGCTCATCATTTTCACCGAGCCCAAGGACACGCTCAACTATCTGCTCGACAAGGTTCGCGCGCGCATTGGCAATGCCGATGCGGTGGACGTGATCCATGGCGGGGTGTCGCGCGAGGAGCGCCGCAAGGTGGTCGAGCGGTTCATGCAGGACAAGGACATGCTGGTCCTGATCGCCAATGACGCGGCTGGTGAAGGTGTGAACCTTCAGCGCGGGCATCTGATGGTCAATTATGACCTGCCGTGGAACCCGAACAAGATCGAGCAGCGGTTCGGGCGCATCCACCGCATCGGCCAGGCCGAGGTGTGCCATCTGTGGAACCTCGTTGCCGCCGACACGCGCGAGGGCGAGGTCTATGCCCGCCTGCTCGAAAAGCTGGAAGCGGCCCGCGAGGCGCTGGGCGGGCGCGTTTATGACGTGCTGGGCGAACTGTTCGAAGGCACGGCGCTCAAGGACCTTTTGTTCCAGGCGATCCAGTATGGCGAGCAGGAAGAGGTCAAGGCGCGGCTGTTCCGGCAGGTCGACGGCGCGGTCGACCAGAGCCACCTCCTCGAACTGCTGCGGCGCCGGGCGCTAACCAACGACACGATGCCGGAGGCGCGGGTCGAGGAGCTGCGGCTCGAGATGGAGCGCTCCGAGGCCTTGCGGTTGCAGCCGCACCATATCCAGAGCTTCTTCGTCGAGGCCTTTCAGCATCTGGGCGGCCGCATCAAACGGCGCGAAGAGGGGCGCTGGGAAATCAGCCATGTTCCGGTTCGCATCCGCGAGCGCGATCGCCAGATCGGGACCGGCGCACCGATTCAGAAGCAGTATGAGCGGATCTGCTTCGAAAAAGACAAGATCAACCAGCAGCCGGTGGCGGCCTTTGTGTGTCCGGGACATCCGCTGCTCGAAGCGGTGATAAGCCTGATCCGCGAGCAATATGAGCAGATCATGCGCCAGGGCGCGATTCTGGTCGATGATACCGATGCCGGCGAGGCGCTGTCGGCGGTGTTCCTGCTCGAACACAGCGTGCAGGATGGCCGGCTGACCAGCTTCGGCAAGCCGCACACGCTGTCACAGAAGTTGCAGTTCGCCGCGATCGACAAGGCGGGCCATGCCACCAATGCGGGGATCGCGCCGCACCTCAATCTGCGCCCGGCCACGCCTGAGGAAATCGCGGCGGTGCGCGGCCAGCTCGACGAGGGCTGGCTGACCACGGATCTGGAAAAGACGGCGATCCGGTTCGCGACGGTCGAACTCGCGCAGCATCATGTCGCCGAGGTCAAGGCGCGCCGGTTGCCCGAGATCGAGAAGGTTGAGCAGGAGGTTCGCGCCCGGCTCAAGAAGGAAATCAACTATTGGGATTCGCGTGCCTTCGAACTCAAGGAAGAGGAGAAGGCGGGCAAGAAGACCCGGCTCAACTGGCAGAACGCTCAGCGCCGCGCCGAGGACCTGGCCGAGCGGCAGAAGCGACGCATAGACCTTCTGGAGAAAGAGCGGTTCATCTCATCGCAGCCGCCACGGGTGCGCGGCGGCATGGTGGTGATCCCGCGCGGGCTTCTCGATGCGCAAAACTCGGCCCCCATCGGCAACCATTTTTCGGAAGATCCCGCCGCGCGCCGGGCGATCGAACTGGCAGCGATGGAGGCGGTGATGGCGGCCGAACGGGCGCTCGGCAACACGCCCACCGACGTGTCGATGCAGAAGATCGGCTATGACATCGCCTCGCATGACCCGACGACGGGGCATCTGCGCTTCATCGAGGTCAAGGGCCGGATCGATGGTGCCGACAGCGTTATGATCACGCGGCAGGAGATCATCACCTCGCTGCACGAGCCGGAGAAGTTCATCCTGGCGGTGGTCCCGGTCAGCAATGGCTACGCCCATGAGCCGCGCTACATCCGTGGTCCGCTGGTCGATCGCGAACCCTCGTTCCTCGAAACCGCCATCCAGTTTCACCTCCCGCGCCTGCTCGAGCGCGCCGAGAATCCGGGATGAGGCTGACAAGGGAGATGGTCATGGGAAACTCGCTTCTGCGCTTTAGCTCCAATCGATTGCCGCGCCCGGCTATTCAGCCGGTGAGCCAGTGTGCATTGCTGATCGACGGTAGCGGGAATAGTTCGGCGTTCAACGGCCTGATGCAATCGGTACTGGGCTGGATGGAGCGGCGGTCAGGACGTCCGCTTCCCGGACACGCGCACGAAGGAAAGTCTTTCGTAATAGATGACATAGGCTCGCAGCGGACCGAGGCCATTTCCATTGATGCTCCTCGCTACTGGGCTGCCCGCATTGATGACGCAGACAAAAGCGTGCCCCAGAGAACGTGGACGACCGAAATAGCTCTAGCCCCCCAAGCGGACGGTCGGGTGCTTTTCGGGACCCGTCTTCAGTGCGTATCGCGCGGCCAATATCTGGAGTTTGACGCGTCAGTGCCAAGCTTCGTCCGCGAGGTTGTGGAGTCCGGCCACGCCTGGCTGGATGGCATGAACATTTCTGCTGAGCCGTGGCTCATTGAGACCGAGGATGATGCGGACGAACTTTGCAAGCTGCTCTGGAACGGCAGCCGTCGAAGTGATGTCATCGTGTTTTCGCTACCGGAGGACTCGAACGACTGGTCAGAGACCATCATTCCGGCGCGTGATGTAGCCCGGCGCCTTGCTGGCGCCGCACACGTTGCGATCGTATCCCAAGCTGCCAGCTATCGACTGACGGATCAGGTAGGCAAGGCGTTGTCGGTTTATCGACAGGCAGTGCGAACCTATCGGCCGGGCTTTGATCCCTCGCTGGATGAAGCTGCGGCGCATCCACTTGGTCTTCCCAGCCGAATCGCAAATTGGGAGGGCGGCCCATCCGCGTATGGGTCTTTCCTCGTCAACCAGACGCTGAACCGCACGGTAAATGGCCGGGATAGCCAGAGGCAACTGCCGCCATTCCTCGAAGTGAAAAGGGTCGCGGGCGAACTTCGTCGGCAAGCGGCACGCATTGAGGGCGAGTCAGATCGCGACTTGCTGGCGCTTGCCGAGCAGGAAATCCGTGATCTGACCTCATCGCTCGAACAGATCAAGGAAGAGCAAGACAGCTATATCGCTCTGGCCGATCAAGATCGTGAGGAGGCGGAACAACAGGCTGAGCAGCAGCGGCAAAGCAATGTGTTCCTACGCCACAGGATTTCGTTGCTCGAAAGCCGGTTGGCTCAATCCGCGCAGCCTCAAGTCGAAATCCCTGATAACCTGGATAATTTTGAGGGCTGGTGTCGTGAACACCTGTCGGGTTCGGTCGAGCTGCACAGCCGCGCGTTTCAGGGGATCAAAAAATCACAGTTTGAAGATGTCCAACTCATCTATCGATCGCTGCTGTTGCTTCGCGATTTTTACGTTCCGATGCGCCGTAACGGCGGGGATGCTGAGAAGACCGCGTATGATGACGAATGCGCGCGCTTAGGGATCGATGAACAGCAATCATTTTCTGGTGCAGGCTGGGGCGAACACGGCGACACCTACATCGTGCGGTGGGGGAAAAGCCGTCTCCTGCTCGACCGCCACCTCAAGAAGGGAAACAGTCGGGAGGAGCGCTTCTGTTTCCGGCTGTATTTCACATGGGTGGACGACGATCAGCATGTCCTGGTCGGCTGGCTCCCATCGCACCTCGATACGCGCGCGACTTAAGTAAGAAAGAATCCGATGCCCGAAACTACCTACAAAAAGAAGCTGATCGAAGTCGCCATCCCGCTGGAGGCGATCAACGAGGCATCGGCGCGCGAGAAGTCGATCCGCCATGGCCATCCGTCCACGCTGCAACTGTGGTGGGCGCGGCGCCCGCTAGCGGCCTGCCGTGCCGTCCTGTTCGCGCAATTGGTAGATGATCCGTCGAGCAACCCGGACAAGTTTCCCACCCACGATGAGCAGGAGGCCGAGCGCAAGCGGCTGTTCGCGATCATCGAGAAGCTGGTGAAGTGGGAAAATTCCACCAACGAAGAGGTTCTCGAAGAAGCCCGGGCCGAAATCCGCAAAAGCTGCGGCGGCGAACTTCCGCCGGTCTATGACCCGTTCTCAGGCGGCGGCTCGATCCCGCTTGAAGCGCAGCGCCTCGGACTGCCCGCCTACGGTTCTGACCTGAACCCTGTCGCGGTGATGATCGGCAAGGCGATGATCGAGATTCCACCGAGGTTTAAGGACAATGAGCCGATTCATCCCGGCGCCAAGGATCGCCAGTTCTATCGTAATGCCGAGGGTCTCGCCGAAGACGTCAAATATTATGGCGAGTGGATGCGCGAGAAGGCCTGGGAAGGCGTGGGGGAATTTTATCCGCAGATAGATCTGCCAAAGGAAAATGGGGGCGGAAAAGGGACGGTGATTGCGTGGGTTTGGACCCGAACGGTTCCGAGTCCCGACCCTGCGTTCTCAAATGTTCATGTGCCGATTGCATCCAGCTTCTTGATGAACTCGAAGTCAGGCAAGGAGGTTTGGGTCGAGCCAATAGTGAATCGGCAATCAAAGACGATTACCTATCGAATTCGCCATGGCGGAACGAAAGCCGAAATTAGCAAGGCAAAGGACGGTACAAAGGCTGGGCGAGGTGCAAACTTTCGTTGTCTGATGTCAGATACGGCGATAACGCCAGATCACGTAAAAAAGTGTTCACGTGCGGGCGAGCTCGGACAGAGCATGATGGCAATGCTCGTGCAAAGCGGATCAAAGCGTTTCTTTTTATCGCCCGAACCGCAAGACGAAGCACTAGCCTTTTCTGTACCCGAGTCTTGGTCGCCAGAACTTCCGCTGCCCAACCATTCTCAGTATATCGGGGTCTTGGGGTATGGATTTCAAACCTTTGGGGATTTGTTTACGAAGCGACAGCTTTGCGGACTGAACCAGTTTGCGGACCTGCTGCAACGAGTTCGCGACAAGGTCGAAGCTGATGCGTTGACATTCGGCTTCCGCGCAGATGAAAATTCACTCCTGACCGGAGGAAGCGGAGCATCTGCCTACGCAGAAGCCGTCTCTCTCTATCTCGCTTTCGCAGTTGATCGGATTGCAGATTACGGAAGCACGGTTGCGACTTGGGCTCCAGACGGCTTTATTCGTTCCACATTTTCTCGACAAGCAATTCAAATGACTTGGGATTTTGCGGAATGTAATTTCTTCAGCGATGGAACCGGTAACTTTTCTGGAGCGGTGGATTGGGTTGTTAAGGCAATCTCTGGTCTTCCAGCACAAGGAATCGGGAGCATTAAGCAGCATGATGCGCAAACAGTAGAATATCCCGCAGGAACGGTAATTTCAACTGATCCGCCCTATTATGACAACATCCCGTATGCGGATATATCCGACTACTTCTACGCTTGGCTTAGGAGATCCGCACCACGCGATCTGCGCAAGGCGATGCCGACGCTCTCCGTTCCCAAAATGGAAGAACTCGTCGCGGACCGCATGCGCCATGGCTCAGCCCAGAACGCAGAAGCGTTTTTTCTTCAGGGAATGCGGAGCGCGATGAACGCGATGGTACAGGGGTCACAGAATGAGGCACCGGCAACCATCTACTACGCATTCAAGCAAAGTGATTTGATCGAGGGTGGAGTAAGCTCGACGGGTTGGGCAACTTTTCTGACAGCGGTTATTGAAGCTGGCTATTCGGTCGGTGGCACTTGGCCTATGCGCACCGAGCGACCGAATAGGATGAGAGCTGTCGGATCTAATGCCCTTGCCAACTCTGTCGTTCTCGTCTGCCGCAAGAAAGAGGCGACCGCAGATACGATTACCCGCGCAGAGTTTATCCGGGCTTTGAAGCGGGAGCTTCCTCCTGCAATTGCCGAGCTCCAAGCTGCCAACATTGCACCTGCCGACATGCCCCAATCGGCGATCGGGCCGGGTATGGGTGTGTTCTCGCGTTACAAGGCTGTTCTAGAATCTGACGATAGCGCGATGAACGTCAAAACCGCCCTTCAGCTCATCAACCGTGAACTCGATGAATATCTCGGCGGCATACAAGGCGAGTTTGATGCAGACACGCGCTTCGCCATCACTTGGTTCGAACAGCACGGGAACGGCAAAGGCGATTATGGCGTCGCAGATAACCTTGCCCGCGCTCGCGGGATATCGGTCGAAGGCGTCAAGCACGCTGGGATTGTCGAAAGCGCTGCCGGCAAAGTCCGCATCCTTTCACGCGATGAACTCGACCAAGACTGGGATCCGGAGGACGACCGCCACCTGACGGTGTGGGAGTGTCTCCAGCACTTGGTTCGCCTGCACGAGAAGGACGGCATTTCGCACGACACCGCCGTGCTGCTCAAGAAGCTCAGCACCCAGGCTGAGGCCATCAAGGATCTGGCCTACTGCCTCTACGACATCTGCGCCAACAAGCGGAAGGATGCCAAGGAAGCAACCGCCTATAACGGCCTGATCGCCGATTGGACCGAACTTTCGCGGCAAGCAGCCGCTGTCCACGACACGCGCCCCGACGGCCAAATGCGCCTCGACGTCTAAAGGGAATTACGATGGCTAAAAGCACCCGCCAATATGTGTTCGAAGGCATGGAACTCCTGCCGTCTGCGTTGATCCCGTTCGTGGAAAAGCGCCTGGAAAGCTCGATCAAGGGACATTGGCAGCTGGAGGTGGTCCAGCGCGTCCAGGGTCTACGTCCCAATTCGACCGGCGATGTGGGCTGGGACCAGCAGGGCCTGCTCAAGACCATGATGGCCTTCTGGAAGGACGCCTTTGCCATGGTGCTGGGCCATCCCGAGCGGTCCTACGTGTCCGAACTGCTTGATGTGCGGAACAAGCTCTCGCACAATGAGACCTTCACCTATGACGACGCCGAACGCGCGCTCGATTCCATGCGGCGTCTCATGGAAGCCATCAGCGCCGGGGATGCCGCCGAGCAATTGAGCCGGATGCGCGATACTATCCTGCGCACCAAGTTCACCGAGCTTCAGCGCAATGAGGAACGGCGGAAGACCCAACGCCTTGAGATTTCGGTCGAGACCGTCGCGGGACTCAAGCCCTGGCGTGAAGTCGTCGAGCCTCATCAGGACGTGGCCACCGGCGAATTCCAGCAAGCCGAGTTCGCCGCAGACCTCGCGAAGGTCCATTCGGGCAGCGCCCCGGCAGAGTATCGCGACCCGAAGCAGTTTTTCAGCCGCACCTACCTGACAGAGGGGCTGAGCACGCTGCTGGTCGGGGCAGCCAAGCGCCTGTCTGGGACTGGCGGAGACCCCGTGGTCGAACTGCAAACCAATTTCGGTGGCGGCAAGACGCACTCGATGCTGGCGCTCTACCACATGGCGGGTCCGCCACCGGTGCAGGATTTGTCCGGCCTCGACCAGCTGCTGGAGACGAACGGCCTGACGGTGCCCAATGGCATCAACCGCGCGGTGCTTGTCGGCACGTCCCGCGGGCCGCAGGACGTTCTCAATGCCGATGGCGGTCGGAAAATCCGGACCACATGGGGCGATTTGGCATGGCAATTGGGCGGCGCCGATGCCTTCGACATGATCGCGGAGAACGACGCGAAGGGAATTGCGCCGGGCTCAAACCTTCTCGAAGCGATCTTCAAGAAGTGCGCCCCGTGCCTCATCCTGATCGACGAATGGGTCGCTTACCTGCGTCAGATCTACAAGGTTGAGGGCCTGCCCTCGGGTTCCTTCGATTCCAACCTGTCATTCGTGCAGGCGCTTACCGAAGCGGTGAAGGCCAGTCCCGGCACGCTGCTGGTCGCTTCCTTGCCCGCATCGCAGATCGAAGTTGGCGGCGAAGGTGGCCAGGAGGCACTGGCGCGTCTCAAGCAGACGTTCAGCCGGGTGGAATCCTCATGGCGCCCTGCCAGCCAGGAAGAGAGCTACGAGATCGTCCGCCGTCGCCTGTTCAAGGAAATCCCCGGCGACCGCTTCCATCACCGCGACAATACGCTGAAGCAGTTTGCAAAGCTCTACCGCGAGAACGCCAACGAGTTTCCGCAGGGCTGCGCCGATGAGGACTATCGGCGCAAATTGGAGAAGGCGTATCCGATCCACCCCGAACTGTTCGATCAGCTTTATACCTGCTGGGGATCGCTCGAAAAATTCCAGCGCACACGCGGGGTGCTGCGGTTGATGGCGCAAGCGATTCACGAACTGTGGATGAGCGGCGATCCGTCGGTGATGATCATGCCGGGCAGCGTTGCCATCAATTCTCCGCGCGTCGAGCCGGAACTGCTGCACTATCTGGACGTCAGCTGGCAGTCGATCATTGCCGGTGACGTCGATGGCACCGCCTCGACGCCGTACAAGATTGACCAGGGGGCGCCCAACCTCAACCGCTACTCGGCCACCCGGCGTGTCGCGCGTGCCATTTTCATGGGCACGGCGCCGACCCACCAGCAGCAGAATACCGGCCTCGACGACAAGCAGATCAACCTTGGTGTTGTTCAGCCGGGCGAGCGGCCCGCCATTTTCGGAGACGCACTGCGCCGCCTGACCAATCAGGCCAAGTTCATGCACTCGGACCTCGGGCGCTATTGGTATTCGATGGCCGCCAGCCTCAACCGCATTGCGACGGACCGAGCGGCCCAGATCGAAGCGGCGCTCGTCGATGTAACCATCGACGCCGAGCTGACCAAATATGTCAACGCACTGCCTGATCGTGGACACTTCGATGCTGTACAGGTTGCACCAGCAGGCTCGGCCGAAGTACCGGACGAGGCCGGTGGCGTGCGGGCGGTGGTGCTGGGTGTAGCGCATCCGCACCATGGACGAGACGGGTCGGACGCCTTGGTCGAAGCCAAGGAGATTCTCATGCAGCGCGGCAGCACACCGCGCGTGTACCGGAATATGCTGGTATTCATCGCGGCCGATGCGAAACAGCTCGACAATC
>CALMYW010000380.1 GCA_937873665.1 uncultured Sphingorhabdus sp.
CGCCGCCGCCGTAGGACTTCTTCCATATCAACTGGGCAATGAGGTTCTCTTCTCCGAACACATCGTGCATGACATGCCGCAGGTTCCCTACTTCGCTGTCGTCGCACGACACGAATATCAGGCCGTCCATCGTCATCAGGTCCCGCGCTAGCCTTAAGCGCGGGTACATCATGTTCAACCAGTCAGTATGGAATCGGCCACTTGCTTCTGCGTTACTGGCGATCTTGACGCCTTCGTCAAGCTGGCCAGTCAGGGCTAGGTAGTTGCCGATGCTGTCGCGGAAGTTGTCTGGGTAGACGAAGTCCTGGCCTGTGTTGTAAGGCGGGTCGATGTAGACCAGCTTGACCTTTCCGGCGTAGCTCTTCTGCAGCAGCTTCAACACTTCGAGGTTGTCGCCCTCGATCATCAGGTTCTGAGTAGTGTCCCAGTCCACGCTTTCCTCGGGACAAGGGCGCAGCGTGCCCGTGCTGGGCGTTAGGGCGAGCTGGCGCGCGGCGCGCTTGCCATGCCAGTTCAAGCCGTACTTCTCTTCCGCGTCGGTTGCTGTGGCATCGCCGACCAGGGCCTTGAGCACGTCGATGTTGATGGCTGGCCCCTTGGCATTTTCGGTCATCAGCTCGGGGAACAGGGCCTTCAGCCGGGCCAGGTTGTCTGCCAGGATGTCAGCGCTCTGGCTCTCTGGCATGCCGGGTTCGATCTTTTGGATGGACATGGTTCGTTCTTCTTGGACTTCAGTGTTCTTGGGCTTGACCTACGGCGCCATCGGCGCGTGCGTGGGTCGGCTGGGGCGGCGGCAGATCAGCGGCAAACTCAACTTGGAGCCTGCTGACGCGCCGCACCATGGGCTGGCTACCAGCCAGTACAGCCAGCATCATGAGCCACCAGCACCCGGAGCGCTCGGCCATGCTCCAGCGCCACGCAGGCCGCACTGACGCTGGCGCTGATGCGCGCCGACCCGTCGTAGGGGCGGTACTGCGCGGCGGCGACGGCTGCCATCAGGGCTTCATCCAGCTCATCGGCTCGGGCAAGCGCCTGGCCCAGCGCGTCCAGTGCCATGCCGGCGTCGTGCGGTGCGGGGGCGTTCGTCATGCGGCGTCCCCGGACAGCGTTCGCTGCAAGGTCAGCAACTGGCGCTCCGCGGCATGGATCTCTTGGTTCAGCGCCACTTGGCGGGCGATCTGCCTTTCCTTGTCGGCCTGGCTGCGAAGCTGCGTGATCTGCGCCTTCAGCTGGCGGCAGTCCTGCAAGGCGGCGTGCCGTGCCGCTGCCTGCTCGCGCGTCAGGCTGGGCTGGAAGTGGCCCGTTTCCTCGGCGATGTCCAGCGCGCCCGCTGTGTCCAGCCAGCCCTGGTAGAGCGTGAAGAGGTCGGCCTGGGGCTGCCTGGCCAGCGCCATGGCCACGTAGAAGTCCTGCCCACTGCTGGCGTCCGGCAGCAGGACGGAAAGCACGGCGCCGTCCAGCACCGTCTTGTCCGCTTCATTCTGCGAAGCGCGGATGTGCGCGAGGGACAGGCTGACGCCTAGGTCTGAGCTGGTGACAAGCAGCATGGGGTAGGGCACGGCACGATGCAGCAGCTCGGCCAGGCGGCCGGGTTTAGTGCCGGGCTTCAGCTTCAGGCTCAGCACCGCCACCTCCAGGTACTCGCGCTGCGCATCCTTGAAGGCCGGCACGCCGATCAGGTGGGGCTTGAGGGAGGCCAGCCACTGGACCCCATCCACTCCGTCCTGCACCTGCCGCTTGTCGGCCGCCGTGGCGGCGCCATGTTCGGCCAGCAGCTTCTTGGGCACGCGCTGGTCCACACGAGTAGCATCGGGCAGCGCCAATGCCGCGAGGACGTGAGCAGTTGCAATGGCACTCATGCCAGCAGCGCAGCCCCGAATGCCTTGACGGTGTCCTCGCTATCCCGGCCCGAAACGTTCTTGCCAGTGGCCTGTTCGATCAATGACAGTAGCGCGATGGCACGCAGTCGAATAAACCCATCGAAGTCGTCGGATCTGATGGCATCCACCGAAATCTGGTGCGACATCAGGAACTCGTCCAAGCTGGATGCAGGCACCTGCTTGGCTTTCTGGATGCGTCCCAGGTAGTGGCTAGGTGCGTCGCCGCTGATGAAACGGTTTGTGCTCGCCGCGAGGGGCGCCTTGTTGACGACGCTATTCCACTTTTCTTTGGGCAGCTTCTGCTTCTCGCACCAGGCGCGCGGAAAGATGTGATGGATGTCGATGGCGTTGTTGAAGTAGGTGTTCAGGTCGATGGGCGTACCGCTGATAAAGTCACGCCCGCCGTGCTTCATCAGCAGCGCGGCGAGGCCCTTGTAGGCTGCAGCGAGGCGGCTTTGCAGCGACAGCAGGCGGGTCGGGGCGAAGTTGGCATCGCGCACAGTGCGTGGTTCCGCGCCGCCATCTACCCAGGCCACGACGTCCTGCATGTCCATGGCGAAGCGCGTCTCGCTGGCTCCGCCATACAGTTCGCCCAGCACGCCGTTCCAATACCAGCGCAGCAAGCTTTGCTTGACGCCGTGCAGAGTCGTTCGCTCGCCCAGCTGTGCGCAGATCGCGGCCAGCGGAATCAATTGCGTGGCGTAGGGAATGCTGCGGTCGTCGAAGATCTTCTCCTCGGCCAGCAACTCGGCCGCACGCTTGAAGCCCAACTCGAGCGCCGCCTCCAATGCCCTGAAGTCGGACAGGTCTAGCCTCAACACGTCAGCGCGCTTACAGCTCACCGGAGTTTTCTTGGCGAGGTGACGCCGGTAGCTGGCCAGCAAGGTTATGGCTGTCAGGAAGCTGGTGCCATCTACCGCCTCCAAAACGTCGTGCTTGGCTGTCAGCCTTTCACGACGGGCATCCCAGTCGTCGCGAAGGTTGAAGTCACTGGCAGCAAAGGTGGCCGTCATCAGTTCGAATACGGTGAGGGTCACACCTCCGGTGTTCACCTTCTCGAAGACCTGGCAAACAGCCTCGCGTGGTGTGTCCTGAGTCAGCTCAATAGCCGGTACCTTGAACTGCTGGAAGCGGAGCCAGATCTCGTTGCGGAACTTCTGCATGAACTGCATTGCCTCCGCGCCAAACGCGTGGTGAGCACTGAATCCGCTCTCCCAGGCCATGAAGCCCTGAATGTCAAACAGCAAGGCGACCGGAAACAGGCGCTGAGCGTACTGATGTTCGGGAGTGCTGAGATCGAGGTCCACTTTGCGGCCGAAGTCGGAAGTGACTTGCAGCGTTTCAGGAACCGAGATGACTGCTTCCTCGCGGTCAGCATCTGGGTCCAAGCACTTCGCCATGTCCAAGAAGTAGAGCCTGCGGATGTCAGCGCCCTTTTCTGTGCGCGTCGGCACGGGCTGGCCACTGCGCAGCGCCAGATACATGGAGGTCAGGCGTTGTTGGCCATCGAGCACAAGTATCTTGGGGATCGGAGCTGGTTGCAGGCTAACGCCCGCGAACAGCCGCGGCTTGAATGGAACCCCGCCGGCCTCCAGGAACATGACAGCGCCAATGGGGTAGGACAGTGACAGACTTGCGATCAGCGAGCGGATGTGGTTGTCGTCCCAGACCCATCCGCGCTGGAAGTCTGGGAGCTGGATCTGGCCGGAAGCAATGCCGTCGAGAACATCCTTCAGCGCGGGTTCTGCGGTGCGAAAACTCATGTGTTGTGTCCCTGCGAATCTGTCTGTCCCAAGCGGGCGGCATTCCAGTTAGTACCGAAGTGCTTTCGCAGGGGCTCCAGTGCGTTCGGCAGTGCTGCGGTGCAGGTCATGCCCAGGTACTGGGCAGCCCGGGTCGCCCCCACATACATGAACTTGCCGAACAGTTCAGGCTGACCGACGGCCAATTGGTCGATGCCCACGAAAAAGACGGCCTCAAACTCCAGGCCCTTGATGTGCTGAACATCGAAGACGCGGACATTACTCTCTTGGCCGACCGCCTGGCCTTCCCGACAGGCGACGACCGGGATGTTTTGCTGGGCCAGCGCTTCATTCAACGCAACGGCAACCGCTTCTACCTCAGCCTCGGAATTGACGAAGATCGCTGTGGAGGGCAAGTTCCCATCCATGAACTGGTCAATCTCGCGGATTCTGGTGGCTAGCCACCCCACAGTGTCGTTGCCCGATGCATATTCCAATAGGACCGGTGGCAACCCCTCGTTGTCGACTTCGGCGGGCAGGACTGCATCTTGAACTGAGCCTCCAATGCATCGGATGATGTCTCTCGCCAGCTCGTTAAGCTGCCGGCTTTGTCGGTAGGTGACAGTGATGCGCCTGATGTCAACGTCGGCGAAGACCCATTGCAACTCTTCAGTAGATCGCGAGCCCCATGTCGTTAAGCGCTGATTGAAGTCACCGCAGGCGAAGAACGAGCGAAGGCGAGGGTGAGCCAGTGCTGCCATGCAGGCTAGCTGGATCGGTGAGAAGTCGGTGGCTTCGTCGACCACGACCTGGCTGCGAAGCGTGGACAGTGTAGGCTTCAAGGATGCCCACGCTGGGCTTTCAATGTCTCGCATTACCGTGGGGCGCTGAAGCAAGTCCCCGGCGGATCGAAGAATCGCTAGCAGAACAACATCCAGCTCCAAGGGATGCAGGTCGCGGGGCTCAAATCCAGACTTCGCATACCAATGCCCCTCATCCTGGCGTAGTTTTCGGAAGGCACGGTACCGCTTGGGGATGCCGTCGATGTATCGCTTGACCGGATTCGTGAAGCGGCGTGCGTGCGTCTGCAATAGCAGGCTCGTTCCCAAGTTGGCTAGGTCAGAGGCTGGAAGTGTGCGGTCGCTCAGCCACTCGATGATCTTTCCGTTGCGAGTGGTCTTGTTGGTGGAGCGCTTGGCGGCAGCATTGCGGGCCT
This sequence comes from uncultured Sphingorhabdus sp., assembly GCA_937873665.1. The sequence continues at coordinate 4,839 of CALMYW010000380.1, forward strand.
GTGTGCGAACTGCCTGTATGTAGGCGTTGATCGCCGCGGCGGCACCTACGCGGGGTGCTGCAGCGACCTCTTCGTCCTCATCGCCATCTTGATCGTCATCGCTCTCCCCATCGACAGAGGCCTGCTGCTGAAGACTTTCAATAAGCTTGGACAAGTCGCTGATGAGGCTCTTGTTTCGAGCCAGTTGAGCGTTTAGTGCGGCCTTGATGGCGGTGTCTGTTTCGTCCTTGAGGCGAGCCACAAAGCTCTGAACCGCTGGCAATTCGCCAGCCAATGCGGCGAACGTCCCGGGCCAAGTCTCAGCTTCCCGCAGTGGCTCTTGCAGTCGCTTACCAAGTTGCTGAGCTGCAGGCAGCGATGCACCTTCAAGCGCTTTCACGGCCTCAATCAGTTCTTCCCGATACGCAGTACCTTGCCAGGCTTGAAAGTCTTCAAACCAGGCGATGGGCTAGGCCTCTGTCGATTGCTGCAAACTTGGCACCGCCGGTTTCAGGACGAAGGTGCCGCCGCCATTGGCGGTTCGCAATACGCCGAACGTCTGCCGCGCTAGGTCACGTCGATGATCCCCCCAAGTCCGGATGTTCTGGTCAGGAGCGGGAACGCCCTCCCGCGAAAACGCCTCCTTCAGGTACTGCTTCAACAGCTCGGTCGGGGTGAACATCAGCCAACTCTTGCCGTGTGGCGTTTGCTGAGACTGGGAAAGTTCCTCGGCAACCCGCTGCTCGTCCTCGTCCAAGAATTGACTGTCGAGCTTTTGGCCCAGGCGCCGAATCAATGTTGTGGTTTTGCCGGTGCCAGGAGGGCCGAGAAGCAGCACTCGGCGGTTCAGTGGCAGACGGAAGATCTCGTCCTGAAATTGGTCCAGCACCGGCTGGTCGCGCAGGCCCATCTTTCTGATGACGCTGCGCTTCATACCCGCTATCACGTTCTGACTGGCTTCAGCGCTCGCCAGAATTTGGGCGACCAGGTCTTCGGCCGGCTCTGCCAACTCTGGGTGGCGCTCAAGAAGTTTGCGAAGCGACTCGATGGTGACGGTCGGCGCAGCCTCAGATTGCACCACTGTGTAGGCGTCCCATGCCCCTGCAAGAGGAGACGGACGGAGCTGAGCCCGCTCAACGACCAATAGCGCTTTGCCGTCTGGGCGCACGTATTCGTCGCCAACGGGGAGGGCTGCCAACCGACCTATTGGCGCCCGATAGCTGAAGAGCCCCTGATTGACTATGCCTTGTTCTGCACGGCAAAAGTAGTATGCGGTGCGCTGCCCGTCCTCATCTTCGGCGATGACGCGCGAGATTGCCGGCTCGCTCGCAAGCTTGCGGTAGGCCGCTTCGTTAGCCAGATTCACGCTGTCGAGCGCACGTGCCGCTCGGTCCGAATTCAATGTGTTGCCTCCGTTGGCCAGCGCGTCAACGCTCAGTCGACGTGGGTTCGCCAACCAAGACTTGGCGGTGCTGGCAACGGCATCCAACTTGCCGACGACCTCAGTGGCTAGCGGCTCAAGCCGCTGACTATCCATTACGCTCATTCGCTACTCCCAGAAGCTTTGTTTTCCAGCACGACCAAGTAGGCCAACACTTCGAAGTCGTTTATGCCCGCGAACTCGCCGCGCATTGCGTGAGTGCCGCCCGGCGCGAAGAGGCTGGCGACCGCCCGCTCTTCCCCCTTGCCGACGATGGAGCCCACCGCAGCGGCCAGCAGGTCTTGGGTGTGACGCATGTCAGAGAACTGGCGTGTGCTCTTGGCATGGCGAGCGACGGCGCCCGCGTCAGGCAGCTCCCGACCCATGCTCAAGCGCTTCAGCCGGTCCAGTGCGTGCTTGGCTTGTGTGTATGGCAGCAGCACGGTGCCGTGTTCGCCGATATGCACTAGGTAGATAGGCGCCAATGGGTAGTTGGGATCGACAGACTTCTCCGCCGCGATGCCTTCGGCGCGCAGGCAGAAGAGCATGCCCGGCGGGATGTCGGTCTCGTGCGTAGTGGTGACTGCGCAAGCTCCCAGTGGCATGTTCTCCAGCTTGCCGGGGTGGGCCTTGAGGTAGCGGGCCAAGTCGATGCGGTAGTCGGTTAGGGTCAGGTCTGTGATGGATACGCCGCTGGATAGATCCTCTAGGTCAATCACCGCGTCTTGCAGCTTCAACAGCTGCTTGCGCCGGTACTCCAGGTCGTTCATCGGGTCGCCGGATTGCTGCTCGATGATGTTTTCTTCGCCAGTGGCGGAAACATCCAGCAGCACCATGCGACCACTGACGCGCTGCTCCAGGCCGATGTATTCCTCCAGTTCCATGTTGGGCCAGAAGTTGACGAGCTGGATGCTGGTGTTAGACGAACCCAGGCGGTCGACGCGGCCGAAGCGCTGGATGATCCGCACTGGGTTCCAGTGGATGTCGTAGTTCACTAGCCAGTCACAGTCCTGCAGGTTCTGGCCCTCGCTGATGCAGTCGGTGGCGATCAGCAGCTCAAGTTCACCCTCGTGACCCAAGCTGGCGGGCCGTTCCTTGGATCTGGGTGAAAAAGCGGTGAGGATCGACGTCAGGTCCTTGCGCAGGCCGGGCGACGTGGACCGGTTCCTTCCTGAGCCTGTGACCAGCGCAGCTTCGACCTGTAAGTGCGTCTTGGCCCAGTCCGCAAGGTGGTCGTAAATGTACTCGGCCGTGTCAGCAAATGCGGTGAAGACAATGATCTTGCGGTTCCCCGCGTTGATCGGGTTACGCACCTTCTCTGCGATCAGGTCGCGAAGCTTGCCGAGCTTGTCGTCACGGGCGGCGTCGACTTGGAGCGCGGCGGCGTTGAGCGTCGCCAGTCGATTGCGGTCTTCAGTGAGATCCTGGCGCCAGCGAGCGAGATCGATGTCGCTGAGCAGCACCTTGACTTTGCGACCCACCAGCAGGATTTCGAAGGCGGGATCGTCCACGTCGACATCAGCGATATCGATCTCTTCGAACTCGTCTTCTGCGCCGACGCTGCCTGCCTTGTAGGCCTGCAGTCGCGCCAAGGTCTCGTCGACATCCTTGAGCTGACGGCCCACTGTCAAGGCGAAGGAGAAGACCGAGCTTTCCATCCGCTTCAGCAGGTTGACCCGCATCAGGTGGATCAGGCTCTCTTCACGGTCAACCTGGCGGAAGATGCTTTCGCCGCCGCGGATGGCCGTGCTGTACTTGGCGTCGTAGCCGGCCAGCTTGTCTTCCTTGACGTAGCGTAGCGGCGCGTAGCTGGCCAGCTTGAGGCGCCGGATCTCGAAGTTGATCTCCCTGATCGGCTGGAACTCGCCGGCCTTGTCCACATCCGCCTTGATGTTGATCGGCGGCAGCCGACTGGGAAAGCGACCGGTCTCAATGGTGCCGTAGTACTTCTCGATGTGTCGACGCGAGCGGGCGATGGTAAGGTGGTCCAGCAACGCGAAGTAGTCGAAGCCGAGCATTTCCACCAGCAGCGGAGGTGTCCGCTCCTCTTCAGGCAGCTCCAGCCAGCGATTGAAGGACTTCTGGGCGCGGCGGGTCGTGCTGTCGATGCTCGCGATGCCGTGGTCGAATAGCGCAGTATCGTCGCCCTCGGTGACAAAGGATATCTGGTTCTTGAGGTCGGCCAGGCGGTTGTTGACCGGCGTGGCAGACAACATCAGTACCCGGGTCTTGACGCCCTCGCGGATGACCTTGCGCATGAGCCGGTCATAGCGCGTTTCGGCGCCCTGCTTCGGCGTCTTCTTATTGCGGAAGTTGTGCGATTCGTCGATGACGACGAGGTCGTAGTTGCCCCAGTTAACGTGGGCCAGGTCGATGTCGCCCGACAAGCCACCATCACGCGATAGATCCGTGTGGTTCAGCACGTCGTAGTTGAAGCGGTCGGAGGCCAGTATATTGCGCTGGTCGTTGGCCTTGTAGATGGTCCAGTTGTCGCGTAAGCGCTTCGGGCAGAGCACCAGGACGCGGTCGTTGCGCAGCTCGTGGTACTTGATGATTGCTAGCGCCTCGAAGGTTTTTCCAAGCCCCACGCTGTCGGCAATGATGCAGCCGCCGAAGCGGTCGAGCTTGTCGATAGCGCCAACGACCCCGTCGCGCTGAAACTTGTAGAGCTTCTTCCAGACCACAGTGTCGCGGATGCCCGTGGCGGACTTGACGATGCGGTCCTCGTCCATGTCCTGGCTTTCGGCCCGGAACAGGTGGTACAGCATGACCGCGTAGACGCTCATTGGGTCGCGTGCGCTGGCAAGGTCATCGAGCGCGGAGAGGATCGCTGTTTTGGCATGGGGCTGATCACCCAGGCTATCCCACTGGGCGTCGAACCACTGGGCAAGCGTCGTAGCTTCCTGCTCAGACTCAGAAACTTGTATGAAGCTCAAGGGGTTGCCGGGGGTGATCCCAAGCCCGTCGGTTGACAAACCGAAGGAGCCGTGTAGCGCCCGCCGGGCTTTGCCGTCCGGATCACGAAGGACCGCCAGGCCTTGAGGGATACTGCCTGGCGCACAACGCACATCCGCCTTAGCGCGAATCCAGTCCGCCAACTGCTTGGCGAGTGCCGGTGTCTGTAGCTTGTTCCTAGCGGACCGGTCGCTGGCGTTGCCCAACAAGCCGAATTCGGAGGCATCTGCGGGCACCACCAGGCGCGCACTACTCAGTGTCTTAGTCCCTGCCCGCAGAGCGTCGTAAGCAAACAATGACCCAGTCGAGGTCATCAGATCCATCTTGTTACCGGGTGCGAGCTCGGGCGCAACAATGTCCAAAACGCGGTCTGCACCCGCATTTCTGATTGGCTTCATGCGTTATTACCTCCCGTAGCAATTTACCGCACGTGGGAGTGTCGTCGAGCAGTGCGCCCCCACCTTTGTGTCATTGAACCGTGCTTTTTGGAAGGATGGCCGGGGCCGAGTGCCCTTTCGAAAGGCTTTCTGGCAGATCTGGACTGCGAGGAGGTTTTGAAGGATGACAAGCGCGAATGACACATCCTGGGTATGCGCCGAGGGAGACAGCGCTTCTGTCAACAGACGCACTGTGCTTGCGGGTCATGCCGTATCAGGCGGACTCTGCCTGCAGAGACCAAACCTATGGGCCACCGCCACCCCTGCTGCTGGCGCTATGGCATCCGCGTACGTCACCGCCAATTCCTGTTTTAGCAAGCAATAGGATGCGCCGCCGGTTCATGCACTTGGCATCTACGTAGGCGGTCAGGCAAGCACGCCTATCGATACCAAATCTTGCAGCTCTAGGTCGGCTTTGCCGGACAGCAGTCTTTTAGTGCAGTGCAACTGGAAGGCGGCTCTCAGCCTAAAACGGACCTCCATTGCTCGCACGGCTTCAACAATCAAGAAGCTATTGATCTGAGGGTGACGACTGCCTCCGCAATAAAAAAAGGCACTCCAGATGAGTGCCTTTTTTCATTTTCTCTGTCATTTGACGGGTCCGTAATAGTGCGTCTTACATCTCGGTCAGCCCGCGGCCGCACGGTTTGCAAGTACTGAGAATATTTGCAAGATCAATGAGAACCTACACCTTCAAGCGTCGATATTCGCCGCCCGCAGCGCGTTGGTCTCGATGAAGGCGCGG
>CALMYW010000381.1 GCA_937873665.1 uncultured Sphingorhabdus sp.
GGCGGGGGCCGGCGGCAGCCGTTCGAGGTCGCCGGCCAGCAGCGAGCACGGTTCGGCGAGGCGGCGCAGCATGGCTGGCGCGAGGTCGAGGGCGATCGCGTGGGCCGCCGGGTAGCGCTGGCGCAGCAGCGGCAGCGCGAAGCCGGTGCCGCAGCCGGCATCGAGGATGTGGTGCGCCGTGATGGCGGCGGGCAAACCGGCGGCCAGACGGGCGCAGACGCGACGCTGGACGACGGCGGCGGCGTCATAGGTCGGCGCGGCGCGCTCGAAGGCGTCGCGGATGCGCGCCTTGGAAGGTCTACTCATTCAGGAAGGCTTGCACCCGATCGAGGAACTCTTCCGGTATCGAAATGAACGGGGCGTGGGCGCAATCGGCGAATGCCGCGAGGCGGGCGCCGGGAATCAGCGCCGCCAGCGCCTCGGCGGCGGGCAGGGGCATCAGCGGATCGTTCGCGCCGTGGACGAGCAGGGTCGGCGCCCTGACCAGCGGCGCGAGCGGGCGCAGGTCCACGTCGCGCAGCCAGCCCAGGCCGGTGGCCAACGTGGCGGCGGGCGGCAGCGGGTCGGCGAGGTCGAGCAGGGTGCGCGTGACCTCCTTGGCGCGCGCGTCGCCGCGGTTGAAACCGCCGACGAAGCGCGGCAGGATGGCTTCGATGTCGGTGGCGACATTGGTCGCGAACTCGGCCAGCATCTCCGGCGGCATCGCGTGTGGCCAGCCCGCGCGCTGGACGAAGGATGCCGTGCCGGCGATCAGCACCAGCTTGCCGACCTTGTCCGGGGCGCGTGCGGCGATGGCCAGCGCCAGCTGGGCGCCGAGCGACCAGCCGCCAAGGCGGGTCCCCGGCGGCAGGCGGGAAGCGATGTCATCGGCCGCCGCGTCGAAGTCGGCGATCAGCGGCGCAGCGCGGTAGCCGGGCAGGTCGATGATCGTCCCGGGCAGTGCGTCGACCGCGGCGAGTTCCGGGCCGCGCCCGACGCACCAGCCGGGAAGGAATACGAAGGGAGCGCTCATGCCAGTTCCTTGAGTGCATGAATCAGGTGGGCGATGTCGTCTGCCGTGTGCGCCGCCGAGACCGAGACGCGCAGCCGCGCCGTACCCTGCGGAACGGTCGGCGGACGGATCGCCGGCACCCAAAGTCCGCGCTCCCAGAGCGCGGTCGACAACGCCAGAACGGCCGCGTTCTCGCCGACGAGCAGCGGCTGGATGGCCGTGGCCGACGGCAGCAGGTGCCACGGCAGTCCGGCCAGTCCGTCGCGCAACTGGGCGATGCGGGCGAAGAGATTGGCGCGCCGGGCGTCGCCGTGTTCGATGATTTCCAGGCTCTTCGCCAAAGCGCAGGCGACGGCGGGCGGCGCGGCGGTCGTGAAAATATAGGTCCGTCCCTTCTGCAACAGGTATTCGATCGCCGTTTGCGACCCGGCGACGAAGGCGCCGCCGACGCCGGCCGCCTTGCCGAGCGTCCCCATCAGCAGCAGGCGCGGGTGATACGGCAGGTTGAAGGGGGCAAGGCTGCCCCGGCCATGCGGGCCGAGCACGCCGAAGCCGTGCGCGTCGTCGATGACCAGCCAGGCGTCGTGGCGCTCGGCCAGCGCGAAGAGCGCGGGCAGCGGGGCGAGGTCGCCATCCATGCTGAACACCGCGTCGCTGACGATGATCTTGTTCGGCGCTTCACTCACCGCCAGCAATTTTTCCAGCGCCGCCATGTCGCAGTGCGGGTAGCGCTGGACGTTGGCGCCGCCGGCCTTGGCCAGTTGCATCGCGTCGATCAGCGAGGCGTGGTTCAGTTTGTCCGAGAAGATCATTGCGCCGCGCGCGGCGAGGGTCGGGACGATGGCGAGGTTGGCGAGGTAGCCGGTGGAGAAGGTCAGCGCGCGCGGGAAGCCGGTGAAGGCGGCGATCGCCTGCTCCAGCGTTTCATGCGGCGCCAGATGGCCGCTGACCAGATGCGAAGCGCCGCTGCCGGCGCCCCACTCCAGCGCGCCGTCGGCCAGCGCCCGGGCGATGTCGGCGTTGCCGGCCAGCCCGAGATAATCGTTGCTGGCGAAATTGAGCACTCTTTTGCCGTCGACCGCGGCAGTCCGGCCACAGGGTGATTCGAGCACACGGCGGCGGCGGGTCAGGCCGGCGGCGGCGATGTCCTGCAACTGCGCGGCGAGTTCGGTGGTCAGGCGGTCTTCGGGATTCATCGCTTACACCAGCTTGAAATGCTTGCGCCCGGGCAGGCGGCAGGTTTCGAAGTCCGCACGGTCCAGCGTCCAGATGTTGGTGCAGCCGGTCTTCAGCGCGGCGATGACCAGCGACGCGTCGGCCAGGTCCATCGGGCGGTCGGCGTAGCAGGTAATCCAGTCGATCGCGCTGACCAGTTCGTCGCGGCCGAGCGGCAGAATGTCCATCCCGCCGCGTTCGATCCACTGGTAGAGCGGCAAGGCGGCGGTGACGCCGGGGGCGAGATGGGAAAATTCGGTCAATACCGCCCAGGTGGTCAGGAGGCGCCCGCGATAGGCTTTCAGGAAGTCCGTGCACCGCGCATGCGCGTGATCACGCTTGCTGGCCAGCGCCACCAGCGGGCCGGTATCGACGAGCAGCAGATTCATGCGCGCCGGTGCTGGCGGGCGATGGCGTCGGGGGCGCGGGCCTTGGCGTTGTCCGCGGGGTCGTCCGCGCCGCTCAGCGAGCCGATGAAACCGGTTTCGCAGGCGATCTCGTAAGCGGTCTTCTCGGGCTGCGCGGCGGCAAAGCGCTGCTCGAGCAACTCGATGATCACTTCCGACTTGCTGCGCCGGGTTTCCACACAATGGCGCGCCAGCGCTTGTTCGAGGCGCTGGGGAATGCGAACGGTGGTGGTCATGCATTAGCCCCGACATTGTTCATGTATTAACGGTAATACAAGGCGACGCCAGGCGCAAGGGAGGCTCGGTGATCAGCTTGAGCCACAGGAGCGGCTTACGATCCTCAGGGGACTGTCAAACCGCGAAAGAGCGGACGCTAACGCGCCCGATCAGCTGCCGGCAACAGGCGGCGAAGCCGGCTGTTGCCAGTCAGGTGGATCACGTCGTTGAACGAAGCCGCTACGCGGAGGAGTCGCCCGGTTGATCCACACGATTGATCGTGCACGCTCATCCCTTCGTACTGGAAGGATATGATTCTGCAATACCCCGGCACCAGCCTTAGCTTATTCCACCCCGGTAGCTGTCCAAACGACTGGGACCACCAGAGAAAACATTCTTGATCAACCGTGCCCCAAAGAAAAGGCGGGTCTTGTCCCACGGTGTGAAGCGAGGCAACTGCATCAAATCGCTATCTGTTCCGGTGGTTCCCCAAGCCGTGGATACGGCTGCTTTGAATCCAAGCTCCTTGACGATAGAAGCATCCTTTGTTTGGAAATCAACATTGGGCCTTCCGTTGGGGTAAGCGAACAGACAAGTTTCTTCTTCCAGAATGCCTTCCAGAAACACCTTGCTCCCGGAAATTTCCTTGCGAACGTCGCACGGCTGTAATTGTGCGAGGATCGGGTGCGATACGGTGTGGGCCCCAATCAACATTCCGGCTCGGCGCATCTCGACGACTTGCTGAGATGTCATCATCAGATTGTCGGGAGGGTTGATGTCACACTGCTCGGCGATCGATCTGCTTGCCACCTCTCGTTCGCTTGAGGGCAGATACTTGATCTGACCCAATATCGCCTGAATCGCAGCGCGTTTTTCAGGGACGGAGCCTATCGCGAGAGACCGCAACCTGCTTCCTTCAAATTGCTTGATGTCGTCGAGCTCAAGTCTTCTTGTCTTGGAGCTGCGAATGGCCTCGATGATCGTATCGTTCCACATGCGGCCGCCATCAAGATAGCCAGTGGCAATAAAGAAGGTTGCCGAAAGGCCGTGCCGCTTGAGAATCGGAAGGGCAATGGTGCGGTTGTCGGCATATCCGTCGTCGAAGGTGATTGCCATGGCGCGGGCCGGCAAATTGCGTGTTCTCAGTGCGTCGACCGCAACATCCAGTGGTATGACATTGAACCAGGCTCTCACCCAGCCCATTACCTGGTCGAACCGGCGGGCATCCGGTTCGTCCGGAAAAATGGGATCCGGTTCTGGAAGAACTCGGTGGAAGATCAGGATGCTGAGTTTGGAATCCCCACCAGGACACACAATCTGAAAAGCCAATCTTAAGGGACTCATCATGCTGGCACCGTGTTGCTCTTTGCTTGGGGGGGGTGGCTCTCCGCAGGTTCGAGCCATGCCCGGCGTTGTAGCCAGCGCCTGCCAACCACAATCATGACCAGAATGTTGTAGGGCAGGTCGAAATAGGCAAGGCTCAGGAAGGCGCCGCCCACAGCATAGCCGACCAAACTGACCTGACACATGGCCCCAAGGTCGGACAGCCATTGGGTCTCGGGTGCCTTCCGTCCTTCCCTGCGCAGTCTTCCGGCATTCCACCAGACGAGAAACCAGAGCATCAAGAAGACGAAAAGACCGAGAAAACCATGTTCGCCGAGGACCTGAAAGTAGATGCTGTGCGCGGCATGGACATCCGTTGGATCCGGAGCATAGAGCGCGAACGTGCTCAAGTCGTATATTTCGAATCCCCCGCCGAACGGGCGGTCTGTCGCGAGATTCCACGCCATCCACCAGGCATTGATACGCCCCATGGCCGATGCATCCGTCTGGTATTCGTTGATGGTGCTCATCCGGGCAAACCAGTGTTCCGGCATGAACATCAGTCCTGCGATTGCCACGACGAGGATGGAAAGCAGCATGCCGAGGTGGCGGCCACCGTACCACCAGAATGCCACGCCCATGGCCGCCATGGCGAGCAGGGCGCCGCGGGAATGACTTCCCAGCGATGCCGCGACGCACAGGAGGATGGCTACGGTGACGGCCCGCTTCGCCCATTTTGAAGCCAGTTGCAACTGCAGGAAGCGGAACAGCGGAGCAATGATGATCAGCGCCAGCGCCAGTTCATTGTTTCCCTCGATGTAGGTGCCCATCGGACCCCAGACCAAGTATGAACCGCCTGTCAGCAGGGTGAATAGGCCGCCTTTAACCCCGTAAAAACCAATTGAACCGACCACTATCCAAGTGAAGGTCAGCAAGTGCTTCTTGGAATACAGGAGAACCATGCTGACAAGAACCATCAAGTCGATCTTCATGACGCGGCTCCACATCAGGAAACTGTCATCAGGATTGATGGAGAAAGGGAGTGTGATGCACATCCACAACATGAACGCAATCAAGACGCCGGTCTCTGACGTCATTGAGAAATCCCGCCTGTCTTTGGTGAAAACCAGGCCGAGCAAGGTACTACCAGCGATTGCCGCTGCCACAGGCATGGCGTTCAGATGCCAAGTGTGGGCATGGGGATTCATCAGGCTCATCCATGTCCAGCCCATGATCCCGATCCAAGGATGGCGGAGTGCTGAGACGCAAAGCCACAGAACTATTGGGGCAAGCACCAAGTCACGCATTTGCAATCTCTCTGAAAAGATTGACTTGCGCCTGAGACGTCGCATCCCAGCCAAAGCATTCAGCATGTTGGCGCACCGACCTGCGAGAAGGAGGATTGGAAAACAGGTCATTCAAGGATTCAACAAGTGCGGCAGACGTTCGCGCGTGCATCAATCGACCAGCAGAGGGCGTATTGATGACCTCTGGCGTTCCCCAAATATTGGTTGCGACGGCTGGCGTTCCGCATGCCATCGACTCCAGGAGCACGTTGGCCCAGCCTTCGCGACTGGAACAGAGCACCAAAGCGTCGGCGGCACTGTACAGGTACTTGAGTTGTTCATTTGCCACCTGCCCAACAAAACGCACTCTATGGGTCAAGCCCTTCGCTTCGGCAAGGGCTTTCAGCGACCCCAGATCTGGGCCGGAACCGGCAAGCACGAGGATGAAGTCTTGCGGAAGGCTGGTCAGGGCTTCTATCGCCAAGTGATGTCCTTTGCGCTCGACGAGGTGGCCAACCGACAGAAGGATGCGTTCATCACCAAGGTTCAGCAATTCACGGGCGCTGCGTTGATCGACTGGATGAAAGCGCTCCAGGTCGACGCCGTTTCGCATCACATTCAGCTTGGCAGGGTCTGCTCCCAGTTCAGCCAGGCGATTCATCAACGCCTTGCATACCCCAATGGACGCCGCTGCGTGATGCGCCGTTTCAAGAATCAGGCGTCGCGGTCGCGGATACTCCGGAATCAGATTCAGGTCCGTCCCGCGGGCCGTGACGACGTATGGCTTTTTCAACTTGCGTGCAACGATCCCTGCGGCAACGCCATCAGGATAGTAGTAGTGGGCATCAATCAGGTCGAAATCAAACCCCGAGCGCTGGATTTCCCTAGCTTTGGCCAGGATCGACGAGGCCAGCGTGTGGGGAGCCAGATTCATTCCCACCTTGGGTGGCAGAAAATAACGCGGGTGACTTACAGCAATGCCGTGACGCACTTCCTCCAGCGGCGTGGACGCATACTCGGCGTACTCGCCGAATCGCCAATTCGTCAATGGGAACCAGGGGACTGGAGCAATGACCCGCGATTGCACCTTTCCGGACTTTAGCAATTCCCTCAACCTCGTTTCGACGAAAATGCCGAACACCGGCCGCACCGAGCTGGGGAACAGGGTCGAAACGACGAGGGTCTTGATTGCTCGCGACATTACGCCTTACCAGCAGCGGCAGAGGTGCTGCAATGGTGATTCATCTCTCACCGTCCAACCGCGAAATACTCGATGCCGGCGCCGCGTACGAGTTTCGGGTCATAGAGGTTGCGCCCATCGAAAATCACCGGACACTTCAGAGCGGCCTTGATCGCATCGAAGTCCGGGCTGCGGAACTCCTTCCATTCGGTCACGATGACCAGTGCGTCGGCATTGGCAAGGGTGCCCATCGGCCCCTCGGCATACTGCAGGCGCGGTTCGTCGCCATATATGCGCTGCGCCTCGCGCATGGCGACCGGGTCATAGGCGGTGACGGTGGCGCCGGCAGCGAAGAGGTCAGCGATGAGTTCGCGACTTGGCGCTTCGCGCATGTCGTCGGTGTTGGGCTTGAAGGCAAGACCCCAGAGCGCCAAGTGCCGGCCTTTCAGGTCTCCGAGGTAGTCCTTGATCTTGGCCGTCAGGACGTGCTTCTGGGCATCGTTGGCTTCCTCGACGGCCGTCAGGACCCGGAGGGTGATGTTGGCGTCATCACGGGCGGTCTTGATCAGGGCCTTGACGTCCTTGGGGAAGCAGGAGCCGCCGTAGCCGCAGCCAGGATAGAGGAAGTGGTAGCCGATGCGCGGGTCGGAGCCGATGCCCTGGCGGACCATTTCGATATCGGCGCCGAGCACCTCGGCGAGGTTGGCCAGTTCGTTCATGAAGCTGATGCGGGTGGCCAGCATGGCGTTGGCGGCATACTTGGTGAGTTCGGCGCTCTTGACGTCGGTGACGATCAGGCGTTCGCGGTTACGCTGAAACGGCGCATAGAGCGCGCGCATCAGGTGGATGGCCTGGTCGTCCTCGGCGCCGACGACGATGCGGTCGGGACGCATGAAGTCCTCGACGGCGGCGCCTTCCTTGAGGAATTCCGGGTTGGAAACGACGCTGTAGGGGATGTCGACCGCGCGCTTGTCCAATTCGTCGGCAACGGCCGCCTTCACCTTGGCGGCAGTGCCAACCGGCACCGTGCTCTTGTCCACCACAACCTTGTAGTCGGTCATCAGGCGGCCGATGTTGCGGGCGGCGGCGAGGACGTACTGCAGATCCGCTGAACCGTCTTCGTCGGGTGGGGTGCCGACGGCGATGAACTGGATGGTGCCGTGGTGGACGGCCTTTTCAACATCGGTGGTGAAATGCAGGCGGCCGGCGGCGACATTGCGGCGGACCATCTCGAGGAGCCCCGGCTCGTGGATGGGGATGCCCCCTTCCTCCAGGATACGGACCTTTTCCGGGTCGACGTCGACGCAGACGACGTCATTGCCAACTTCAGCCAGACAGGCGCCACTGACCAGACCGACATAACCGGTACCGACGACGGTGATTTTCATGTGATTTCAGCCAAGATTGTTTGCAAGGGTTGTTCTTCTAAAAAATCGACGACGCGCCCGGCATTGCCAGTCCGGGCCAGATCCAGACGATGAATTGGCATGGGGGGCGTCATCGAAAACCATGGAACCGGGGCGACCGATTTCGTTCCTGCTAAACCCGTTTTCCATACTCGAAGACCCGTCTCGACGGCGATGTGAACGGGTCGAAGGGATCCCGGAAGAAGTGTTGGGAACGGGAACATCGTTGCTGGGCGCGAAATTTGCATTGGGAGTGTTGAGAAATCGTTCCTTGCCGAATGTTCAATCGTCGTTGGTCCCCGTGAGGGTCAAGTACGGTACACGGTAATTGGCCACACTGTTGCGCCAGTTGCGGACACTTTCCACAAACTGGCGGCCGTTGGCTCTGAGTTCGGGCCAGCGCCATGGATTGCTGAGCAGTTCCACGATCGCTTGTGCCAGCGCGTCGCGATCTCCAGCCTTGAAGAGGATGCCCGTCCTGTTGTGTTCGACGAGTTCCTTGTGGCCGCCGACGTCCGAAGCGACGAAGAGCTGGCCCTGAGCCATGGCTTCGAGGGGTTTCAGTGGTGTGACGAGTTCGGTCAGGCGGATCGGGTGGCGAGGGTAGGCGAGAATGTCGATCAGATCGTAATAACGGCTCACGTCTTCGTGCGGCACACGCCCGGCAAAAACCACGACCTCCGTGAGACCAAGCCTCTCGGCTTGCAGGCGCAGATTGGCTTCCTGTGGCCCACCGCCGACGAGCAGAACGCGAATGTCGCGTTGCTTTTCAATGATGGCGGGAAGGGCTTCCAGCAACAGGTCAAGACCTTCGTAGGCATAGAATGAACCGACAAACCCGATCACGGTCTTGCCGGTCAGCCCCCATCTATCCTGCAGTCCCGGGTCGGGCGGGCTGGCCAGATTGAATGAAGCAATATCGACCGCGTTGGGAATGACGGTTACTTTGTCTGCCGGAATCCCGCGGGTCAGGATGTCTGTCCGCAATCCTTCACAGATGGTGAAGACGTGATCCGCCTGCTGCATGGCACGGGTTTCGAGCTTGCGGGTGGCGCGGTAGCGGAGGCTGCCTTCGGTCGTGGTCCCGTGGTCGACCGCCGCGTCTTCCCAAAATGCGCGGATTTCATAAACAACGGGAATCCCGAGTTTGCGCGCCACCTTGATCGCTGGCAGGGCATTGAGGACCGGGGAGTGGGCATGAATGATGTGTGGACGCACTTCGCGGGCGACCTCATCCAGGCGTCTTTCCATTTGCTTCATCAGGCGAAGTTCCTTGCCGATTGGCAAGTTGGCCAGTGCGCCCGTCGCCGCCGGGGTGCGGTAGAAGCGCAACCCGTCGACATCTTCGACGGACGCCGATGTCTTACCTTGCTTGGGTGAGGTGAGGGGAAAGGTCTCCCAGCCGAGTACGCGCTGTTCGCGCAATAGCGCTGCGGTGCGGAAGGAATAGCCGCTGTGCAGGGGAATCGAGTGATCAAGGACGTGGAGTGCGCGAATCATGTGAACTCGCCTCGTTCCATGACATTGCGCAGGAAGGCTTCGAACATCAGCAGCGCCCAGATTGAGGCGCTGTAGTCGCGGCTGCCGTTGTTGTGGGCGTCGACCAGGTGCTGAAGGTATTCGCGGTTGAACCAGCCGGTTTCGGCTAGACGAGGACCGAGCAGCGAGTCATCGACGCGTCGCTTGAGCGGACCGCGAAACCAGCGGGCGAGCGGAACCGAGAAGCCCATCTTCGGACGATAGAGTACGTCGCCGGGAAGATAGGGTTCCATCGATTTCTTGAGCAGGTACTTGGCTTCCTGGCCGCGGATCTTTCGTGAAGAACCCAGGGTGGCCAACCACTCGACCAGGTTGTGGTCCATCAGCGGTTCACGAACCTCGAGCGAATGGGCCATGCTGGCCCGGTCGACCTTGGTGTTGATGTCGCCGACCAGGTAGGTCTTGAGATCAAGGTACTGGATCAATGCCAGGGGGTCATCGGTATTGGCCCTGGCAGCGTGCTGCCTGAACACCTGGATGGCATCGTAGCCGCCAAGGGCTGACTTGAGTGCCCGGCTGAACAACTGGTCGCGCATGGGTGCCCGCAGGATCGATACGGAGTGAAAGTAACTTTCCACCGAGGTGCGGGCGATGCCTTCGAATGTGGTCTTGGCGCGGAAGACGCGGGGCGCCCAGTCGGCCTTGGGGTAGAGCTTGCCGAGAGCGCCGAAGAACGGGCGGCGCAAACTCAGCGGCAGGGCCGAGCGCATCCTTTCTTCCATCAGGTGCAGCTTGTAACGGCGGTAGGCGCCCACACGTTTATCGCCCCCCCCCCCGCCGACGGGCACGCGCGCGTGCGGGTGCGGCC
>CALMYW010000382.1 GCA_937873665.1 uncultured Sphingorhabdus sp.
CCCAAATATCGACAGCTTTGGACACGAAGTCTTCGGTGCTGCCTGGCGAGGCCTTGAGCCTCCACGGCACTTGGTTCTTTTTAATCGCGCTTCGCTTCAAAAAGTACTAAAGGATGCTGGCTTCGTGAACATTGAATTTAAAGCCCACCCAGCAGTGCCGCTATTTATTTGGGAAGAAAGCCAACAGATTCTCAAGAAAATGCCTTCCCAGAAGGATTATAGAGCATTTATTTGGTTGAAACGTTTGCTGCCTATGGCCATGATTGCAGACTACTGGACGCTAGCTCGACCAGACTCTGCCGAGTTTCTAACCTGCGTCGCGTTTCGGCCAACCCATTGACATCTATTTCATGAAACAGCCGAAGCTCGTAGCATTTTACCTACCCCAATTTCATCCGATACCGGAAAATGACGAATGGTGGGGTACCGGGTTTACGGAATGGACGAACGTGGTGCGCGGAAGCCCAATGTACACTGGGCATTACCAGCCCCACGTTCCCGGCGCAATTGGCTACTACGATTTACGCGATGACTCGATTCGATCCACCCAAGCGGAGTTGGCTCGTCAGTTTGGGATTGATGCATTTTGCTATTACTACTACTGGTTTGACGGCAAGCGCTTGCTTGATCGACCACTGGAAGCAATGTTAGCCGGTGGGTCGCCAGATCTCCCATTTTGCCTTTGCTGGGCAAACGAAAATTGGACACGTCGATGGGACGGAAAAGATCATGAAGTCCTCATTGCACAGAAGCATTCGGCCGAGGATGATTTCAAGATCATTCGGGATCTAATCCGTTATTTCCGTGACGAGCGATATCTTCGGATTGGCGGTCGCCCAATTATTATTGTATATCGCCTTGACTTGCATCCAGAACCAGGGGTGATGGCACGCCGATGGCGTGATGAATGTCAGCGATCCGGCATTGGTGAAATCATCCTATGCACAATAAGGCGATTCGATATGCCCGATGCAAAATCCCTTGGTTTTGATGCCTTGGTCGATTTTCCGCCTCATGGAGCCATTGCCACCGAAGTTGGAAGGGCAATTCCAAGCCTAAACCCGGAATACACCGGCAGAGTTTTTGACTACCAAGATTTTGCAATAGATTCCGCACGCCGAAAGACTGTTACCCTGCCCAACTTCCCTGCGGTAATGCCAAGTTGGGACAATACGGCTAGAAAAGGGTTACGTGCTCACATATTCCATGGGTCTTCCCCGCTCCGTTATCGCGCCTGGCTGGCTGAATCTATCAGGCGCGCGGCATCCGACCAAGCACTACCCGAACCCATCATCTTCATCAATGCGTGGAACGAATGGGCTGAGGGATGTCACTTAGAACCAGATGAAAAATATGGGTATGCCTGGCTTAATGCCACGCAGACAGCTCGCGCTGATTCTACTGCCGCGAAGCGACTTTGGACCGAGTACGGACGCAATTTGCCAACATTGTCTATCTCGGAAGAAAAAAGACTATCAGGAATGCCGCTAAATTTAGTTTTAGAAAATCTTCGCCATCAACAAAATACTAATATCAAACCAACAAAAATCGAACGAATAATTGCAGTAACAGGGCGACAAATTGTGGAATGGCCTTGGCTTCGGAAGGCAATCCTTCCAATTGCGCGACGACTTGGATTCGCCGATTGAACTTACAAGCTCATAAACTGCGATTCAACCTAAAATTTATCAAAATAACGTTTCCTAGTTATTTTTATTTAATCTGTGCGCAGTCAAGATAGTCCTTAACGCAATATCACGAAAAATCGATCCCGTCCAAAGGTGAGGCCTCAAAATAAAATTCCAGCGCACATGTACCCCTATTTTTGATTCCTCTATATACTGATCGATGATTATTTTGTTATAATCGGATAAAGATGACCAGTAGTATTTTCGAAGTTCTAAAATTTGACTCACAAGAGCCTCAGGCCAAGTCCCTTTTCTCAAGTATCGAATTTTTTTGACGATCCGCCCTAACCAACCAACACCTCGTCCCATGTAGTTATTCTCGTGCTGCCTGTAGAGAATTAAAGGCTTATCATCAACGACCACCACGCCATGTGCAGATATCACAAGATACAACCACCAGTCATGAAAACGCACGTTGTCTGGAACACCGGCACGCAGCATCAAATGATGTGCGCAATTATTTATAGCCGCAGTACAGCCGGTGACTATGTTTTCTGCAATGGCATTGGAAAATGATGGCCAATGAGCTATTTCCTCCGATACCTCAAGAATGTTTAGGTCTTTGTCAGTAATAAGTTGCCTGCTGCAATAAAGTATCGCTTGCCCGTTCGACGCTGATAAACAATCCCACGCTCGCTGTATCTTTCCATCGAGCCAAACATCGTCCTGATCGGCGAACATGATCATTTCCATATCTCTTGGCGTCTCGTTAAGCAATGTCAGGAAACTCTTCGCAAATCCGATGTTCTCCCCGGTTTCAATTTGAATTCTGTTATCTTGAATTCGGCGTATTTTTTCGACGGTTCTATCAGTCGATCCGTCGTCTCTCACCATCAACAAGCCCTCGGCTGGCAACTGTTTGAGTATGGAGACAATCTGTTCGTCAATAAACTTCTCGCCGTTGTAAGTAGACATCAGGACCGCAACGCGCATCAGGCAAGACTCCTTCACAAATGATCGATCGGCAACAGACTCTACCGGACATCGTGGGGACAACGAAAAGTACCAATGTCGGCACCCTTGACACAGTCTGATATCCCTCGCTGCGCATTCACGAGAGCAGGCTGCATATTCCTCATTGCCCTCCCCTGGCTCAACCCGTTCAGCCCCGGCCCGACGCCGAGTGTCGCGCCCTTGCTGGTGAGCTGGACCTGTGCAGCGGCCCTGCTGTTGACCCGCGCGCCGCTGTCAGGCGCGGCCACCCGGCTGGCGCTGACGGGCGCTGTGGCCATGCTTTTTTTCGGCGCCGCGTTGTGGCGCACCGGGTTTCCGCCCGGCGCCGAAGTGCTGGCACTGGGCATGAGCTTGCTGGCCATCATGGCCTGCGCCTTTCGTTTCGCCGGTGGCGATCAGGACGATGGCCGGTTGGTGGCGGGCGCCTGG
>CALMYW010000383.1 GCA_937873665.1 uncultured Sphingorhabdus sp.
CCATTTGCGCGAGCCGGTAAACCGCTTCCTGGAAGTTTGTATTGAACCCGTGAACAAAAACGCCGACCTTCGCACGGCTCGAGCTGCTTGCCCCAGACGTAACCCGCCGCTCGAAAGTCTGCTTGTCCAGAATGCTCTGCTGCACGGTCGCAAAGCTGATCGCCGGATCAGGGTTCCCTATTGGCCATTCGATATTTCCGGGCTGGTGCCGCGGCGGGATCGAGATCTTGAACTCCGCATAATTCAAACTTCGAGCGCGGCCGTTTGCGAAGATATTGCTATCAGGAATTTCGCGCTCGGCCGTTGTCGCGACATACACCGTTACCATTTTTGCGCCCGGCAGCGCGGTCGGCACCGGGTTCAACACCTCGGGTCCCGGGCGGGCAGCACATCCCGCTAGCACAAGGCCAACAGTAAGAGCTGCGAACCGCAGACAACGAACAACACCATCGCCGCGCCCGAGAACGCGCTCGAGGCGCTTATCGTCGAAGGTGTCGGTCATTTGCCTTCTTTTATTATGCCGGAAGCTACCGCACGACAAATGTGTCACTATGCTATAGTGTGAAAACCGTTATCGGCATAGATGATCGAGCCAGAGAGGGGCGCACCGGCACCGCTGACCAGAAAGGCCGCGACGCGGCCAATCTCCTGGATCGTTACGAGTTGACCTGCCGGCGTGCGCGCACGGACTTCATCGAGCAATTCGTCAAACCTGTCAATGCCGGAAGCAGCGCGCGTCTTGACCGGCCCCGCCGAGATCGCGTGAGCACGAATCCTTCGATCTGCAAGTTCAGCGGCGATATAGCGGACACTGGATTCGAGGGCGGCCTTCACGGGTCCCATCAAATTGTAGTTTTCAACGACACGATCTGCCCCGTAGAAGCTGACTGTCAGCAGACAACCGCCGTCGGTCATCAGCGGAGCTGCTAACTTCGCCATGCGAATAAAGGAATGACACGAGACGTCCATGGCAAGCGCAAACCCTTCGGCCGAGCAATTGACGATACCGGTGCGCAAATCCTCGCGTGGCGCAAAGGCGATGGAGTGCAGCACAAAGTCGAGCCGGCTCCATTGTCTCTCGATTGCCTCGAACACGCTCTCCAACTGTCCCGGAATCCGAACGTCGCAGGGAACGATGATTGGTGCGGCGAGGGAGTCCGCGACGGGCCGCACATACGGTTCCGCCTTTTCGTTGAGATAGGTAATCGCAAGTTCCGCCCCCGCCTGCGAGAACGCCGCCGCGCATCCCGCGGCGATACTATGGTCGTTCGCGATACCCACGACCAGACCGCGTTTGCCTCCCAGATCGACAATGGCTGTCATGGCGCTGGAGCCCTCTCATTCAGAACCGAGAACGCCTCATCCGCGATGACTTGTTCTTCGTTGGTTGGAATGATGTATGCCGAGACGGGGCTTGAGCGGGTGCTGATTTCTTCCGCATTTGCTGCATTGGCAGCGGGACTAAGTTTCAGGCCGAGCCATGCAAGCCGATCACAAATCTCAGCGCGGATTTGAGGTTGGTGC
This sequence comes from uncultured Sphingorhabdus sp., assembly GCA_937873665.1. Next base: position 1,525 of record CALMYW010000383.1, read on the forward strand.
TCGCCGATACCTGCTGTGAAGACCAGTGCATCGATACCACCCAACGTTGCCGCGAGCCGCCCGATTTCACCAGCGATTCGAAAAGTAAAGAGCGCGATTGCTTCCCGCGCTTCCGGTTGATCGCTCATCAAAAGTTCCCGGCTGTCAGCACTGATTCCCGATACGCCGAGAAGCCCGCTCTGATGGTAAAGTGTGTCCTCGACCTCGGTGATTGTGCGGCCTAACGGACCGAGCAGATGCAGCAACACGCCCGGATCGAGCGCGCCGCAACGAGTCGCCATGGGAATGCCATCGAGCGTGGAAAATCCCATGCTGCTATCCCGGCTGACACCATCCTCAATCGCACACAGACTCGCGCCGCTGCCGAGATGGGCGATGATCACCTTGCCCCACGCTACTCCGGGAGCGCGGCGCGCAAGTTCACCCGCGATATATTTGTAGGACAATCCATGAAATCCATAGCGCTTGATACCGGACTCATGCAGCGCGCGAGGAATGGCAAAGCGCCGAACGACGTCCGCGTTGGTGCGGTGGAATGATGTATCGAAGGAGGCAACCTGCACCACATCGGATCGCAATTTCTGAATCGCTCTGATCAGGCGCACGCATTGCGGCTGATGCAACGGTGCGAGCGCACTCAAGGCATCGATTGCCTTAATGGAAGTTTCATCGATTCGAACGGGTCCGGCAAAGGTATCGCCGCCATGCACCACGCGATGCCCAACCGCCGCGATGTGCCTGAGGTCGAAATGTTTAGCGAGCCAGCTAAACGTCTCGGCCAACACCTCGCTCAGATCATCCGTCGTCCTGGCCTTGAGATCGACCTTGAAGATCGCCGGCCCTTCTGTAACCCGAAAGCTCAGCGGAGTTTTTCTGAAATCGATCACCCCGCTTGCCAGTCGGCGGGACACGGCGCCATCGACCTCAAACAAACCGATTTTAACCGAAGAGGAACCCGCATTAAAGGTGATCAGCAGATCGGCGCTCACGACGGCAGGCCTTTCATGGCGCGTGGTTCAGCGACCAGTTTGGCAAGTGCAGCGGATGCAATCCGCGTCGTCATGGAATCAGACCGACTGGTCAACACTATAGGAACGCGTGCACCAAGAACGAGACCGGCGGCGGTCGCGCCTGCAAAATAGGTCAATTGCTTGGCGAGCATATTGCCCGCTTCGATATCTGGCACCAGCAGGATGTCGGCCTGACCGGCGACCGGTGAAAGGATACCCTTGGTTTTTGCCGCATCGAGACTGATGGCGTTATCAAAGGCCAGCGGGCCATCCACTTTAGCCCCGGTAATCTGACCGCGGGCCGCCATCACGGTCAGCGCCGCCGCGTCAAGCGTCGACGGCATCCTGGAGGTCACGGTCTCCACCGCTGCGAGCACGGCCACAAGCGGTTCTTTCATACCGAGCTTGAGCAGCAGGTCGACCGCGTTCTGGCAAATGTCGCATTTCTGCTCCAGCGTCGGCCGAATATTGATTGCGGCGTCCGTGACAAAAAGGGGCTTGTTATAGGCCGGCACATCCATGGCAAAGATGTGACTCATGCGCCGCCCGGTCCGGAGTCCGGATCCCACCACCGCCTCCATCAACTCGTCAGTGTGAAGGCTGCCTTTTACAAGTACGGCAACTTTGCCAGCAACCGCGAGTTCGACAGCATATGCCGCAGCGGCATGACTGTGCGCCACAGACTCAAACGCCATGCCGTCGAGCGAGACCTGTGCAACTTCGGCAGCGGCGCGAATTTTTGCCTCAGGTCCGACTAGAACCGGTTCAAACAGCCCCTCATCACGAACCTCAACAGCCGCAAGGATCGCCTCCGGAGAACACGGATGCACGATGGCCGCACTGATTGCGGGGCGGCTGCGAGCATCCATCACGAAAGCATCGTAACGATCATGACGACGAATAGAAACGTCTGGAACTCTTGCTCGAGGCCATTCGATCGTAGTGGCCGGCGCGATCACCGTCGCCGTCCCCGACAGCACTTGAACCCCGTGCTGATTGGTGCAAATCGTGTCAAGCAACACGATATGCTTTTCCGGCCGCTTCTCCTTCACGGTCACGGTGGCGGTGATGGTGTCGCCGGGAGATACAGGCTTCAGGAATTTAAGATCTTGTCCGAGATAAATTGTTCCTGGGCCGGGTAATTTTGTACCGAGCACGGCCGAAACCAGCGCGCCGGTCCACATGCCATGCACGATGATGTGGCCGAAGATGTCGGTTGCGGCATATTTCGGATCCATATGCGCGGGATTCACGTCGCCCGAGACCGCAGCGAATAAGGCAATGTCATCGCGTCCGACGACATGAGCCAGTGAAGCGCTTTCACCGATCTGCAGCTCATCGAATGTGACGTTCTTGAGCATTCCCGAATCCATCACGACCTCACCGTTGAAAGACGTAAGTGCCGGGCGCCTCTGAAACTGGTGCATAACCTTTGTCAGCCGCTCCCATCACGGGCGGTTGGACACGCGTCTGCGACGAATGCCCGACCAGCCAATTCTGCCAGTCGACCCACCACGATCCGGCTTTTTGAGTGGCGGCGGTTACCCACTCGTCAGGGCCGAGACAGGTATCCGTATTGTGTTTGAGTGCAGTCCGAAAACGACGACCAGCATGTCCCGGTTCACTGACAATGCCGGCATTATGACCGCCACTTGTCAGCACGAATGTAACGTCGGTATCGGCCAGTTGATGAATTTTGTAGACGGAGCGCCAGGGCGCGACGTGATCGCGCTCGGTCCCGACGACAAACATCGGAGCACGAATGTTCTGCAGTGCTGCCGGCCGTCCATCGACCATAAAGCAGCCTGCGGCGAGCTCATTACGCAGGTAGAGCTTCTCAAGATATTCCGAATGCATCTTATAAGGCATCCGCGTTGAGTCCGCATTCCACGCCATCAGATCGATCATCGGTGTCCGCTCGCCCATGAGATAGTCATGTACAAGTCGCGACCAGATAAGGTCATTGGAACGCAGAAGCGAGAAGGCTCCCGCCATCTGGTCGGCGGACAGGTAGCCTTTGCTCCACATGATGCTCTCGAGGAAATGCAACTGGCTATCATCGATAAATAGCGCCAGTTCACCGGGCTCCGAGAAATCCGTCTGCGCGGCGAGCAGTGTGACGGATGCCAGGCGGTCGTCACCGGTACGCGCCATCGCAGCGGCGGCAATCGACAGCAATGTTCCCCCCAGACAATATCCCGTTGCATGGACTTTACAGTCAGGAACGATGGCGCTGACAGCGTCGAACGCTGCCATGACACCCAACCGCCGATAGTCATCCATAGTGAGATCGCGATCACCGGCAGTAGGATTCAGCCAGGAGATGCAGAACACGGTATGTCCCAGCCCGACAAGATATCGGATTAGCGAATTCTGCGGTGACAAATCGAGAATGTAATACTTCATGATCCATGCCGGCACGATCAAAATCGGCTCCGCGAATACGGTTTCCGTCGCCGGAGAATATTGGATCAGTTCGATCAGACGGTTTCGGTAAACGACCTTTCCAGGGGTGATGGCGACGTCTTTTCCAACGACGAACTTCTCGGTGCCCACAGGAGGTTGCTGTGTTGCGACACGGCTCGCATCCTCAAGCCAGTTCCGGAATCCTTGAACGAAATTCTGTCCGCCGGTTGCGACGGCTTTCTCGACCACTTCTGGATTTGCGAAGGGAATGTTCGACGGAGAAAACATGTCGAGGAATTGACGCGCGGCAAAGGACACCACGTCTTCATGGTGCGGTGTAACGCCAGGCACCCCGTGCGTGACGTTGTGCCACCATTGCTGATTGAGCAAAAACGCTTGCGACCAGACATTATACGGCGGCTTACGCCAGCCCTCGTCTGTGAAACGGTAGTCGCCCGGCAACGGTTCAATACAGCGGTGCTCATCGCTGTAGATGCCTGCGGTCGCGATGTGAGCACCCAGCCGGGCCGCCTTTTGGCCGGCCTTCATTGTAAGCTCCAGGCACTTTCCCGGCGCGGACGCCAGATGGATCGACCAGTCCATGAAAGCCATCGCAAGCGACGCCGGCGAGAGCCCTCCAGTCGCCTGCGCGGTCAAAGCCTCGCGCACCCGATCTATGGCTCGAAACTTTTCCTCGCTGAGATGCCCTTCAGGCAACGGCAGCTTTGGCAGCTTCGGTTTCCCAATCGCAACGCGTGTCATGGCATCCATGGTAAGTTCTCCATATGATTGCAGCGCTCGTTCCTATCCGGACGAGCAATCCGCGGCTAATACGCCGTTGATGATTTGAGCAATGAGCGTTTCAAGTTCTCCACCTTCGACCTCGGTCAGCGGGTCAATGCGGAGCACATTTCTAAGTATTCCTATCCCCGCCAGCAGCGAGGCGATCACCGCAGCTCTGGTGTCGGTCTTTTGGCCAATCGTTCTTGCAAGTGGACGAATGATGTTGTCGCGGGTGAACTCCCGCAACACGCCGGACGCTTCGACGCTTGAAAGCGAGCGAATAATTATATCCAGCGGTCCAACGGTATTGCGCCCTCGCCCTCCATCTCGTGCAAAGATCTGCTTTGCAAGAAAGTCCGCAATATCTCCTGGAGGTCCGGCAAAGAGCTTTGCCGGCTCCATGGTAGCTTCAAGGGATTCGGCAAAGAGTCGTTCTTTTGAACCAAAACAACGATGCACATATGCGACATCGACGCCCGCATCTGCTGCGATGTCCCGTAATCCAACTGATTCATAAGAGCTTCGCGCAAACCGCAAGATCGCCGCATTCAGAATGCGGTCTCGCGTGGCGCTGCCTTTCCTTGCCAAAGCACTACGTGCCATCAGCGCCTCACAAAAATCCGATTGTCATATGGCATCACTATCATACTATAGCTGTTGGTCAACAGCGGTTGACATAAATCAATATGGCGCTCTGTCGCCTTAGCTAGAGTAGCGACGGGTAGACAGGGAATGGAGGCTGAAATGGCGATCGAAAGCAGCTGATCTGAAGTGTATGCATCTGCGACTGGCCCGAAATTGACCTTCTTCAGCAATTCGCAATGGCTGAAGTTGTTTGCTGGGAATCCAGCAAAGTCCTACGGCGTATGGAATGAAGCGCTCGGCCTGACGTCTTCACGCGTCAAGGAACAGGCCGACTACGCAAGGGCGCTATCCGAATGCATGGAAGCGCAAGCCAAGCTCGGCGCGATTTCCGGAACATGGGCCGAAACGAGCTGCGGTATGAGTGATAACGTTTCAAGCGGGCGAGCAGCATGTCATCTCATCCGCTGTCAACGCACCTTGCCGGTCGCAACTTGAGGCAACCAGCAGTCGCTATCAATCCCTTCATAAGGCGACATTCAAAGTGTCTTGATTGCGATGGTTCGGGGTTGAGCGGCGCAAGACGCATCACGATCGCAAGACGCCGAGGCCGAGCGACGTAATTTCTGCCTCTGTCAACCGTCCTACCCTCCCATCGCAGGAGAATTGTCATGTACGTCAAAAAGTGTGCGAAGCTCTTCATCCTGCTAATTTTGGCGATTGCGCCTTTCCCGGCCTTTGGCTACGAGCCTGCCAATCCTGTTACGCAACCTTCAGTCCCGCAATTCAACGAGTCCGAAACTGCGGCGATCCTGCGGGAAATCAAGGCATTTGGGAACGTTCGGGTGTCTGCCCGGCGTGCAATTGCAATAGCCGAAAAACGCGGCGCCGGCGCCAAGGTTGTCGACCTGAGTTTCGACGGAACTACCGGTCGCCTTGTCTACAGAGTGAAGGTCCTTTTGAACGAGGAACTGTGGGAAGGCAAGGTTGATGCTGCGACGGGAGTGCTCGTCGACGACGGGTCAACAACGTCTGCATTCAAGCTGGGCGAGGAGGATAAGGCTGCGCTCGCAGCCTTCGCCGCTGCCGCCTTGGATCTTTCCGAGGCTGTCGCAATCGCCGAAAAATACGGCTCCGGCAAAGCCGTAAGCGCAGGACTGCAGTTCGACGGCGGGAAGCTCGCCTTGATGGTAGTGATCGTCAGCAAGGGCACACTGAAGGGTCTGCCTCCGGCGGCGGCCACCTGGCGCTGAGCGCGAGTACGGCGATGATCGTG
>CALMYW010000384.1 GCA_937873665.1 uncultured Sphingorhabdus sp.
CGGTAGAGGTAGTAGCCCAGCGACAGCCCCATCTGGCCGCCGCCGATAATGACAATGCCCTGGGTCTCCATGCCCTCATTCCTTGAGCCAGCGCTTGAGATTATCTTCTTTAGGCAAGCCGCGAGCATGATCGGGCGAGCCTGGATCACCCCGCGCGAGCTGCACTGTGAAAAGGGGACGCCTTTTGCGGAACTCGGGCTCGACAAACTGGCCCTGACGGACGCGCAACTAGTTGATGCGATGATGGATCATCCGGTCCTGATCAACCGGCCAGCCTCAATCATCCATGCGGCCTTGTGACGAGCCGGGCCGTCTTGCGCTGCGAATATGCAGGGGAGTTCATTTTTGTTGGCATGGAATTGAGCCATGCGTGTGCAATTGGTTTGACGATATGCCCGACGCGATCGACCGTTGGCAGTCAAGCATAAGGTCCGGCGCGTTGCCAATAGGTCATGACCACCTTTTCGCCCTGAACAACGGGCAGCCCGGCGTGGAGGCTGGCAGGATCTCGTCGGCCCGTATCATCGACGTTGCGAAAAATCACTGCGGATCCCGGCTGTGGACACACGGTGAGCCCGCAAGCGGGAAAGGCGGTGCCCCCCGCCCGCTTCGGGACTTTGCAGATAGACGAGAACCGTATTCACTCGCTGCCCGCCACGCGCCGTATGAACTGCACCTCCTGCGCCATCAGGAAAGGAATCGAAATGCGGCCGGTATTCCTGTCCCTTGCGATAACGCAGGATCTGCAGGCCCTCTCCATTGGCGATCGGCCAGTCGGTAAGCGCGGCCAGGCGGCGCTCCAGCCGGTCGATCAGCCCGGTTTCGGCGCGGGCCAACATCACACCGGCACTCGACCTCTCGGGATGCGGCACATTCTGCCCGCTCAGTTCGTCCACCACGGTGGAGGGGTGCAAACCCCGATCGTGGGCATAAGCGAGCAATTCGGCGCACTCGGCAGGTGACAGGACGCTTTCGCACATGGCCACGGCAGGGCTGGCCAAGCGCATGATCACCTTGATGTCTCGTCCGTCACACGTCGCCATTCCCATGTCAGGAACAACCGGAAGGGCGATGGCCTGCGCGGTCAGGCCCGGAAACACCTGCCCGATTCCCGATGCAAGGGCCGCCCGTGCATCCGCCTCGTTCCACCCGGCGGCGATCATGCGGCCTTGCATGTCCGCCGGGTCACAGCCTGCGGAAAGATTGCTGGCGATCCATTCCTGCCAGCTCGGCTCTGCTCCTTGCATCCCGTCCCTTTCGACCCAACTGGTTCCTGCGCACCGAGCCTTGGGCTCCCGCGCAGGAACCCCTGGTTCAGAACCCGAAATGGAGCGAGGCGCTAACCGAGAACGGGTTACCTCCCGCGTTGCCCACGGCCTTGTGCGCCGAGAGGGAGAGCACGCCGTTGCGCCCTATCCGCTGATCGATGTCCGCCCCCAGGCGGGCATGGTCGCGGTCTACCGCATAGAGACCGCCCGCACCGCCCATGCCGGTGCCGATGATCTGGAACGAGGGGCCAGCATCGAACCGGTCGAAGCGGTGGATGTACTCCCCGCGCAAGCGCAGCGTGGTCGGCTCGGCCAGGGCGAAGCGACCGGTCAGGCCCAGGCGCCCTTCCGAAGCCTCGTCAACCGAGCGGCTGACAGTGACCGGGAAGCCCCCGCCAGTCTCGGTATAGCCATCGACCGTTACCCGGCTCCAGGTATAGCTGATGGTTGGGGTCAGCCCGAAGCGCTCGCTTCCGATCGCGTCAAACCAGTCCAGCCGGGCGCGCAGCGCGACCCCCTGGGCATCGGTCGAACCGGTGCTGGTGTCGGTGCTGGCACCATTGAGGTAGTTGCGGCGCAGCTTGACGTTCCAGTCACCATAGATCGCCGTTGCGCTCAGCACCGCCCCGCTCTGGCCCAGGCGCAGGTCAGCCTCGGCCACGCCGTGCCAGCCTTCCAGCTTCTGCTTGCCGCCAAGGGTGAGGTCAGCATCCGAGCGATCATAGCCGATGCCTGCCCCCAGCCGCAGCGGGCCCGCATCGACGCAGGCACCGGCTTCGGCCAGCACGGAATCCCCGTCGCTGCGGCCATCGCGGCGATAGTCCAGCACGGTCCACGCACAGCCGCGGCCCGGCTGCACATAGTCGGTGAGGACGCGGTGATGTGCACCCCACATCATCAGCCCGAGGCCGCCTTGCAAGGTCCGGCCTGGTGCGGCCTGCAGAACCGTGGGGCTGAAGTCGTCGAGGCCGATAATGCCGGTACCGGGTGTGGGAGTAGGGGCAGGTGCTGGCGCCGGAGTGGGTGTCGGCGTCGGCGTCGGAGTAGGTGCGGCCCCAGCTACACGGGCAATATAACCCT
>CALMYW010000385.1 GCA_937873665.1 uncultured Sphingorhabdus sp.
GTCTACTGGACCTGACCCACGAGGACACCTACCAGGCCGACCTGTTCGCGGGCGTGGACCCGCGGTCAGAGAAGCTCATGGCCGTGCTTGACCAGGCCAATCGGCGCTTCGGCCGGGGGACGATGGGATTCGCCTCGGCCCACCGGCGCACCCCGGCCCAGTGGCGCATGCGGCAGGAGGACTTGTCGCCCTCCTACACCACGAAATGGAGTGACTTGTTGCGGGTACGCTGAACGCGATCGCATACCCTAGATAATGCCGCCTAATCACTTGCCCCGCCCCCTTTCGGCCAGAACCAGTCACCGCGGTGAAGCGATGAGTTGCAGGTTTCAATCACTCGCAGCGTCCAACCTCAGCGCCCCGAGAATGCTGCAGCTTGCACGCTCCCTCCCGCTGCAGCTTTCGATCGTGCACTGAAGCTCGTGTTCCATGCACTGCAGATCGGCGATCCGCCGCTGGACGTCAACCAGATGGGTGCGTGCCAGGCGATCCACGTCGCTGCACGGCAGATCGGTTTCCTCCGCAAGCCGAAGCAGGCTCGCTATCTCTTCCAAGCTAAAGCCAAGCGCACGGCCGCGCGTGATGAAGCGCAGGCGTTCGACGTCAGCGTCCCGGTATTGGCGGTAGCCGCTTTCGGTGCGCGCAGGCGATGTCATCAGGCCGATCCGCTCGTAGTAGCGGATGGTTTCGATGTGGCAGCCGCTGGCAGCGGACACTTCCCCGATCTTCATGCTTGACCCTGTAGCGGCTACGGACTTTAGTATCCCGTCCCTACGGACCAGGGACAACAGATGACCGACTGCGGCTGCCACCACGAAGCGAAGAACGCGCAGGAACGACGGATCTTGACGATCGCGCTGGTGCTCAATGCCGCGATGGCTGTGATCGGTGGCGTGGCGGGCTGGATTGGCCAGTCGACGGGCTTGCTGGCCGATGCGCTGGACATGCTGTCCGATGCGACGGCCTACGCGATTGGCCTTGCGGCCATCGGGCGCGGTGCGCGCTTCAAGGCCAACGCCGCATGGCTCAGCGGCAGCGTGCTGCTGGTGCTGGGCCTTGGGGTGCTGGTCGAAGTTGGCCGCCGTATATTCCAGGGAGCCGAGCCGCTCAGCGGCTGGATGATCGGCACCGCTTGCCTGTCGCTGGTGGTCAATCTGACCGTGCTGCGGCTGCTGGCGCCGTTGAAGTCCGGTGAAGTCCACCTGCGCGCCACCTGGATCTTCACCCGTGCCGACGTGGTGGCGAACGTCGGCGTCATCTTGGCCGGTGTCCTGGTGCTGGTGCTGGGATCACCGTATCCCGATTACGGGATTGGTACCCTTATCGGCCTCTACGTGGTCAAGGAAGCGCTTGAGATCCTCGCCGACGCGCGAAAGGCACGCTCGGAATCCAAACCTGCGCCAAGCGAATGACCCGAGTCGCCCGCCACCGTCGCAACCTCCTGCACTGGCTAATCACCGTTAGCCTGACGCTGGCGTTGGTCTTGCAGCCGACACTGGCCGCCATCGGTGAACTGCATGAGCAGGGCCACGGCCTGGACGAAACGCACCTCGCCTCCGAGGGCCATGAAGCGGTTACCGACGAAGTCGCCGAACACGGCGAATCCGGCGACCGCACCGCCGGCCTGCTGCACGCAATCCACCACATCACGCACTGCTGCGGCCAAGTGGCGGTACCTGCGATCGAACGCCTTCAAACCTCAGTGCGGCTGGTGCATGCCGCCGAGCCAGACGATTTGGCTGCAGCGCGTCCGGCGAGCGAACCCCTCCTCGCACCCTTCCGGCCTCCGATCCACGGCTGACGCTGGCGCCGGCCTTGTGCCGGCTTGTCCCGTCCTGCCTGATTGGAGTGTTCCATGTTCCTGCGTATCGCGGCTGCGGCCGCATTGTTGGCGGCGTTGCTCGCGGGTCTGCCCGCGTCCGCCACCGAGCCTTTGACCCTGGACGACGCCTTCGCGCGCGTCGACCAGTCCCATCCCGAATTGCGCCTGATCACCGGCCAGCGCGATGTTTTCGCGGCCGAGCTGGATCGCGCGGCGTTCAAGCCGCCGCTGGTGATCGGCGCCGAAGTCGAAAACGTCTTTGGCACAGGCGCAGCCAGTGGCCTGTCCGGCGCCGAACTGACGCTGACGCTAGCCTCGGTGCTCGAACGCGGCGGCAAGCTGGATGCGCGACGCGCGGTTGCGCAGTCGCGGATCGATGCGCTGTCCTTGCAGCGCGAGACACGCCGTCTCGATCTGCTCGCCGAGGTGGCGCGTCGCTATCTCGCCGTGGTGTCGGCGAAGAAGCAACGCGAGATCGCCGACCTCGACATCGGGCAACGCCGGCGCACGGTCGCCGGTGCGCAGCATCGGCTGCAGGCAGGCGCCTCGCCCGAGTCGGTCGTGCTCACCGCCGAGGCGGCGCTGGCCCGTGCCGAACTCGAACATGCCCGCGCCACGCAGCAGGAGGCGGCAGCGCGCCAGCACCTGGCCGCGATGTGGGGCGAGCGCAATCCGACCTTCGAAGCAGCAACAGTCGATCCGCTGGGTCTGCCGCCAGTGGCCTCCTTCGACGAACTCGCCGACTGGTTGTCGCGCACGCCGGAGATCGCGCAACTCGCCGGCGAGCAACGCATCCGCGAAGCACGACTGCAGCTCGCGCAGACGCAGGCCACGCCCGATCTCGACTGGCAGGTCGGCGTACGTCGCTACGCTCCGGCCTTTGAACAATTAGGTGACGTCTACCAAGGCCTGCGATCGGGTGCATCTGCATCAATACGCATCTGCAACGCGGGACGAGAGAAGGTCAGTAGCTCAATCGGCAAACTATAGACCAACGGCAATGCGCGCCACTAAACACTTACTCGCGACGGGTGCCCGCGCGGCCTATGCCTTGGCGAAACTCAACATGAGCTTTCTCACCCTGAGCCTGGTGGGCGAATTCGAACCCAAGAGCGTGGCTGCTTTGGGTCGTAAGCACCCGGCGACAACCGACCCGGAGCGGACGTCCACGTTACGAGTCGACGATCGACGGGCGTGTTAGCCGCGACGGCGGAGTAAACAGAGACAATGGTTCATGGAAACGGATGGCCCTACCCGACAACTGCACATCGGCGACTTCCCGGCTGCACTCCACGACGAGATCGCTGAGCGCTTGGCGCTGTATTCCGTCGGCTTCACATCGGTCCGTCGTCGACCCGATGGCGCTGAGAGCATTGCATCGGGATCTGGCACTTTCGTTCGCATCGCTGGACGCCATGCGTTCCTGACCGCCGACCACGTGGCTGAGCAGCTGCAGGCAGGGGATATGGTTAGCATCTTGGTGGACTGGCGCGGCGAAGTGCGCCGCTGCCTTTATGAGCGCGACCACTTGGTGTTCGCGCGCCTGGCGCGCGGCACCGATGACGGCAACGGCCCAGATCTGGCGCTGGTCTTTATACCAATTGGAGGCGAAGCGAGCGCGACTCTACGGACCACCAAATTGGCCTACGACCTGGACCGCCGCATCGCGGAGTTGCCGGGAAAATATCCCGGCATTGAGTGGGGCTTCTGGTTCCCCTGCGGAGTTCCGGCTGAGGGCACGGTGGAGCTGGGCCCGGTGCGGGGCTTCGAGCAGGTGCGTGGTGTTCAAGGACTGTGCGCGCTGGCGCCGCGTCCACGCGAATTCGAACTAGATGGCTTCGACTACTTCGACCTGAGCGTTCCGGCGATCGGCCCCGATATTCCCACTAGCCTCGGCGGCATGAGCGGTTCCGGTCTGTGGCAAGTTCGCATTCGCCAAGCGAACGACAGCACGATCTACGTCCAGGATCACATCCTGTCAGGTGTGGCGTTCTACGAGTGGTACGCGCCCGAACGCCGCCTGCGTTGCCACGCGAGGCGCTCATTACATGAGAGCCTGCCGGCGTTGCTCTACGAGCGCCTAAGGTGGACTGCTCCGCCGGGTTCCCAGGACGAGCCTGTCTGACATCAGGAGTCTCCTGCTGGCCGGCTTCTGCCGGTCGAACTACTGCGCAGCAGCCTGCCTTAGGCCATCCAAGTAGTCCGCCCACGCTTGCATCATCTTCTTCCGCTCAGCTAAGTGGGCTGTACGGTTATAAGCGCGGCCGTTTGGGTCTCTCACCTGATGGGCAAGCTGGTGCTCGATGAAGTCCGGTCGAAAGCCCAACACTTCATCCAGCACGGTGCGCGCCATGGCTCGGAAGCCATGTGCCGTCATGTCGCTTGTGCCATAGCCAAGGCGTCGCATTGCTGCGTTGATGGTGTTATTGCTCATGAAGCGATCCCGACCGCGCTCCGAGGGGAAGACATAATCACCGCGCCCCGTGAGCGGTTTAAGGTCCTGCAGGATCTCGACCGCCTGTGTCGCAAGGGGCACGACATGAGGCGTTTCCGTCTTGCTGGTGACAAAGCGCCATTCGCCCGCTTCCAGATCGATGTCAGCCCACCGCGCGGAACGCAGCTCGCCTGGACGAACGAAGAGCAAAGGCGCGAGCTTTAGGGCGGCAATGACAGTCAGGGAACCGTCATAGCCCCAAAGCGCCCGAAGTAGAGGACCTATCTTGGCCGGATCAGTGACGCTGGCGAAGTGAGTGGACTCAGGGACTAAAAGCGCCCCTTTGAGGTCTGCTGCGGGATTGCTCTTCGCCTTACCCGTGCGAATCGCGTAGCGGAACACCATCGACGCGGCAGCCAGCGCTCGATGCGCCGACTCCACTGCCCCACGCGCTTCCACCTTGCGTAAAACGGCCAATAGGGCCGGAGCCGTGATGTCAGCCACCGGGCTGTCTCCAATTGCAGCAAGGTCCTGCTCCAAAAAGCGGCGCTCTCGTGCTGCCGTCCTGGGGTGAAGCTGCTTTGCACGCATGGCCAGGAGTTCTCCGGCAACCGCGCCAAAGGTGTTCGCCGCATGCTCCGCAGAAGCGGTCTTCTCGGCCTTCCGGTGCTCTCCGGGGTCTACCCCGGCAGAGAGCATCTTCCTGGCCTCGAGATGCCGTGCGCGAGCTTCTGCCAGCCCGGTGTCGGGATAGGTGCCCAAAGAGAGGGTGTTGCGTTTGCCGGTGACTGGGCGACGGTAGTCCCAACGCCACCAGCGCGCTCCGTCGGGCCGCAACAGGAGATATAGGCCTCCCCCATCTGTCATTTTCAGTGGCTTCGTAGGGGGCTTTGCCTTTCGAATGGCGGTATCGGTCAGTGGCATTGGCTCTCGGCGGCCCCCTCGCACCCCGGATCAAGTTACCGCCAAATGACGGTAACAGCATGAGCGAACGCCCTGCTACCGTCAAAGCTACCGACAGCTACCGTCGGATTTCAATACCCCTTGCTGGACCTGCCAGGACGTCGGACAACAAAAAACCCCGGTTTCCCGGGGTTTTTTAGACTTCCTTGGTACTTGGTGGACCTGTATGTGGCAGCCCCGGA
>CALMYW010000386.1 GCA_937873665.1 uncultured Sphingorhabdus sp.
GGCCTCCAGCGCTTGTGCAGCAAGCGCCACCAGCTATCCTTCTTGCAGCGCTGCGCCGCTTTCGTGGCCCAGCGCTTTTTCGTGGGCTGCGCCCTTGTTCAAGTCCGGGCGCTCCCTTTTGGCCTTCGGGTCTAACTCTGCGTTCAAGCCGCCCCGCCTACGGCGGGCGGCTTACCTTGGCCGTTAGGTCGCTCATATTCCACCATGCCTTCACCCGACTGGGCTTCAACAGCCAGTGCTTTTTTCGCAGGTCTTTCCGCTCTTGTAGCAGCCGCTGCCATCTATTTTTCTTGGCGTATTCAGAGCAGTCAAGAAATACTGAATCAAGCAGTGCTGTCCCTTGAGCGAGCGTACACGGCGTTGACGAATGATGGCACCGAGACTAAACCACCGGCTGCTGATCGATTGAACTGGCTAACAGCCGCACGTCACATCGAACGGTACAAGAAACTAAAGGCAAAGCTTGCCTTTGACACGCATAGAACAGTGTGCGAAGAACATGAAGAGTATTGGAGACATAAGGTGTACGTCTGCCTTGATGCACCACATCAACTTTCGCTCGCCTACTACAAAGAAAAACTGCACCCCGAACGGCGTGCGGAGATCGAACCTAGGTCAGCACTCGTTATACATGATTTTGCGAAGTGGCCCGAAGGGCGAGAAGATCCCATAGACAGAGTTGATATAAAGACAATCATGGAGCGCAACGAGATATTGAAAGGGAATCATGGCCTAAAGCAGTATCTAGAAACGTTGCCCGGGTACCATGGCTGATAAGCAACCATTGCACTCACTCCTTGCCAGCTCCTTTGGATGACCAACTTAATACAATGGCACCAGTCAATACCAAATATCAGCAGAGATAACAATATGCAATCTTTTAAAACATTGATAGCATTTATTTTTATTACCATCCTATCCGCCCAAGTTAGTGCACAACAACTATGGAACGGGACGGCCTATGGAATGTCAGAAGACACAATAAGAAACATGTTTCCCGAGGTTACTTTGGTAAAGAATAATAACCCTGGAAGCGGCATAACCTCAGTTCACGAGCTTAATGGAATTGATTTAGAGGGAGATATATTTAAGGCCATATTCTTTTTCAAACAAGGTAAATTAATTCGGGTTTCACTTCTCTCCGAAAATATCAAAGAAATATACTGGGCCATCAAAAAAACCAATCGCCTCGAAAACATACTCACCTACAAATATGGCACTCCTTACGATTCAGATGACAAAACCCATCGGGAAAGATTTAAATACAAAAACGTTCACTGGAAAAACGGAAAGACAGAAATAACACTCTCAATATATGACACTCCGCCGAACTCAAAAATTGAAATCGCCACTATCGCAATTATTTATGATGCAAAATTCCTTGACGCAGCCTCAAAGCTATAAATTTGAGTTTCACCAATTATTGCAAGCACTGGCCATTTCTATTGCGTAACACTTTTTTCAGGGTCAGCACCTGCCTTCAAATGAGTTCTTTTCTTGCCTTCAGGTCTAACTGTACAGTCAAGCCGACCCGCCTACGGCGGTCGGCTTACTTTCGGCGTTAGGTACCAATTTGCGCACTCTAGGAGAACAATCCGATGAAGTCTGATGACAAGAAGCTGACTGCACTTCGCCAGAAGATCACCGAGAGCCTTCGCATACAGCGTGACAGTTCGGAGGCAGTTCCGTACATTGATGCTAGCAACATCCTTGGCGACGTATGCGCGAGGCAAAATCACGCGATCTTTGCGCGACGCGGATGCGGAAAGACGCTTCTTCTTCACCATTCGAGTCGGTCCGTTGATGACTCTGTTCGCACCGTCTATTTGAACTGCGAAGACTTCAAGCGGCATTCGTTTCCCAACGTCCTAATCGAAATTCTTGACGCGCTGTTCCGCGAGTTAGAAAGGCATCTCACGGGCTGGTTTGGTCGAAAGAAGCGATCGCGCGAGCTGGTTAAGCAGATCCGAGAGGAACTTTCGAAATTGCGCGTATCCGCTGATTCAGTTGAGGAGGCCGTTCGCAATACAACCTCAGCCGAGCAAAGCACTTCCAGAGAAGCATCTCTGGGCGCGTCCGCTGCGCCGGTCTCCGCAAAGATCGGAGAAACTACTGGGGCAAAGTCGAAAACAGAGATTGAGCGAAGCTATAAGGTCCGTAGTGACAAGCTGCGCGAGTTGGACATGTGGCTTCCCCGCCTGAAAGAGCAAGTGCGGGAGTTCTTTCTGGTTTCCAACTCCGTGAAAGCCGTCTTTCTCCAAATTGACGACCTCTACCATCTGAAGAAGGTTGATCAGCCCTTCGTCATCGACTACATCCATCGTCTTTGCAAAGACGTTCCGCTGTACTTCAAGGTTGCAACGCTGCGGCACGCCTCTTCGCTGTACGTAGATCGCGACGGTCAACCTATCGGCGCCCAGGAGCGCCACGACTACCAGCCAATCAATATCGACTACACGTTTGCGGATTTTGCGAAAACTCGCGATCAAAACCGTCGCATATTTCATGAATTCGGTAAGTTGGTTGGATTAAAGCCCAATCAAGTCGACAGCCTATTCAAGGGTGAAGGATTCGATCGTCTCGTGATGGCGGGTGGTGGCGTTCCGAGAGACACCCTGTCGTTGTTTCTTGAGGTCCTTAGCACCGTCAGAGCAAACGGGGGTGATCGGATCGGCAAAGACGATGTGCGCGTAATGAGTCGCTCGAATTTTGAACGCCGAATTGAGGAACTGAAGCAAGACTCGGAGGGCGGTGAACAGGATGTCTTGATGCGCGGCATTTACGCACTTCGCTCATTCTGCCTTTCGAAGAAGTCGAACGTCTTCGTTATTTCTGAACAAGCGTTACAGCAGCGCGACGACTTCCGGGACTTGGTGAATCGCCTGCTGGACTATCGGATCATCCACAACGCAGGCACCGCAATTACGCACAAGTCTCAAGCCGGTACATATCAGGCATTTGCCATAGATATCGGTTGCTACGCTCACCTTCGGAAACTTGATGGCAAGTTCAATGAACTCGACCTATCCGATAGAGACGCGAAGGAGAAATTGCGTTCGGCACCGGTCTTCGGTCCACCAGACTTTGAGGCTCTCCTGCAATCCACCCCGCAAAATGTCGAAGCGGCGTTACTAAGTGATGTTGGTACCTAACATGGCGCTCGACCTCGCTCCCTTCGGTCGCTGGACGCTGCGCGATAAAGCCGCGCAGCGCCGGTCAGCTCCACGTTAGAACCGTTTTGGCGTCATCTGGGAAGCCTCATGGAAGCAAAGCGAGACA
>CALMYW010000387.1 GCA_937873665.1 uncultured Sphingorhabdus sp.
ACCGGACTTCATTGATCCGCTGGTCATGATGACCCAGAAGCTTCCACTAGCTGATCCTAAACGCGTGCTGCCGAGCATCCGCACCGACCAGCACGCACTGGCAGTACTGATCTACATGTATCTGCTCTACCGGCATCCATTGCGAGGCCCGAAGGTCCACGACCAAGATCCGCAGCGGGACGAAGAACTGACGATGGGCGAACGCGCCCTGTGGATCGAACATCCCTCCGATACGTCCAATCGTATCCGTCCCCAGGATCTCCGCCCAGCCCAGCTGCCTTGGGGTGATCCAGCCAAGATCTCCTACAAGGTAACCGGGCCGTACTTGGCACCACTGTTCGAACGAGCATTTATCACCGGCCTGCACGCGCCTGCACAACGCCCAACGGCAGACGAGTGGGAGTTCGCACTGGTGAAGACTGTCGACCTACTGCAGCCGTGCTCGAACACGAGCTGCGAGCAGAAGTGGTATGTCTTCGATAACACGACTTCGCCACGCTGCCCGTTCTGCGGCACGCCCTACCACGGTTCGCTACCGGTTCTGAACCTGTACTCCTCCCACAAAGAAGGCTCGTACCGTCCCGACAACCACCGCCTCATGGTTTACAGCAATCAGTCGCTTTTTGCTTGGCACATGTTCAAGAACGTCGCCCCCAACGAGAAATTGCCCGAAGGCAGGCGCAAGCGGCTGGGCTACTTCGTCCTGCACAACGGAAAGTGGTGGCTGAAGAACGAAGCCATGCCAAATTTATGGGATGCGGCTCAGAAGACGCAAATTCCGGTGAATGGTCAGATTGAGCTGACCGAGGGCAGCCAACTCCTCAACAAGGATGCCGATGGCCGCCTTATCGTCGTACAAATGGCAACGAGTTAGGCGGTTGCACTGTTCCAAAGACTTTAGACACTCAACAGGCAAGGCTAAGGGCGTATGTCGAAGTGCCACACGTGCGGGAAAATTGCTGACATAGAGGCCGTGACTTGCCCACATTGCGGCAGACCGTCTCCCACGAAGATAAGGGGCAGTGACATTTGGGGAATTCTCAAGTGGATTATCGCCCTTCCAATTGTCCTTCTCATTATTAATTTGAGAGACGGGAACACTCCGGCGAATCCTGCGGACACTACCACCCAAATTACAGCTATAGAGGCAAGTAACACGCCAGCCATACGCGCGACGCCGGCACAAACTTCAACCAGCGAACACTCTGCAACCACAATCACTACGAGTGAATCTGTGGAAAAAACACGAGAACTTTCAGCGCATGAAGATTCGACGACGACTGTCGTCCAGCCTGGGGTCGATATCGCCGATCCTAGCGATGATTTTTCGCTTCAAGTAACGCTGATAGATGCACGTGGCGAGATCGTCATTCAGTCCGAGCCGTCTGTTTTCTCAAAGAACATTGACACCGTAGTCAGTGGCACCATCGCTTATGCGTCGACGCTTGATGGAAAATGGATAAAGATTAAAACTTCCGATGGTCGGCTCGGATTTGTTCGAAAAAGGCAGCTGAAATAGCAACTCCGCCCTGAAGACGTAGATAAATCACCTCGAGCCTCATCGCAAGGAGAAGGAAATGCTCAAGACGCTATAGCCCTTCGAGATGGTGGGTATCTGCGGTGCCAGCCGGCGCGGACGCGGGTTACGCACGACTACCCGAGAGATTTTCCAGATGACACCTGAAAGCGCGTCGAAACAGGACCACGAAATAGAAAGACCCGTGCGCGCAATGGATCTTGTCGCGCCACACACGGCATGCTGGAACCAAAAGCTCCTTCTTCAGTTCGGCTCAAGTCACAAATTGATGATGGGCTCATTGATCAACACCCAGGCACAAATGGGTAGCGCGCTGGCAGAACCGCTGCGCAAGGTTGCAGCCGCATCGGAACAGCTACGGCTAACCATGCAGCGAGGCACTCTTCCCCTCGCCAACTTCCAAAAGGTGCTCCAATTATTCGAGCTCTCTGCGGCTTGGCACGATCGTTGGGCGCCGTTGTTCGGACAGGTTGCTGAAGCGCTTAAGGAACTGCCCTCTCGTATGCGAGAGGGACTGCTCGCGCTCGCTCACGCAGGCTGGTATCTAGATCCGGAGATGCCCATCACGGCCGTCACCAAGTTCCGGGATGAACTCGAGAGCAAGCCGATCACTGAAATCCAGGAAGCATTGGCGTCCTATTTTCGTGAGCACCTGGATCGAATTGAGACCGACCTCACGCAGCGACACTCCCATCGCTCCAAACTGATTGGCAATGCCTTTGCCGCCCATCGTGCCGGCAACTATGACGCATCAATCCCTCTACTCTTCGCCCGGGTTCTACCCCGAAATCACGGACGGTTGTGAAAGAACTGAAAACTTCAAGTCCTGCCTTGC
>CALMYW010000388.1 GCA_937873665.1 uncultured Sphingorhabdus sp.
GGGCCTCCGGGTTTCCGAGTTCGTGGCCTGGACCAGAAAGAAGCTTGCTTCCGCAGATCGCAAGTTGAGTGCGATCGGTTTGGACGAACTGTTTCGGGAGCAAAACGTGTTTGGTAGCGACGATGATCGCGGATTTTACCCGAACTCATACTGGTGAACTGTGATGAGCATCGATCACTGAGATCGATCAGTGCCGGCTCGGCGGCGTGGTTGCCGGGAAAGCCAGGTTGCGAGCAAGACCCTCAATTTCCTCGCGCCATGCCAGCTTTTCCAACCATGATGGCCGAATGGACGAGGATCCATAAAGGGCTCCAGCTAACTGGCCTGTGATAGCAGCAGTGGTGTCGGCATCGTCACCCAAGTTTGCCGCCAAAAGCACGGCCTCATCGAAGTTGTCCGTGTTATCCAGGCACCAGAGGGCCGCCTCGAGACTATGCGCCACGAAGCCGCTGCTCGAAATCTGATCGCGCTGCTTCCCGCGCCAGCTGCCGGCGATAATTGGCCCGATCTCGGGTCCATAGTCTCCGCGAGCGTGGGTCAGTGCCCCATAGAAATCAGCACCGAGAATCGCCGCTCGCAGTATGAGTGAGTAAGCATCGCAGGCTTCCAGACACGCCTCTGCCGCGTGGGTAGTCATGCTCTGCCGACGGGCTACTCTGGTCATTACCGAAGGATCCGCGCGGGTACCCCAGATTGCGACGGGGGCCAGTCTCATGAGGGAACCGTTCCCGGCTGAAAAAGGATCAGCTGAGCCGGAGATAGGATCGCCGGTCTGTTCAAACCGAGACAGCGCTTGGCGGGTGGTTATCCCGATGTCGAAACAGTCACCGGTTGGGCTGTACGATCCATTCCTCCACCATTCTACGAAACGCTTTTGCGCCTCCGCTGGCTCGAAGATCGAGCCCTTGGCGGCACTCGCGAGTAGGGCCTCGCCGAGCGCCAAGGCCATCGAAGTGTCATCGGTCCACGTGCCCGCGTCCAGACCGAACGGCCCTCCCCCGATCATGTCGGTAATGTGGTCGTAGGAATCACGACTCCTGAACTCGAGAGTCGTCCCCAAGGCATCTCCGACTGCTAATCCAAGCAGGCATCCGCGAGCGCGGTCGAAGAGCTTCCAAATCGAGTGTAGGTGGGCCTCTTGGGACACAGTCTCGACTGCGCCGCGACGGACTTCGCGCACTCGCGCAATTGCGCTTTTCGAGTCGGCTTCTCCAAGTTCAATGAGGAGTCTCGCCGCTACGGTTCCCGCACGGCCGAGCCCACCCTTGCAATGAATGAAAACGCTCTGTCCACTGGTGAGCAAGCCGCGGACGCGAGCCCCAGCCGAAAGCCATCCTTGTTCGAACTCCTCGCCGGGAGCCGTCACATCAGGGATTGGCAGATGAATCCACTCCATCCGCCGGGCAGCCACCTCCGAGCCCAGATTCAGTACGCCTAGCGTACTGATCTCATGGTCTTCGATGAGTGAGATGACCGCAGCCGCCCCCCACTCGGACACCGCGTCGAGGTCCACAGCCAAGTCACGCCGCCATTCAAATCCTCCGAAGGATCTACTCTGCTTGCCTGGGCAAAAGGATACCCCAAGGCGGCCATTGCGAGCTGACAGCGTCGCAATTTGGATCGGGTCGGTAAAGCTCGTGCGGATGTTTCTGTTCATTACGGCTGGGTACATCCTAATTGCGACATAATTGGTCGCATATACTCCTCGTTGGCGATCTTTCATCGCTCGCGCCTCTCAACCACCGGTGCAGAAATGGGGCATTCCCGATGGAAAGCGTGTGAAAGAGTTGGTTCGTCCCACTTATGGCTCAAACTT
The DNA here is from genome assembly GCA_937873665.1 of uncultured Sphingorhabdus sp. Next base: position 1,817 of record CALMYW010000388.1, read on the forward strand.
GCAGCGTAATGCCTCAGCATGGGCCCTAACTCCCGATGACACTGCTGTCGTATCGAAGCGTTTCAGCCAGTCCGACCAACTAACCGCCGCAAAACGAACACGTGCGCCACGCACTGCGGCAGAGAAGACTTCGATTTCCGCGCGGTGCGCCGAACACGCAGATGCAGCCACTCGTGATGGCTCGGCGTAGAGGTACAACAGGACCGGCGATCGGTTGATCCGCCCAGCTTCGGTCACCAACCCGAAAGCGTGCTTCACAAGCTGTGCCGCATCAAGAAAGCGATAAGCGGACGGATCGCTTCTCAAGGCGTCGCGCATGGTAAGCCAGGGCTCCATCGCTTCGCCCCAAACATCGCGATCATAGGCTTCGGCCAGGACGGCCTGCTTTCTATCACGAAATGGCTCGAACCGTTTGGACTCAACGCCAATGAGGTGGGTCTCGGTAACAACCGCGGCATCGAGCCATGGGTGACGACCGCCAGACCAGGGAAAACGCATCTGCCGTTCGATCTCGACCGATACTGCGGGCCAATCGATGTCGTCGAGGCCCGGGAAAGCCGGAAGCAAAGCGGGTCGTTCAATAAACCAACCGAAACCGTTCGCCGCCAAAGCTGCGCTGCTTTCTGGATTTGCAAATTTGCCCGAGGCCAATTCGTTGCCCCCAGCTCGATCTAATGCTTGGCGGACGAGATGCTCTGGGACGCCAGGGAGGAAAAGTTCGCTCATCATCTCCTCCTATTTTCCGTACCCGTCAAAAGTGGTCGCAACTGCTTTCCAAAGATTGCCTTTGCAAAGAATTGAACTGGAGAGCCTAGATCGGAGAAATTTCCGGGTGGACGCCCCATTCTGGCGCTTCACCAAGTTTCATGGCCAGTTGGCGTATGCCATTATCAACAACCGCGTGGAACTTCCCAACCACGGCCTGGTTTTCCCACGCCAGATACTCGTAATGGGCGCCTATCAGGGTGCCACAATGGGCGCAGCCATTGCTAAGATAGCGGGAATTCGCTTCTTGGCTGTGACGGCGCATGATCCGGCCAGGTGAAATGTGCTGTGGCATCACCTGCAGCGCGCGCGCTATCAGATCAGGACAACGGTCGAGTTCCGGGATGGTGGCGGAGAGCTTGTGTGGGCCAACGTTGATGTCGAGCCCGGTGATGATCGGCGTTTCCGCACCACACCTGTAGCAGTCTATGATCCCACAGCGCACGGCAACTACCGCTGGTGCCCCCAACGGTAGCCCGAAGCGATACTGCCGGTTCAGAACGGCTGAAACGAACGGTGCCAGCGGCAGAACCTGCTCGCCCGTTCCAGTTGGTACGTACACTTCAAAGCCATCGGCAAGCGTCCCGCAGATCCGAACGGCAGGAATGTCTTTGGATGCCGCAAAACGCTGCTGCCGGAATACCCAAAGCCCCCGGATCCCAGACGAGGCATAACGGGCCTGACGGCGCACTGTCTCATCATCGCTTTGCTTTGACCATTGGACTTCAATGGCGATGCGAGCCGCGCCCTTGCTTAACAGGACATCGGCGCGCCAGACTTCGCCCTCCGGGCTTAGGCCACCCACTTCCGCATCAGCCAGCCAACCGTTGGCTCTTCCCACTTCTACGATAACGCGCTTCACCTGCCTGTGCTCTTCCGTTTCGGGCGCGCTGTTGCAGGTGCCGCGAACTCTGTGCACGAAATGCTGCGTCCCCAGCTTGGAGCGCCTGAGGATCACGTCAGCCTGACAGCAGGGTGCTCGCAGATGCCCTTCCCGCTTGTTCCTCAACGCCAGATTGTCCCATTCCATGGGATCAAATTCGAACGCGTGCAGGCTCTGTCCAGTCAGCGCATCTATGCATCGTAGTGCCACGACTGCTTACCTGTACTCGATCATCTGCAGTTCTTTGGCTGTGAGCTGTGCCGACAAGGCACCGATGGCTGCGGCCAGATCACAGTCAAACAGCTCCTTAGAAACGATAGCCGTCCCATTCCGTATCCAGGCCCTTTCAGCGCGAAAGTCGGAAAGCGATTGATGAACGGCAATCTCCTTCGCCCCTGCATGATCTGCCCAAACCGTCGCGCAAATCTGCCAGTCCCATGCTCCGCCGTATCCGTCGAGATTCGCGATGTAGATTCGATTATCCGGATCGTCGCTGGAGAAGCCAACCTTGATCAGGCCCAAGCTCGATGACCGGGCGAGATAAAGGTAGCCTGACAATTCACTTCGACGCGCGAAGGCGATCGAAGCGGGAAAACACTGGATGCAGTTTCCGTATCGATTGCGCAAAGCGTGGCCATTATGACACGGGGTGACACCGTAGGCGACGAACTTCCCCTCCGCCTTCATTCTGGGTCGATATTCAGCTCGCTTGAGGCCCGAGGCATCGAACGCTTCTTCAGGTTCGATCCCGTGGTGCTTCAAGTAGCGCAAATGCGCCTTGGTGAGGCGAGCCAACTGCGGTGCTCCCTTTTCAAATCCCTGCCGCGCACGGCGAGTTCAAGCTCGCGCAGGGGTGAACCGGGACTGTCATGCGGGCTTTGCTTGTTTGGCCTTCGCCTGGCTCGCCTTTCCAGAGGGAACGACGCGAATCTGCAAATGACCGGTTTCAGTTCTGCGTGATTCGAAGCCCCCTGCTCTTTCGACCAAGTCGCTCAGCTTGCCGTGACCATAGGTTCGGGGATCAAAGTCGGAGGCGAGCGCTGCAAGGCGTTGGCCCACCCGCCCAAGAGGTACCCAGCCCCCTTCATCATCGAGCTGTGAGATGGCAGTTCGGATCAAAGGTGCCGCAGCAGTGGGCGATTTCTTTACGCTAGCCGGACGGGCATCCTGTCGACCTGGCTCATCTGACGTTGGCGCCTCTGGCAGCAGGTTCTCAGTGTAGATGAAGCGGCGACACGCTTGGCGGAAGCTCTCGGGTGTTTTCTGCTCTCCGAAGCCGTAGACATCTATGCCCTGCTCACGGATACGCGAGGCCAAACCGGTAAAATCACTATCGGAAGAGACAAGGCAAAACCCGTCGAACCGACCGGTATGCAAAAGGTCCATCGCGTCGATGACCAACGCAATATCCGAGGCATTCTTGCCGCTGGTATATGCAAAGTTCTGGTGCGCCTTGATCGCATGAGTGGCGAGAACGTCGGCCCAGGATTTAAGCCGAGTGCCGGAGAAATCACCGTAAATGCGGCGGACACTTGCCTCACCGATCTTTGCAATCTCTTCAAAGAGGCGCGGTGCGATCCGGGAAGATGCATTGTCTGCGTCAATCAAGACAGCAAGTCGTGGGGTGCGAGGTTCATTGGCCATTTTTCACCATTGCGTTGGTATGCATTAATCAGCCGATAAACCTTGCGAGACGGCGGCTGATAACGGTCTGATCTTGAGGGGTCCTGAGCAAGCGCTTGGCCCTATCGTGCGCGAATTCATCCACATTGAGAACGACTAAACTGTAGCCATGCCTCGGCAGCAAATCGGCGCGGCGCTCATCATATCGTCGGCGCTGTTCACCCCGAGGAACGCCGGAAACCGTTGGCTTATCGTCGAAGAATCCGACACGTTCGCGGTGTTGGCGCTCATGATATTCCACGACGAGGCCAAG
>CALMYW010000389.1 GCA_937873665.1 uncultured Sphingorhabdus sp.
GCAAAATGAAGGCGGACGAAACCTTTCCCACTCCACTCGACGAACTCGCCTTCCTGCTGGAAGAAGTGCCGAGATCGTTGCGTCGAAAGTTCGACGAACGCACGCATGCGCATGGCCTCAGTCGCACCCAATGGCGTATCCTCGCTTACCTGCTGCGTGATCCCGGGATGTCGCAGACCGAATTGGCGCGGTGCCTCGAACTCGAACGCATGACGATTGGCCTTGCTCTGGACAAGATGGAGGAGAACGGTTTGGTCCAACGGATGCGCTCTTCAAAGGATCGGCGCTTGCAGCTTGTTCATGCCACGCCCAAGGCCCGGGATTTGCTGCCCAGGCTGCGTCTCGAAGCCGATGCAACATATACCGAATTGCTCCGGGATATGCCTGATGACCGCATCAACGAATTCCGTAAGACACTTGAAATGCTGGCAGCTAACCTTCGTCGATCATGACACGCTGTCCGTCGTCAGAACTCGGGCGCGCAGACGTCTTGGATCGGGAGGGAAGCTGCTGTCAGAATGGCTGGTGAACGGATGGCAGTTGTCGGTGAGTTCCATCCTCACTTCGAATGTTCGAGATAGGGGGGCGGGTCTGACACCCGAGTGGGCTTCGGCTCTGCAGAACCTCATTGCTCACAACTGGTAGGCAGCACGCAACCTTGTGGCGACGTCGTCTCGCGTCATGTTCACCTTGAACTGCCTGGGGTCATAATCGGCCTCGGCCGTTGCCTGCTCCACAAACGACCGCATGTCGTCAGCGACGGAGCTGGGCAATTCATAACGGGCCTCCTGGCTCAGCAGCTGCAGCAGCCGTGCCACGTCATTGCGGTGCTTGCGGATGTTCTTCTCATCGACATTGCCTCCTTCTTCGCGCTGGCGGGTAAGATCGAGCCAAGCGCGTGCCTTGAACGGGATGATTGCCGCCTCGCCAAGCACGGGGATGCCGCCGACTTCGCGGACCATCGACTTGAGAAAATCGTAGTAGCTCTCATCAAGTAGGATTGCCGACAAGCTGGCGGCTGCCTTGTCGATTGGGAGCGGCGTCAGGTGGGCATCCTCCGAAAGCTTCAGTCCCTCGCGCGCGCGCGAGAACAGCTCGAGCATTGCGGGAAAATCCCCCGCCTTAGGCTTCTGGAAGCGGTACAGAACCTTCGCTCCCTCGCTGCGCTCCCTGACCTCGTAACCGCCTTCTTCGACAAAGGCCCAGAAACGCTCGGTGAAGGCGCTGTCCAGCGCTTCGACAACCAGGACGATGTCCAAATCCTTGGTAGCACGAAAGTCGAGGCCGACCTCGTCCATGATCAGTTCGCAGGCAGCCCCGCCGATCAACACGTATTGATGCTCGTGGCCCGCAAAGTGCGCCCGAAAGCGATCGACCCCGATCACCATTCAAATGGCTCCAATAATTCTTCCGCCGCTTGTGCAACGCGTTCGTCCGGACTCCCCCTGACGCTGAGGTACAGCGAGAGGGGGTCGATAACGCCATTCCTTGCGAGAATCCGCGGATCGTAGGTCCACGTCTGAACCTCGATGCGCTCGTCATCGAAGGCCGTGGCAGGCCTCAGCGTATCTGCCACTGCAAGGCTCTTCCAACTCGCCGCAAGAATGGCTCTTGTTTCGGTCCGGGGAGGGGCCAGCATGGTGTAGCGGGCAAGCGCACTTGTCCCGGCAAGCGGTCCGATCTTCTCCCCGTCCTGTGCGTAGACGACCCGAACCTTGCGAACCGGCGATTGGAGCTGCGCCTGAACAGCTTCCCATAGTTTTTGGCCACGAAGCAGCATGTGCAGACGGCGCTGCCGACCGACATGGTGAGCCTTTGCCAGCTGGAGCGCCTCTAGCTCATCCAGGGTCCGGCTGATGCTCATGATCGATACGCCGAGATCGTCCGCAAGTTCGGTGAGGTTTAGATCGCCCAGGCCGCGGCCCTGCATGATTGCAAGCAGCAGGAATTGCGTGGTGGGGCTGATCGACGCGGCGCTGGCAATCGCGAATGCCGGCGCGCGCTCCCGCAAATCCAGGAACGCCTCGGGGACATAAAGCTGCGCGCCCGATGCGATGAAGCCGATTTTGCGATCCACCATCTGACGGCGGATCGCGTTCGGGGCACGGTCGAGTAGCAAGAGCACCAGGTCGGCCCCGAGTTCGCGCTGAACCAGGTCGCGGTGCTTCAAATACTGCGCCGTGGCCCCTGATCCCGGCGGCAGGATCTCCTTGATGGCCATGAGCAGCAGCGTGCGGCCATTCAGCGAACCTTGCCAGATCGCGTAGCGGTCAATGATGAAATGAGGCAGATTGGTGGGTGCGACCGGCACGAGGCCAAGCCGCTCTCCGAACGTGTCATCGACATACGCTTCCGCAGCCTCGGCGAGCGCTTCCAACCGCGCTTCAGGGACTCGTTCTAACATCACAAGGCCTATCTAACATTACTACTGTTAAAAGTCTATTGTGATGTTAGATTGGCGGGCGCCATACAAAAAATAGCTCACGATACAGCGGCCCGGAACCCAAATTCTCCGCATGCAGGCCGGCGCAGTCGGTGCAGATGCGCCCTCCGCGTGAGGTATAAATCCGGCATTTATGCCTCACCGTCCGAACAAGCCGCATTGGCACACCGCGCCATTAGGCGTCCGACGTTGCCGTTCCAAGACCAGGGAAATCCTGAAACCGTGAGGGGAGGGGGGCTGGAAGGGGTTGAGCCGATGGGCTCGGCCATTCCGGTCTCAGGAGAACCATGATGAACGATATCCAGATGATCCCACTCGGCAAGCTGCGGCTTTCCGAAGCCAATGTCCGCAAGAACGACAGCAACCTCTTTATCGAGGAATTCGCCGCCAGCATCGAGGCCAAGGGCCTGCTGCAGAACCTGATCGTTGTCCCTGCCAAGAAAAAGGGGATGTTCGACGTTACAGCCGGTGGCCGCCGCCTGCGCGCGTTCAATTTTCTTCTCGCGGGCGGCAAGATCGACAAGGGTTACGAGGTGCCCTGCAGGGTGCTCGACATCGATGCCGCTGAGCAGTCCGAACTGTCGTTGATCGAGAACATCATTCGTCTCGACATGACCCCGACCGATGAAATCCGCGCCTACAAGCACTTCGTGGGCGAAGGCAGCGATCTCGACGCGATCGCAAAGCGCTTTGGCCGGACACGGCGGTTCATCGAGGGCCGTATGCGGCTCGCAGATTTGGCCGATCCGATCTTCACCGCGCTCGAGGAAGGCAAGATCACGCTGGACGTTGCCAAGGCCTACGCGACAAGCCCGAACCGTGAGCGCCAGATGCTGGTGTGGAACGAGCTGTCGAACAGCTGGCAGGGCAACCAGCCCGACTCCATTCGCCGCATGATCACCAACAGTGCGATCAAATCCAATTCGCCGATCGCCCGCCTCGCGACCGAGGCAGAATACCTCGCGGCTGGCGGCCGCATCGAACGCGACCTGTTCACCGACGACGCCAGCGAGACCTGGATCGATCCCGAGATCGCCCAGCGCATCGCGGGCGAGAAGCTGCAGACCTTCGCCGCTGATGTCGCTGCGGGTAGCGGCTACGCTTGGGTCCGTCCCGTCCTTGAAACCCGCGTGCCTTACAGCGCCAGCGAAGAACTCCACCAGGTTCACCTCGATCCAGCGCCGCTCTCGGACGAAGAACAGGCCCAGGCAGATCACTTGCTGGAAACCATCTCGGCGCTCGAAGCCGAAGGCGAGAATATCGACGAGGACGACGAAGTTGGCGCAACCGACTTCCAGGCACGTTGGGACGCCGCAACTGCAGCCTATGACGCGATCCACGACAAGCCGCCTGTGATACCGGACGAACTCAAGCCCAATGTCGGCTGTTTCATCACTATCAATGCCGATGGCACACCGGTGATCGACAGTGGCCTCTACAGCGACAAGCCGATGCAACGGCGCAAGGCGGCGGGTCCGGGCGGCGCGGAAGGCAATGGCGAACCAGTTGACGACAACAAGCCAAAACCGCTGTCGCAAAAGCTGGTCGACGAACTGGCGGTGCAGCGCCGCGATATCCTCGCGATCAATCTCGCTTCGAACCCGGCGATCGCGCTCGACTACATGATCTTCGCGATTGCCGATGCGGGCCATACGTACGGCGCGCAGGCGCATGGCACCACGATCCGGGCTCCTTCGCCTTCGCTCTATCTGGCAAACTACCCGGAATCCCCGGCGCACATGCTGATGGCCGATATGCGCGAAACGCTCGACACTAGCTGGACCGAGCACGACCGCACCGTCGATCGGTTTACCGCCTTCAGCGCGCTCGACGACGATGCCAAGGCGAGCTGGCTCTCCTACTGCGCCGCGCGCAGTCTCGAAGCCAGCATGGGTGCGCCGCGCAAGCCCGGCCAGTCCGGCGCGGAACCCATCGATCTCCACGATCATCTGGCGAGCCTGATGGCGATCAACGCGGCAAGCCACTGGCGGCCGACCGCGGCCAATTACTTCGACCGGGTCAGCAAGCAGACGCTGCTCGCGCACATCAACGAAGTTGGCGGTCCGACCATGGCGGCGAGTTTCATGGGCTCGAAGAAGGGCGACCTCTCGGCCTCCTGCGAACGACTGTTCGCGGGCGAGACCATCGTGGCGCCTGAGGTCAAGGAAGCCGCGCTTGCATGGGTTCCCGATCATATGCGGTTCCGCGTCATCGCGACCGGGGAGGCTGCAAGGGAAGGTGGGGTCGAGCCGAAGAACGCGGCCGTGGTTGAAGTCTCTGACGAACCCTCCGGCGAAGGGGCTCCAGAGCATGTCGGCGAGGACGAACTGTCCAATGACGCCGTCGATGAGCCCGAATTGCTCGACGCCTGACCGCCTCGCCTGACTGCACCACCTGATTTTCCGGGCAAACTGGCCGCCGCGCATCCTGATTGTGATGCGCGGCGGCCCCCATTTACGCATAGGAAGGCTTCGCCCCCATGAATACCACCGCCAAGCTGCGCGCCCGGGTCTCGCCCGAGGCGATCTCCAAAGTCACCCGCATTTTCAACGGATCGCTCGACGATATTTTCAACGAACTGCTGCAGAACGCCCGCCGTGCTGGCGCGAGCATGGTCGCCATTTCGGCGCTGCATCTCGAAGATGCTTGCGTGATTACCGTCAGCGATGACGGGGCGGGGATCGACGATCCGGCCAATCTCGTTTCGCTTGGCCAGTCGGACTGGTCGGATGAGTGTCGTGCCCGCGAGGACCCTGCCGGGATGGGCTTTTTCAGTTTGGCCGGGCGCGACACTGTCGTCAGTTCGGCCAGCGCCACAGCGTCGTTCTCGCTGGCGATTACCGGACCGGCCTGGACGGGTGAGGCCGACATCGATGTCCTGCCCTGGCAGGGTCCGCGCGGAACAACGATCTCCTTCACCTTCGACGCCATCAGGGATGGGCACCTCGACCGAGCAGTCAAAGCCGCTGCGTTGCATTTTCCGCTGCAGGTGACCTACAACGACGAGCCACTGCCGCGCGTTGATTTTCTCAAAGGCGCGCATGCCGTCCTCGAGCGCGAAGGCTACCGCATCGGGGTCTACAAAAACGTCAATCTCGATCATGTGCCCACGATCAATTTTCACGGGCTGACGCTCAGGCACAAGCTGCCGAGCATCAAGGAAGTCCACCACACGCTATGGCGCGTAAAGGTCGATATCATCGACGCGCCCGAGCTCGTTCTTGTCCTTCCGGCCCGCAAGGAAATCTACCGCAACCCCGCGCTCGATCGGCTCATGGAGATTGCCACCGATGCGATTTACTCTGCGATCAGCAAAGAACCGTTCCATCGCCTTGCCCACAAGGACTGGCTTGCCGCGCGGCTTGCCGGTTGCGGGCTACCCGAAGCAGCAAGGCAATTACCCTCCTGGCAAGGACACTGCGCGCGCGACAGTTACCATGAAATCGCGCCCTATGCCGAAATTGATCCGACGGCAGCCATTTATGATGACGGAGACGCCTGCGATTCCGTGACTTTCGGCCGTGCCATCGCATTCTCGCACGGCGATGACCGCTCCATCGATTCCAACCGGCTCATTGCGCCCGCCGACATCACCTTCTTCGCGGCCGTGCCGCAGTATCAGGGCTACAGTTGGTACGTTGCGCTGTCCTGCTACGCCCAGACTGGCGTTACCCATCGTCAGCACGACGGATCCGAGACAGCTTGCGAGACTGATGCGGTGACCTTCCGGCCCGATGTCATCACGATCGAATTGACCGATCAGCATGACAAGCGCCTCAATCTGCTGTCCGATTTTGCAATCCAGGAAGGCGAGAACTGCTGGTCTGACGCCGACGAGGCGCGGATCGCCTTGACCCGCACCGCCAGTATCGATCCCGGCGATCTCACCGAACTGATCATCGATGCCATCTTTTCGCCATCGGACGATTCCGACGCCGACAGCTACGATACGCAGGAAACCCGGTTCCGCCATGACGCAGCGGTGCGCGCCCATGCCATTCTCGAAGGCGAGGACGCGGCCATCATCGCGGGCATCCGGATGGCGTTCGCCGACCGCGTTGCCTGGCGCATCCCGCACGGGCGTACGCTTCAGCTCAGCTGGTCCCACGAGAATACCAGCCTTGAACTTCGCGCCGCGAGCGATGCGAAGCCCCAATAACGGGCGCCTGAACCTGACGCCGCCCGGATTGCAGCCGTGGTTGGTATCCCACACTTCGGGGAGCAACTGCCATGAAGTTCAACTACCAACTGACCGGCACGATCGACGTGACCGAGGGCTCGCGGCTCAATGCCACCGGGACCGCGATCATCCTGCCCGACGGCAAGACTCTCAGGCTCTGGGAAGCATGGGAAAGTCATCCCGCCGATGAAGACGACCATACCGACCTGTCATACGCGGACCTTGTCCGTATCGGCATTCATTACGACACGCTGTCGACGGCGTTCGAGGAAACTTGAGGCGGGCGAATGGACCGGCATGCCTGCCGAAACGCCGAGAGTGGAAGAGGGGGTGGGGGTTCGGGTGACGGTTTGAAGGTGCGGGAGCGGCCTGCACCGGCCGCCCTCGGAGATTTCCCATGAGCCGCACCCGGCCAGTGATAGCGCGCCCCGACGTCGCCCAGACCATTACCGACCTGATCCTCGAGAAGATCGAGCAGGGCACAGCCCCCTGGCTCAAACCCTGGTCGGCGTCCAGCACCAGGCCGCTGCGACATCAGGGCATCCCCTATACCGGGATCAACAGCTTCTTCCTGTGGGCCGTCGCCGATACCACGGGCTACACCAGCCCTTTCTGGATGACGTACCGGCAGGCCAGCGAGCTTGGCGGTCAGGTCCGCAAAGGCGAAAGCGGCTCGTTCAGCGTCTACTACAACACGGCGCGCAAGTCCGACACTGACCAGCTCACCGGGGAAACCACCGAAAAGACGATCCGCTTCATGAAGTGGAACCACGTCTTCAACGCTTCGCAAATCGATGGCCTGCCCACCCACTATTATCCCGAGCCGCCCGATCCTCGGGCGATCGGCGAACTCTCCGCCAATGTCCGCGCGTTTCTCGACGCCATCCCCATCAAGGTGGTCCACGGCGGCAGCAGTGCGCATTACACCCCAAGCACCGACACGGTCACGTTGCCGGATCCCCATGCGTTCCATTCGATCGAGGCGTATTTCTCGACGAGGTGCCATGAGCTGACCCACGCCACGGGCCATGGCTCGCGTCTCGATCGTCAGTTCGGCAAGCGCTTCGGGGACGACGCATACGCGGCGGAAGAGCTGCTCGCCGGGCTGGCGCAGTCGATTCTGTGCGCCGAATACGGGCTGCCGAATGAACTCCACGACAGCCACGCTTCCTACATTCACCATTGGGCCAAAATTCTGCGCGCCGACAAAACCGCGATCCTTCACGCTGCGGCCAAGGCCGAACAGGCGGTCAAGTGGCTACGCCAGTTCGATCCGGCGCTCATCGAGTCGGTGCGCGAGGCGGCCTGAACACGAGCGTACCCGCTGACGCGGATTCCGAGGGTGAGGGGAGGGGGGACGAAGGGCTGCGCCCAAGTGCGTCAAGGAGCCAGCCGCCATGAACTATGACCTCGATTTTCGCTATCGCCGTGCCCTCCAACCAGACGCGCTGTGCACGATCGCTACCGCCACCCAGGCCGTGGTTGATGCGATGCAGGATGCACGCAATGCAGGCGTTGATGCTGCGCGCGACCCGGCAACCATCCTCCTCGCCCGGCATGTCGGGCGCATCGCACTCGGCAATCCGGCCGATGCCACATATGAGGAAGATCTGCCCTTGCGCCGGCAGTGCCTCACCCGGATCGACGAACTGAAGTCCAAGCCCGCGCTTGTCGCACTGGCCCGCCGCGGGATCAGCTATGACCCGGAAGCCAAACGTGCCTTCCACCGCGAAGCCCGTTCGGCGCTGCGCATCGCCGCCCGCCATCTGGGGCTGGATCATGATCAATATGACCTCCGCAACAACATGGCAGGCCCAGCCGTCTCCGGTGAAATCACCCTCCACGCCGACGAGATATACATCCAGGTCACGACCTCTTCGTTCGGACACGGCCGTGAGGTCATGTTCCGCCGTTGCAAAGGTCGCCAGGATTACCGGGGCGAGCACAACAACTTCTGCGATATCGCCGTCCTCGTCGATCCCGTCCGCTTCACAGCGCTCGTCACCCGGGAAACGGGCCTTGCGATTACGCGCCGACAACCTGAACTCGTATAGGAGAACCCTCATGGGCTGGCTCTCGATGACCCGATCCGGCATGGCGACCTTTGCCACGCCCAAGGCTTACCTCGACAACCAATGCACTTATACGCCGGACCCGGAGAAGGGCCGGGACAAGGGCCTTCGCGTGCTCAAGTCGACCGTTCGCTCGAACGCATATTACGCCGCCTGCCAGAGCTACACGGCCGACGGCCCGGAACAGACATTCGCGATCATCTGCCTGATCAAATGGAATCCCGCCGCTCGCGATGGCTACCTCTTCGCCTACAAGGACCAGGACGAAATGATGGGCCCCTACAAATACGATTGCCCGGCTTCGATCCTCGATCTTCTGGGGCCACCCGGCAACGACTACGCGGCGCAGTGGCGCGAGCAATGCCGCCAGCGTCTCGCGCTCACCACGCGGCGCAAACCCGCCCCCGGCGATACTCTGGTCCTGCCCGAGGCGCTGACGTTCACCGATGGCCAAGCCGAACGCAGCTTCCGGGTCGTGCAAGCGGGCAAAAAGGTAAGCTTGCGCCGGGCCAGCGACGGCGTCGGGGTGCGCATATCCTCACTGATGACGCGCGCGTGGACGATCGTTCCTGCGCCGCTTGCGCCCCATGCCACATGACAGCGGACATCAGAGCAAGACCATGACAGACCCAGTCTCTCCCAAGCGTTCCGCCAAGCGTGCCAAGCTGTGCAGCATCGAGAACGCCAACCGCGTCGCGACGCAGGTGGCCGACCGCATCCTCAGCGACACCGCGGTGGTCAAGACTGGCAATCCGCTTCAGCCCTTCCGGGTCGTGCTGGCCAGCAACGCGCCGCAGGGGCGCACGGTCTCGCGGGTGGTCACCTGCAATGATGATGAGCCCTGATCGGCTGCCTATCGCCTTTCCCGTCGCATCTGCCTAATCTTCGGGCATGTGCAATCTTTAACCGCTGGGCAGGGACATGACGCCCGATCAGGCAATCCCCCCGACAAACCCGACCCTATCACCCTGATCGGGCATGGCGAGATGACACTTGCCGGATAGCGCGAGACGGCGACCTTAGCTTGTCCGAACGCTCACGACGACGTGCTCAATCGCGCCAATCGTACTTCGCCGCAGGATTGGCCTGCGCCTGAGAAATCACGTTTTTGACGGCCTTCCTGCAGTTTTCCGGCAGCTTATCGAGGTCGGAGGCGATCCGCTTGATGTAAGTCTCACCGTTGTGTTGCTTGGCCACTCGCCGCAAGATCTTGGCCACTTCGTTGGTGCGGCACGCGGTCAGGGCGAGGTCGTGGGGCGGCCACGTCGATGACATAAAGGCGTCGACGAGCTCACGCCGTGCCGCCTTGCATCGATCCCAGTCTAGAAAAGGTATGAACTTGAAGATTTCGGGAACGTCGTCAGACTTCGCTAACTCACGATGCATAGGAGGGAACGCCGCTGCGATCATCAGCGATACGGGCTGGTTGCGCGAACGCAGCAGCGTCGGCAAGAGGTAGCCTGCAGCCGCCAAGAGAGCCTTTGGCGCGACCTTCTCAGCGTCGAACATGAAGGCTGCGCAGGCCTCGACCGCCTCCTTGTTCAGATCGAAGCCGCGACGATCCCGCAGGATCTGAGCTACCTCCGCGATCGACCAGATCAACCGAAGCCTCGCCGGATGTGTTGCTTTCCCAAAGGCAACCATGTTCCGGCTGGCAATCACCGCATCGACGTTCTTCTCCAAGCCGATTCGGGCAGCCCACGCGCCATCAAGTTGGTCTCCCACTGTGCTGAGCATCGATGCTAGGAACGCAACCTCGCCATCGCCGAAGCGGCAGCCGAGGCAACGGTTGAGAGCATGCTTTGCAAGTTTCACCTTTGTGTCGTCGGCCAGCCCATCGAGTACGCGCGGCAGGATTGTGACAAACCTCGCGATCGGAAGAACATCGCCGGACACGGCACGTAGCAGCAGATCGGGAGCCCGCGTCGCCAGCATGTCGATCGCGCGCTCCCCTACCTGCTGGTCAATGAGTATAGCAGCGAACTGACGGTCGTCGGCTTGACGCAGCAGATCGAGCAGCATCGCAGTTACTGCTGCCAGATCGAGCGCATCGCTGTCCGCGAGCCAACGCGCATCTTCGACGCCGGGAATTAGTGTCCGCGTAATCATGACATCGCGACGTGCAGTGGGTGAAAGCGATACAAGCGCCGCCCGCACATCCATTCTTGAAGAGGCGAAAAGCGCTTTGTCCAAAACCAATCCGGAGAGCTGTTCCGCACCAAAGTCGTTGACCTCACCAAGGTGCCGTAATTCCATCACCAACTGCGACCCGTCCAGCCGGTCGAGCAGAGGTTCGGCGGCGGGAATCTGCCAATCCTCTGTCAAAAACGGCAACAATACCCGGCAAATCACATCGAGAGTGGCAGAATCCAGCTGCGGGAGGACCAGTTCGAGGCGTTCGACTAGTGGGCGGTCATCGGCAATACGCCCGATCAGAGACCCACCTTGGGCCAGCAGCCGCCCCAGCACCGCAGGATCAGCTTCGAGCAGCGCTCGCTGCGAACGGTCCGTGAACGTGTTTCCAATGCCCGACGCAATCCTCGGCAGCAGGTCGGCGGCTACACCGCGCGGATCCTCCTGTGAAAGAAGCGCCACGGCGCCCTCCGGCGCACGCGCAGCGAGCTGCTCGACCGCCTCGGCGACCGCAGCTAGGCCCCTGGGCATCGACCGTCCCTGAAGCTTCCGGGCGATGGCGCCGAGGAAGCTCCATGCCTCAACCTCGGGGAAAGTCACGGAAGCCTGGTGCGCAGCATCCGCAATCGACGGCTCGACCGCTTCAAGGGCGAGAGAGTCACGGACTTTGCCGGAGTTGGCTATGTCCAATAGCCCAAGCGCCGCCGTCGGCGTGGTGTGCAGCTTCGCGACCAATTCGTCCCAAAGCAGTGCGATGCGAAACGCGGCTGCGTTATCGATGTCCTGATCGCCTCCGCCAACCAATCCAATCTCGTTGGCGGAGAGCAACTTCGGAAAGGGTTGGTCGAAAACTCGGGACACGATCGTATCGGTCCACCGATGCCGACCACCCTGAATCGAGCGGCCATCCACACGGCGACCGTTCCAATCCGCGAACTTCGCCCGCGCATCCTTCGGCGCGAACACTAGGTCGAAATCGCGGCCCGCGACCTTGCGGGGTGACAGCGCGAATGTCGATAACGCAAATTGCCGGCGAAGCGAAGGCCACAGTGCGGTAAGCAGGCGCGTGGCGATAAGATCGGGAGCGACTGCATCAAGAACGACAACCGGTCTCGACTCTTCGAGGAAAAGCGCTTCCAGCAGCTCACTACCAACAAACCCTGGTACGGGCGGAAGAGGCTCCGGCGACGTCGTCTGCACAACGACCCGGGTCGCGTCGCTGGCGTCAGGAAGCCGATCGATGTCTACCAGTTCGAGATAGGCCGACAGCCCCTCAGCCTCTGCCCAGCCCTTCATGGGAATGATCAGACTCAAGGTCCGCACGCATCCGGCGCGGGCGACCGTCAGGTCCTGCCATGTCCGCGCCAGCACGAAGCTTTCGCCACTCGGGAGTGGATAGGCCGTCAGATAGGATTCAAACCTTTCACGTGGACGTAGCGGCCCTGCGACATCAGACAGCCGATCAATGACCGACTGGTCCTCCTTTGGAAGCTGCGCAGATGCGGCGAGGAGCTGATGCCCTTGCCGGTATCCATGGACTTGACGCTCGACGATGATCACGGTCAGCTACCGACCGCCCACGCAATTGGCAGAGTCAGATCTGGATCCTTGTGCCAGATGCCCTCGTCATCCTGCACGGCTACCCATCCCCGACCGTCCAATCCATTCTCCTGCACATCGTCTCGGCAATTCTCGTCGGCCTTTAGATCACCGCCGACCACGCTGAGGCCAAAGACCCGCAGATCGATCCCCTCAATGTCATCTAGGCGACCCGCGAGCAGCGGATACTCGCGTTCGAGCCAAGCTTTCGGTCCCATCACGAATTTCTCTTGATCGATGATGTCCCAGGCACTGACCACGATGGAGACACGAGGCGGCTGGCCGTCCGGGCGTTTCGATAGCGAGGTCTCAAGGAATCGAAGCAGCTCGCACAGCATGACTTGGGTTGGGAGCCCCTGATCTTCGGCATTGCCAAGCTTGGCGAGATGCTGCTTCGAAGTCACCCAGTTCAAAGGGCGGATGTCAGCTTCCGAGTTGACGCGGACGAATAGCAATGCCCCGTTGGCCGAACGCATTTCCTCCATCAGCGATGTCGAGACTTCGCCATGCTCGGCTGCGTTCAGCCATAATTCCCCTGAGATGTCGGGAATCACAATCGTCGTTTGTTCTCCACCCTTTTCGGCCGCCACGACCACCTCGAAGTCGCGCCGGTCGTCAGCGTGCTCGGATCGCGGCGCGAAGTTGCCGGAATACAAGTGATCGGCGACATCGAGGACGAAGCGGATGTCCTCGGGCTGCACGGCCGCATGCAATCGGCCGGTTCCGGCGTCGAGCGCAGGCCAAACGCGCCCGACGAAGTTAGTCTTGCCGGAGTCGGGACCGCCAAGAAGCACGATCGAGCGGTTCACCGATCCCTCCTGTACCCAATGTATGAGCGAGAGCCCTCCACAGGGTCAGAGGAGGGCCAGAATTCCATGGCAGGCAGGTCGCTGGTAGTGGAGGCCGCGATAAGTTCGTCGAGGCCGAAGCCAGCTTTCACCTGCTCGTCGTTATCGGAGAACGGCGCAACCGCCAGGACGGTTGCTGCCACGTCGCGCTTCGCCAACTCCGCCGTGAGGCGGGTCGTGACGGCGGCCGACAGCTCACCGGAATCGCGATGAGTGATCACGAGCATCAGCTTCGGTATTTCACCGCTGAAAAGCGTCCCAAGCCGACCAGCAAGCTGGCCTACCCGCGATATGACGCCCTGCCGACGCTCTTTATTCTCAAGCGCGCGACCGTCTAGCACGACCCAGATCACCTCGGCGGCTCTTAGAAATTCAAAGCGATCGGTCCGCGAGGTGCTGACCAACTCCGTAGTCCATTCCCCTGGTAGGTCGGGCAGAGCCAGATCGACCCTCCGGCCGTCCGAATCTCGGACTAGGCGCAAATGCAGGAACCCGGGCCGCCGTTCGTCGGACAGTTCAGTGTGAACAGTCATTTGCTCGGGCGGGTTCCCCGCATTCCACTCACGCGAGCCGCGCGCGATGTCCTCGAAAGCCATTAGGCTCTTGCTGTCGGCGAATTTCCATCCTGCCAGTTCAGCGTTCGAGATCATCAGGTATAGGCTGGCAAGGCAGGCAGTCTTGCCCGACTCCGGATCGCCAAGGATACCGATTACTGTCACGTAGCGCGAGGCCATCATCTTGGAGATTGCGTCGGGACCGAGAGTTCGGCTCGAAGGGAATGAGGAGGTGCCAGTCGGCCGTTCGAGCACGGGTGAGCCTATAGCTGACAAAGTAGTTGGGTCGGACGGATCGACTACATCGACCGAAACACCAGTGGTCACTGCCGCCGCCTTGCCGATCCGGTTCTCGCAGGTGACCGGATCACGCTCCAGTGCACACACACCAGTCTCTCCGACCGCACAACCATCGAAACTGCAAGCGGAGCTCACAGCTTCATGATCCCTTGATCGCACATACGATTCAGACCTGCCTCAAGCAGGGCACGGCCAGCCCATGTAGATGCCTTTCGCTTCTCGCCGGATCCTGTAGCATCGACTTTGCCTGTGGTGAGGGCGTGGAGGAGCGGAAATACGGACGAGTGATCGGCAACGCGACTCGCGTTGAAGGAGGCTGCAAGCAAGGTCCGGTCTTCGCCGATCACCCCTATCAACTCCTTCAGATCGAGCTCGGGGTCCTTTTCGACTGTGCGGAGCACGAGATCGTGGTGCAGGTCGGCGGGAAGCCGGCGCAGGTGGCTTGCTGCTTCGATACCGGAGGCGACGAGGCGCAACGGCTCGGCCATCGCGCCGATTGGGCGCTTAAGCAGCCGACTGCGATTCAACAGCACCCACCACAGGAAGTCTAACTCTTCTCGATCAAGTGTAGCGTTACGGCGGAGCGCCTCAATGGTGCCCCCAGTAGCCTTCTTGAACGTCGTGGTAGGATTGCCTTCCTGAGCAATCGTAACGGTCAAGTCGCCCATGTCTGGAACCACACTTCGTTCACGCACCTTGTTCGCAGCCGAACGGCTACGCTGCTGCGCAAGATCAAGCACCTCGCGACGCAACTTCTCGCGCTTCTCCTCTGTCACCGGCGGCTGGAAAGCCAATGCCGACCATACGGCGTTCGAATAGACATCTGCGGTGGTCCACCCGCTCGTGCTCGGCGCTGTGCGAAGAATGGATACGATTGCGAGACCGGCACATACGCCGACATCAAGCGGGCTCTCCTCGTATAGAAAGGCGGATGCGTGTTTCTGCAATCCCTCCTGCACTTCCATACCAAGGTTCTCATTGGGCTGGCCGTCACCCCCCAGTGACTGTGCGATCATCTCCGCCTTGCAGAGGATCTCGCCGATGTTGCTAATCTTGCCCCACACGCCCGAAAGCTCGCCTATAGTTGTCCGCCGCGCATCGACGTCCTCGTTCGTCGGCGTGAGCGAAGTAATCCTCATGTGTACTGGAAGGTTGTCCATTACGCGTCCCTCTCGTCTCGTTCGCCTATCAGCCTGTCGATCATCAAAATCAAATCGGGGAGTCTGCCTTCCCGGGCGAGCCAGTCAAATAGCCTGCGCTCCAAGCCCTGGTTGATCCGCTCGTTAGACTCGGCCGGGATGGCATCGAGTTCGACGAGGATCTTCAGCCGCTCGTTTTCGTAGAGGTCGCGAAAGAATCGCAGCAGGGCGAGTTCGTAGCCTTCGGCATCCGGCGGCATTGGCGGTGTCTCCTCTGCACTGGTCTCAAAGCCTTCGGCGGGGACCAACTCGACGACCGGTTCAGCCGCAGAATCATCCTCAACGACATCCGCTATCTGCCCCGGACGGACTGGAACCTGACCGATCTTCTTGAAGTTCGGCGAACCTAGCGTGAAACGCGGCTTCTTCCCGCCCAGCCGCTTGTTATCCGGCTCGAAACAGGTCTTCACTGGGTTCCACGTGCGCGGGTGCATTGTGACGACGAGATTGTCCGTGCCCTCGTCCCAGTCGAATTCTATGACGTTGTAGGTGTAGGTGAAGATGTCATTCGACCTGAACGGGACAGCGGCGCCGGCTGCGAGCATCATGAGATCGCAGCCCTCCTCGACCTCCTCGACCTCGACTTTCGGATCGTGCTCGTGGCCGGAGATCAACACCCGCGCCCGGCTGCGCACATACTGACGCACATCAACAGCATCCTTGTACCAGTTCAGCGGATGATGGACGAGGACGACGTTTTCCTCACCTGCGTGCCGGGGGATAACGAATTGACGTTCGCCCATCACCAGCTCCGGCTGGTCGTCGCGCTCTTCGCCATGGCAAAGTAGCGAGGAATTGAGCCGGATGAACCTGATCCAGCGGTCCCGCCCTACTTCAATGCGAAGGTTAGTCGCGTATTTCGCTTCCTCATCGAGTCCGCAATTGTAGCCAATGCAGAACCGGCCGTAATCCTCGAACCTGGAGAAGAGCGTCGCGCGGTCATTCTCGTTTGCGATGACCTTTTCGTATTCCGCCGGACCTCCCGCCCGGATGAACTCGAGGAGTTTACTTCCGCCTATAGATAGCTTGTCCCGATCGAGGTCGTGATTGCCGGGGACCATCTGAACCCGATGTATGGGGCACCCAATCCCTTCAGCGAGTGCATCCAGCCATTTGCCGGCGGCTTCGTATTGTTCGGCCTTGCCCGAAAACGCGACGTCGCCCGTTACGAGGATTCCTTGCGCCGCGCCGGATGGCGAACCGGCGATCACCTCCGCAGCGTCCGCAACCAACTCCTTCTTCACATCGTCATGGATGTGAACGACATGGTCGCGTTCCTGCCCGAAGTGAATGTCAGATACGTGGACGAAGATGGCCGACATTAACCCCCCAATTCGCAATCAATGTGCGACAGGAACGGATGTAGGTGCTCGCAGAGAGTATTTCTATCGGAAATGCCAAATATCAATGACGAACGGTACGGTTTATCTGAGGCTAAAGGCGTTTGTGGACGAAGCCTGTTTGTCTTTCGCGCGCGGCAGCAGGTCGGAGAACGTTGCGACACTCACCTTCAGTATGAACCAGGTCCCCGATCAACGAACCATGAGCGGCCAAGCTCAAAATCCGCATCGGGTGACACTAGCGGCCCGTCGGGGGCCTCGCTCACGTAGGGCGATACCAAATCCCTGCGGTGAACGCGTAACCGGCTCAGCCAGGCAGCCGTGCGGCCACGCGCCTTGAGGATGGCCAGCAGCCAATCCATCGCTTCCGCCATTTCGCCGACGCCTCGCCCGGCGAGGCAGTAATAAATCGCCCGCTGAAAATCGTCGCAAGCCGTGCTCAGGATTGTTGCAAGCCGCGCGCGTCCGCCATCCGCGCCTTCGTGGACCAGGGACACTGCCTCGCGCAGTTCGCGCACAGATAGCCAGGCATCGTCGATACCAACCCCGATGCACAGCGCGGCAATCGCGCGTCTGACTGCGTCACACGACACATCGCGCAGCACGGTGTCGAGATCGAACCCGCCCAGAACGTCATCCAACTTCATCGCAATTCCTTTCGAGTTCGGAACGTAGCGTGAACGCTCTGACCCCGTCAATTGGGGAAGGGAGGGGAGGGGGGATGAACCGGTGATCAATTGAAGGAGCCTGCCCATGACCACCAGCGTCGCCCCCGTCGCCCCGTCGCCCGAAGCCCAAGAGACCACGAGGACCGCCGAAGTTGCCCGGCTCAACGACGCTGCCCGGTCCGGCACATTGGCAAATTCCCGGACGGTGCTCACCCGTGCGCTCGCCGACCTGCTGGCAGGGGGCTCGGACGATCCCGCGATCCGCCAGGTCAGGCTGTTCCAGGGCCAGTGCGCCATGCGTCGGTTGATCAACGAGACCCCGATCGATCCTGGCAACGATCCACACGGAGAGCGGGACTTCGGGGTGGTGACGTATCTTGAGCGCAAGATCTTCTGGAAGGTCGATGTCTACGAGAACGATGGAACCTATTCATGGGGCGCCGAGACGCCCTGGGACGCCAAGACGAGCTTCCGTGTCGTCACCATTATGCTCGCGACCGACTACTGAGCCATGTCGCGCTTTTCATTGCGGCCGCTCGCCCATCACACCGACCTGTTCGAGATCGCGCTGGGCTGGGACCCGGGCCTCGGCACCTATTTCGTGACGGTGTTTGGTACGCCCGACCGCGACCGCGAGCCCGACATCCGGCTGTGGCGCGGGACCAGTCCGCGCGAGATCGGCGCGCCGTGCGAGATCATCGCCATAGCTTCTGCCTATGCGGAAATTCCGGATGGCCTCGCGCGCCAACTCGAGATCGACCGGCTCGCCTGTCCCCACAATCCGGACCGACCGGCAAGCAAGCTGCTCGAAGAACTCCTCGGGCGCTCCCGTTCAGCCCCTGGCTGAACCGCACGCCGCCCACCGGCGCTGTCCGCTCCCGGGCACCGATCTCGTTTGCCCGGTTCCATCCAACAAGGGATCACCACCCATGTCCAACTGCTACACGCACTCCTGCTTTGTCTTGCATATCACCGCCGACGAATGCGGCCTGCTGCGCGAGGCCGTCGCGCTGGCGCAATTCGTCGAAGATCAACCCGACGCTGAAACCATCATCCAGCGCTGGCTTGGCTTGTCTGAGGCGTTTCGGATGATCTTCCCGCCTACCGGCGAGGAAGTGATATCGGGGTTCCTCGCCATCTTCCCCGACTGCGACTTCCCGACCTTTGGCACCGACTTTGCCTTCGATGAGCAGGATGACGGATCGGTCCGGGTGTTCGCCACCGCCGACCAGTTCGAGCCTGACGCGGTTGCCGCCCTGCTGCACCGCACGATCACGCAGTCGCTCCCGGTAGCGGCGACCTGGTCTTACGACAGCGATCGTCATCAGCCGGATGCCTTCGGCGGCGGCGGGTTTATGATCGATGCCGCCGGCATCCACTGGATCGAGACCAGCAAGGTCCACGATACAGTCCACTTCGCCCCCAAACTGGTCATCGCCACGCGTGATCCCGAAGAGGGTCTGCTGTTCTGGAACAGTAAAGACGGGTTTGGAACGCTCGATACTGCCGACGTCTTCACCGAGAACCAGGCGCTGAGCACCGATCTGCCAATTGCGGGCGACCAGCCCGAATGGCTCGCGTTGCCTGCATGTCTGCCCGCCTGAAACACGCTGACGAATGTCCCCGATGGAGGGCTCCAGAGAAGGACTGCGGGCAAGGCCCGCAGCTCGGCCTGACGGCCGGGAGGGAAGGGGGGGGGGGGAATGAGTGATCGGACAAGGGGTTCGGTCGCATTCAATCCAACATTCAGTCCTACCAGGAGAACGTCCATGAACATCGGTGAAATCAAGAAGAACGCCAGCGGCCAGCTGATCGGCACTGTCGAAACGTTGACGATGACGCGCACCATCGGCCTGCGGCCGGTCAGCTCCAGCAACGCCCGCGCGCCCAAGTACGAAATCGTCGCGCTCAACGATCAGCGCCGCTGGGTTGCCGTCGGCGCTCTGTTCGAACTCGCCTCGAACTCGACCGGCGAGATCTTCTACCAGGGCAAGATCGACGATCCGTCGATGTCGCAGCCGCTCTACATCGCCGCCTTCCCGCGCGAGGACGGCACGATGGCCATCGCCTGGCAGCGTCCGCGCCGCCGCAACAGCCAGCTGGGTTCGAGCGAATACGGCGATGGCGACATGTTCACCGGCGGCGAGGCAGCCGATGCCGGTGAGGCCAGTGACGGGCATAACGGCGATGGCCTCGGCGACAGCACCGCTACGCCGCCGGGCAAGCGCGGCCGCGCCAATGCCAAGGACGGCGCCGAACACGAAGGCGCGCTGCCGCCGCTCGTCGACGCCTGAGTCCATCCCGCACCTCCGACCGAACGGGGACCCAATCGCGGGTCCCCGTTCCCACGCAATGGCCGCAGGCTCGCCCCACTTGCGGCCTGAGGCGGAACGCCGGCCATCCCCCCGCCCGGCGTTCCGCCTCTTCTTTTGCCTGGGCGGCAACGGAGACACTTCATGTTCACAGATAGCGAACGCTTCGCCTTCGACACGCGGCGGCACCATGCCTTTGCGACTACCGGCAATGCCTATGACGCGTCGCAATGCGACGAGAGCATCAAAACTGGCGATACCCTGATCGTGCTGCCCGAGCGCGTGATTGCCGTCGCCATGACCTGGCCCTTCGCGGTGACCGCAGAAGCAGGAAAGCTTCACAGCGTAGCGCCGCCCCGCGAAAGCGAGACGCTGGCCGACATCGCCCGGTTGCTTCATGTGACGACTGCCGACTTCGAGCACGCGGCCGAGCTGGCGCGCTGCCTCGGGTTTTCGCTCGACCCCAACCTTGTGCCGCTGCTGCCAGCCTGAACGCGCCGGACGCCCTTGCTCGCGCAAGAGGCTGGTGAGGGGAGAGGGGCGATCGCGGTCGGATCAACCTATTGCGAAAGGACACGTACCATGGGCGACAGAGCCCCCGTTCACATCACCATCGGCGGCGCGCTGCGCCGCGACCTTCTGGCCGACCTCGCAGCCTGCGCCGAGGAATACGATCTGCGCACCGAATGGGACGGCGAGCCGTTCGGTCCGGCGGCGGTAACCGAGGGCGAGTCGCTCGAGCTCTACGGCACCGAACTCAACGGTGGGCAGGTCACGGAGGTCGACGCGTTCTGCATCGAGCACGGGTTGATCTTCCGGCGCTGGTCGGGCGGCTGTCCCGGGGCCTATCTCCCCGAGATTGTCGTGTTCGACGGCACGGGGCCCATGCGCGACTACACGGCGAGCGAAGACGAATATGTCCTCTTCCCGCCGTCCTGGATCAGGGGCTTCACCCGGCTGCGTGACCTCAAACGGGCGATGGCCAAGGCCGAGATCACCGTCCCGCCGCTCGTCATTATCTCACGCGCCGAACCGCCCCGGGAGGGCGCTCTACCATGAAATACGTCGTCGCCTTTTACGCGGTCGATCGCGCTTACGGCGGGCCGGAGGAAGGTGGATGGTGGTTCGACACCGGCGAACTCGTCCGCCTACACCGGGTCTGCCTTACCGAAGCTGCTGCAGCGCGGCTCGCGGTGCGCGCCAATCGGCTGCTCGACCTGGTCCAGCGCGGCCATTGCCGCCTTGATTCCGTGCTCTACGTCGGCGGCCGCTACCGCGCCTGCCTGTTCGAACACATGGCTCCGCCCCGCTTCCCGCAAGCCCCACCCCGTTACGAATGAGGCTCCCATGACCGATCCCGATTCTGCAGCGTCGCCGTCTGATGAACGCGGCCGCACGCTCGCGCAGTTCCCGCTCTCGCGGGTGACCGAGGTCTTCCATGACGAAATGCTGGGTGTTCTTCCCCCGGCCCATATCCGCGGCGCGGCCGGCTTCTTCGTCTCCGAAGCGGTAGCCGAGGACATCCACGCCCAGTTCGTCAGCCGCGATGGCCGTTTCTACGGCGGCTATGTTGCGCTGCGCGATCCGGAGACCTGGATCACCTCGGCCCGTATCGCCGCCTACGATGTCGATAACCCTTACGCGGTGGAACTCGCCTGGTATCCCGATGGGGCAGGGGAGGCTGCTGCGTGACCCGCCACAGGCTCCTCGAACTCGGGGCAGGGCCAGCGAACGAGCCCTGCGCCCAGCTCGGCCGAACCCCCGATTTCGAGCGCGTCAACAGACATGAGCTGCGCGCCTTTCAGGCAGCGGTGATCGCGGTCAACGGCCCGCCGCCTGAACCGCTGGAATTCGCGGCGATCGCCAACGCTCATGATTTCGGGACGTACCGGACGCTGTGGATCGTCTCGCTGGTGGCGGTACTGCCGCCCAGCGCCCGGCGCTGGCTCAATGGGCTGGACGTGCCGTCAAGCTGGATCAGCGCGGGGTTCCCGCCGCCGGTCACTTACGCAGGTTCGGGATTTCCATGCGTGCGCCCTTTTGCCGAGGTGATCGCTGGCGCGTTCCAGATCACGCGGCCGCGCGACGACGGCAGCATCTTTCCGCCCGCAAACGCGGTCCTCCACCGCAATCTTGAAGCTACCTACGGCCCCATGCTGGCCGCACGCGGGGCGGGCGTTACCCCGGCGATGCCGACGGGAGGGTAGGGGGAACACGGCGGGCAGGCGAACAAGGAGACCTGCCATGCCCCGCTTTTACACCGGAATCGGTGCACGCCGCACCCCGCCCGAAGTGCTCGCGCTGATGACGCGCGCTGCCTTCGCCCTGCTCAAACGCGGCTACCTCCTGCGCTCCGGCCATGCAATCGGCGCCGACAGCGCGTTTGAACGCGGGGCGGGGGAGGACAAGCAGATCTTCCTGCCTGCGCCGGGCTGGCGGGGCTCGGCGAGCCAGTTCCACCCGGACGCATTGCCGCCGGAGCTGTGGCAGCGCGCACGGGCCATTGCTGCCGCGGCGCACCCCGCTTTCGCCGGACTCGATCCTTTCATCCAGGCCTTGCACACCCGGAACGTGTTCCAGGTGCTGGGGCCTGAGCTCAATGCGCCCGCCGACTTCGTCCTGTGCTGGACCGCCGATGGCGAAGCCTCGGGCGGGACCGGTCAGGCAATCCGCATCGCCGCTGCCCACGGCGTTCCCGTCTACAATTTCCAGCGTCCGCGCGAGCGTGCGCACGTCGAACGCCACCTCTCACTCTGAGCATTGCCCTGCCGTTCCGGTCCCCGACGCAGCTGCGCTGGGCAGCGCCAGTCTGGGGCGGCTGTGCGCTTCCCGCGAAGGAACTCCCATGTCCGCAATCCACCTCGCCCTCGATATTCCCTGCACGCGCGACGATGCTGCCCGGCTGTTCGCCGTGCTCATCTTCCTGGCACAGCTTGAAACCGACCCGGATGCCAAACCGGGGCCGGAACTGGACGCGACCTTCGGCGCAAACGCGCGCGAGGCGCTGCTCGGGATCATCGGCCACCCCGTGCCGCTCGGGATCGACTGCCGCTATGATCCCGTGACCAACCTGCTGTCGGTCACTGATGTCGAGGGCAGGCCTAACCTTTCCGCCGTGCCGGTGCTTCTCCTCTGGCTTTACCCCGACAAGCTGCCGCTCGCCTACGCGGCCCACACCGCCGCGCGTCCCGAGCACAAGGTCTGGACGCTGATCGGGCTCAATCGCATCGAGATCACCGAGGACGCGGCCTCGGTCGAGACGCGCCTTGCGGCACTCCGCTCCGAACCCGGCGCTGTGCGCCGGATCGACCTGCTACCGACAAAGCCCTTGCCGAACGGCGACTGACGCCTGGGTGCGTGCCCACTCACGCGGCGGCGCGGTCCGGAGGGGTGTCGCCGGTTCGGCGCCGGGGACAACGCGGTGGCAGCGGCTCGCCTTCCTTCCACACCATGTGCGTTACGCCCTCGCAGGCGAGCAGCGCCTCGAGCGGTTCGCTGGCCTCAGTATCGCCATCATGGATATGGATCGCGGTTGCATCCTCGCCGGTGTCCTTGAGCACCAGGCTGGCGATCGGCGCGCTGGCATCGAGGTTGACCCGCATACCCTTCACGAACCGGCGCTTCTCAGCGACCGTCTTGGCAATGAGGTACTGTTCGTCGCTGCTTTCGTAGGGCAGCCATTCGCCGGTCACCGGCATCAGCGCCACTTCGATCAGGTCGAATGTCCCTTGCCTGCGCCGCGCGAACGAGCCGGCAACGACGAGGTGGCCCTGGTTCCCTTGTGCCTGCCACAGCGCCAGCTCGCCCGCGAACCGCTTGTGGAAGCGGCGCGCCATGTCGGGGTCCATGACGAACGGCATGTCGCCGACGTGACGAAGTACGATGCGCTCCGCGCCGTGCGCCGGGGCGATTTCCTTGATCTCTCCCACCACCACCATCAACTCGTCACGCGAACGGTAGACGCGCTCAAGCGCCGCCCGGCGGCGCGCGCGCAGGTCCTCCTTGTCCTCGAGCCGGAACGTCTCGGGCACGAACAGGACATGGGACAGAGCTTCCTGCTTGACCTTGCAGCTGGCCGCGGCTTCGAGCAGCGCGCGGCGCACCACGAACCAGCTGCGCTTGCCCGCCATCTTGGGATGCCAGTGCGTCAGTTCGGCCCGGTCCCACAGGACATGGAGCAGCCCCCGCATCGACAGCTTCTGGCCTGTGGACTTGACCGTCGGTTTGTCGTTGGTGAGCGCCGCTGGCGCGAGCCGCGCCGCACCGCGTGACAGCGGAAAGGCGAGCTTGAGCGTCGTTTCGCCGGAAGCCTCGTCGTCGATCACGGCATTTCCCCGGACCTGGGCCATGCCGGTCAGGAAGTCCGGAGCCTCGTAATGGTCGCAGGCCGTCGCATGACGTGCGCCCGAACCTGGCCAGCGCGCCAGCACGTAGCGATCATGGCGGTGGCTGATATAGAGCGGCAGCTCTTCGTGCCTGCGGCATTCGCAGAGCACCCGCTCCTTGCGCGCATAGGCTGCGCCGAGCACAGCCTGCAGGTCATCCTGGCCGCCGGTGACGACCTTCCCGAGCACACGGTATCGCTGGATCATTGGGGATCTCCAATTTCTCGCGATCGACGCTGCCCGTTCGACCTCTCGCGCATTCTCCTTTGGTTTGTCTGACGCGGCCCGCATGGCGCGCGCTGGGCCAAGTCTATCCTTGCCCGTGACCCCCGGCAAGGCCGGCGGCGCAGAGCGTAACCTACCGCCAGATTCGCTTGGTCAGTCCGCTTGGCCCGCCTCGTGCGCGAGGCTCTCGGCAATTCCCTCGGCAAGCCCGAGGCACAGTGCGGCTTCTTCGCGGCTCAGCACGATCTCGCTCGCGGCCTGATCGGCGAGCTTGCCTGCCAGTACTGTCGCCATGGCCTCAGCGACCATGCGCGCGCTCGGCATCTGGACCTCCTGATCCATTCGCGATTCTCCCTTGCCAGTCGCATGGAAACACTGCCCCTGCGGGCGCTTCCAGAACGGCCCCCAATAGCCTTTCTAGAGCCGCTGGTCGAGCATTGCTGCAATCCACTGACGCGGTGGGCCCGCCATGCGGGCGACAATCGCACATCGGTATTGGGCTAAAGGTGGTTGGGGTGTTGGGAGGCAAAGGGCAGGGGAGAGGGCGGGGGCACCCCTACGCCCGCGCCCCGCGCGGGGCTTGGGGCGACCCGCTCTACTCGCTAGGGCGCGCGGTCGGCGCTCTCGCGCCGCCGCCCGCCCAACCTCGCCGGCAAGAATGCCGGCCCTTCGGGTGACGATCGGGGCCAGTCGGGAAGAGGGGAGGGCTTGGTTCGACAGAGCGGCCGCGCTAGGGATTGTCGATGCCTGTCGTTCTTGCCGCTGCAGCCTTGTGCGTTTCCGTGACCGTCCATGACGGCGACACCATCCGCTGCGGCCGCGAGCGGGTGCGCGTCGCCAACATCGACGCGCCTGAACTGCCGGGCAGTCCCAAGTGCCAGGATCGCCGGGTGTCCTATGCCTGGTGCGATTACCGGGCAGGCGAGGCGGCGCGCGTGGCGCTCGTCCGGCTTGTCTCGCGCGGTCGGGTCATGATCACGCGGCTTGGCACCGATCCCTATGGGCGGACGCTTGCCACAATCTCGGTGAACGGCGTGGACGCCGGCGACTA
>CALMYW010000390.1 GCA_937873665.1 uncultured Sphingorhabdus sp.
TGTTCGCCTACCCCAAGCAAGCGGAGTTTGGCCGCGTACTGCCCAAGAACAAGATTTACGAGCACAGCGGCGCCAACACCCGCTTGAAAGACTTGTTCGTGGAGCAGGTGGAGCAGATAGTCTGGCGCTACAAGCTGGCACCAGAGACGATCAACCTAGCCGCAAAGCCGGATGTGCCGGAGATTCAAGTCTTCGCGATCCAACTGAAGACGGCAGAACTTCACCGAGAGGTACTGCGGTGCATCGACGGCGCAGTGCAATTCCCGATCATCTTTGAACTGACTCGGGGCCAAGGGGCCGAGGCCAGCATACAGGTGGTGGCCGCTTACAAGCGGCCCAGCGAAACCGATGCGGCAAGCTGGGTCTGCTCCGATTACTTTGAGTCAGGGTGGATGCCCGCAACGTCCGAGCGCGCAAGGCTGCCGCTGGCCCTCGACCTCGGCGGGCTCTATGAGCAAATGCTGCAACGGCTAATGCCAATCGCGGCCAGAACGCATGAGCCCTTACGCGACTTGATAGTCCGGGCTGAACAAGTGATGGCGAAGAAGCGAGAGATATCTAAGACGGAAGCTCGTCTTAACAAGGAGAAGCAGTTCAATCGCAAAGTGGAAATCAACGCGGAATTGCGCGCACTCCAAAACCTAGTCAAAGCACTTACAACCAACTGAGCAAATAACCGGCTCCCCATCAATCCAAGAAATCAATCGGAGGTCTCAATGAATATCAGTTTCTTTCCCGCAAACGTGACAGGCGCTTATTTGGAAGCAGAGGTGCATCCAAACGGAATTGAACAATTCGATGCCGATTACCTTCAGATTACTGGGGAAATGCCAGTGATCGGTCGTGGCTATCAGCGGCAACCAAACAAGTGGGGGACAGAGTGCCGCATTTACTTCAACTGCAACGGGGATCTCAATGATGAATTTGCGATGCTCGGTATCGACGTAGAGGAAGGCTCACGCCCTTACAAGCAAGAATGGCGATTTCGCGTGAACAACAATGAATTTTTCTGGGCATTGGTTCGAGCTGGCTACAGGCTCGGAAAAAACTAAAGAGTCAACTACATAAGTAAGCCGCGCCCATGAACCCCTTAAAAATGCACTCGCCGGATCTGGTTGAAAAAAACATTTCCCATCTTCGAGAACTATTCCCTCATTGTGTGACAGAGGGACGCGACGATGCCGGCAACCTAAGGCTGTCCGTTGACTTCGAGCAACTACAGCAAGAACTCTCCCCTGTATTGCTGGACGGGACACAGGAAAGATACCAACTAAATTGGCCCGGTAAGCGCGAGGCTGTTTTGACAGCGAATGCGCCCATCGCAAAAACATTGCGACCCATCCGAGAGCAAAGCGTTGAGTTCGACACTACGAAAAACTTGTTCATCGAGGGTGACAACCTAGATGCACTGAAAATGCTGCAGGAGACATATCTTGGACGGATAAAGATGATTTACATCGATCCGCCCTACAACACAGGCAGCGATTTCATTTATGAAGACGATTTTGCCCAAGAGACAGAAGAGTACCTGCGCGCATCTAACCAAAAGGACAACAGCGGTAATAAGCTGAGCGCAAACACTTCTGCGAATGGCCGCTTTCATTCAGATTGGCTGAGCATGATGCTGCCACGACTTCGGTTGGCAAGACATCTCCTGCGTGAAGATGGGGTCATCTTCATCTCTATCGACGATTCTGAGGCAGCAAATCTTAAGGTTCTTTGTGATGAGATTTTCGGGGCCCAAAACTTTTACTGCGTCTTTGTCTGGAAGCGCCGAAGTGGTGCAATGGACTCCGTGGATAACACCAGCGTAGATCACGAATATGTACTTTGCTACGGCAAAAATAAGGACCGGCTTGCAGGTATTGGCCGAACCTATGCTGGGTACACGAACCCGGACAATGATCCTCGCGGCCCTTGGAAAGCAGACAACCTGAGCGCGGGCAAGGCGGGTGGCGATGTCTACTACCCCATTAAAGCCCCGAACACGGGAAACGAATTTCTACCGCCTCAGGGCCGCTATTGGCCTTACAGCAGAAAGACCATGGCAGAAAAGATATCCGAGGGCAGAGTCATCTTCCCTGCGGATGCATCTGGCCGACCTATGCTAAAGCGTTTCAAGAATGAGGCGAAATTCGACACGGTGCCGGTTTCAACTTGGATGGTTTCTAAAGCGGATGACAAAGTATCGAATTCACTGATCGCACCACCCAACACCCAGGCCACGCGAGAACTTCAGGACATATTTGACGCAAAGCTATTTCCGCACCCGAAGTCCACGCAGCTGATTGAATCGTTGGCCTCTCAGTGTCTTTCAGGCGATGAGGATATAGTCCTCGACTTTTTCTCAGGCTCTGGCACAACCGCACACGCGGTGTTTGCTCGAAATGCCGCGTGCGGCACGAACACAAGATTCATTCTTGTTCAGCTGCCCGAGCCTTGCCCACCAGAAAGTCCCGCAGCGGCCGCAGGATTTGCCTACATCTCAGATATAGCAAAAGAACGAATTCGACGTGCCGGCAATACATTCAGAAGCTCCAATACGAAGATTGACATCGGATTTCGCTGCCTAAAGATCGACACTTCGAATATGGCGGATGTGTATTACGCGCCAGACGCACATGAAAAGTTAAATCTAGACATGTTCGTTGACAACATCAAGCCCGATCGCTCGCCAGAAGACCTGCTGTTCCAAGTGATGCTCGATTGGGGCGTTGACCTTGCGCTGCCTATCGCCAAGCAAGCCATCCAGGGCAAAGACGTGTTCCTGGTGGACGGCAATGCACTGGCAGCTTGCTTCGATGCGCACGGCGACGTCGATGAGGAATTCGTGAAAGAGCTGGCCAAGGTGCAGCCGCTGCGCGTTGTGTTCCGCGACGCGGGCTTCAAAGACAGCTCGGTCAAGATCAACGTGGAGCAAA
>CALMYW010000391.1 GCA_937873665.1 uncultured Sphingorhabdus sp.
GGTTGGCAGGGGATGGCTTCGCCGCTTGATCCCTTGCTGCAACGGCGTCTGCGCCGACTTTCTTCCCCTGGGCGTGCCGCCCATTCCTCGCGAGGCAAGAAAGCCGTCTGCCCGCCGTCCTCAACTCACGTTCCGGTCCTGCGGATGCAGCGGGCACAAGCCCCTGCCTTCAACCAGCCATCGAGGCCGCGATGGGCGCGGGTTCGACCAACTTGAAGGAATGCATCATGGCCAACATCGGAACTTTCACCAAGACCGGCAACGAATACAAGGGCGAGATCGTCACCATGTCGGTGCAGCAGAAGAACGTCCGCATCGTCCCCGAAGCCAGCGACAACGAAAACGCTCCGTCGCACCGGGTCTTCGTCGGCCGCGCGGAAATCGGCGCCGCCTGGACCAAGACCTCGAACGAAGGCCGCGACTATCTGTCGGTCAAGCTCGACGATCCCAGCTTCACCGCTCCGATCTTCGCCAACCTGTTCGACGACGAAGACGGTAAGTCCTACAACCTGATCTGGTCCCGTGCGCGCCGCGCCAACGGCGACTGACCGGAAAGCCAGCCCCGCCCGGCACCTGCCGGGCGGGGCTTCGGTGTGTTTATTCCTCGCTGCCGGCGGGGGCTTTGACGAGAAGTTCGGACGGTTCGATGTCCAAGGCGGCAGACAGCCTCTCGAGCATATCGATCGAGGCGCTGTAGCGGCCGCGTTCGAGGCTGCTGACATAGGTGCGATCGATGTCGGCGCGGTGGGCGAGTTCTTCCTGCGACAGTCCGGCCGCAAGACGAAGGCGTTTCAGATTGGTGGCAAGGACCTCGCGCAATTTCATTGCACGGACAGACCACCGTTGCAGAGTATTTAACCACGGAGTATACTCTACGAAGCAGCTAATTGAGCGAGATCAGCCATTTGGCATTTAGAATCAGTTATGCACATTCGGGCACATCGACCTGCACGGAGTGGCATAATCACGAATATCACCATATCGGACAGGCTTCGTGCTATGTGTAACGGCATGCAAATCGAGTCGAAGCAAAGGCTCGGCCCATGACGATACCGCCATTCGAGGACCGCGCGCCTGCCGATGATCGCATCACGGCTTATGACGAGCGCCATTTTGTCACGTATTTACGGATACTTGATGCCGCAAAGGAAGGTGCAGACTGGTCCGAGGTAGTCGCGGTGGTGTTTGGCCTGGATGCTGCTGCCGAGCCGGATCGCGCGCGTCAGGTGCATGACAGCCATTTGGCCCGCGCCCGCTGGATGACAGAGCATGGCTATAAGCATCTGCTTGATAAATCGGAGAGAAGGCTGAATCTCCCGTCATCGATGCGGGTATTACGTAAGTAGGTCTCGCGATTTACTACAATCGCTTGCATAATCATCCGCAGCATTGGTTACTTGCGGCTTATCTATAGCAATCAAAGACTTGATGCTTGGCCTTCTCGCCTGTGCCTTGCAGGGGTCTTTATGTCCGGTGGTTCGTCTTGGCGGTCACCATCGACCGCGGATCAGTATAGGGATCACGACTACGCGGATTTCGCGCAGGAGTTCCTGAATCGTAACTGCGGATACCAGGCTGATTACGCCGACACCCTGGCGCGCATTGCCCAGTCCCCGGAAACAGCCAGCAACGAACAGGAGGGCCTTGCCCGGCGTTGGGGCCTCTGCTTTCCCCACCGATCCAGCTTTGAATCCGCGCGATCACCCCGCGCTGTGGTCACCGGACGCGGCGCCCGACGTGGTCATCGTTGAAGCCGCCGATCCGGATCGTGCGATCCCGCTGCCGCCTAGCGCTGAGGCTCTGGTCGAAGTCTCGAACCAGACCGAGCGCAACCTCGTCTATGCCCAGGGCACCGCCCGGCTGCGCCTGTGCGTGCGTCTTGTTCCCACTCGGGCCGTTCCGGCCTTCTCGATCTCCTGCGACGCGAACTGCGCGCTACGGCTCGCCGCCGCAGCCCGCTTGCAGCGGGTCACGCGCGAGAGGCGCAGCTCGTTTGATGTCACCGCCATGCCAACCCGCAACCAACGCATCCGCTTCATCCGGTTCCTCGCCATTCACGACGCGCTAGAGGCTGGCGCCTCGCCGCGCGACCTCGCCTTCGGCCTTGTCATGCCCAACCATCGCCCGATTGCCGGAGCGGTCTGGAAGGGATCGAACGAGCGGCGCCAGGTGCTCCGGTTGATCGCCGACGCCCGCCGCCTGGTTTCAAACGGATATAGCAGACTACTCCTCCACTGCTGAGCGGGAGGGGTGACAAAATTGCGGGTGCTCATTCTGTCACTCCCTCTCCACGCCAATCCTCCGCCATGCCCGTCGAACCCCAGCGACAGCCCGCTGCCGCTGCCACCTCTCGCCGGAGCCTTGCCATGGATGCCAGACCCACGCCCGTAACTGCCCGTTTCTTGCGGACGCCCGATGCCGCCGTGCATCTGGGTCTCTCCGCCCGCACGCTTGAGAAGCACCGCTGCTTCGGGACCGGCCCGGTCTATCGCAAGCTCGGTGGGCGGATCGTCTATGCGGTGACCGACCTCGACGCCTGGGCCGAACAGGGCTTGCGGCGTTCGACCAGCGATCCCGGCAAGGGCATCGTCCATCCCGCCAAGCGGCTCGATGGCTACACCCCGCCGGTGCGGCGCTGATACAGGCCCATGCGACTCCAATCCGCCTTTCCTGCATCGCCAGCTCAGCTCGACCTGTTCGTTTCGCGCGGCGGCGACATCGCAGCGCGCGACGCACAGGATCTGATGGCCTGGCCGTTTTTCAGCTTGGCCAAAACCAAGCGAGTGCGCCCGATCGACTTCCGGATGGGTGATGTGTCGATTCTGGTCGAGGCGACCGCCGAACACGGCATGGCGACCATCTGGGACGCCGACGTGCTCATTTGGGTCGCGAGCCAGATCGTCGAAGCTCGCGACCTTGGCCGCCCGACCTCGCGGCTGATCGCGGCCACCCCGCATGAGATCCTCGCCTTCACCCGGCGCGGCACCGGCAAGGCGAGCTACGAGCGGCTGAAGGCCGGGCTTGACCGGCTGCAATCGACCACGATCGCAACCTCGATCCGCCAGCGGGATGCGCGGCGGCGGCACCGCTTCTCGTGGATCAACGAGTGGAAGGAGCGGCTCGATGGTTCGGGCCGTGCGCTCGGGATCGAGATGATCGTGCCCGACTGGTTCTACGAAGGTGTGATCGATCAGGCTCTCGTGCTGACAATCGATGCCGACTATTTTGCGCTGACCGGCGGGCTGGAGCGCTGGCTCTACCGCCTGGTGCGCAAGCACGGCGGCAAGCAGCGAGGTGGCTGGAGCTTCGACTTCCAGCATCTGCACATGAAGTCCGGCGCGCTGTCACCGCCCAAACGCTTCGCGTTCGTACTGCGCGACATCGTGCGGCGGCAGGCGCTGCCTGGATACACGCTCGCCATCGAACACGCGCTTGGCCGTGAGCGGCTCAACTTTGTCGCGATTCCTGCCGATCCGTTCGACGTCGCCATGCGGCGCGTCGGGCTTCGCCCCAATGACCTTAGCCCTGTGGATATGTCATGATGGAACACGGACTATCAGGAACCGTCAGACTCGGACGATCAGGAACCGGAAGTTCGGACTATCGGGAACCGAAATGGCCTTCAAACCCGCAGAAATCTGCGCCGAATTTCGCTCTTAACTTAGCTAACAAAGAATCCTTCGGATTCTTGCTAACGCGAAGCGGCCTGTGTACAGACGGCGCAGCGCCGCCGGTGGGGCCTGCCGAGACGAGGGTCGGGGATTACCCGTCCCTGACGCATGTCACGCTGATCTGGCGTGAAGGTGAGCGCGAAGACTGGCTCAAGTTCGGCACGCCCGTTGCCGAGCGGATTGTCAGCCGCAGCGAGCGGATCGAGAGCTACGCTGCGGGTAAAGTGTTCGCCCTGGTTCGCTGGGCTTCCAACGATTACGGCACCATCCGCTCAACACTCGACATCGTGCGCGCTGTCAGAGTGGGTGAACCTTGCACGCCGATCGTGCAGGTCGATCCCGGCGGCGAACTGCTGCTGTCGGTTCATGGCTGGCCCAAGGTCGCGCAAGTGTTCCGGCTGATCGATGCAATCGAGGCGGCGGGCATCGATCCCTGCGAGGTCGCGCCGGATCATTGGCGGCATGTCCACAACCGGATGGCGGGCCGCGAACTTCCCCGCGACTACAGCCCCGCGCGCCACCGCGCCTGGCTCCAGCGCAAGGCGCTGTTGCCATGACCCGGCGCAGCCTAATCGTGGCTGGCGTCGTCGTCGCCTCCACACTCGTGACGCTGACCGTGCCGGTCTCGCGCTACGCGGTGTGGAACGCGACTGCCTCGGTGCCGACCGGGCTCTACGCTATCCGGGGCAATGCCGGCTTGCAAGTCGGCGAGCGGATCGCCATCGAACCGCCGCCCGCTCTGCGCCGCCTGCTCGCCGAGCGGCATTA
Organism: uncultured Sphingorhabdus sp.; assembly: GCA_937873665.1. The sequence continues at coordinate 4,440 of CALMYW010000391.1, forward strand.
CCTTCCGACCGGCGTGCCTCTCATCAAGCGCGTTGCCGCCGTCAGCGGTCAGCGCATCTGCCGCTTCGCGCACGGCGTAACCATCGACGGAAACTATGTCGGTGCGGCGCGTGCCCGCGACCATCTCGGTCGCCCACTGCCCGCCTGGTCTGGCTGTCATGATCTGCTCAGCGGTGAGATCTTTGTGATGAACCCGGCTGCGCCCGACAGCTTCGACGGGCGCTACTTCGGCGTGTTGCGCATTGCCGATGTCATCGGCCGCGCGGCACCCGTCTGGACCGACGAAGCAGGTGACGGCGACCATGTCTGGTTCGTCGATCCCCGCGCCAGCGAGCTTTCCCCCACCACCAACGAAGGAGACTGACCCATGCGTATTGGAACATTTGTTGCCGCCGACGGCGGCTTTACCGGACATCTGCACACGCTGACGCTCGACATCGATCTTGTGCTCGTTCCGGCAGACCCATCGGACAGCGAGAATGCGCCCGATTACCGCGTCATCGCCGGATCAGACGACGAGGCGCGCGAAGTCGGTGCGGGCTGGAAGCAGGTTGGCGAGAAGGCGGGTGACTATGTCAGCCTCCAGATCGACGATCCAAGCTTCATTCAGCCGCTGCGCGCGAACCTGTTCAAGGGCGATGGCAATGCCCACGTCCTGATCTGGTCGCGCCCGTCCCGCCGCGAAAAGACGGATTGAGCAATGCGCTGGCCAAGCTCGCTTCGCCTCGTTCTGGCTGCGCTCGTGCTGTTCGGCGGTGTACCTGCCGTTGGGCAGGACGCTGCCGAGCAGGTGCAGTCGCGTTCCGTCGACATTGCTGCGCATGTCGCCGAGGCTTCACAGCGCTTCGGCATTCCGGAGCAATGGATCTATGCGGTGATGCGCACCGAGAGTGCGGGCAGGATCGGCGCGGTCTCGTCGGCAGGCGCGATGGGTTTGATGCAATTGATGCCCGGAACCTGGGCGCGCCAGCGCACGCGGTTCGGGCTGGGCAGTGACCCGTTCGATCCGCGCGACAACATAATGGCGGGCACTTCCTACCTGCGTGAGATGTACGATAGCTACGGCGCGACCGGCATGCTGGCTGCCTACAATGCGGGACCGGGCCGCTATGAACAGTGGCGTAATGACGGCCGTCCGCTCCCCGCCGAAACCCGCGCTTATGTCGCCAAGATCGCACCGATTCTGCAGCCGGGCGGTACGGCGACTGTCGTCGCCAGTGCATCGCCCGCGCAGCCGCTACGCATCGCATGGACGCAAAGCGGGCTGTTCGCCGCGCGATCAGGCACGACCGAGGCAGCGCCGAGCGCGGACATCGGAGAAGGTACGGCGGCTGCGCCACCTGCTTCTCCACGTCCGCTCGGCGGTCTCTTCGCACCCGTTTCGGGGAGCCCGATGCAGTGATTGCCATGTTCGTCCTCTGGCGCGTGATGGCGTGGGTCGGGGTGAAATTGTGCGGAAAGTGGGCCGTGAAGGGAGGAAGGTCAGGAGGATGGCAAGATAAAAGCGGAGCCAGCCGCCGGGTTGTGGGGGTGCAGATTTGCGTGGTTTCCAGAGCCAGCCGCCTTGTACCCCGGCTGGCTCCTTTCCGAAGAATTCGCGCATTTCCGCCGTGCGCAGAGCCAGCCGCCAATTCGCACTGCAGCCGCGCATGAGCGACGATGACTTTGAGATCAAACCGGGGCGCATCCGTGACCGCGCCTCTGGTCAGCGCAAAGCGCGCACTCTCAAGGCGCAGCTTCGGGCCTTGGCCAACCGGGCCGGACACGGCGGCCGATCCGGTCGTTCAGGTCCCGGGCGCGGCACCGGCCGACTGGCGCGAGGCCGGATTGCCAACCTGCGGGCAACATCTCGTACCAGCCATCGCCGTGTCATCGTCAAGGCGCGCGTCGTGCGGAACCGGGGATCGCGCTTCGCCGCAGCGCCGCTTGCCCAGCACCTGACCTATCTCAAACGCGACGGCGTCACCCGGGACGGGAAGGACGCCGAATTGTTCGGTGCCAATCCTGAACCGGTAGACGGCAAGCTCTTCGCCGAGCGTTGCGCCGACGACCGCCATCACTTCCGCTTCATCGTCTCGCCCGAAGATGCGGGCGAGCTTGCCGATGTCCGGGCATTCACGCGCGAACTGCTGACGGATATGGAGAAGGATCTTGGCACCCGGCTCGACTGGGTGGCGGTCGACCACTGGAATACCGACAACCCCCACATCCATATCCTGGTCAGAGGCAAAGCCGACGATGGCCACGACCTGGTGATCGACAAGGACTACATCCGCGAAGGGATGCGCAGTCGCGCGGAAGCGCGTGTTTCGCTTGAGCTCGGACCACGCAGTGAGCGCGAGGTCGAGCGAACCATCATGCGCGAGATCGATGCCGATCGCTGGACCGGCCTCGATCGTCGACTTCAGCGGATGGCCGATGAGCCAGGCGGCGTGGTCGATCTTCGCCCCGATCCGGCGCGGACTGCGAACCCCGGTAACCAACATCTCATCGGCCGCGCCACCAAGCTCGAACGCATGGCGCTTGCCGACAGGATCGCGCCAGGATGCTGGAGGCTCAAGCCGCAGCTTGAACAATCGCTCCGCGAGCTGGGCGTCAGAGGCGACATTATCAAGACGATGCACCGGGCGATGACTGGTCAGGGCCTTACCGTCGAGACCGGACGGTTCGCCATCCAGGATGGAACCGCGCCGGAGCTGGTAATCGGAAGACTAGTCGAACGTGGGCTTCACAACGAGCTGACTGGCGAGGCCTATGCCGTGATCGATGGCGCCGACGGCCGAGTGCATCATCACACGTTCAATGACCTCGACCTGACGGGCGATGCCGCGCCGGGCAGCATCGTCGAGCTTCGCACCTGGACCGACCGGCGCGGACGCGAACAATCCTCGCTCTGGACCCATTCCGATCTCGATCTTGCGGGTCAGGAGTGCGCCAAAGGATCAACCTGGCTCGACAAGCAATTGATCGCGTCGGAACCGCTGAGGCTCGGCGCGGGATTTGGCAGCGAGATAGAGGCGGCCAAGACGCGCCGACTCGAGCACTTGGAAAGCGAAGGCCTTGCCAAGCGGCACGGCGACCGCTTCGTGCTGTCCCGCAATCTGCTCGGAACGCTGCGCGAGCGCGACCTTGCCGAAGCAGGCGCTGCCCTCTCGCACGAATACAAACTACCCTATCGTCAGGGACGCCAGAGCGGCGATGTGGCAGGTGTCTATCGCGGACGGGTCCAGCTTGACTCAGGTCGCTTTGCGATGATCGACGACGGTCTCGGCTTCTCGCTCGTTCCCTGGTCGAAGCAGCTCGACCGACATCTGGGGCAATATGTGAGTGGCAACACGCGATCGGGCGGCGGGATCGAATGGACCCTCGGCCGCTCGCGCGGGATTGAAATCTGAATGTATTGTGGTCTGTTGACGTTTAGCTGGTCGAACGCGAGCTGATCGAGCCCTCGACCATCAATCCTTTGTCGGATAGTACAGGTACTTCTTTCCGTTCCACCTACGATAAACGAAATCTCCGGCTATCGCGGCGTTGATAGCAGTCAAGGTAGTTTGGAGCGCTTTCCGTTTGAACCCATGATCGACAAGACGATTGTACAGGATTGACCATGCCAAACACGAGTCAGAGAATGTAACTCTTTCGGCCGTTGAGCCAAAAACCCAACCGAATACAACGCCAGCTGAGGTCAGTGCTTTGGTCAGCTCGGTGTCGCCACCACGACAGGTCGCCATCACAAGTGCCTTGGTCGGACCCGATGCTGGTTTGATCACCTCGACAAATTCAGTCCAGCTTAGACGCTTCTCGTTGGTCAAGCAGACACCTTCACCGTTGCCATGCGATGAAAAGTGCAGAACATTGAAATCACCACTTGCGGCCTCGGCAATCGCTCGCTCAACTAGTGAGCGAGTAAACGCAATCCGATACTCAGTTCGAACATCGAGAATTCTCAAAATTTCGTTGGCAGCGTGACCGTCGAGCCGACGTTCATAGAAATCGGCCGAGTCCAAAGACTCGATGAGAAAAACACCGCCTAGGCTCAGGACTCATTGATCAGAGCCAGAATATGACGGTGGCGGCGAGAG
>CALMYW010000392.1 GCA_937873665.1 uncultured Sphingorhabdus sp.
CGCGATCCTTCATCGTGCGCGACAGAGTCGCCGGCGGCTGCGGGCTCCCCCTCCGTGGCCCCGGCGACTCAATCGTCTCAAGCTTCCTGGCTCCCCGGCGCAGATCCGGTGGCGTTTGAGAATCGGCTGCGAAACCAGCGCCCACGGAGGCGAGGCACCGATCCGCTTTCTGCCCCGCTCCTCGTCGGTCCACCACCCCCGGCGGCGTCGTGTCGCGATGCACACACCCTCAACAGGCTGGCTTGAGAAACGCCTTGAGGTAGCCGCCCGTCTCGTGGAGGAGGGCGTAGCGCCGCGAGATCGAGGTGGGCCGGGGCGTATCGGTGACGTACACGGGGCCGTCGAAGCACTGCTCGAAGTACATCCGCACTCGCGACACGTGACCCCAGTAGGTCACCACCAGCAGCGAGCCGTACCCGCGGTCGCGAGCGATGCGGGTGGCGGCGGTGGTCTCACCCTCGGTGGTGTCCACGTCAGGGGCAAAGCACTCCACGGCGATCCGACGACCGTCGCGGGCGACGACCGGGGTGGAGGCGCAGTAGGCGTCGATTGCGGCGGCGTAGGGGCCGGTGCCGCTCGGCGGCTGGGAGACGAGGATGTGGTCGGCCACGCCCTCCTCTGCGAGGCTGCGGGCATAGACGTAACGGTCGTCGTTGGCGCCGGCGACTACGACGATCGCATCGACCCGCTCCGGCGAGTCGACCTGCGGAAACAGCACGGCCCGCGCCGCGGTCAGTCCGGTGACCACTAGACCCACCGCCAGGACGAGCGCCAGCACCACGATGCTGCGGCGTCGTAGGGAGCGTGGTCTCACGGATACAGGCTACGGAGGCCTTCCCGGCCGGGGGTGCTGGCGTCCGGCTGCCCCGAGCCCCCGTCTGTCGCATACTCATTCCATGCGATCCATCTGGAAGGGCGAGGTCTCCTTTGGTCTGGTGAATGTGCCGGTCAAGGTGTATTCGGCTACGGAGGACCATGATCTGCACGCGCGGCAGGTCGACAAGAAAGACGGCGTGCGCATCCGCTACAAGAAGGTGCGCGACGACAACGGCGAGGAGGTCGAGTTCTCCGACATCGCCAAGGCGTACGAGTCCGAGGACGGCGAGATGGTCATCCTCACCAAGGAGGACCTGGCGAGCCTGCCGGTGGAGCAGTCCCACGAGATCGAGGTGACCGAGTTCGTCCCGGCGGACCAGGTCGATCCGGTGGCCTTCGACAGCGCCTATTTCCTGGAGCCGGCGTCGCGCTCGAACCGGGCGTACGTGTTGATGCGCGAGGCGCTGGAGTCGACGGACCGGCTGGCGATCTGTACGTTCACGCTGCGCAACCGGACCCGCTTGTGTGCGCTGCGGGTGTACAAGGACGTGCTGATGCTGCAGACGCTGTTGTGGCCGGATGAGATCCGCCCGGCGATCCTGGAGGGGTTGGACAAGGAGGCCAAGGTCCGGCCGCAGGAGGTCAAGATGGCGGCCTCGCTGATCGAGACCATGGCCGCGGACTTTGAGCCCGAGAAGTACGAGGACGACTACCAGATCCAGCTCAAGGAGCTGATCGAGGCCAAGGCGGCCGGCGGGGAGGCGTTTTTCACCGCCCCGGAGCGCGAGAAGTCCGATGATGACGGTGACGACGAGGTGGCCGATCTGCTGGCCGCGCTGCGCGCGAGTGTGGAGGACCGCGGCGGCAAGGCCGACGCCGAGTCCGACGACGACGAGGACTCCGGATCCCAGAAGCGGCCCGCCAAGAAGAGCACCGCCAAGAAGACCCCGGACAAGAAGAGCGCGACCAAGAAGGAACCCGCGAAGAAGGCCGCCGCCAGTAAGTCGAGCACGGCGAAGAAGGCCCCGGCCAAGAAGACCTCCGCAAGGAAAACGCCGGCCAAGAAGTCCGCCTGAGGCTCGGTGCGGCACCCCGCCGAAATCCTTTGGGTAGCTACGGAATACGTGGAGGTTGTGGGGTGGCGTAGCCGGGACTATGTTGGGCACAGTCGGCGGCGAAACTGACACCCCCCTCAAGTTGTCGCTGGCTCCGCTGCGATGCATGGACTACGCTGACCACCCCCCTGGTCGCGGACCCGCATCGTGCGACAGAATCGCCGGCGGCCGCTGGACCCCCCTCCACGGCCGCCGGCGATTCGCCGTTTCCCACGAAGTATCTGGGTGCCCGGCCCTGCGTCAGCAGGCGGGCTTAAGGAACGTCTTCACATATCCCCCGGTCTCGTGCAACAGCGCATCCTTCCGCGACTTCGACAGCGGTCGGGGAGTGTCCGTCACATATATGGAACCGTCGAAACACTGCTCGAAGTAGATTCGAACGCGTGATACGTGACCCCAATAAGTAACGACAAGCAGCGACTCCCACCCCCGGCTGCGGGCTATTCGAGTGGCGGCGGTGGTCTCGCCCTCGGTGGTGTCGATATCTGGGATGTAGCACTCGATATCGACCCCCTGGCCGTCTCGAGCGACGATGGGTGAGGACGCGCAGTACGAGTCGACGAGAGACGCGAAGCGCCCACTTAACCGGGCGGGCCTCGACACTAGGATGGTGTCCGCTACCCCTTTCTCAGCGAGGTGGCGCGCGTAGCCGTAGCGATCGTCAATCGCACCCGCTACCATGACGATTGCGTCAACGCGGTCGGGCGAGTCGGCCCGCGGATGAAGAACAGCATCGGCGGCGGACAGGCCGACCATGGCACCTATCAGCACAAAGAGGGTCACGGCAACAAGCGCGCCTCTGCGGCGGCGCAATCGGGGTCTCACGGGGACTAGACTACGGAGTCCGCCTGGGGCCAGGCTCCGCGAGCGTCCGCTTCCCGCCAGGGGCCGTTCGGTGAATCCATACTCATCATGTGAACGGCAAGTGTTGAGGCGCGCCTCAACAACGTAATGTCAGTTGCTGGCCCGATTTCGTGCCAGCCAGACTGGGTTAAATTGGCTTAACTACCTCAAGGAAAGGACCCTGGAGTGGATCTGCGGGACCTGCTGTCCGTATTGCGAGCCCGTTGGATCGCAATCGTAGCTGCGACGCTCATCGGAGGGCTCCTGGCTTTGGGTGTGAGCCTGCTAACAACCCCCACGTACCAAGCAAAACTTCAATTTTACGTCACAGTTGCAGGTGGAGAGAACGCCGCCGCAGCGGCCTACCAAGGCTCGCTAGGCGCCCAGCAACGGGTGCAGTCCTATGCGGCGCTGGTCAAGAGTACGGACATCGCTCAAGAGGTAGTTGACGCATCCGGGGTCGACCTGGGCGCCAGCGTGGTGGCAGGCAAAACTACAGCCACGGCAGACGCGAAGACCGTCCTACTTACCGTCGCAGTGACGGATTCTGACCCCCAGCGTGCGCTACAAGTTGCAGACGGGTTCGGGAAAGTCCTTCCTGAGAAGATAAGAGACATAGAGACCCCGGACGGTGGAGGCCCGGCTTTGGCGAAGTTGACAGTGGTCGACCCCCCCGCGCTCCCCACCTCACCGGTGGCGCCACAGACCGAGCGAAATGTCGCGGTAGGCCTCGTCTTGGGCCTCCTTGCTGGTATAGGAATCGCGTTGCTTGTCAGCACTCTTGATCGCCGGGTTAAGTCGAAGGAGCAGTTAGAAGCGATCGCAGGAAAGCCGGTCGTGGGGTCGATTCCGTTCCGCAAGAACGAGGACAAGGAGAAGGGCGCGGAGCACATTGTGCCATTCCGCGAAGGGCATTCTCCCGCAGCAGAAAGTTTCCGCCGACTACGAACCAACCTGCAATTCCTCAACGTGGACAACCCGCCGCGCGTCTTCGTACTCACCTCTTCGGTGGCAACGGAGGGCAAGTCCGAGACCGCGATCAATCTCTCGCTCGCCCTCTCAGAGTCAGGAAACCGGGTACTCCTGATCGAGGCGGATCTACGCCGGCCACTGGTGGTCAACTACATGTCCATGCCAGACAAGGTGGGCCTTACCAACATCCTAAGCGGCCAGGCCGAATTCGCAGACGTCGTCCAGGAGACACGTCACAATAGTGTGGACCTGTTGGCGTGTGGACCGCTGCCGCCCAACCCTTCAGAGCTCCTAGCTTCCGAGATGGCCCGACACCTCTTCGAGAGCCTGCGCAGCAAGTACGACTACGTAATCATCGATTCCCCGCCATTGCTCCCTGTAACGGATGGTGCTTTGCTCGCCAGGGTCACCGACGGCGCTCTGCTCGTTGTTCGATCACACCGCACTACGAGCGACCAGGTCGCGCAGGCCGTGGACAACCTGGCGAAGGCAGACGCGACCCTCTTAGGCGTGGTGACGGTGGCCAACCGGCCTGCGAAAAAGGGTTCTATTGGCTACTACGACTCGTATTACTACGCGTCCAATAAGCCTTCGACCGATGAGAAGGTTTGAGTGCTAGATCAAGTAGAATTAGATAGTCGCGCTACGGAGGGCTTGGCATGACAGGCAATACCCGAGTTTCTCGCCACAGTCGTTCGAACCCTTACCTTAACGGAATCGTTCTGTCGCAGTGGATGTTCGTGGATGCGGGCGTGTGGGCTGCGATGTTCGTCTTGTCCCTATGGATGCGATACGACTTCTCGGTAGACTTGGTGATTCGAGTCCTCGGAACGCCCCGTTCTTACTTGGTACTCGTCGCGCTCATCGGATTGTCCTTGATCGTTGGATGGCTAACAGGGCTTTACCGTGGCCGGTTTGTGCCCGGAAGTGTCCTCGAATCCAGCGTCATAACTTTTGTTTTTTCATCGGCTACCATCGCGGTTTTTATCGCGCACCTCGTTGGCGGCCAGTACGACGGTATTCCGCGATCAACGCCCATTGTGACCGGAGCGTTCTCGATTCTCGCTGCCCTTGTACTTAGGTCGTTGGTGCGACGAAAGAGGCTGGTCGGGGCTGGGGCGGCAAAGAACGCCGAGCGCGCCTTGGGGTTCGGCGCTGGCGATGGCGGACTTCAGCTTGTTAGACCGCTCCGAAGGCCCGAGGTTTCGCAATTCAACCCGGTTGGAATCCTGGATGACGACCCGGGGAAGCGTCATATGATGATTGAAGGTGTCCGCGTGCATGGCGGGCGCGATAGCCTCGAAAGGATCGCGGAAAGGACTGGGGCATCTACTCTTCTGCTCGCCATCCCGAGTCTCTCGACTGATGAACTAATTGACATTCGTGACCGGGCAGAAGCCGCCGGGCTACACGTCCTAGTCCTGCCTCCGCTGGATTCGATGATGAGGGGTCGAGTAGCTGCTGACGAATTGCGCGAGATCAATGTGCAGGACCTCCTAGGACGCAATCCAGCGCGACTAAATCAAACGCAGATCGCAGAGTATCTCCGTGGAAAGCGCATCCTTGTGACCGGAGCTGGAGGGTCAATTGGATCAGAGCTATGCCGGCAGATCGTCAGGTTTAGACCTGCAGAACTAATGATGCTAGACCGGGACGAGTCGGGGCTTCACTCAGTTCAGCTCTCTATTCACGACCAAGCAATGCTCGATGGGGATGACACGATTCTTGCGTCGATCCGAGACCGTTCCTCGATATCAAATATGTTCAGCGCACGTAGGCCGCAAATTGTTTTCCACGCGGCGGCTCTGAAGCACATGCCTCTTCTAGAGCACTATCCACTCGAGGCTCTCAAGACCAATGTGCTCGGAACGCTAAACCTGCTCGAGGCCGCCTCGATGAGCGGTGTTGAGACCTTCGTGAATATTTCTACTGACAAGGCTGCTAATCCGAGTTCGGCGCTAGGCACTAGCAAACGGATCGCGGAGAGACTCACTGCGGCGCAAGCTACTAGGAGTGAGGGTGCCAAGTACGTATCTGTTCGATTCGGTAACGTGCTTGGTTCGCGTGGGTCAGTGCTTACAGTATTTGAGAAGCAAATCAAAGACGGCGGACCCCTCACCGTGACTGACCCGGAGGTTGACCGCTTTTTTATGACTATTCCCGAAGCCTGTCAGCTGGTACTTCAGGCCGCGGCTGTCGGCACAAGTGGCGATACCCTTGTGCTAGATATGGGAGAACCAATCAAAATCGCAGACGTCGCCAAGACCCTCATCGAACAATCGGGAAAGCAAATAGAGATTATTTATACCGGCTTACGCGACAACGAGAAGCTGTCCGAAGAGTTGTTCGACGACACCGAAGACCCAAAGATTAGCCGCGATCACGAGGCTCTCTCCGAAGTTCGCGTGCCGCCCGTTGAGCTTGATCGAATCGAGATTGAAGCCATCTCGGGCCATATACAGGCCAGGGATTGGCTAGCGCAGCATGTTTACCCCTCACGTACGGCCAGTCTTTCTGAAAGCGAGAGGTAGCGCGAATGAACATTACCGTCATCGGCCTGGGAAAAATTGGACTTCCGCTCGCCGTGCAGTTCGCCCGCTCTGGGCACCATGTGTTCGGCGCTGATGTCAATCAGGACGTGGTGGACCTGGTCAACGGTGGAGTAGAACCGTTCCCGGGTGAAGCCCACCTGGCCGAGTATCTTTCAGAGGTGGTAGCTGCGGGAGCGCTCATCGCTCAAACAGACACCTCCGATGCAGTCTCACGGAGCGATGTTGTCGTGGTTGTAGTTCCGCTCTTCGTCGATGAGGAAGCTCGGCCCGATTTTGGGTGGATGGACTCTGCGACAAGCGACATAGCGCGTGGACTTCGTAAAGCGAACTCGACACTGGTGATATACGAGACAACCCTCCCGGTGGGTACCACGAGGACTAGATGGAAGCCGAAGCTCGAAATCGAATCAGGGTTGCGGGAGGGCGTTGACTATCACCTAGTTTTCTCGCCCGAGCGAGTACTGACTGGTCGAGTCTTCGAAGACCTACGCAAGTATCCGAAGCTCCTAGGTGGGCTGAGTGCAGAGGGTGCTCGTCGAGCCACCGCGTTTTACGAACAGGTGCTCCAATTTGACGAGCGGCCGGACCTTGAGCAAGGCAATGGCGTGTGGGATCTGGGTTCGGCCGAAGCAGCCGAGATGGCGAAGCTCGCTGAGACAACCTATCGGGACGTCAACATCGGGTTGGCCAACCAGTTCGGCGTCTTTGCTGCCAAGAACGGTATAGATGTCTACAGGGTCATCGAGGCGAGCAACTCGCAGCCGTACAGCCACATCCACCGGCCCGGTATCGCCGTGGGAGGGCACTGCATACCCGTGTACCCGCGGCTCTACCTGTGGAACGACCCGGATGCCACCGTGGTGCGCGCCGCGCGCGAGGCAAATGCGGCGATGCCGGGTTATACTGTGGGATTGGCAGTCGGGGCAGTCGGCGGATCGCTAAAGGGTAAGAAGGCCGTCGTTCTTGGCGCGGCTTACCGCGGCGGAGTTAAGGAGACCGCGTTCTCCGGAGTGTTTGCTACCGTCGACGCCCTTCGGGAGGCCGGCGCCGATGTGAGCGTCCACGATCCTATGTACTCCGACGACGAACTACGCGGGTTCGATTGGGAGCCATACGCCCTTGGAGATCCCGTTGACGTCGCAGTCCTCCAGGCCGATCACGTCTCGTACCGTCAACTCTCAGCTGACGATCTGCCTGGGGTGGGCGTCGTCGTGGACGGGCGAGGGGTTCTCGACGCGGATCGTTTCGGCTCGGCCACGGTTCTCGTGGTGGGATGCGCGACCGAAGGGGACAAGAACTGATGGCAGTACGAGTGGTGGATTCCGCGGATGTCGCGAAGTCGGCGACAATCGGCAATGGCTCATCCGTGTGGCACCTTGCCCAAGTGCGCGAGGGTGCACAAATCGGGCAAAATTGCATTATCGGACGAGGTGCCTATGTAGGCACGGGCGTTATGATGGGCGACAATTGCAAGCTGCAGAACTACGCCCTCGTCTACGAGCCCGCCAAGCTAGAGGATGGGGTATTTGTGGGCCCTGCCGTGGTATTTACTAATGATCACTACCCCAGGTCGATCTCGCCGGACGGTTCCGTGAAGCGGGGAGACGATTGGGAAGCGGTCGGAGTGACGTGTCGGACGGGCGCATCCATCGGGGCCCGCGCGGTGTGTGTCGCGCCTGTGACTATCGGGCGCTGGGCAATGGTCGCGGCCGGATCGGTGGTGACGAAGGACGTCCCAGATTTTGCCCTTGTAGCAGGAGTTCCTGCGAAACACATCAGGTGGGTCGGCAGAGCAGGCGTTCCGCTGGAAGATTCAGGCACGGGGAAGTGGACGTGCCCACAGACAGGAGAACGTTTCCGCGAGTCCGGAGACAGGCTAATCGAGGAGAAAAACTAATGGACTTCATTCCCCCAGCAAAGCCTCTCATTGGCATAGAGGAACGCGAGGCCGTAGACCGCGTCCTTCGCAGCGGTATGATCGCTCAAGGGCCGGAGGTGAAGGCATTCGAAAACGAGTTCTCCGAGCGATTTGCGCTTGGCCGTGAATGTGTTGCTGTCAACTCGGGTACGTCGGGCCTCCATGTCGGGATCCTTGCTAGCGGGATTGGACGGGGGGATGAGGTCATCGTCCCATCGTTCACTTTCGCCGCAACAGCTAACGCCGTTGCATTGACTGGCGCCACTCCGGTGTTCGCCGACATCGATCCCGTTGATTTTTGTCTGTCTGCCGAATCGGTTCGGTCAGCTGTCACCGAACGTACTAAGGGTGTTATGCCAGTCCATCTGTATGGACATCCTGCCAATATGCCTGCGATCCAAGAGGTCGCCACGGAATTCGGTCTAATGGTATTCGAGGATGCTGCGCAAGCACACGGCGCGTCTCTCGGGGGAACGCCAGTAGGTGCATTCGGAAAGTTCGCAATGTTCTCCCTATACCCCACTAAGAACATGACCTCGGGTGAGGGAGGGATGGTGACAGTCGCTGACGCTGAAACCGGGCGGGTCGTTCGCTTGTACCGTAATCAGGGTATGGAGAAGCAGTACCACAACGAGGTGGTTGGACTTAACAACCGCATGACAGACATCCACGCAGCAATCGGTCGAGTCCAATTGACTAAGGTGCACGCGTGGACCGAGAAACGGCGATCAAACGCTGGGTATCTTGACGCGAATCTCGATGGAGTGCTGGTTCCCTCAGTGCGTGAGGGCGCTCGCCATGTCTACCACCAATACACGGTAAGGATTCCCGAGGATCGAGACGGGGTAGCGGCAGCACTGAAAGACGAATACGACATCGGTTCCGGAATGTTTTACCCGGTCCCCAATCATAGGCTCGCGCCATTCCAATCTGACGCTGATCTGCCAGAAACCGAGAAGGCAGCGCGTGAATGCCTTTCGCTCCCAGTCCACCCTTCAGTAGGGCAGGCTGATCTCGAGCGGATAGTGGTTGCAGTGAACTCTCTCTTGAAGGCAGGTAGCTGAAATGGCGAATCTTCGGGCCGGGCTCATCGGTCTTGGGATGATGGGCAGGCATCATGCGCGGGTTCTCGGCTCTTTGGAGGGTGTCGATCTCGTTGCTGTTGCGGACCCAGGAGGGGACCAATTCGGCGTAGCAAACGGAAGGCCGCTGAAGTCCTCGATTGACGAATTGATCGAGGTGGGCATCGATTATTGTATGGTTGCGGTACCCACGCGTTTCCACGAGGAAGTGGCAATGCGGCTGGCGGAAGCGGGCATCCATGCGTTAATAGAAAAGCCGCTTTCTCAGGACCCGCCCTCGGCAAAAAGAATTGCCGACGAATTCGAGTCCCGTGGTCTAATTGGGGGAGTTGGCCACATCGAGCGCTATAACCCTGCACTGCAGCAGGCGCGCGCCCGCATTGAGAACGGTGATCTCGGTGAAATCTATCAAGTAGCCACCCGCCGCCAAGGCCCTTTTCCAGGACGAATCGCGGATGTCGGGGTTGTAAAGGATCTAGGTACGCACGACATAGACCTGACAGCCTGGGTCACGCAACAGAATTACGTGTCGGTAGCTGCTCAGACGGCCCACAAGTCTGGCCGGGACCACGAAGACCTCGTAGCAGTTACAGGATATTTGTCGCACGGCACTGTCGCCAACCACCTAGTGAACTGGCTTTCTCCGCTGAAGGAGAGGACAACGGTAATCACCGGCGAAAAGGGAACTTTCGTTGCCGACACGTTAACCGCTGATCTTACTTTCTTTGGGAATGGGAGTGTCGCAACTACTTGGGCCGAAATCGCTCGCTTCCGCGGCGTCTCGGAAGGGGACGTCATACGCTTTGCATTTCCCAAGACCGAGCCATTGCTGGTGGAACACGAAAGTTTCAGAGACACTATTCTGGGTCGCAGGGCTGAGATAGTGACAATGAGACAGGGGTTGGCCACTGTTCAAGTTGCGGAAGCTTGCATCGAATCGGCAAGGACTGGCCGGGCTGTGGAATTGAACGAGCAAACCGAGCGTACAGACTAGTGTCAGGATGGAGATCGGTCTTTCTTAGGGCCTTCCCCACCCTTGCGGTATGCGGTAGCTGGCTATCTCTGAGCTTTCCACAACCTGGTCCGGTGTACGTATTCAGGATAGTCGCAATAGCTGTACTGCCGGTTCTGATTACATCCTGGCTAAAAAGCTCGCATCAAAGCAACTCTCTAGTTAGGTGGCTAGTAACGCTTGCTTCGGTAACGCTATTCTGGGGGTTACTAAGCCAGTTTTGGGCTGCAGACGCCTTGAATTCTTTAGTGGTGACTATTTCAGTTACTTTGGCTATCTTGTCTGCGTTGTCGGTCCTCCTCGCGGTTCAGCAAACCTCCCGGGGGATGGAGAAATTATCCCAGGGCCTCCTAATCGCGCTCGGGTTTTTGTGGGCCTTAGGGGGATTGCAGTTAGTTTCGGGGCTTTCGTTGTCCGAAAGGGTGGGTAGGCCTTGGCTATTCGGAGAATTTTTGGCGGGACCGTTCGATAATCCCAACAACTTCGCTGTCTACTTAGCGGGTTGTGCCGTGCCCTTGATTTCTAAATTGGCATTTCCTGGAAATCTCTTAATAAGGGTGCTGGCCACTTCGGGCCTCTTGGTGACTGTCTACTTTGTAGCGGAAACCGGGAGCCGTGCCGGTTTAGCCCTTATGTTGATGGTTGTGGTCGTGGTGGTGATGGCTCGGATATTTCGAGAGCCGGTCACCTTAGGTTACGCATTCATAATCGTTGCGGTTACTGTTTCGGCTTTGGCAACCTGGGTATGGAACAGCTCAGAAACCCTTTATGTCGAGTACGTTTATTCTGGCCAGCAAGAATCGGACCTTCTCAGACTATTGCTGGTTCAAAAGGGGTTCGAGTATTTAACGTCTAGCTTCGGATCGGGCGTAGGCGCTGGGCAATTTGAGTCTAGGCTTCAGCAGGACGGCATTGCGGTCACCAATGCCCATAACGTGTTCATCGAATATGTTGCCGAATTCGGGTTGCCCGCGGTGCTGCTCATGGTTTATAGCATAATGGTGGTCGCCGTAGCCTATTTCCGCTCTGGGGCTACTGCGGACCTAATTGAACGAAGCAACGTGCTGGGCGTCGGTTTGGCCTATAGCTGCGTGATTGTGATTGCAGGACTGGTGACCAGTTCGTCCATGGAGGAGCCGATATGGTGGGTATTGATTGCCGCTTTAGCGGCTTCTTTCACGACGGGAAGAGATTCTACGCACTTTCAGTTGAGGACGGGCAAGAAGGACCGATCTGGATGGGAGCATAATGAGAAGTCGAATTGATCCGATCCCATCTATTGCGATAGGTCCAGCAAACTATGCTGGGCAAGCGACTGCATGGGCGACTGCTTATAAACATTTCGGCTCGGGCAATGCCATCTCGTTCAGTTACTCTAAGGAGATTCCAGGTTTCGGGTACCAGACCGATAGGGATATTGGGCAGCTACGCAAACTCGGTCAACCCTCAATGAGGAAAGTCAAATCGATCGCGGTGGAGTTCGATTTCATTGCGATCGATGGGTTTGTTCCCCTCGCTGGGGTAGGGAAGATGTCCTCCCTGCGTAGACAAGTGAGGCGACTGCAGTCATTGGGTACTAATGTCTTACTGATATCTCACGGGACGGACACCCGTAGCCCCAGTCGACACATGGCCCGTGTCGAATGTTCGTACTTTCGGGAGTCCCCGCGCGCCTATGTTGCGCGATGCGAATCAGAGAGCCGTCGTAACCGAGGCTTACCGGGCCAGCTGGGTGTTCCTCTTCTAGTCTCTACGCCGGATCTGTTGATTGACAATCCCGGCTCCCAGTGGTTACCGGTGGTTGTGCAGCCAGAAAAGTGGGAGGGCGCTCCCGCGCCGTTCTTGTCCGAACTGGTTAGTGTGTTACATGTGCCGAGCAGGACCAACCCGCCAATTAAAGGCACTCGACACATAGATCCAGTTTTAACGAAATTGGCGGAGGAAGGCCTTATTCGCTATCTGAGGGCTGAATCCGTACCCCATGAGGACATGCCGGCAATGGTAAAGCAAGCCGATGTGGTAGTCGACCAGATTCAGACCGGTTCTTACGGGGTTGCAGCAGTCGAGGCAATGTCGGCAGGTCGGCTCGTAGTCGGGAATGTAGCCACCGATGTGCGCGCACTTATATCCACCGATCTTCCTATCGTTGATAGCTCGCCCTCAGAGTTGGAGCTTGTAATTCGTCACATCGTGGCACACAGGGGCGAATATACTTCGGTGGCCGCGAGTGGTCCGAGGTACGTCGCAGAGTTTCACAATGGCCGACAATCAACACAGGTGCTTTCGTCCATGCTGCATCAAGTCCAGTAAGCCTAAGGGGGCGTGCGTTAGGTGCAAAAACCGGTGTTCGGACGAGATGTTGTGTACTCGTTCTTGGCTACTCTTTCCCAGGGCGGTGCTCGTTTTGTAATTAATTGGGTGGTTGGCCGTTTCGGAGGGGTACTCGCTCTCGGGAATGTCATGTCGGGGTTTTCTCTCGCGCAACTATTGGCGATTCTCGGCCCGAGTCCGGCTGGAACCGCAGCCTCGAAGTTCGGCGCTTCCGAACGCGCCGTGGTAGATGGAGAATACTCCGGATCTTCGGCTCATGCTGTCAAGCGAACGGCTCAGGTTGTTCCAGTTCTTATGGTCATGGCCTTAGTTGTCAGCCAAGTGGTCTATGGCGTTGCTGCTCTTGAAGCGGCCGCCGTTGCTGTGTCTCTCATGGGTCTCTCGGTGTGGGCGCTGGGAAGAGGTGCACTATATGGCCAGGGCAAGATCAGATTAGCTTCGCTGATCGATATCTCAACAGCGATGGTCTCGGTACTCGGGACCCTAGCTGCTATACAGTTCGGCGTTGACGGAATGTTCCTGCTTCTCCCAGCGGCGATCGCGCAACTGGCGTATGTCCCGTATTTGGTGTCTAACGTAAATTGGCTCAGGCCCCGCGTTTCCGTCGCACGCGAGGTAGACAGCTTTATTTTTTTCGGAGTTGCCGGGATACTAGCAAGTGCTGGTTTTTTGCACTTCACGGTTGTTTTGGTTCGGGCATGGGTAGGCGCGCCTGCCTCGGGACAGTTTAATGCTGCTATCGCCGTTTCTATGCCGCTTCTTATGGTTACATCGTCATTCGCGACGGTTTTTTATCCTAGGCTGTCTCGGCTTTGGGCACTAGGGGATACAGCTTCTTATCGAGCACTTACTGATAAGTATGTTCGTATCGTCGCTGGTGTCTGTTATCTGCTAATCGGTTCGCTCTTTGTATACTCCCGTGAGTTCATCTTGTTCGTCTGGGGTGATGAATACGATCAGGCGGCAAGCGTTGTTCCAATTACTCTTCTGGCCGCATTGTTGAAAGGGCTTACTGCCGTTGTAGTGTCATCTCTGACGGCTGGCCCTAGTTGGGGAATGAGAGCGTCGGCGAGGATGTCCGTTCTAGGTTCATCGGTTGGCATTATCGCCAGTCTTATTCTTATTTTTTATCATGGTTTAGTTGGTGCCGCAATCGGGTTCCTTATCGGTACCGTGGTTACTTCGCTTTTTCCATTGTATGTCGTCTGGCGGCACGGTCGCTATAGATGGGGAGCGTTAGTTGTAAGGTATGGGGTCGGTATTTCAGCCCTTGGCGGTTTATACCTACTGAACCCCGCAATCGGGCCGCTGTGGTTGGCCTTCTTTTTCGTTGCTATTAGCGTGTGTTTATTGGCGCCAGATCTTCGCAAGTTCGCATCGAGATAGCTGCTGTGAGCAAGTGGGCCGGGGCTGGGCAAGGAGACATCTCGCCGGTGAGCATCGGCGGATGGCATCGTCGTCCTAGTCCGGCGTTCTCAGCTTGACGAAGGCCGAGAACCCGTGCGCCGGTGCGGCCCGGAGACCGATAAGGGGCTCTTCCGATTTTAGAGTGCGTGATTTCGAGCCTGGAGTCCGCCGGAGTGGATGAGTGATCGCAGTATGTGGTGATCGAGGTTGCGGAATCCTATAGTGAACCGACGCAGGTTTCCGGCCGCTCCTATGTGGGTTGAAGCTCTCGGTTGAGAGCGGCGTAGTAACTCTGCTCGAACTCGACGGGTGGGACGTAGCCCAGGCTCGAGTGGAGCGGGTGGTTGTCGTACCACTCGACCCACGCGGCGGTAACGTACTCGCCGTCGGCGAGCGTCTTGTACGGCCCGTCGTGGAAGATCGACGAACGCAAGCACTCGGCCTTGTACAGCCCGTTGATCGTCTCCATGAGGGCGTTGTCGTAGGCGTCGCCGACGCTGCCGATCGACGGTTCTTCCCCTCAAGGGCGAGGCGTTCAGTGAACGCCACAGGAATATTGGCTGCCCGCATCCGAGTGGCTGATCAGCGATTTCGGCTCGACCGGGTGCCCCTCACGGTCGCGCTTCCACAGCGCCATCCGCAGCGGCGTCATCACCAGGTCCGTGGCCCTGGTCGTCGCTGTGAGTATTCGGAGGTTTGAGAGCCACCGGTTATTGAGGTTGGGAGCCACCGTTATTGTCTTTCCTGAGTTGCACATGTTGACGGTTTGCCGGCTCTTCCGGAATCAGAGTGCATTGATCCGATCCTGAAGCCGGCCGGAGTGGAT